>CAZJPQ010000031.1:0-41242 GCA_964548115.1 uncultured Planctomycetaceae bacterium
GAACAATCAAGGTGATCAGGAATTTTCTCCTCCATCAAAGCCAGCGACTTTTCTTGTAAGTCCGCCCAGAAAATCAAACCCTGAACTGCAGCCACCACACAACCTTCGACCTCCTTATTCACCAGAGCTTGAAATTGCAAAGCAGGCAACAAAGCTTGGTTCATCAGACATCATACTGGAGTTTGAGACTCAAGTTGAAGCAACTCAATTTGAGCTGCTTTTCTTGGTTAATGGACGTTATAAACAATTCGAGCTTCAAAATGATGAGGGTATCATAAGTACTCGAGAAGATGAAAATGGGGAGCCCATTATTCTTTTTGAGTATCTTTGGCTTGATCTTGAGCCAGGGAATTACACCTGGGCAGCCCGTGCTGGTAACGAGGATGGTTGGAGCAGGTGGTCAAGGACAGCTTCTTTTACAATCCAGGCCGACCAGGTAGCTTCTCCCCTTGCTCTTTCTCCCAATGGTAAAGTCTTTGACTTAGACTTTGAAGCTGGTGAAGAAGAAAGGAAAGCAGTGACCTTTTCCTGGAAGGGAGGGGAAGGAAGCTTTGGAAAGCCGAAGCTTGGCGAGGTAATCCAGTATGAAGTCAAAGTTTATAGGGTTCATTCAGAGAATAGCCAAAGATCTCACGATATCATTCATGAAGAAACCTTGAGAAATGATCATTTTCTGTCTGATCCTGAAGCTGAAACTCAGTTTCAACGTGAACTTGAGCCAGGTTTTTATCTATGGCATGTAAAATCAACAATCTTTACTTCAGATGCTAATGATTTAGATCCCAGTCAAACAAGATGGAGTGACTGGGCTAAAGCTAGCTTTATCGTGCGAGACCCCTACAACCCTGAAGTCGAAGAGCTACTCCCTGCTCCAACACACTTGCAGGCTGAAACCTATCAAAGGTTTGAAGATTCTTCTGAGAGCATAACAAATAAAGCAGGCTTTTCCTTTTATTGGACTCCGGTGGAAGGCGCTGCAGCCTATAGAGTTAAGATTTATCAAGAAAGAGAAAATAGCCAGCGAGTGGAAGTTGAAGGAGGGGAGTTTATTGTTCCCTATGGTAAAGCTGCTGGAGGACCTCATTCAGAGGAAAGCATTCCACTTGATGTGGGCTATCGTTATATCTGGGAAGTTCATGCTATCAGCCCAACAGGAACAATCGGAAAGACAGCTGCAGATTACTTTCTTACGACTATTCCCAAAACACCTGTAATTCTTAACCCAGAACAGGATGGTCAAGAGTTCGCTGCCGGTACTATGCCTGTGATATGGAAGTCTATTCCAAGCGCAGCCGAATATTGGGTAGAAATGCGTTGGAGTAATGGAGACTTCCACAATGAGCGGCTTGAGAAATACACCTCTGGAACTTTGGCAGAGTTTTATATTCCCAACGCCAGTCAATGCGAGGTCCGTGTTCAGAGTATCAATAACTATGGTATGAGAAGTGAGCCTGCTCTTCGCTTTTTTAAGACGACTGGTGCAACCCTTGAAAAACCAATCATTATTTCTCCTAAGCATAGGCACCTTGTTCCTTTAAGCGAAGAAAACACAGTTTTACTCAGCTATGTCCCTGTCTGGGGGGCTGATATTGATTACCTCATTGATGTATTTGTCAAAGAAGATTCTGAGGATCCAGAGAGTGACTTTGTGCCTTTTTGCAGTAGTCATAACCAAGCCATTGGCAATCAAGAGTATTTAGAATTGCTTGATGAGGGAGGGGTATGGTTGCTCAGGGGGTTGGAAGCTGAAGCACATTATAAGTGGTCTGTATCTGCAAAAAATGGTTTTGGTCAGCAGAGTGAAATTGCCCAGGCAGAATTTAAGCCTTATTTTAAAGATGTTTCAGGTGAGACCCCGGTTCTGCCTGCCCCTACCCCAGGACCTATAAAGGTCCCACCGAGACAGGAATCAGCTCGTGGCGAAGATATTTATCAAGAAATTTTACCTCCAGGTTCAGCGAATGAACACGTTGGTCTTTTTCAAAAACCTGAACCTGAAACTTTAGGTCAATTAACTTTTACCTGGCAGGAAGTTCCAGAAGCAAGCTGGTATGAGGTCCAAGTTGGAAAAGAGATCAATGGCAGTTTTGTTGTCCTTACAGAGAGTCCACGTATTTACAAACGTGAATTTTGGGTAACTCGTGTATTGTTTACAGATTCCTACCTTCTTTGGAGAGTACGGGCTGTAAAAGTGCCTTATAAGCATTCTGAATCCATGTCTTACAGTCCTTTTTCTGAAACCAATCGATTCCGAATTATTCCAAAACTGCAGTCTCCAATTATTCTTTCACCTCTTCACAATGCAATTGTCCAGCTCACTTCTGATGGAAAGGTTGGTTTAAAGTGTCAGTCTCCTGAAGAGGATAGGATGCATGGCTTTAATGGGTATGAAGTTAAGCTTTATGAAAGAAGGGGGAGTAATAATACTCTGATTCCTCTTTCTCTTGAAGATCTGGGATTTACTCAAAAAGGAGATGCTTCCTGGAGTGTTCAGCTTGCTCCAAAAGTGCGTTACCTTTGGGAAGTACGCGCCCTTCACGAATCAGGGTTTCTTAATTTGCATAGTCCCTGGAGCCGGGCTGATTTTCAAACCACAGCCTATGACTCTGATTTATCACTTGGAATTGCAAACTATCTTCAACCAAACCAGGAAGCAGAAACCCTTGTTGATACTTTTAGAGGGATTGAAGTTGAAGAAAACTCCCACACTATTGAGGTTGAGTTAACCTGGCAAGGCAATGATGATCTTTACCATGTCGTCTTTCAAGAGTGGAATGGTCATGACTATGCCATTCGCCCAGAACACAGTACTCCTGAACCCATACGAGGAAAATCCTGGACAGTTCGCTTGGACTTGGGCACTTCTGGCTGGGGAGAGGAGAACGTAGGAGAATGGTCATTTATTGTTTATGCTGCTGAAGAAGATGGTAAAGGTGGTTATCATTTCGGCTATCCTTCAGAGCGAGCAGAATTTAATACGAATCTTCCTTTTTCTGATATCCAGCTTCAAAGGCCCAAGCTGATTAAGCCCCTTACTTCGACTCTATCAAATTCAGAAATCAAAACAGACTTTGAAGTTACCTGGTTGCCTGTGCCACGGGCCACATCCTATGAGTTTTACTATCGAGAAATATCAGGAAACGCTTATATAGACAGGGATTATACGACTCGTCCAGTTGCGGGTTTTCCTGATAAAAATGATCAGCTTCATTACCCACTCCAATTCCCATTTTCTGGTGTCTGGAAAGTTGATCTTGTAGCTTTGATAGAAAGTCCACTGGAAAAAACATTTTCCAAGAGAAGCTTTCCAAGTACTTTCTATGTTTCAACACATAAAACTTCCCAGATAGACTTGTATGCCCGTGCAAAAGAAATTCACAGCGCTCTTGATGATTTTTCCCAAAGAAAGAGGACGACAGCTGTACTTGAAACAAAAGAAGGCATTATCATTGTTGCTTCAAGTGCTGGCAGTCTTACCCCAGCACAGGAGGCTATGCTTGAGGATCATGAAATTGCAGCTCTTGGTAGTGGGCATGCTGAAGTCGTTGCTATTAAGGAAGCAATTGAACGAGGGCTTACCCCATCAAGGGTTGCTGCAAGCTGGAGCATTTGTGAGAAGTGTGAGGAGCTTCTCAATAGATATAATGTAACCCCAGAAAGCCCTCTAAGAAGAGATAAGAAGAAAAAGAAAGACAAAAAGAAGAAGAAAGACAAAGATAAAAAGAAAGATAAGAAGGACAAAAAGAAAGACAAGAAGAAGGATAAGAAGAAAAAGAAAGTTGGTGCAGTGGTGCCCCCTGGTTCACTTGAAGCGGGAGCAGGCACATCAGCAAGTAGTGGTGCACCAAATGTACTTTCAGCTTCACTTGGTACTAGCACTGGCAGTGGTGCAACCTTAGATCATAATGAGTCTGATGAGAAAACACTTAGTCGTGCAACTGATTTATGGCCAAACTGGACTGATGCTCCTGAGATAGAAGTTGATCCAGGTACTCATCAAGCAGAAGTCCAGCTGCGCTGGAAAGGAAATGATAGCTACTATACTGTTGTTTTTCAAGAATGGGACGGCTTATCCTATAGGGAGCGCTTAGAATATAGTACATCAGCTCCGATCTCTGCTCAGGAATGGAAAGTTTCATTGAGGCCTGGAGAATGGGCTTTTCAGGTTTATCCAGTAAAGAAAGATATTCATGATAACTGGGTTTATGGGGAAGCCTCAGAACGAGCAGACTTTGATACTATATTGCCTCTATCTGAACGTGAGCTTGATGCTCCATATATCTTGAATCAATTTCAAAGTGATATAGAAGTTCATGAAGCCCTTGAGTTTCAGTGGACCGAAGTCCATGATGCCCATGGCTATGAAATTGAAGCTTTTCTTGAGAAGAGTTCAATTTTTCCATCAAAGAGTGGGGGGGCTCATAGTATAGGCCCTTATGATGTGGCCTTAGATAACCCTCGATATACTTTTACTTTTGCTTCTCCTGGTGAGTGGAGTGTCAAGGTTTGGGCCCTTAACAAGCGTGGTGAACGAGGCAAACCAGCTCAAGTCCATGTGAATGTTTTGGATCAACAGCTTTCAGTTTTTGATTCTTTCATTATGAGAGCTCCAACTCCTATTCGACCAGCTTATAATGGAAATGTCGATCTCTTTGGTAGTACAGAATTTATTTGGGATGGAATCTCTGAAGCAGAAGGTTATGAAATTGAAATTGAAGAAAAGGGAGCATCAAACCCACTCGATCCTGGAAAGTGGAGTTATTTCGATACTTTAGGTGTTGGCTATAAAGGATCAGGGCGTTCATATTTACCATCACTGAAAGCTAATCTTTCCTTTAAGAACAGTACCACTTATCGCTGGCGGGTTCGGGCCCTTAACAGAGTGAGTAATGGACCATGGTCTGGTTGGGCGACTTTTAAAACAACGAAATGATTTGGAGTGGAGAAGCACGAATCTTTTGCTAATTCTTTTTCTAATAGTGGAAGCGAGAAATAATTATTGAATTATGCACCCTTCGGAATGGGAAGAGAGTGCCGGGGTTGGCACTCTCTGTAATGGAGAAGCTTACCCCTTTTAAACTATTCTATGGCAAAATAGTTTTATACTTTTGCAACCGGATAAACATTTTTGGTTGCGTTCATAACCCATTAAATAAAAACAACTTACAACTTCATTTTAGAGGCCGAAAAACACCCGAGTGTGGTTGCAAAATTGTCCCTAAAGAGCCTAACGAATGCTTGGAGCTTCTCCGTTTCGAAACGGCTTGGGGGAGGAGCTTTTCCGCTTCGCAGAGTGCTCCCAGCACTCCGCTCCCGCTCCAAAGTCTCCCACTCCGAAGGGTTGCAAAACTGTCCCAATTTTGGACTTGTTAGGAGGGGTTTAAACCTTAAGAGGGTCGCCCTGGGAACCAGTGCCAGCCGAGTTCAAAAGAGGCTCAAGCTCTTGGCTGAGAAAAGCCTGGACTTGTTCTGGAGCTCGTCCAATCAGCTTTTGCGGGTCATTTAACCCACGAATAAAATCTGTCATCGCTGAGAATAAGGCTTCCGCTTGGATTCTCTGGAGCAGATCATTGCTTGCGCCCTCTTGTCGCATGGCTTGAATGACAACCTGGCTATGCTCACGGATCTTTTCATGGGCTTCCTGGCGGTCAATCCCTCTGCGTGAGGCTTCCATTAAGATTTCTTCTGTTACCATGAAAGGCAGGTATTCGCTGACCCGTCTTTCAATACAGGCTTTATTGACAACAAGTCCACTTGTCACATTGTTGGCAAGAGAGAGTATAATATCAGCAGTTAGAAAGGCTTCAGGGATAATAATCCTGCGAATAGCAGAATCATCAAGGGTTCGTTCAAGCCATTGCTGGCTAGCCATATGTCCTGCTTGTTCAGCAAAAGAAAGCAAGTTCCGTGAAAGTGAGCAAATGCGTTCTGAGCGCATGGGGTTACGTTTATAGGCCATGGCTGAAGAGCCTATTTGCTTGTTCTCAAAGGGCTCTTCAAGTTCACCGAGCCCCATTAAAAGTCGGATATCAGAGGCAAACTTATGCAAGCTGACTCCAATACCAGCAAGCTTTGAGAGCAGGGTGTGATCGAGCTTTCGAGGGTAGGTCTGACCAGTAATTGGAAAGGCCCTTTCAAAACCCATGGCAGTGCAAACTTTCTCTTCAAGCTGAAGAACTTTTTCATGATCGCCATTGAAAAGCGCTAGAAAACTGGCTTGTGTCCCGGTTGTTCCTTTGACCCCGCGAGTTGGAAGTTGTGTCGCAAAGTCCTTTAAAGAGCGATAGTCTTCAAGACAGTCTTGAAGCCAGATGCAAGCTCGCTTTCCAACGGTTGTGAGTTGGGCTACTTGAAAATGGGTCGATCCAAGACAGGCTTGGCTGGCATAACGTTCAGCAAAATTCTTGAAGTTATGAAGCAACCCAAGCAGCTTATCACAGAGTAAAAAGGTCGCCTCGCGAATCAGAAGCAGTTCGGTATTATCATTAATGAACTGCGATGTCGCGCCAAGGTGCATAATTCCAGCAGCAGCAGGACACTCTAAGCCATAAACATGAAGATGGGCCATGACATCGTGGCGAACTTCACGCTCACGCTCACGGGCTGCTTGAAAATCAATATCCTCAAGGTGGGCCTGCATTTCTTGCAGCGCTTCATCCGTAATTTGCTTAAGACCAAGCTCTTGTTGAGCCTTTGCTAATTCAAACCACAGGCGCCGCCAAGTTGCAACTTTCTTCTGAGCACCAAAAAGCTCTTTCATGCCTTCAGCAGCATAGCGGGTTGTGAGAGGAGATTGGTAATAACGTTCTTCGTGCATATTGGATTCCACCTGGATTTTATAGCCTTCTTAATGAGGAAACTTCTCAAGACTCCATAGTATTCTATTCTGAAGTCTTGAAGTCAAGGGGGCTTGATTTTTAAGTCTTGATCTTAGGTGCTCATCATTGGAAGTTTCTGAAGTGGTATATTTGGCCTCAAGAAAAAAGGTGTTATTCTCTATGCTTGTACTTTCAAGCATCCAAAAGAAAGCAAACAAAAATCATTATATTCTAAGGAGTTAGGCTTTACTCTAAGCTTTTCTAAACAAAATGGAAAATCTTAAAAACGGGACTTGCGAAGAGAGACTAAAGTTGTTAAATCATGCCTTATCCTATAGTTTTGATGTGGATATTAATGTTTTCTTTACTCTTTTTTAATATTTAGTTTGGAGGAATCCATGAAAGTTCTTTCTGTTCTTGCTCTTGGAAGTGCCGCGTTACTTGCTTCTGGATGTTCACTTTTTTCTCAATCCGATTATGGTCCAACATCCGTAAGCGGAACAACCATTGAAGAGCTCGTACAAGGCGCAGGTGCTCCTGATGTTATTGGGGGAAATGCAAATTTTCTCGTTCTCGGATGGAGACAAGCTGAAGGCTTAAGTATTCTTGGACTTTTCCAAAGCAGCAAGGAAAAGACTCATGCCGCAGTGGTTGATGCAAGTGGTAATGTAATTGCAACAGCTTCAGGAAAAGACAGTGGTGCAGCCCTTTCAATTATTGGTGGCATTTCACCTCTTCATCCTGGCGTTTCCTTGCGCTAGAGCTGAAAATAAGAGCAAAGCGCTTTGTTAGCAGAGGCTCTTTGTTTATCTTAAGTTTGCAAAACAAGATCCTCCTTTGAGAGGATCTTGTTTTGTTTCGTATATTTGGATGCCAACGTTTTGAAGATAAAGCTTGAACCGAGTGGTAGGGGAGGCGTTCCTTGAAGAAGGGGCATAGAAAGAAGGCATAGAAGAGTGAGGGCATATGTAGCATATGTATAGAAGAGCAAAAAAAGCCAACCCTTCTTCCTCTTTTGTCGTTTACGTTTTGGTATCCAACGAGTATTCATAGAGCTTCTACTGGTTTATTGTTATCGAGATATTAAAGAGATAAGGGTAAAGAATATGAAAACAGGGCTTTTACGATGGCTCTTTCTCAGTGTTCTTGGGATTCTTCCTGTGCTTCTCATAGCAGGTTGTGTTAAAGAGACCTTTGGAGAAGACGGCGTTCGAATCCCTGAGCAGAATCAAGAGTTTGAAGACGTGCCAGAGGAACTGGTGATAAGCGAGCAAGGCTTAATTATTGCATCGGTTACCAGAATTATTGATCCGGTGACCCTTGAGGTTAATGTTAAGGTTCCACGGATCATCAAAATTCCAGGGGTTGCTGGTCCGGACAAGGAGAAGATGCCAAATCTTTATGATGAGGCCTTGGGTGAGCTTTATCGTTTGATCGAAGAGCATCGTAATGTGATTTACTTTCGCCCTAAAAGAGGTATTGATCTTGAGGCAAAGGTTATTACAGCAACTATGATGCTGCCCCACAGGCAGGACTCACAGTATTGGTATGATGTCACTCAGGGCATGCTTTCAAAGGGGTATTATCGTATAGAGGATGAGGCTGAATTCCAGAGCCCTGTTATTATTGAAAGCATGCGTAAACGTGAAATGGAAGCTCAATTTGCGGGTTTGGGCATTTGGGCTGGCAAAGATATAAGGTAGAGGTAAAGGCTTTTTTGATATTGGTTTTGATGCTTAAGGCATTTATGAAGCAAAGATATAAGGTAGAGGTAAAGGCTTTTTTGATATTGGTTTTGATGCTTAAGGCATTTATGAAGCAAAGCGAGTTCTTCTAGGCTTGGATTTCTTTCAGATTTGGATAGTGCTTATTTTTAAGCCATTTACCAAGTATCCCCAAAAAAGCTGATAATAGAGGTAATATTTTCAATAGCTTTTGAGGATCAAGGGCTTCAAGCTCTTGATTTTAGAGCTTTGCTAGCCATTTCTACTTCAAAACATCCCTAAAACATCCTTTTTAGAGCTCTATTACACGGCTTTTGAGGAAACTATAGGCTATATTTAAGCCTCCTAGAGATCAAAAAGGCACCGTGGCTTCAAGGCGATCAGAGTCAACCAGAACAAGCAAGACCCTATTCTACATAACATTGATTATCGGACCTAAGATTGTGGTTCCCAAGGTCAGCTTCTGGAAGATTCTGGCGGAATGTGTAGTTCTAAGTTGTTTATTTTGTGATGTTTATGAATATCTTGTCTTGTTTTGGAGCCCTATGTCGTTTGGAGGGTTTCTAGGGCTCTCTCGAGGGCCTATCCCATAAAATGGCCTTCCATGTGATAATTGATGTCAAAATTGATGTTAAGTTGAAGAGACTTAAGTCTTGTTGTACGAAGAGTGTGTGAGTGATCTTTGTCGTGCCTCCCTTGTGATGCAAGAGAAAGGGAGATCGAAAACCTGTCTTTTTTTATATTTTTACTACTGCCTTAGTTTAATGGCCGTTTCTTTGTGTGTTCTTGCAGAAAGAGCATAAAGGAGGTGCAGAATGAGTTGTTGGGAAGTGATCTGTGGCTTTTGGGAATGCTTTGAGTTGTAGCTATAGCAGGATCTATGATTGTAAGGTTTTGGCATCAGGCTTGTAATAGCTTGTAATACTTGTAATAAAGGAAGGAGAAGAGTATGAGTAAGAAAAGGAACCCGATGGAAGTTCTGATTGACTATCTTAATCAGCTCTCCCGTTCAGGCGCAGCCTATACCATAGAGCATAATAGTGAGGATGCTATTATGGTAATTGTTGCTACTTTATCAGAGCGTTGGGAGATAAATTTCTCTATGGACGGTCGGATAGAAGCAGAATTGTTTGAAAGTAAGGGCTTCTTTGAAGGGGAAGATATTCTTAAGAAACCATTAGAGTTCTGGAATTCAGATGATTGGGAGTTAGATGATGAAGCCGAAGCTGATTCAGAGAATGGGACTGATGTCTAGTGCGCAGAAAAGGACCAGAAAGCTAACAAAGAAACCTCTTTAAAAGTACTCATGGTTTGGGACAGAGCTCCCCCACCAGCCAGAGCACTACTTGCAGTTGGGAATTTTTTATTGTTGCCTTATAATTGCCATGATATTTGCAACTTCCATGAGAAAATACCCTAGGACCCTTAATACGAACATCACTGCAAGTATAACAAACACTACCCACATTATTTTTACTCTGCTTTGCACTTTATTCATTCTTGAAGGGTGTGGGAAACTCGCTACTCTAGCGCTTATACGGCTTATACTGTTTTGAACTTCTTGTATTTCTTGAAACGTGGCGCTGTCTTGTATGACCTGCTTGAGTTCTGTATTTTCTTGTTCAAGAGTTTTAACCCTTTTTCTTAAATCAAGCATATGCTTTTTGAACAGTTTTTCCCCAACTAATTTCTCTGTCATTTCTTCCTCTTCTTTTATGTGTTTTATCTATGTGTTAACTATGTGTTAACTATGTGTTGCTGGCAGCGAAGCAGTGGCCTGCTTTTTGAGCTATTTCCACCTCTTGCAAGGCTTTATTCATGATTGGCGCTTCATGTATATATATACATGTGCGCGCGGTTGTCAAAGATGAAAATTTCCGCTTTCGTTGAACTTAAAGAGTGAGAGCACTGAAAATTGATGTAAAGACCTGGACATAAAGGTAAGGGGTGGTAAAGAAACACCCTCAAAGGTATTCATAAGATGGCTCCTTTCAAAGAGCATCATCTTATTCGCATGCATTGGCAAATCACTTCTGCCCCTAAAACAACAAAAGGGGCATCTCGCCTCTGCCCCAGAACAGGCCCCGCCAGAGGCCCCACAAAAAGCAGACAACAAGAATACCCCACACGGGGCACCCTCATTTATCTGCGGTTTTGTTTTCAAACTGGCGGGTTTGTTCTAGCCGCAAACTATGATGACGCAAGGTTTATAAATTGCTCACTCGAGCATTTTTTGATTTTCCTTTCACAAAAAATAAAACGTACAACGCTCTTTCATTTTATCATACTACAACATTTATATGTATGAATAAAAACACGGTGCTTGTTGGAGAGGCAAAATAAGCAAAATAAACCAGAAGGCACTCAATCTTGAGGCTCCCTCCTTGAGGTTATCTCTTCGACTTATAAGGCCTATTTCCCGGTTCCAAGAAAGTTTTTGATCGAAGGAACAATTTCTTCCTTACGGCTGATTTCCTGGGTAATGAGTTTTTCTTCGTTTGGAAGGGCCTGTTCAAGCTCGTGTTTAAACTTCCCTGAGCCATAAGCGCTTCGAACCTGGCCATAACAAAAAAGATTGCTGCAGGGCAAAAGCTTATTTTTAAGAAGCTCTATACACCTTTTATTATCTTCACTTCCCCAATTATCACCATCAGAAAAATGGAAGAGATAAATATTCCACTCTTGAGGATTAAAACGAGCTTCAATCGTAGTGGCGCAGAGTTCATAGGCAGAACTGATTTTTGTGCCTCCCGCTTCCCGCAGGCGATAAAAGGTATGTTCGTCAACCTCTTTAGCCTGGGCATCATGCACAATATAAACTGATTCAATTTGTTTGTATTGACTGCGAAGCCAGGTATCAAGCCAGAATGATGTCATGCGTACCAGCTCTTTTTGCTCTTCCCCCATGGAACCAGAGACGTCCATCATATAAATTAAGACAGCACTATTTTCTGGAATAATGGTTTCCTTCCAGGAACGGTAGCGCCTGTCTTCTCGCTCAGGAACAATAACAGGGTTATGAGGATCATAAACCCCTGACATAATTGCCCGTTTCAAGCCTTCGCGAAATGTTCGTTTGAAATGCCTGAGGCTTTCAGGTCCGATTCGCCGGATGCCTGAGAAACGCCGTTCAAGCACAGCCATATTTTTTTTGCCCTTTGGCTGAATGCGGGGAAGTTCGAGTTTCTCTCCTAAAATTTCAGCAAGCTCTTCAAGGCTGAGATCAACCTCAAGCTCATGTTCGCCTGCTTCAGAGCCTGCTTCACCAGCTTTTCCCTGCTGACCAGGCTGTTTTTTCCCTAAAGACTCCCCCACTTCGCCCTCGCCCTGTCCAGTGCCTTTTTGCTGCTGGCCAAAGCGAAAACGAGGGATATCAATATTAGGCAGTGGAATTGAGACTTTCTTGTCTTTTTTACGGGCAAGCAATTCACCTTGCTGAATATATTTTTCAAGCTCTTTGCGGACTTTACCCTTAACAATCTTGCGGAAACGAGCATAGTCACTTGCTATTTTTTCAGCCATGAGAAGTGCTTTCCAGCAGGTTATTCCAATCAGGGACAGATAGATTCCATTATGCCCTTTATGTCTTTATTCTATCTTATCCCTTATGGCCCCTGCTTAAAATTCTAAAAATCTTTTATTCTCTGCTTGTATCCTGGTATCAGAGAAGCTACGATCTCCCTTCTTGCATTTTTAAAATGCAAGAGCTAGAGGTTTTGAGAAGATGAAGTAATATTTCATATATTCAGGGTACATATAATTTGTCAGGATAAAAAGGCTTATGCTTAAAGTTAAGGCACGTTCTTCAGAAGATGCTGATCAGCTTTTACGGCGTTTTAAAAAACTTTGCGAAAAAGAAGGCATTGTTCGTGAGGTTAAAAAGCATGCCTTTTACGAAAAGCCCTCCATTACTCGTCGAAGAAAAAGACGCCAGGCTGTAAAGACCCGTATGCAGGTTTTAAAGCTTCGTAAAAGTGGCTATTAATAGCCCACTTGCCCAAAAAGCTCTTATCTCTTACTTTTTAAAAGCTTTCCCTTATATGAGTAAATAAAGGCATGACTTTCCATAGGAAGTCATGTTCCAGGTATTCTTTGGAGCAAGCAATTCACAGCTCTTGACAGAATTTTACCACTTTTCCTTTTACCAGTTTTCTTCGATGTCTTGCATCTTTTGCTGGACAAGCTTGATTTTTTCTTCTCTTTCTGGAGTTCTTTCTGCATCATGGAGTGATTGGAGCTCGGCAGCCAGTGAGTTCAGCCTGTGTTTCTTGATCTCAGGAGCATGATTATAGAAAAATGAGTAAATTCCATCTTCCATAGATTGTACTAACTCATCAAGCATATCTTGGGCCAGGATTTCATCTGTTTTTTCAAAATCAGCATCGAAGATTCCACTGTATTTGGCTTCTTCAAAGAGCTCTTCGAAATATCCTTCCCTCTTTTCTTCTTCTATGAGATATGGAATTATTTCTGAAAAAACTATGTCCTGGTCATCTTGATCTTTCTGATTAAAGGGGGGCAGAGTCATTTGAAAGTCAAAGACGACCTCTCCGGCTTTTACTTTGCCTGCATTATCAAAAGGGGATTCCTTGTAAGCAGCCTGCATCCTTGCCTGTAACTCTTGTAAAACTTCTTTTGTTCCCATATTCTTTCCTTCCTGCCGTTCTTCTATCAAATATTATTGCCAAAGATTATTGCTCTTTCCAAGGGGACGCGAGTACCTTACCACTTTTTCTGAATCCTGGTAGGTTCTAGAAAATAGACTTTTCGAAACTTGTGCTCAAAGAAGTGTTTGCTCCTAAAATTCTTTTTATAAAAAGATGCTAGACACTTTCTTTTTGGGAGTGCTGTGCCTATTATTTTTTCCTATGCAAAAAAGGACATCAGGAGAGGCCATTGCTTACGCTCTTTTTGAGAATGTAAGGAAGTTTTATCGAGACTTTTTTTTACGTCCACGGCTTTGTGCTCTGCAGGATTTTAATCTTACCCTTATGCCTGGTGAAGTTGTTGGGTTGCTCGGTGAAAATGGTTCTGGGAAATCAACGTGTTTAAAGCTGCTTGTGGGGCTCATTCGCCCAAGTTCTGGCTTGGTTCAGCTTTTTGGACTGAACCCTCAGCTTGCCCAAGCGCGTTCAAAACTTGGTTATCTGCCAGAGAATAACAGCTTTGATCTCTTTGCAACTTCGCTTTCATCTTTAATGCTTCATGGGCGCCTTGGAGGCCTGACTCGTAAAGAAGCTGCAAGAGAGGCCTGGCGTTATCTGGAGTATTTTGAAATTGAAGAGTTTGCCAAAAGGCCAATCAAAAATCTTTCAAAGGGCACCCAACGTAAAATTGGGCTTTCTCAGGCTTTTATTGCGAAGCCTCAGCTTTTGGTGCTTGATGAAGCTGGCTCAGGTCTTGATCCTTTAAGTATCGAAAAATTACGAGAGCTTATACGTACAAAACGAGAAGAAGGTGGCGCTGTGATTCTTGCCAGCCACAGCTTGAGTGAGATAGACCAGCTTTGCGACCGCTTGTTTGTATTAAAAAAAGGGAAAACACTCCTGACTGGGAAAAGAGAAGAGTTGCTTCGCATCCCGGATGAATATCAGGTGCGTTTTACGGCTGAAGCTTTAAAGTCTAAAAATAAGCAAGGTCAGAAGGGCGAACTTGAAGCAAAGCTTCAGGGTTTTTTCGAAGAGGAGTCTTTTAAAATTACAAAGCTTGAACAAGCAAGTTATTCATTGCCTGATTTTTACCGTAAGCTTATGGCAAAAATGCCTGAAGAAAAAGGCGATCAAGATAATCAGGCAGAAAAGCAAGAGTAGCCAAAGATAAGCTTAGCATTGCTCATTTGAGTAAAACGATTTGGAGTGCCAAGGTTGATTACCCCCCCCTCTCAAAAAAACAAAGTATTGCCCCTGGCTTTTGATACGGGGTTTTTAGCTTATTTTTTCTTCTTACTTCGACATAAAGGCTATCGCTTAGCCATCTTTCTTTTTGTATCTGCCCCTTTCTTAATATCAATGCTTGCACCTTCGATTGCCAGTGAAAGCCAACAACAAAACTTTTATACCTTTCGTTTTCATTTGACTCTCTTTTTTTTATTGAGTCTTCCTCTTACGGCTTGCTTTTTAAGCTCTAAAGCCTTTGATGGTTCATTTCTTTTGCCTTTTCTGATGGCTCCGATCAGCCGGTCAAGGGTTTTGCTGGGGCGTCTTTTTTCGATTGCTCTGGCTCTTGGATTTTTAAGCTTCTTGGCCTTAAATTCGAGTTATTTAACACAAAAGATAATTGGCGATGAGGAGTGCTGGATTTTCAGAGAAGCAGAGCTGGAAAATCTTGAGGGCTCGTTTTCTCAAAGCACCAGTTCAAGCTTGATTCAATTAAACCCTGAAAAAGACCACTTTCTTCAACTGCGCTTGAAGCTTTCAAGGAATCTTAAACAGCGCCTGATACGGGTTCCTCATACTCGATACTATGCCTTTACACGACAAGAAAAATCAAGCTCTCAAGACCAGTCAAGTGACCAACTATCTGAAAGAGGAGAGTCAGGACAAGAAGAGGCTGCATCACAGGAATCCTTCGTCAAGCTTGCTTATTATGATCGTGCTGGCAAGTTGCAAAGAGTCTTTCCATCTTATAGTGATTCATATAAGAGTGATTTCTTCCTTACCGACAAGAACGTGAGCTCCAATCAGGAATTGAAAATTGTGATTGCTCCAGGAACCCAAAGAATCACAGTTCTCCTTGATCCAGAAGACGTTATGGTCGCTGATGGAGTTGAGAGTTCTTTTTATTCTCTTGGAATCTTACTGGTTACACTTTTTTTATTCAGTGTTGCTTTTCTTGTTCCCTGGGGGGTACTTGGCAGCATGCTTTTTTCTCCAGCTATTGGCTACTTAGGGTGTTTATGCCTTTTTCTGATTGGTCTTCTTAAGAGTTCTTTGAGCTTTGAAGGAAGTATGGGCTTTATCTCTGAGATTCTTTATTACTACCCAGATTTGAGTTATAATCAACAACACCAGAAGTTTGAAGCGGGGCACGCTCTTGCTTTCTCCTCTTTATTTGAGGACTTGCAAACTTCATACTGGATCATAAGCAGCTTTTGCGCTTGCGCTTTAAGTTTAGTGCTCCTCAAGCGCAAAGAGTTCTAGCGTAGAGACTACAAACTCAAGACTTCTTTTGATAAGCAGCCTTAAGAGCTTGTGACGGAAAAAGGGCGATAGTAGAATCAATAAAACTTTCGTCTATTGAGGGTTTAATTCCGTAAGATTAAATTCAATCTTGGTTTTTAAGAGTTTAAAGGCGGTTGTATTTATGGAGTACAGAGTAAAAAGATATCGATGTTTTGGGATAAGTGCTTTTGTTTCGCTTATTCTGCTCTTTCCCGCTTTTATCAGGGCCCAGGACCTTTCTCAGGATCCTTTGCAAAACGACGTTTTTCAGGCGGGTCTCGAAGGCTTGACAGGTGGTCGTTACCGAACAGTTCGAAGAAAAGCTCGTTCCCTTGAAAAACAAGGGTTTTCAGAGTTAAGCTTATGGCTTCAAGCTCGAGCAACAATGGAAAGTGGCAATCCTTCAGATGTTCAGGAATTGCTCAAAGAAGCGATCGCAAGTGAAACACCAAAACCTTTGCTTCTGATTGAATATGCTTATGCTTTACTGAGTACTGGAGAGTATCAGGAAGCTTATCAAACAGCCGAGCATTGTTTAGAGCTGCAAAATAATGATCCACGGGCCTATTTCATTCTTGGAGAAGCTGAGTGGCTTCGGGGCGCTTTTAAAGAGGCAAAGGTGCATTTTGAAAAAGCTGCTTATTTAGATGAAAGTGCGACTATCGAGTACACAGAAGCATTTTTCATTGCAGAGCAGTATCATGCTGCAGGTAAAGCTGCTTATCGTTTGAACAAGCTTAACCTTGCCAGGGATCACTTTGAACAAGCTCGTAATACTTTTACTCGACATACTCCAAGTTGGCTTGGACTTGCCCGACTTTATTATGAAACGAACAAAGATGCTTCTGCTCGCCAAAACTACTGTGAAAAAGTTTTAGAGTATAACCCAAACAGTGCGGAAGCCCATTTGATAACGGCTTATACCTACTTTTTTCGCTGGCGTGGTTTTGAGGCCAGGAAGTCTTTAGAGAAATCTTTGGCCCTTAATGAGTACCTGCTCGAAGCTCGTGCTTATCGTTCAATTTATTTCTCGGGAAACGATCAGTTCCAGGAAGCTCTTGAAGATGCTGATTTTGCTTTAAGCATTAACCCTCACTCATTGCCTGCGCTTGCAGCAAAAGCCTTATGGGCAAAAAACCTTGGCAAAAAAGATGTTTTTGAAACTCTTGAAGAGCAAGCTTTTCTTCACCACTCAGCCCCTGGAGAATTTTATCTCATGCTCGCAGATGGATTGGCTCAACGTTTGAGACTCGATGAAGCTATTGAACTCTATCAGCGTGGAATTGAACTTCAGCCTGATCTTTGGGACCTTTATAAGGGGTTGGGGCGAGCTCAACTTAACCTTGGAAACGATCAAGAGGGCAAAAAAAATCTGGAGATCGCTTTTGAAAATGATCTTCTGCGGAATAATCTTTTTACCAGAAATCTGCTTGAGCTGCTTCGAAGTTATAAAAATTATGAACGTATTGAAACGCCATCGGGCCGTTACCGTATTCTGATTCACAAGTCTGAAGTTGATATCATGAAACCGTATTATGAAGAATTTCTTGAAAGGAGTTATCAAGAACTTTCGCATAAGTATTTAGACTATGAACCAAAACTTCCCTTAATTATTGAAGCGTTTCCTCAGCACCGTGATTTTGAAGTTCGAACCGTTGGCATCGAAGGGTTGCCTGCTCTAGGAGCATGCTTTGGTCAGTTAATTACTCTTGATAGTCCCCAGGCTCGTCCCGCAGGAACGTACAATTGGGCAAGCACGTTACGCCATGAACTTGATCACGTTTTTCAGCTTCAAATTTCAAACGGTCAATGCCCGCGTTGGTTGGCAGAAGGCTGTTCCGTTTACGAAGAGCGGCGCTGTCGTCCAGAGTGGGAAAGGCATATGGAAGAAGAACTTTTCAGGACTTATGTGACTGATAAGCTTCCTCGGGTTCGAGAATTTAATACTTGGTTTGGTGATGGTTCGCGAGTGCTTTTTGCTTATTACCTTGCTTCGATCATGGTTGAGTTCATTGTTGAAGAGTACGGCGGCTATCAATCAGTGATTACCATGATTCAAGAATTTGCACTTAAAAAAACGCCGGATCAAGTTTTTTCTGAAACACTTGAGATTGATACGGATGCTTTCGACCAGGCCTTTCGTGTATATGTGGGCAAAAAAATCTCAACGCTTCAACTCTTACGGCCAATAGAAGTTGAAGAGCTTCAGGATCTTCAAGAAAAACTTGAGGACGGAGAAGGCAGTACTGAAGAACTGGTTACGCTTGCCAGGGCTCACTACCAGCAGGGCAACTTCTCCGATGCTCGGATTTGGGCTGGCCTTGCCCAAAAACGAGGGGTTGATACCCAAGAGCTCAATTATACTCTTGGTATGCTGGCCTTTTCTGATCCACGATTTTCTGTTCAAGAACAAAACCAGAAAGGCGAAGCATACTTAAGCAAAGCGATCAATCAGGGCCTTCAAGATTTTTATGCTTACATGAAGATGGGTGAGCTTTATCAAGAACGAGGTGCGCGAGATGCAACGATTTTTTATTTTAATAAAGCTCGTAACGCTTTTCCCACAAACCCTCAGCCATTGATTGCACTTTATGGTTTTTACCGTGGAATCAATGATCTTGAGCGGGCTGAAAAAATAGCTTTGCAGCTTGTTTTGCTTGATGAAAACAATCTTGATATTCGAGGTTGGTTGCTTGAACGTTTTATTGGACGTGGCGACCACGAAGCGGCAGCTGATATGGCTCTTCAAATGATTTATGTTACGCCTTACGAGGGGCTTCCCCATAAGACTCGGGCTGAAGCTTTACGAATTTTAGAGCTTTATCAAGAGTCAATATTTGAGTGGGAAATGCTCAAACGAGTTTCTGCTCGTAGTGAAGAACAGGGGCTTCGAATTGAAGGGGAATACTATGCAACGCTTGAAATTGCTCGAACATTCATGGAAGCTGGCGAGATGGAAAAAGCCAGACAAAGTGCGCTTGATGCCCAAGCTATTAAGCCCAGTGATCCAAGAACCCAAGCTTTTTTTGAAGAACTTCGGGGTGATGAAAGAGAAGATACCTACGAATAAGAGGGGCTCTAGCTTTTACCCCCTACCTAGAGATTGAGTTGAGAACATGTCACAAGAGCTTACTCCTCTTCTTGTCATCAACGTTGTTGGTTTAACGCCTGCGCTTTTACAATATACACCAACGATTAGAAGCATCGCTGAAGGAGGGAGTCTTCAACCTCTTTCGGGATCTTTTCCTGGGCTGACGCTTCCTGCTCAAGCGAGCATGCTGACAGGTAAACTTCCTCGGGAGCATGGAGTTGTTGGCAACGGCTGGTATCGTTCAGAACTTGGAGAATCACGCTTTTGGGTACAGGCCAATACTCAATTGGGACAACGACCTGTTTATGAAATTGCTCGAGAAAAAGCTGAATCCCAAGGCCTTTCTTTTAGCTGTGCTAAGCTTTTTTGGTGGTTTAACCAGGGGGCAAAGGTTGATTGGGCTGTGACGCCAAAACCTCATTACGGCTCCGATGGTTCTAAAGTTTTTGATATTCTCAGTCAGCCTCATGATTTAGCCAGTGCTCTTAAAGATACGTATGGAAGCTTTCCTTTTCATGAGTTTTGGGGGCCCCGTTCAGGTCTTGCTTCAAGTCGCTGGATCTCTGATGTTGCCTGCTGGTTGATGGATGCAAAAAAACCAACCCTTCATTTCGTTTACCTCCCCCACCTTGATTATGATCTTCAACGCTATGGCCCAGGGGGGGCTGATCTTTCCAAGATTTTAGGGGAAGTTGATCAGTGTGTAGAAAAACTTTATAAGCACGCTCAAAAACAGGGCGCAGAAGTTTTGATCGTGAGTGAATATGGAATTACGGATGTTTCTAAAACACTTTTCCCAAATAGGATATTACGGAGTCACAAGTTCTTGGCCTTACGAGATGGACCTTTTGGCGAGCATATTGACTTTACCGCAAGTCGAGGATTTGCACTTTGTGATCATCAGATAGCTCATATTTACCTTCGGGATAAAGCTGATTCAAAAGGTCTCTTTTCTCTTTTTTCTGAGCAGGAGAACATAGCTCAAGTCCTTGGAGCTGAAGAGCAAGAGGAGTTTGGAATAGATCATCATAAGAGCGGAGATCTTATTCTGGTTGCAAAGCATGATACTTGGTTCCCCTACTATTATTGGGAAGATCAAGACAAAGCTCCTGACTTTGCTCGAACAATTGATATCCATCGAAAACCTGGTTATGACCCCTGTGAGCTTTTCATTGATCCTGAAATTCCTTTTCCAAAATTAAAAGTTTTAGGAACCTTATTACGAAAAAAAATAGGCATGCGCTACCGTATGAATATTATTCCTCTTGATCCAGACCTTGTAAAAGGAAGCCATGGAGCTTTGCCAGCTCGTCCTGAGCAAGGTCCTTTAGTTATCAGTACTCGGAAAAATTCTTTACCTCCTGAATTTCATGTTACACATTTTCCAGCTCTGATTCTTAATCATTTAGGTTTTGAATAGCACACATGAGCAAAGCTGTTAGAAGAATTTTTATTTATGAAGAAAAAGGAATAACTTTGAAAATCAAGTGTGGAGTTGTTGATTTTTCAAATGCCTTACCTCTCTGGAACTCTCTTTATGAAGAGAGTTCCAGAGGTGAAGGGGAATTTGAAATTATCCGATCATCGCCTTCGAAATTGGCCAGGCTTTTTCGAAATGGAGATATTGACTTAGGGCTTTTGCCTGTTATCGAGTATTTTCGAAACCCCGGTGCGACTCTTATCCCAGGGCTAGGGGTATGCAGCAACCAGGCGGTTTGGAGTGTACGACTTTTTTTGAAGCAACCGCTTGAAAGGGTTCAAAAAGTTTGTCTTGATCAAAACTCAGAAACTTCTGCGGCTTTAACCAGAATTCTTCTTAGCAAGCTTTTTCCTGATCGTGATTTTATATTTGAGCGTTTGACACTTAACCTCGAAGAGTTTGCTCAGACAGATCATGATGCAGCTTTAATTATCGGTGATCCAGCTTTGAGTGCTTTGCGTCAGAAAAAATATCAAAGTCTTGATCTTTGCAGTGAGTGGAAAAAACTTACGGGGCTGCCTTTTGTCTTTGCGGCCTGGCTTGTTCGCCCAGGGTTTGAGTACCCTGCAGAAAAACTTCATGAAGTTTTAAAACAAGCTTGTCTGAAAGGAAAGCAGTCGTTTCAAGCGATTGCGAAACATTGTGCAAATGATTCTTTACCTGCCAGATACCTCGAAGAATACCTGAAACAAGCAATATATTATACTTTGGGAGAGCAAGAAGTTTTAGGCCTCGAACGCTTTGCCCAAGAAGCTTCGTTGTTAGAGCTTTGCGAGTGCCGTAAGCTTAAGATGTTTTAATTCAAGAATTTTTATTCTTCTCATTTTTATTTCTCTTGCGAAGGTGTTTGGTAGACCTTGACTTTATTACGTCCATCTTTTTTTGCAGTATAAAGAGCAGTATCGGCAGCAGCTATCAACTCAGCAGGTTTACGTCCATTTTCCGGATAAAAAGCAAGCCCTATGCTCACCGTTACATATAAATTTTCCTGCTCTTCGTTAGAGGCCAGCGCTGAAGAAGCAATTTTTTTTCGTAATCGTTCTGCTAAAATAAGTCCTTGTTCCTGATCAATCTGGGGAAGGATAACAACGAATTCTTCTCCTCCATAGCGGGCGCAAGTATCTGTTGAGCGTACCGTTTCCTGTAAAATTTTCGCGAGATTTTTTAAGAGAGCATCGCCCGTCTGATGTCCATAGTTATCGTTGAAGCGTTTGAAATGATCAATATCAAAAAGAAGAAGCCCAAGGGTTCCTCCATAGCGTTCAACTCGAAGAATTTCCCGATGGAGTTGGGATTGAAAAAACCCATGATTATAAATTCCCGTTAGCGAATCGCGTCGTGCACGTTCGCGCATACGTCGGAAGAGAAGCCCACCATGTATTGCAAGAGCTGCCTGATCGGCAAACATTTCCATAACTTTCATTGATTCTGAATTATAGTGACGGGATGTTAGTGCAGAACTTGCAATTAAAACTCCAATGGCTTCGTCTTCTAGAACCAAGGGCATTGCGGCAAAAGAACCTGAAAGAAAGAAGCGTTCAAGATAGGGATGGAGTTTTGCATTTTGCCCTTCTTTCCGATATTCAGAATCAGTTATCGTTTGCTTTTTTTTCAAAACTTCAGACAAAAGAGATGTTGAACTGTCCAGCGGAATTTCAATTTTACGTACAATACGGCTTAAGCGGGTTGTATCCTTATAAATGCGAGGGTTTTCTTTTTCTAAAACTCCTTTAAGGCTGTGTTGGTTATTCGAGAGCTGCTTCCAGATTTTCCAGAGTAAAGGAAAATCATAGCGCTTCACAGCCATCATGCCCCGCATAAAAAGGCCTTCTTCATCTTTGAGAAAAACAATGGCATGATCATTGCCGGCTTTTCCTGCACTTGTCATAGCACTGCAAATAATGAAGAGAGATTTATGCACATCCATGGTTGAAAGCAAGACCCCGGAGACCTGATGAAGAGCAACAAGATCTTCATTTTGTTCTGCTAAAAGCTGACGTAAATGCACCTCTTCGCTTGTTTCGAAAGCAAGCAGTGAGGCCCCGCAAATTTTGCTTTGCTTGCTCATCAAAGGGTCAATCAGAAGATCGATGTAAATTGTTTGGTTGTTGGTTTTAACTTCGATATTTTCAATGGTTGTTGGAACTCCAAGACAGAGCGTGCGGTCAATCTTAGGGTCCTTGTTTAAAAATTGAAAAGCAGGATGAATCTCTCCAATTGGTTTTCCTAAAACGTCTTGAAAAGATTGCCCTGTCAAGCGTTCAGCAGCTGGATTGAAAATACGAATGCTTTTATTTTCATCTATAGCAATCAGAAGCGCAGAAATACTTTCGAGCACAGGTTGAGACAGCCTGTTGTCGAAATCAAAAGAAGCTTCTTTTTTTGACATTTCTATTATTCCGCAGAGAAGACTTTTAAAATTTTCATAAGCAAAACATACCAGCCCTTACTTGAGCCTACCAGAATAACTCAAAGACCGCTTGGTGGGAAAAATATTTTTCTTTGTGAAATGATGTGAATATCAGGTTTCAAGGGTGAAAATAGCTTGAGAAGCCCGAAGTGATTGAATCTCATATATGATTTTTACTGAAGAGTGGCTTTATCTTCTTTCAGGAATCCTTTTTCAAAATCAAAGGCTTTTCCTTTATTTTTTACTGATGAGATAAGTTGGAAAAACCTTTCTTTACCCTGTGGTTTTAGGCCATTTATGCTGACGTAGGCTTCAACTTTGTTTTCATAAGCCGTAATTCTTCCCTCGGAATTGATAATAACGTATTGAGGAGAGCCTATTTGGTTAAAAAGAGTGTAGGTGAAATCCGTATAGCTCTCGCCGTGTTCAGGATCATCAATATAAAGACGAAGCAGGCGAAAATTTTGAAGTTCTTTTTCGGCCCACTCTGTTTCTAAAACAGAGCGTTCAAAAAGACGGCAGTTTGCGCATGAACTTCCTGTAAAATCAAGGAATACGTTTTGATCTTTTTGACGAGCATCGGATAAGACCTTTTCGAGTTCAGGGTTCACTTCCCATTTTCCGCTTTCCGGGTGGATCAGGAAAGCTTCTATTGGGCCTAGACTCCCTCCAAAAAGTCCTGTGCTGACCCAAAGGCCAATACTTGCAAAAAAGAGCACAAGCACAATTCTTCCTCCACTTAAACCTTGAAGAGGAGCATCATATTTGGTTCGAAAAATACCTAAGAGGTAAAGCGCAGAGAGCAGGGCTGCTGCAACCCAAACAGCCAGCACCATTTCTCGAGAGATGATCCGAGCCCAGCCGAGGAATTCAGCCGCTGCTGCAAGCTCAATGAAACCAAAAACAACCTTAAGGTTATTCATCCAACCACCAGCTTTCGGTAATTTTCGCAAAAGACGTGGAAGAGCTGAAAGTCCAATGAAAGGCAAAGCAATTGTTCCAGAATAAACAAGCATGCCAATCAGTGGCTTAAGAATTTCACCACTGAGTGCAAGAGCAAGAATCCCTCCAACAATTGGAATCGTGCAGGCCATTGATGTAACGGCAAAGGTGCCTCCAAGCAATAATGCTCCTAAAACGCCTTGAGAACGACCTTGTAAATTCAACTTTTGATTGATAGAGGATGGAAGGCGAAATTCAAAAACCCCCAGCATACTCAAACCAAAAAGCGTAAAAAAAAGAGCAATCCCAAGGGCAACCCAAGAGCTGTTCCCAAAGTCAGATACTCCAGTAGCCCCCAGCGTTAGCGTTAAGAGTAAGCCAAGCAGAGTGTAGCTGCTCATAACACCAAGGCCATAAAGAAGCCCAAGCCCGACGCTTGAAGCTTTTTTTTCTTCGCCTTGTTTGCTGAAAAAACTGATCGTAATGGGAATCATTGGAAAAACGCAGGGCATGAGCAAGGCTATCAATCCCCCACCGATGCAGATTAGGATAAACTCTCTCCAACTTTGGGCTGAGCCAAGGTCTCCTGCCCCCCCCCAGGCTTCCATGACCCAACGTCCCTTATGGTAGCGGAGCTGGTTTGAGGACGATGCTTCTGGTTTTTGCTTGTTCTTGAGTATCTCTGTTTTGTCAGAGGGTGAAGAAGTTGCAGTGTTTCCTGCGTTTTCAGAAACTGTATTACCTTGCAATGGAAGTATTAAGCGAAGATTTTGAAAGGGATAACAAGACCCTTTTCCACAAACTTGGCCAGAAATGCCGATAACAGCTTGCTTTGCTTCTGGGAGAACTTCTACAGGCAAGCGGAATTGAACGCTTTTTTCATACCCCCAGTCAGCAACTTGAAATATATCATAAAGATCCTTTGCTTGAGGCTCCTGCCAATCCCCTTTTGCAATAAGCCCTTCTAAAAGTTCAAAACGCGTTGAAGGAGAAGCGCCTCCTCTTTCTTCGTTACCTAAAGTGTAGGTGTGATAACCAGTCTGATGTTCTACTTCAATTACAAGCAGGTTGTCTTCGAGTTTTGCCTGATAGTGAGCGAAAGGAAATTCATCGCGAGGCGCAAAAACTTTATTGCTTGTCGGTCCATTACTCGAAAAAAGAGCTGGCGCAACCAGCAGAAAAAAAGAAAACAAACCCAAAAACCAGAAAGAAAACCCAGAATTTTTACGGTGGTGATGACTCACAAAAACCTCCATCAGGCATTTAGGCTTAAACTTGAAATTTTCTGTTCAAAATATACTTCCTTGCGGCGTTTTTGCTGAATTAGGTTGCTCGTTTAAGAAAAGAGGAAAACCACAAAGAATCGTTTATTGCTTGCTTTCGTTATTTTAAACGCTTTTGAAGAGGTTTTTCATCCATACAATTACAAAATTTGCTTTCTGTAGCTCTTTAATTCAATTTTTATTATGATCTTTTCATTAGTTTAGATTTTAAAAAAGTTTAGATTTTAAAAATGAGATAAATTTTAAAACGTATCGCTCTTTAATTATTCGTCATTATGAAAAAAGCCTTCAGATATATGAGCAAACAAAAGCTTTTCTCTTGTGTTTTGTGGCTCTTGATTTTTATGCCTGCATTACAAGCACAGGATAGCATACATTTTCATGATCGCTGGGAAAAAGAATTTGATACGATTTTTGATTCTGGAAGCTCGCTTTCATCAAGGGTTCGAGGGATTGATGAAATAGCGCGCTGGGGACATTCTGGGTTGTCAGAGCGGTTAGGAGAAGCTCTTGATGACGAATCTTCAGACATACGCATTGCAACTCTAAGGGCTTTGATGCGGTTGGGAGTTGATCAAAACCATGAAAGAATTTCTGGAATCGTAACGTCTGATAAAACGTCGAGTAAAGAATTAGCCTGGGCGCTTCGAGCTCTTGGGCGTTCTGATAAACCTCGTACCAGTATTCCTTTGCTTATTCAGTCTTTTCAAAATTCTCACTCAGGGGTTCGGATGAGTGCATTAGAAAGTTTGCGAAAGCTTACGGGGTTTACCCAGGGAGCCCATGAACGGTTGCTTATCCCTTTGAAGGAGGCAGCAACGGAAGAAGAAACAAACTCATATCTTGATCGCTGGAAAACGTGGTGGCATGCCAATCAGGATTCAACGCCGGAGGAATGGAGGCTCCAAGCCCTGCAGGCTGAAGAGCCTAAAACGCGGGCAGGGGCCGCAAGAGCCATAGCTGAAGCCGACCAGACCTCAGCCATTCCTGAGCTTCTAGCCCAGCTTCGCCAAGAGGGGCTGGAAAGTTATGATGGAGCTTCTGGAGTTCGCCAGGCTATAGCTGAGGCCTTAGGTTCTTTGACGGGCTACCAGCTTGATTATCAAGCCTATCAAAAGCAGGGGAGCTCTCAAAAAGAATGGCAGGAGGAGCATCTTCAGGCTATTCAAAAATGGGAGGATTTTTACCATAAGATCGTAAGAGAAGAGGGCAAACGACCACTTTTAGAATTGCTTTCAGTCGATGATGCTCGCTCAAGAGCTCATGCTTTAAGGTTGTGGCGAAAACAAGAAAATATCCTGGAGCACCCTTTAGAGCGCTATGTGGAGTTGCTCAATGATTCCGCTAAGCTTGTTCGTTATGAGGCTTATGGAACTTTAACAAGCGTTACAGGCTTGCACTGGCCCTATGATCCTGATGAAGATGAGGGTTTACGAAAACTTCAAGTTGCTCGTTGGCGTGATTGGGTTGAAGTTTATAAGGAAAAGCCGGAAGAGGGAGTTTTAAGCGCATTTTTTAAGCCAAGTCAAATGCATTGGGGAAGAAAAGAAGAGGCCCTTGAAGCGGACCGACAAAAATGTGATCAAGAACTCTTGGCGCAACTTCCTTCTATCCAAAGCTTGGCTGCTTTACATATCGCGACAAAGCGTATGCAGCTTTCGCCTTATCTTTTGCTTGAAGCATTCAAGAAGGAACTTGAACGTTGCAGAAAACTCGTTGCAGAGCCACTCAAGAGTGAATACTTTCCAAAAACGGGGCTTGAGTATAACCTTCTTTTGGCTTTTGGCGCTTTACAATCCAAAGAAGCTCTTCCCTTGATTCTAGAGCGCATTGCTTTAGCTGGCGAAACAAAAATACTTGAGCTTCCTCAAGCGAGCTCAAGTGTGCTTAAGAACCTGGAGGTTCAAGCGGCTTGTATTCAAGCCCTTGGGGAAATCCTGGAGGAAAATCCTTCGCAAATTGAACTTGCACCTGTTCGCAGCTACCTTTACTCTCTTTTTGATGGGAGTGAGCAAGAAGGTTCTCGGCTTCGGATTCAGGCTCTTTATGCTCTTGCGAGAATCAAGGATCAGGAAAGCTACGATCTTTTTGAAAAGCTTCTTTTTCAGAAGCAAAGTTTAAAACCTTTGGCTGAGCTTGAACGCTATGCTGCATTGGAAAGCATGGGTATGATCACTGAGCGCTTGCCAGGCAGCTTTTTTTATCGTACAAAAGAGAACTTGGAACAGGCTCAGACACTGGATGGTGTTTCTCAAAAATTCAAGCTGCGCGCACGCGAACTGCTTGCGATACTCAAAAACGAGAACCTTGAAACGAACAAAGAAGACTAAATATAGAAGACTAAAATAGAAAGAAGGCGACGTTCAGGGTACTTTATTGCCCAGTTTTTCGAGCCGTACCTTCATATCTCTCGCAGGCATCAAATCTCCTTTTTCTTCAGCAATTTGGATGCCCTTTTCAAACGTTTTTCTCGCTTCTTCTTCTTCTCCAAGAGCAGCATATGCTCTTCCAAGGTTGGCCCAGGCAACAGAGTAATGCTTTTCGATTTTTAAAACGTTCTCAAAATGAGTGACAGCTTCACGATAACGTTTAAGATCAAGAGAAGCTTTTCCAACTCCAAAATGCCCAAGCACATCATCAGGATCAAGCTCTATAATAGCCTTAAAACGCTGGATACGATCTTCCAGCTTCTTGATACGCTCGGCTTCATCGTCAACTTGAGCCTTTCCTCCTTCTTGGGATTGTATTCTTTGTTCAAGTGAAAGACGAGTGGCTTGAGCCTGATAATCCTCCGCCCTTTCTTTGTCACCAATCTTCATATAATAAAGCGAAAGGTTGACGTGGGCCATCAGATGCTTTGGAGACCGCTTCTTAAGTTCTTCCATGGCTTCAATGGCTTTTTGATGTTTCCCCTGGCGGTCGTAAATCACACCTAAAGCTTCCCAGGCATCAAGGCTTTGCTGGTTTTGCTGAAGCTCTTGTTTTAAGAGCTCAATAGCTTCTTCTTCACGGTCCTGAAGAAAAAGTTTCATTGCCTGATCGTAAAGCAATCGTTCTTCTTTTTTGTCAGACTGAGCTCTTTCGAAAAAAGGAAGTTCCAGGAGTTTTGCCGATTCTTTTCCCACTCTGACATCAAGTCCTGGAACTTGAGCTTTATGAGTAATCCTGGCGATTGCAATAGGAGTCCCAAGTGTTGGAGAATGCACAAGGCTTGTAATGCTTCCAATTTTTTTATCATCTGAATCAAAAATATCGTTTTCGATTGTTTCTGGATTTGTTCCTGGGGCAAAGCAAAGTCCCATGATGCGGAAAGGCACGCTCCCCTTTGTTTTGATGCGGGCAATAACTTCCTGACCTACATAGCACCCTTTGTTGTAGGAAAATACAGGATTTTCAATCCCAAGCTCAGAAGCAAGATTTTCTTTTGTTAAATCCTGCCCGAAAAGCAGTCTGCCTGCTTCGACTCTTAAAACCTCAAAAGCCTTGTCTGACAGGTGCACCAATCCATGCCTGGCCCCAAGGCTATGCAATCGCTTTTCAAAATTTGCTTTGTGAGCTGAAGGGAGTGCTAGCACATAATCTTGTTCCCCGCTTAAGGGCTCTCGGAAAACCCTGATTTGATAATTCTCAAGAGCAAAAGAAGCGGTTTGATATTCTTGCAGGTTCAGAAGCGCCTGCTCTGCTTTATCACCAAGAAGCTCGGTGAGCAAAAATTTCGCCTGTGGTCCCAATAATGCGAAAACGCAAAGATCGGAGGACAATACTGTAGAGCTGAAATCTTCGGAAAAATGGTGTTTCTCAATTGATGCTAGAAGCCGTTTGATGTCATGCTGGGGGTTGAGAAGAAGGTAGGTGTCTTGGGCACTTCTGTAGAGCGAAAGTAACGTTAAAGCCTTGCCTTTAGGAGCGGCTTGTACCCCTGGGCAGCCTTCTCCCTCTTTTTGCTTTTTTACATCACACGTTAAAATATTATGAAGAAAGCTTGCTGCATCCTTGCCTTTTATTTCGAGGAGGCCAAGCGTATTATACTCTAAATATCCAACACCGTTTCTCATTCGTTGGACTTCTTGATTAAGATCTTTGAGCTTTTCCATTTTTCTCTTTTGGTTGGTTTGCGTTTACTCTTTTCCTGCTTTATCATGATAGTTTAGGAGAAGAGCGGGTTTTTTGAACTCTAAAGCATATAAACTCCAGAGAAATCTTGTAATGTGATATTGTTTACCTTGAATTATGCCTAAGTGAAGAGGCTTTCTGGCGAATTATTCTTTCAAAAATATTAAGCTCTTTTTATCTGTTTTTTCTTATATTGTTGTTCAGATGTTTTAAGGCGACCAAGGCTTCTCTTTCGTAATATAAGGTGAAAAGCATGATCGATTCCCAGGGACGACGGAAGTTTTTCAAGAAAACCATCGAAAAAGTTGGCGAACGGGCTTCGAATTATCTTTTGAAGAAGCTGCACGTTTTCCAAACAGCTTCAGAGGAAGATTCCGAGCACGTGGTTCTTCATTCTCATGAAAGTAAGAGCGCAACGTTTAAGGATGGAACGTTAGAAAATTCTGCTTTTATAATTCAGCATGCTGGTAAGGTTGAATTTTATGACCGTCTCTTCTTTAGGCCGCCAGGAGCGCTGAGTGAAGAGGAATTTTTGGAAGCCTGTCAGTGTTCCCAGGTTTGTATTCAGGTTTGCCCTGAGCAGTGTATTGTCCCAGCACAAGAGCATATGGGGGCTCCGGTTGGAACACCGATACTTTTTCCAAATGAATCAGCTTGTACGCTTTGTGGAAAATGTCTGGAAGATTGTCCTTCTGGAGCGCTTCTTCCCATACCACAGGAGTTTATTCGAATAGGCCTTGCACATATTCATGAGTCCGTTTGTCTTGGTTACCAGGAAGAATCATGTACGTTCTGTTATGATGCCTGCCCGACGACTCCCAAAAGTATTGCTTTTTTGCAAGAGACAGCAGCAGCAGAAGGAAGCCAAAAGCAACTTCTGCCAGTGGTTCAAGAAGAAAATTGCACTGGTTGTGGGCTTTGTGTCCAACCCTGCCCAACCCTGCCAAAAGCAATCGAGATACGTCTTCGTCCTTTTCCGGGAGAGCAAGATAGTGCTCAAAATATTTGAGCCTTATTTTAGCTTCAAAGTTTTAGCAGACTTGTCGATAGTTGAATAACTGCTCCATGCAAGAAGTTGGAGCTTTCGTATTCTGTTGTGAAAACCAAGGAAAAATACCTATGGATCGTCAAATTAAAATCGCTATTTTAATCGCTTGTGTTTTAAGTCTGGGCCTGGGGTTAATATGGGATAATGTCATTGAAGCTTCTCGTAAAACCCTTAAGACCAAGGAAAGCAAAGATAGTACTGCTCCTGATTCACTTGTTGTACGTTTTGATGCCCCAAAAGAAGGAGAACTCATTCATGCTAAGAACGAGGCGAGAAATAAACAAAAGAAAGGGAACCAGGATTCTTCTCAAGAGATAAAAGAATACACAAGAGAGCCGGTGCAAAATCAAGCAGAGAAGTTTTCTCAAGAGCAAAGCTCGGAGTTTCCATGGCTTGAGGGAGTTCGTATGCACCTTGATCCTCAAAAAGATCAAAGAATCCTTGAGCAGCTGAAGCCTTTTCTCAAGGGAGATTATTATACTGTCCAAAAAGGTGATAGCTGGGATAAGATCGCTTATACTCGCTTTCGTTTTTATGGGACTGCCCTGGAAAAAAGTGGGAAGTGGAAGAAAGATTCTGCTGGCCAGCGTCAATGGAGAGATTTTTGGAAAAAAGCAAACCCTGAAGCCAGGGCAGAACTCTGGGCTGGGGACAGCTTGTTTATTCCACGTTAAAAAGAGGCTTTCAGGTAGAAACTTGAGATATAAAACGTAAAGAGAAGACCTGCTCTCAAGTTGTAAAATTGATTACCCTTTGATAAGCCCAGGTTTGCATTAAAGACGAATTATGGACCAGAACCCCTGGCTTGAACTTGACTGTCCTGTCTGCGAACATCGTTTTCGCAGCCCGATTGCTATTGATTGTCGAATAGATAAAGGACAAGAAGCACTTCAAGCTTCTTTCTTAAACCCGGAGTATTCTTCTCCGAGTTTTTTGCATCTTTGTACCAGCTGTGGTTTTGCCGGTTTTCAGCCAGATTTCTCTCCTCTTGATCCTGAGTTACAAAAAACCTTAAAACAAATACTTTCAGCTCTGCCTCAATCAGAAAAAAGCGATAACGTTGCTGTGCGCTACCGACACGCAGCGCTGATTGCTCTTTATCTTGGAAAGACGAATCTCGAAATAGCAGAGCTTTATCTGCAAGCCAGTTGGTGTTCTGATCTTCTTCGTGAACAAAGAGAGGCGCGTACACGTTCTCAAAGAAAGGCCAGAGAATATTTTCTCAAAGCTCTTGAACTCGATGAAATTAGGGGTGAGGATCAAGCCCTTGTTTTTTACCTGCTTGGAAAGTTAGAAAAAAGTCTGGGCAACCTTGAAAAAGCGAGCTCATATTTTTCCAGGCTCACTCTTTCCCAAGAACTCCTTGAACCTTTGAAACATCTGGCCGAAGAAGAGCTCCGTATTTTAAAAAATGAAGAACGACCTTAGAGACGCTTTGCTTCTTATACTTTTCTTAAAGCCCTGCGTTTACGATACGCTTTCAGCTGATAAGTGTGCTGGTGATGGTTTTATGAAGGTTCTTGCTTTTTAGAAGAATGACCTTTTATGCTCTTCCATAAATCAACTATAATAAGAAAGTGCAGTAACTTGTTTTCTTGAGAAGTGGCGTTGAATTCCTGCCTTCTTGATTTTTTATAGAGTGTTAGAGAAAGTTATTATGCCAAAAAAAACACGTTCTTTAAGCATTCCAATACCTTTGATTTTCATCAGTCTGGGCCTTATTGGAGCAGGAGTAATACTCTTTTTTTCTTTGAGTAGTGAACTTAAAGAGGAAATTAGAAAAGCTCAATCGCTTCATAATAGTGTTGTCAGCGCTATGCAGGCCAAAGGTGTTGATGGTCAGGAGCTTATTCAGGTTCCAGAATTTAAGGCAGATCAGACCCTGCCTTCTCCTCGCCCAATTTTGCTTGATCCTCGATTCGCAACTCCAAACTATCCAATTACTTTGATGTTTCCAGATTTTCCAGAAAAGGAAGAGGAACAAAAAGAACCCATTATAGAAGAGAAAGATACCCCTCCTCAGGAAGAGTATGTCCTTCTTGCTCCTCAGGCTTTAGTTGCTGAACCATTTCCTGAGGCTATGACCATCGTGCTTTTTTGGCAAGAAGGAGAACTTCTTGATAATCAAAAGTTGCCTCAAGATTATGGATACTTGCTTTCTCGAGCAGAGATCGATGCTGAAGGAAAGCCTGGAAAGTGGAAGCAGCTTTTTGCAAAGCCTATTGTTGCGACAAGTTACCAAGACACCACAGCTGAGGCAGAAAAGAACTACCTCTATGTCGTTGCTCAGGTTTCGAAGCATAAGGATGTTGAACAAAATGCCCCAGAGAGCATGGGAAAGTATTTCTCAAGTGAAAAGACACAAAGCATAAAGCCTGTGAAGTTATCAGCTCCTCAGGTTACATGGTATTACACAAATTATATCCGTGGGGATGGCCCAGAGGAATACCACCTCAACGCTCGCTTACATAAGTGGTTTCTGGTACCCATAAGCAAAGATTTAAAAATTTGGATTAAAGTTGTTCTTGAAATCACAAGGTTAAAAACAGGAGCACCCTTAGGACGAACATATCAATTGACGGATATTCTTGAAGGAAGCAGTGATGCAGAAAGCCTTGCTTTTTCTTACTTCTATTATGATACAAAAAATGAAAAAATTCTTTCTTTAACAGAAGATACGGAAAAGGTCCAAGACCTTGATATAACCTATCTTTTGGAAGCTCTTCAGGGCAAAAGAAATATTTCACTTGATATGGGGACGGGGCTGGAATGGCTGACTTTTAACCGAGCCACAAACGAACTTGTTTTTATCAACGATGATAATCGAGAAGTAAGTTTTTCTGTTGCAGATAAATATGAACCTGAAGAGGCCCCTAAGCTTAAAAAACCGGGAGAACCGGACTTTGCTTCACTGAAGAGTCAAGAACAAGACCCAGAGGCAAAAACCGAAGGCGAGCAAAACGAAAACGGAGACAATAACAAAGAAGCTTCTCCAGTCGAAGAGGAAAGCGAGTAAAAGCTTTTGAGTCCCCGTTTTGAGATGATTCGTTCAATCGTTTTTCTCACGTATTAAGCTTATAAAATACTCTCGTTTTTAACTTCAAGTTTTTACTTTGAAGCCTTTTTTGCGATTTTCTTTTTGCTTAAAACTTTCTTTTTATTTGAAGCCTTCTTTTTACTCTTTGGAGCAGTTTTTGGAGTGGTTTTTTTAGCAGCTTTTTTGCTGCGAGTTTTCTTTGCTCTCGTTTTTTTTGCTTGAATTGCTTTTGATCGTTTTCGACTCTGTCCTGAAGTTTTTGGATTGAGGTGTTTCGTAAGAAAAATGCCAGTGTGGCTTCCCTTTGTTTCCATGATTTGATCAGGCGAACCCATGGCAATAACTTCTCCTCCTTTATCGCCACCTTCTGGACCAAGATCAATAATCCAGTCAGCACATTTAAGAACATCAAGATTATGTTCTATCACAAGGACGGTATTTCCTTTTTCAACCAAGCGCTCTAAAACTTCAAGCAACTTTTGAACATCATGAAAATGAAGCCCTGTTGTTGGTTCATCAAGAATATAAAAAGTATGTCCTGTATCAGGACGGCCAAGTTCACTTGCAAGTTTAATTCGTTGCGCCTCTCCTCCTGAAAGTGTTGTGGCGGGTTGTCCAAGTTTGATATAGCTGAGACCAACATCAAAAAGGGTTTGCAGCTTAAGCTGTATTTTTTTATGGTTTTTGAAGAACTCTAAAGCTTCGGCAACGCGCATCTCAAGAACCTCAGCAATGTTTTTGCCTTTCCACTTCACCTCAAGAGTCTCACGGTTGTAACGAGCGCCTTTGCACTCTTCGCAAACAACGTGGATATCAGGAAGAAAATGCATTTCTATTTGCTTTACGCCTTGTCCTTCACAAGCTTCACAGCGTCCTCCTGGAACGTTAAAGCTAAAACGTCCTGGTTTATACCCTCGGAGTTTGGCCTCAGGAGTTTGGGTAAAAAGAGCTCGTATCCAGTTAAAGATATCGGTATAGGTAGCGATATTAGAACGAGGTGTCCTTCCAATTGGCTTTTGATCAATCTCAATGCACTTATCACAGCTTTGCCAACCAACGACATCATTACACTTGCCAACTTTTCTTGAACCTCCGTTAAGACGATTAATTAAAGCCGGTGCAAGGATGTCACTGATGAGTGTTGATTTCCCAGAACCAGAGACACCACTGACACAGATAAAACCACCCAGAGGAAAAGCTACGTTAATGTTCTTGAGATTATGCTCAGAAGCATTTTTGATACGGATCGCTTTCCGGGTGCTGAGTTTTCTTGACGCCTGGCCTGGTAAAGCAATTTTTTTTCTACCAGAAAGATAGTCCGCTGTGAGTGTTGTTTCTTTTTCTATTTGCTTCGATGGGCCTGCATAGCAAACTTTGCCTCCCTGATCTCCTGCTTCAGGACCAAGGTCAAGAAGATAATCCGAAGAGCGAATCGTTTCTTCATCGTGCTCAACAACAATCACTGTATTGCCAATATCCCGTAAATGCTGAAGCGTCTTGATCAGCATATTGTTGTCCCGTTGATGCAAGCCAATGCTTGGCTCATCAAGAACATAGCAGACGCCGACAAGTCCACTTCCAACCTGGGTTGCTAAACGAATGCGCTGGGCTTCTCCACCGGAGAGCGTGCCTGATTTGCGGTTAAGATTGAGATAGCCAATTCCAACATCAGCCATGAATTTAAGGCGGGATTGAATCTCTTTCACAACAACTTCTGCAATCTGTTTGCGCTGCTTATCAAGTTGAAGGTCTTGAATCCATTGATAGGCTTGTGTAATTGTAAGTAAGCCAACTTCTTGAATGGCTTTGCCGCCGACCTTAACAGCCCTTGAAAAAGGCCGTAAGCGCCCCCCATCACAAGCCCTGCACTCCTGCTCATTCATATATTGCATCAAGCGCGTCTTTACTGAATCTGATTCTGTACTGCGGAACTGATTCATGAGTCCTGCTAAAATTCCTTCAAAACGAGCCTTCCCACGAGGAAATTGTTTTGTTCCGTGAAGTAAGACTCCTTGTTCTTCAGCGCTCAGATCCTTCCAGGGAGTTTTAAAAGGGAGATCAAGAGAATTTGCAGCCTTTCGCAAACGCTTCATATACCACTTGCGCAGAGGACCAAAAGATTTGGCCCAGGGTGTAATGGCTCCTTGGGCAAGACTTAAAGAAGGATCCTGAATCACAAGATCAAGATCAAAACGAACCTCTGTGCCGAGCCCGTGACATTCTGGACAAGCTCCATAGGGAGAATTAAAGGAGAAAGTACGAGGTTCCATGTCAGCCATGTCCGCTTCTGGGTGCTTTGGACAAAAGGCTTTTTGGGAAAAGACATGCTCGCTGCTTTTGCCGTCAATTTCTCGCCAAACATGTAAAAGCCCGTGGGACTCTTCTAAAGCTGTTTCGACAGAATCAATCAAACGCGATTCAATACCCTTTTTAATGACGACACGATCAAGCACCAGTTCAATGGTGTGCTTTTTATTTTTTTCAAGCTCAGGAACCTCTTGAAATTGATAAACCTTTCCATTAATACGGCAGCGAACATAACCTTCTCGCATATAGCGAGCGAGGAGTTCTTTATGCTCGCCCTTTTTCCCCTGAATAACTGGAGCCATAATTAAACAACGAGAACCTTCAGGCCAGGTCATGAGGGTTTCAACCATCTGTTGAGCACTTTGAGCCTGGACAGGGTCGCCGCAAACAGGACAAAAGGCTTGGCCAACTCGAGCAAAGAGCAAGCGAAGATGATCATAAATTTCTGTTGTGGTAGCTACTGTTGAACGAGGATTATGCCCTGCCTGACGTTGTTCAATGGCAATGGTTGGGCCAAGTCCTTCGATTGACTCAACGTTTGGTTTTTCCATCTGCCCAAGAAACTGTCGAGCATAAGCAGAAAGTGATTCAACGTATCGCCTTTGGCCTTCTGCATAAATAGTATCAAAAGCAAGCGAAGATTTCCCGCTGCCAGAAAGCCCTGTTACAACAATCAGCTTATCTCGAGGTAAGGTTACATCGATATTTTTGAGGTTATGTTCCTTAGCACCTCGAACTTTGATATGGGTGAGTGCCATGGCTTCCTTATAAGGGGTAATGGTCGTATTGTGTTTCTTTCGAACTCAATGGACTATAAGCAATCTATTTTAAAACGGTGAGTAGTATCACTTTTTGAGTGGTAATTTTGAAGCTTTCCTCGCTTCTTAAAACAAAAAAACCTGCAATTTTTGTTTTAACATTTTCTATAAAATTTCTTTGGAGGGGAAGTTTATAGCTGAAAATGAGAGCAGAGTTTTTACCAGAGTCCGAATTGAGTGGGCAGACAAAGAGCACTCATACGACTCTCAGGCACTATTCCGTCGAAGAGGGTAAGACGCTAGAACTTCGAGAACTTCTTCTAAATCTCGAGGCAAAGGAGCTTCGAAGCTTAATTCTTCTGCTCGAGTCGGATGCTGAAAAGTAAGCTTTGATGCGTGCAGAGCATGGCGCCCAGGTGGGGTTGGCAATTCTTCTCGAACTTTTTCTTGAAACTTTTCTGAGGGATGGCTACTGCTATAAAGCTTATCGCTGACGACAGGATAACCTCGACTTTGAAGGTGAACTCGAATTTGATGGGTGCGACCACTGAGAGGTCTTACCAGCAGAAAAGTATGGGCTCGAAAACGTCTTAAAACAGAACAGTCCGTACGGGCCGAACGGCCTGTAGCATTGTTAATCCTTACGGCATAGGGACGTTGCGGGTCTCGTTCTAAAGGTGATTCAATACTGAACTCCTGTTTTACGACTTTGCCTTGAACAATTGCCAGGTACTCTTTCTTTATTTCCCGTTCCTTGAATTGGCGTTTAAGCTCAAGCAGAGCTCGTTCAGAAAGAGCGCAAACCATAACGCCGCTCGTTTCCCGATCAAGCCTGTGAACAATCCCAGGCATCAAGCCTTTTTGATCTGGACAGGGTAACCCATCACCAAAACGACTGAGCAAAGCATTCACAAGAGTGTCTTTGGAAGAAAAGTTTTGAGGGTGCACTACAAGCCCCGCTTGTTTATTAAGCACAAGAATATCTTGATCTTGATAGAGAATATCGAGCGAAATCTCTGAGTTTTCTGCCAGCTTTTGAGGTTGCGCGCCAGGTATAGAAAGCAAAACCTCTTCCCCAAGAACAAGCTTCAAGGAAGGCTTAAGGTAAAGAACTTCTTGATCTTTGAGCTGGTAAATCTGGTGCTCATCAAGCAGCTTTCGTATCTGCGAACGAGAAAAACTGGATGAACGTTGAGCAAGCACCTGATCAAGTCGTTTGCCAGCTTCGGCTTCTGTTGCCTTGATATGGCAGTATTCACGATCTTCAGGCTCTGTCATTATTTTTTTATTTTTCTTGGTTTGTATTTCTGTGTCTGGAGCAAGAAGCTTTTCGGAAACAGAAAAGTTTAGCCACTTCTTCTACTTTGGATTTTCAGGTTTCTTTAAGCTTTCAGGCTTCTTTTTCTTTGCAACACTCTCCTGAAACATAAACATGGTATCTCTACGTTTACTGGAAGCATTTTCGTAATCGCTCATGGTCTTGCCAACGAGTCGCAAGTGGGCAGAAGTCAAATCTCGTTGCAAAATAACTCCTATCAATCTTTGATTGCCTTCTTTGTCATGTCGGATAACTGGCAATGAAGTATAGGTCAGGGCTCGAATGCGTTCATAGGCTGACTCGACATCATCATCGTCAAGATCAATCGCAACCCCTGTGGTTTGAAGATCAGCTGCTCGAATCAAGTCTTTCATGATTGGATCGTAGCTGGCATCCTTGAGCTCATTAAAGCTGATATAGCCCGTATAAAGACCTTCTCCATTGATGACAGGAAAACTGTCATAGGGATAGCTTTCAATAAACTTGATCACCTTATTATAGTCTGAAGCTGCGGAGAGGGCCCGAGTATCTTGAATGACTAATGCGGAGAGGTCATTTTGATAGGTTTTACGTGATATCCCAAGATGAGCTAAAAAGTTCTTGATAATCGCCAGGAGCTGGTTGCCATCGACAACTTTGCTCTTATGGGGAATTGCGTTAATGATGCTGACTTCACCAGAGCGCAAGACACTCATTTTAACAAGAATAGGTCCAAAGACTTCAAAGATAACAACACTGCCAAGGATCAGCATTTCAAGAAAAGGGTAGATGCCACCTTCTCCCAGGCGGTTTTTTACGATAACAAGCAGAGCCAGGACAATAGCAGAATGGGAAAGTACAGAAGAAGCCAGCAAATGAGGTTCATTCCCTGCATACTGGACCCGGCGAGCACCAAATTTTGTTCCGTAATACTTTCCTGCAGTACGGAAAACAAGATAAGCAATTCCAAGCACCGGTGCTGTTTCAATCATGGTGCCCAGGTCTTCCAGATGAAGGTTTGCGCCGGTATAAATGAAGAAGACGATATAAAAGGGGGTTTCCAGAATACGCATGGTCGCTACGACTGGAAGTCCTCGTACTGATGAGTTCGCATATGCAAAGCCCGCAACCATTGAGGTGAAAACGGCACTGATATCAAGAGAGCGACTGATCCCAAGAGATGCCATGAGAAGAGCAAGTACAGCTATAAGACGGTAGCTTGCTTTTTCTTCAAAAGTTTCAACCCAGGCTAAGAGGCTTCCTAAAACAATACCAATTGGCAAGGGTAAAAGTAGCCAGGACAGAGAACTTCCGAGACTTTCTGTAAAAGAAACGTCTGCTCCATTAAGCAGAAAAATAGAAGCAAACGTAAAACAGATAAGCACAATAAGATTGTCATTGCCTACTAACAGCCGTAAATGGTCTGTGTATGGTCCATGGCTGTTATGTTCTCGCAACACAGCTAGAGTCGAAGCAGGACCGACCTCAAGAGCAAAAATTCCAAGTAAAATACTGATGGTAAAAGCATGTTCACGTAAGTCTTCTGAAAATAAAGCTGCTATAAGGCAGAAGGTGAAGGTAAGAAAAAATGTCAAACCCCCAGACCAGGCTGAAATTTTAAGTGATTGTTTCAGTTTGCTGGAAAGCCCTTCCAGTCTGAACTCTGTGCCTACCAGAAAAAGAATCAGAGAAAGCGCAATGGTACGCAGGACTTCCATGGATTGCACATCTTGATAGTCAATAACCTTTGCAGCACTGGGGCCTAAAGCAAGACCCACCAAAAGGTAAATTGTTACCTTGGGTAAAAACTTGATAACCTTGACAAGGCGTCCAACAAGCAAAGCAGCGGCAAAGATAATAGCCAAATCCAGAGCCGTACGATGAGCCGTGTCAGTTCCTGTGAAGAGTTGTTGGATGAATTCAATCAAAAATCTTCCTTCCAGCTTTGAGTCTCTTTGTTATTGCAAGCTTTACCAACAAAGCCTGGAACCTTTATCCTCTTTTTTTTATATGCCGTAAAATATGCTATAAAAGAAAGTCCAGGCAAAGCCAGGATTATATAAAGAGATTGCTAAAAAGGCTTGATAAAAAAGGAGTGAGGCCAAAGAACAAAATCGAAGTATTTTAAAGCTTTTGGGTAGTTTCTGAGCCTCAGAAAAAATTCAGGAAAAATGATTTGACACTTCTATATTTTTCAAGAAAGAAGCAAGAGAGGCAGGGAACATTCAGGTTCTTAAACCTGTTTCATCGTGATCATCACTGGGGAGATTTGCTTTTAAAGTGCCTTGGGCAGATATTTTAGAACCCTGTCGATAATCCGTTGACTGTTGAGGAGCTTGAAGCTGAAGGGCCATGCTGTATTTTCCACCCAGGCGCAGGGTATCATGCTCGATATAGTCGCTGACAATTCCTTTAACACACACTAAGTCGCCTTGTTTTCGAGCTTCAATTTTCTTGAAACTTTCTTCAGGAGCTTCAAGGTACTGAGCCTGGTCTTGGGCAATTATTTTGAATTCAAGAGGACAGGTCTCCCCTACTGTTAAAACCCCATCAGCTTCTGATTCAGAAATATCAGTCGCGGCACAAAAGTCTGTGGTATCCATGGAGAAGTGTAAAAGTCCCTGCTGAGCATCAAATGCCTGAATAGTAACGTTATAAATCATTTTTTGTTTCCGTAATAAATGCTAGAAATTTTTAATTTTTAGAGAGTAAGACAGGCATCGATTTTATCAGCTAAATAAAAATCTTCCTGGCTGAGCCCCTTGATACTATGAGTAGAGAGTTTTACTTTGACCTGATTGTAGCGTATTTCAATATCAGGGTGGTGATTCCGTTTTTCAGCTTCGCAGGCAATTAAGTTTACGAATGCTATGCTTCTTGTAAAATCCTTGAAAGAGAAATCTTTTTCTATTCTTTCTGGAGTTTGAAAGACTTTCCAGCCCTGAAGCGTTTTTAATGCTTCTTCAATTTCATCTGTTGATAGTTTTTTATGCTGCTGCATCACACTTTTTTCCTTATTTCATTGCCTTATTTTAAGCACCTGGGATTGGCAAAAAGAAAAGAGGCTTGCTCGCATGCTATAATTAATAGAAAGATAAAGACAAAGTTTTAGAGGATAAAGGACCTGTCGTCTTCCTGCTCATAAGGAGGAGCTTTTAAGCTTTTATTTTCTTTATTGTATTTCGTTTACTTCACTTACTTCACTTCTATTTGCTTCAAAAAGAAAATGCTTTATTGGTTGTTTCTTTTTGTCATTATAGGAAGCCTGAGTCATAAAGAAAGAGGGAAAGTGCAAAGGAAGAATCTTATGTATCGTACTCGTCGTTTTGTGATGGTTTTTCTTTTTACGGGTTTTCTTTTTGTAGGTCAGCTTGGACTTGGTTGCTCTACCTCGAATGTTTCGAATCCCGAGTCCCCTTCAGGGCCTAATTCTGAAGGACAAGCGAGTTTGTGGTTACAAGCGAGAGCCCATGTGGGAGATCGCTATCGAACGAAGCGTACGCTGGTTGCCTTTGACTTTTTGCCGGACGGTCGAAAAATCACCTCTATGCGCAAAGAATCTTTTATTCAGGAAATACTTGAAGTGAACTCTTTCGAGGACCCTTTACGTGTACGGCGTCTTTATGAAAATCAGCTGACCGTTGTAAAGCAGCCTGGTCAGGAGGAAAAGCAAAGTATTGGTCAGCTTGAAGGTGTTGAAGTTGAGCTGGCAAAACAGTCAGAAAGCATTAAAATCCATGTTTTAAGCGGCGATCCTCCAGCAGAAGCCTTGAA
>CAZJPQ010000032.1:0-40031 GCA_964548115.1 uncultured Planctomycetaceae bacterium
TGAGATCAAAAGCCTTAAGGAAAGGGTCATGAAGAAATTCATAGCCATAAAGGGTGAAAAGGTAGCGCTTCGGCATCGCTCGTTCTCCTTGAAAAAGGTGAAGCGGTAAGCGAAGTCAGGTGTTACCAAAAGCCTCAAATAAAGAGGCCTAAAACGAAAGGGCGCACCAGGCGTCGCTCTCTGTTCAGGCCAACCAAAGCCCCCTACAAAAGCGAACATCCCAATGCACCCAAAAAAGTGCAGGGGGTATTCGCAGTTTGTAGGTCAAACGCAAAAGCGTTTGATTTGGTTGTTTGAACAGAACCGCATATAAAATTGTCGTCGAGCAACTCTTGCCCGACTTGAGGATGATCTTAAACCAATGGCTCGATGAGTTCTAAACCATTCTTGAAGGGAGTTTAGAATTTTATAGCTCTGGGAGGCCTGAGAATAAAGTGACTTTAGTCACTTTATCTTGGGGGCGATCAAGCCTCCTCACTTCAGGGTGTGACTAAAGTCCCATTGTCACTCTGGCTTGGGGTAAAAAACTTTTCTTCTTCCCCCTCTAAAGTGACAAAAGTCACTTTAGAGGGGGAAGAAGAAAAAAGAACAACATAACGTAAGAAGCCCTTCAGCCCCGTTCGAGGACCACACTCTCTACCCCACAAGAAAGGCGATGCTTCATAACGTATGAAGTTCGTGAAGGATTGGTTTGATTTCGGCAACCGTGAGAACGCCGTGAGTTCTTCAGATTTTCAGCGTTTCGTGGTAGTAAAGGTCATGATCGAGTACTTCCAAATAAGAATGAAGGAGCTGAGTGCTTTCGACGGCTTTGTGCTTTTTCACTTCAAAGGGTTGTATAATTACTCATAAAAGATACCAACGAACACGAGGGCTTTTCCGCTCAGTACTTCTCCAGCCTGAAAAGTTATAAAAGTAACTTTGGAGGGGCAATTCGAATTCTAAAAGGCGATAAAAGTCATATTGGGAGTAATGGTTCCCCCGCAAGTTCAGAGAGACTTTTCCACGCTCAGTTCAAAAGGTGATAAAAGTCATATTGGGGGCGAGGTATTGTTTGTACGAGGTCTTTTCCGTTTCAGAGAGTTTGGGGGTAAAGAAGCGCCACTTCAGGAAGATTGAATGCTTCTCCATTCCAGAGAGTGCCAACCCCGGCACTCTCTTCCCACTGCGAAGTCTCGCTCCAAAGTCTCACTCCAAAGGATAGTTATAAATGCGTCGGTAATATTTCAGAGAGGGATTGCCATAGACTGGCATAACACTAAAAGAGAAAGTGTGAGATCATGGAAAAGCTGGAAAGACAATAATGAAACAACTCTTGATTGCTATTGTTTTGATATTTCCGCTCTTTCCCCCTGGAATGCTTGTGTTGGTAAGATCAATAACGAGTGGTTTGCTGGATCTTTAGCAACCATAAGTTTCTACGGGTTTCCTTTTTTTATGGCTGTCACTTTTCTGCTCTTGTTTTGGATCAAAGGATTGGTTCGACTTTTTTCGCTTATACTTCTATTTTCATCACTTCTTTTCATGCTTTTGCTTGTTCTCTTGTAGAGCTTACGAACAAGAAGATCTTTCAATGAATACAACGGCATGTTGTGGAAAATAAGATAGCGCTTATATGAAGAGGCTCAAAGCAAGAGGATGAAGATGAAATGAGAAGAGACTCTCTTGCGAAACGAATATTGATCATATCCCTCTTTCTTCTTTTGGTGATAGGGGTTTTTGTCTGGTTTCTCCATGGCTGGATGAGTATTGCTTCCTAATTGAGAAAGATAAGCAAGGGCATTGCAGGCGGGGCCTTTTGGGTAAGCCAGTGAGCGTAGAAATTCATAGCCTGTCTCTTAAGATCAGGAGTCTTTAAGCCACAGAACTCAGATGATCATCAAGCAACTGGTTCTTGAATGACGATATTCCTTCAGATTTCATTCTCTCATAATTTTGAATAAGTCAGACATGCGCCACGGCCTCCAGAAAGCCTAGGCCTTTATGGCTGAGGCACAAAGAGATTTGCGGGGTCTTGGAATGGAGAGTAAAGTTTATGTTTTCTCTTGCTCGCTACTTGTTTCCAGATCATCACACAAGAATTCACAACACCTGTAAGTGGGCGATAACGAAGAGAATTCTCACTTGAGATGGACGCAAAACAAGCTTTCTTAGATTTTCTCAATGTCAGGGAGCAGATTGAAATGCTCTTTTTGTCAATGTTTTTGTCTATATTTTCTTCACATTTTTTTTCAACTGCCTTTTTATAGCGTCTTTATCTGATCTTCATGCTGAAAAGCTATATATCCAGCTCGTATAAAGCCGCGCAATATATGAAAGCATCAAAACACTTCTAACAAGCTTGTTTTTCATGAGTCATTTGTGGGGACAAAAAGAGTGGAAAAAAATCAAGCAGATATTGATTTCAAAATCAAGAGCAGGCGTAAGTTGCTGGTTTTATCAGCTTTGGGTCTTTTGCTTTTCTCCTTTGTGGCCTGTTCAGGAGGAAGCACTGAAGGTTCAGGCGATGGTGAGCCAGGACTGATTGCTGGGCAAAGCACAAGCCCTTCCCAGGCTTGGTTTCAGGGAGGTCTTGAGGGAAACGCCTACCTTCTTGATGATATTGAAGAGGGGATTTTGCCTGTAGATCAGGGACTTCAACGTACTACACCAACGCTGAAAGTCCATGGCTATGGAGAAGATGGCATTGAGCTCGGTCCTGATGCCCGTGCGATTAATCTTAAAGCAGGTGATATTCTGCTTTCTGGAGAAAAGAGCATCCAAAGGGTAATAGAAGTTCAGGAAAGACCTTTGGGAAAACTTTATGCTCTCACAACAAACGGCACCTTCATGGATGCCTTCTCGAACCTTGATCTTCTGGCTGGCTTTAAAGGAATTCCTGGTGATTCCGATGAGACTGATTCTCATCCAGAGCTTCAGCCTGTTGATATAAACCCTGTTTCAGGAGATCTTTCTGATATTGCTGGTGCTTCGACTTCAGGCAGCAGCTCCTTTGCTGCAAGCGCAGCTTCTGAACGCTCAAGCCAGAGAAGTTCTTCCGAAAGTGATAATGATAAAACAGGTGGGCCAAGGTTAGCAAGACATCCTGAAGACATGTCGATTACAGATGTCAAGCCAACGAAAATGTTCAAAAATGCTAAAGGCAAGCCACATATGATTTGGCCTACCGCTTTAGGGGACATAGGGATTGAAGCAAAAGAATTTACTTTCGGGTTGTTTCCTACAGTTACTTTAACGGCAGATCTTGGGAATTTTAACCGCCAAATTGATCAGCTTATAAAGGATTTTGGTCTTGAGAGTGTAGAAGCACGTACAGGTTTGGGGTCTCGACTTAAAATTCCAGGTGCTCCATCAATCAGCCTTGTTCCTCAAACGGTGACTGAACTTAAGCATTCTGTTGAAGGGTTGAGGAAAAACGCATCAGAACTCAGTAAAAGTACGCTCAAAGGGGCCGCTTATGCTTTAAAGAAGGCTGGAAGAGCACTCGAAGCTGAAGTGTTTTATGAAGTTGGTCTCGAAGCAGAATTCACTTTTATATTTCGAGCCAAAGGAAAAGGCACTTTCAACATGCCTGCTTTTACAAGGCTCAACGATGCTGGTAGTGGCATTAATCAATGGAGATTCCCAGTTGGTTGGGGATTTTTTCTTCGTACAAATGTTGATTTAGTCGGAGAGCTCCATATGGAAGGGCATGTCGATACTACGTTTGGTTTTAGTTGGCGTTCAAATATTGTCCTTCGTTTTGAGAAGCAGCCAGGCCAGGATTGGGAGTATAGTATCAATAAGAATATCAATCCTCCTGAAGCAATCCCCCCAAAGAAAGGTGACTTTTTTGATGGTCTTTTTCATATGAAAGCTGGGATTGAGTTTGAAACAGCCCTTCTTTACCTTGGGACTGTTGGTCCCTATATAGAAATTGGAACAGCGTTATCCTTTACTGTTGATGGTGGTGACGAAGCTATAACCCTTAGTGATGGGTCTTCAGAAGAGGTCTTTTCCTCTGGCATCAGCCTTGACTTTCTGCTTGATGTTGATGTCGGTTTGAAATTCGATATTTGGTTTGGCTCGGTAAGTATTGGGGCTGTTGTCCTTTTGGAAAAATCCTGGAACCTGTATGAAGCTGCCTCAAGGTATATTACAGGTACGATTCAAGAGCAGGCTGGAACAGCTGAGAGCTTGAGCCCTCCTGACGAACCTATTCCTTTGCTTTTGAAAGGACCAGATGGTCTACGAAAAACGCTTACAACAAATAAAGATGGCACCTTTGTATTTAAGGAATTGCCTCTTGGAAGCTATAAGCTTCAAAGTGCTGATAAGCGACGACCTTTAGAAGGAGAGGTGATTACATTTGAAATCGTAAGGCCTTCTCCAGAGTTTTCGGACTTTGATTCACAGATCAAAAGAAAGGTTGTTTCTACTGAGAGACTTTCAGGAGTACGTCCTAAGTTAGGGGTTATACTTCTTGAACAAGACGTTGGTCCTCTTCCTCCGCCAAGGACACCTGTTGTTGGTAGTCCATTATTTTCGAATACCAGCCCACAAGTTATTAAAACCCAATGGGTTGAGGTGACTTGGGGGCTTCCCATTGATAAATATGGTGAAAATGATGAAACGAAATCCAGTGAATATCAGGTTCAGCTTGAGTATGCAATTGGAAAGCCGATCCAAACTTCTTTTGGTTCTGGTACGGTTCGGAATTGGAAGCATTATCATACATGGAAGGGTATTACGGGCCATTCCAAGATCATCTGGCCACAATTAGAGCATAAACGTTGCCGTGTATTCGTAAAGCATGTTAATGAATTTGGTGATAGTGGTTGGAGTGCAGGACGGGAATTTGATTTTCAAGCTGCTCCGGTCAGTCTTCAGCTTAAAAGCCATAAAAATATGAATTACCTTGATGAGCCAGTGCTCTTCCTTTGGAACGGTTTCCAAAATACAGGATGGAGTCACTACCACAAAGATCATGCGGATGGAGTTTATAAATGGCAGCTTGAGATTGCTCAGCTTGATGAAGAGGGCAAGCATAAGGTCTTGAGCAATGGGCGTTTTGAGATAGACCTTCCGGTTGACTCGGAACCCTCTTTTATCTGGCATGCTCCAGAAGCAGGGTTTTATTATGCTCGGGTAAAACCGCTTTCTCCATCGAATAGTTTTTCTCCCACATATAAATCTTACTGGACGGAATGGATGAATTTCGGTGTGGTTGAAAGAGGAGTCGAAGAAGTCGTCCAGCAGGCACCCGACCAATTAAAGCCAGATCAGGAGGTTTTGAATTCAACGCCTTTAGTGCTTGCCTGGAATTATGAGCATCAGCGACCAGAGTCTCTTAAGGGGTTTGAAGTTCGTCTGGAGTATTATGATCAGGAAGAGGAAAAGCGTATAAAATTTGAGCCGATCGCCATTGCAAACCCTCAAACCCGTTCTTATAGCGTTGAACTTGATAAGCTTTTTAAAGCTATCGACAAAGAGTTTAAAGACCTGGACTCAAAGGTTTTTACTTGGGAAGTTCGGGCTTTTTGGCAAAGTGAAGTTGAAGGTGAAGACGGAAAAAAAGAAAAGGAATTTTCAAACTTTTCAAGCAGTGCCAGCTTTCTGCTTGCCCCTGCCAAAATTTATTCAGGTATGATCGCAGTTCCAAAGAATCTCAGTCCTGATAGCCTTGATAGCCCCTTGATGGGAAGTGTACTTCCCTTGCATTTTCAAGGCGTTTCTGAACAGCCCTTTTATCAGTTTCTTCTGATTGAAAATGGAGAAAAGCGGTACTTCGAAGTTGAGAAAGCAAAAGATCCACGAGCAAGAATCAGTTTTCGTAATAGAGAAGGCGCTTCGTCAGAATCACTGATTGAAGATTTTGAGTATTCGTTGATTATTTCTGATACGGGAATCTATAGCTGGGCTGTTCGAGCAGGGGATAGCCGTAGTGGAACCTGGGGGGTATGGTCTGAGCTTGCTCACTTCAAGGTTGAGGTTGAACCAGCTCTTATCCTCTCAAGCCTTGATCCTCATGCGCATAACTTTACTCTTGATGATACTCAAGTAGGAGCAGCAAATACGACGAAGCTTTCCTGGCAAACAACTATGGGAGAGTGGGACAAAAGCTCTTCAACCAACCAATCTCTTCGCTATGAAGTTATGGTATACGCAAAACCTCTTCACTCTCAGGAATTGGCGGGTGATGCAGGTGATGATGGCTCTGTGTACCAGCTTCTTTCTTCTGAAACTTTGGAAGCTTCAATTCCAAGTGGCACTCATTCTTCAAGTCTTGAGCTGAACTTGGAACCAGCTTTTTATTTGTGGTACTTGCGGGCTTCCATTGTAGACCCACTTCAACCTGAAGAGCCTCTTTATGCTACGACTTGGCATAAAGCAAATTTTATTATCAACAATCCAAACCAGGAATATCAGGAAGAATCTTTGCCGGCACCTCAGGACTTTTCTTTTAAAATGATTGGGGATGTGGTGCAGGGACAAGAGCTTTCCTTTACTGCCACCTGGAGTCCAGTAGAGGGGGCCAGTTCCTACCGTCTTGAACTTTACCGTCAGAAACTTCAAAATGGCTACGTTAAGATAAAAGAGGAAGACTTCTTTGCTCCAAGTGAGGATTCAGCCTACAGACATTCACTTATGAATAGATCATGGCAGCTTGATCCTGAAAGAAATTATATTTTAAGGGTGCAGGCAATCTCTGCAAGCGGTCAGCCAGGAGAGAGTAAGGAGCTAACCTTTGATACACAGGGCCTGGAAAGTGTTGAGATCATTGCTCCTGAGGGCTCCGTTCCTACTGGAAAAGTGAAGCTTTTATGGCAGGGGAACGATCAAGCCCTAAATTACAGGGTAGAAGCAAGCTGGAGCAATGGCCGTTTTTATGGCGTTCAATCAGTGCAGCGAACAGCTCAAACCTCTCTTGAGCTCAATATTCCTGTGGCAAGCCAGTGCGAGGTGAAGATTTGGCCGCTTGATCAATACGGCATTCCTGGTGAAGTCGCACAAAGGTCGTTCACGACATCAAAGTTCAGCATTTTGAAAAGTGTTGAGATTATTGCTCCCCAGTCTGGTGAGGTCGTAACGCTTGGATCTTCAAATTTAATACTTTTGCAAGCTCAACCTTTTCCAGAAGCGAAATCTTACCAAGTGAGGGTTTTTGAAGGCGAAGCTATGACCACCTCAAGCTTAAAGGCCAGCACTGACCCTGGAGAAGCTCAAGGAAATATCCAAAAGCTTGAGGTTTTTGAGAATCTTAATTCAAGCTGGATGGTTCAGCTTGAGGCGAATAAAACTTATCGCTGGACAATTGCGGCCTTTGATGAATCTGGTAGAAAGCTGAGTTCGTATACGCAATCCTTATTTACAACAACCCTTGAATCTTCAAGCTTGGGCCTTTTTCTTGATAAACCAGCAGGCTTGAGTCCTGGTTCCAGTGTTGGAACAGGTGAATTAATCTCAGTTTCTGGCGATGGAGCTCAGGAGGTTGCCCTTGATTGGGAACCCGTTCAAGGGGCTCATTGGTATGAAGTAAAAGTAGAAGCTTCAAAGGATGGAAGGTACGTTTCTTTGGCTCAATCAAAGGAAGCAATTTCTGGAACGAAATATGTAGCAAACCTTCTTCCAGGAGAACAGAAACCTCTTTTCTATGCTTGGGCAGTACGAGCTTGGGGGTATACTTCTGCTGGAGGTAGAACAGGGCAACTCTCCGCGAGTCAATGGAACAGGGTGTTCTTTTTCCTTGGCAAGACTTTAGCTGCTCCTCAGATTTTAGAGCCTACGGATTCAATCGTACATTTGGATACTCAGGGTATGGTCAAAATCAGCTGTGAGGAGCATGAGGGTGCCCAGAACTATGAGCTTAAGGTTTTTGAGGAAAATCAACCCTATACTCCAAAGGTCATAAATTCAATCTCTGCAGCAAGCTGGAAAATAGAGTTGCAACCAGAAAAGAATTATCGTTGTGATCTAAGGTATAGAGATAGACATGGTAACCTCAGCGGTTGGGGGAGTGTTTCTTTCCAAACGGTAGGGGCAAATGACAACGTTTTGCTTGGTGTTGCGAGTGACTTACGCCCGAACCTTCATAAAGACCCTAATATTGAGGTCGATCCACTGAGTGGTAAGGCGAACGTGGAGCTCCGTTGGAAAGGCTCGAACACGTACTACAAGGTTGTGTTTGAAGAATGGAATGGAGCTGACTATCAAGAGCGCTCTGAGCACAGTACTCCTTCTCCTATTAATGGTAAGACGTGGCAGGTTCAGCTTGGTGTTGGGCAATGGAGTTTTCAGGTTTATGCAGCAAAGAAGAACTTTTATGGTCAATGGGTTTTTGGCGAAGCTTCAGAGCGAGCCGACTTTGATACGGTACTTCCTGCTGCTGAGCGCAAACCAGACACTCCAAGAATTATAAAGCCAGGTTCTTTATATCAGGAAATGAGAGTCAATGGAAAAGTTCGAGTTGAGTGGTTGGCGGCATCTGGAGCTGCTTATTATAGGATGAAGGCGTCCCTTCTTGGAGGTTTTCATGAGCTTGGTCCTTATATTAAAGCGAAGGATGATCGAAGTCATGAGTTTGCTTTTAACCACCTTGGTCGTTGGTTGATAGAGGTTTGGGCTGTAAATGAAGAGGGACTTGAAAGTGATTCAGCGGAAGTCGAGGTTTATGTCAAGCAGGACCAGCTGCCAATTATTACAAGTCCGATTCCATTTTCTCCTACTTCAAACGAATGGGTGACTCATTGGAGCGTGTACTTGCATTGGAGTACAGTTATAGGTGCAGAGAAATATGAAATCGAAATTCAACAACAAGAGCTGTCAAGTGGTTTAGGGCCTGGGGATTGGCGCCACTTTAAGAATATAGAAGTCGGAAGCATTGGGTCGGGTGAAGCCGCTGCAACTTCAACCTATGGCTCAGGCTTTCATGCGGGAAGAAATTATCGCTGGCGCATTCGTGGTTTGAACTCCACCAGTCAAGGCCCCTGGTCATCGGGTTGGAATACCTTTAGAACAGGCTTTTAAGAGTAGAGTATTTGTGTTATTACGATTTTCTCTTCGTGCTTTACCACCCTGTGGCTTTATGGTGGTTATAAGCTTGCAGGGGGCCAGATTCTATCCTCCGTCAGGGAGGTACGATCTGAAAATCACTTATTAAAAGAGCCAACTTATAAACAGGGGATGAAAATTCTTTGGAGTTTCTTCTTTTATGCCTTAAGGGCTGGAGTCAGAAGAGCAAAGCAGGCTTATCCTCTACTCCTAACATCTCCATCTCGTTTGCGATATTAAGTCTATAGTTCTGTGTCATTGCTATTCTTTCCCAGAGTTACTTTCTTCGTGTCTGTGGTCCTTGCTGAAGCACAAATCAGTCAAAGTATTCTTCTCTACCATCTTCGCAATTCCAGAGATGTCATCTTCATAAATTTTATGGTAAGGTGAGGATCAAAGATGGATAAGGAAAAGAACAATGAAGTATGTATTCATGGGAACACCGACTTTTGCGATCCCAAGCCTTAAGGCTTTAGTTGAGGCTGGCTTTAAGCCCGAGCTTGTTTGTACCCAGGCTGCAACACGGCGACGTAGAAGTGGAAAAGTTGAGAGCTCTCCAGTTGGCAATTGTGCCCACGAGCTTGATCTTCCACTTCATGAGTGTACTTCTATTTCCTGTGAAGAGGGTTTGACGGTTCTCTCTGAAATACAACCCGACCTTATCGTTGTCGTCGCTTTTGGACAAATTTTGAGTTCTTCAGTCCTTGAATTACCGCATTATGGTTGTATCAACCTTCATCCCTCGATGTTACCACAGTATCGAGGGGCGGCTCCCATTCAAGCTGCTGTTCTTGATGGTGTTCAAAAGAGTGGCATTACGATTATGCGTTTGGTTCGTAAACTTGACGCTGGGCCAATCCTTCTTCAAGAGCCCTTTGAGATTTTCCGTGATGAAAAAGCTGAAAGAGCACAAGCACGAGCGGCTGAAGTTGGTGCAGAAATGATGGTTCGGATTGTCCGCATGTATGCAGCAGGTCATCCACCCGAAGAAAAACCGCAAGATCACTCACAGGCAAGCTATTCAGGAAGTTTTACAAAAGAGCAAGGGCTTATTCATTTTGATAAACCAGCCCATAAAGTGTGGGACCATATCAGAGGCTTGACTCCATGGCCCCGCGCTTATACCTATCACATTTCAGAACAAAAAACTTCTACCCGGGTTATCGTCCATAACGCTCAGCCTTTGGAATCTATTGATAGCAGTCATGCTCCGCCTGGAACGATTATAAAACTTCACCAGCAGGGCGTTGAAGTTGCCTGTTCAGAAGGCTCAATCTTGCTTACGGAATTGCAACTTGAGAATCGTCCGAAGCGCAGTACCCAAAAATTGCTGCTCGGTTATGGAATGAAAGTCGGGGAACGCTTTGCAACAAAGGATCAAGTATGAAGAAGCCGAAAAAGAAAAATACGAAGTTAAAAGAAAAAACAGAAGTCAAAGCTGCTCAAAAACCTTTAACAAAGAAGAAGAGTCGCAAAAAGGCAACAACAAGTCAGAAGCGTTCTGATGGAAAATCAAATACTGGGATTAAAACACAGCCGCCTGAAAAGTCTCAAAAATCACCCTCGACTGAGACCTCTCTGCTTTCAGAACCTCACATTCCTGAGCTTCAAAGTTTTATTCAAGCTGATAACCTTGTGGCGCTCAAGGGCAGGACGCGCTCAGAAGCTTTAGCTGAGCTTTGTGAACAAGCTGGAAAAATGACAAGCCTTATCAGTGCTTCTGATATTTTGAAAACGGTGCTCGAATCTGAAAGCCAGGTGAACACGAAAATTGGCGAAAACTGGGCTATTCCGCACGCAAGAGTGCCAGGCCTTTCTGAAAAGCTGATACTTGTCGTGGGGCGCAGTATCCAAGGGGTTGCCTACGATAATGAAAACCAGGAGCAGCCGCCTGTACAGCTTATTTTTCTTCTCTTAGCGCGGGAAGATGCTTCATATCTTTACCTTCAGACACTTGCAAAAATCATTCAGATATTGAGAAATCCTCAAAAAGTTTCACGCCTTATTCGCGCTGGTAATGTCAAAACGTTTTGCTCTGTCCTTTCAAATAAAGGTTTTGGGCGTAAAGTGACTATCAGTTCTAAGCTGCCTTCGGTCACTCGTCACCTGATTCGTAATATGCTACGTTTTGCGGATGATATTTCGGTTAACTCGGTCTTCTTTCATATTGATACTTTTCAAGAACCCACCGTTTTAAAGAGTGTTATTAATGGTCAGAGTTTTCTTGTGAGTGCAGAAAAAGAAATCCCCCAGGTTTTAATCGAGAGGGCTGGGGGAGTCGTACGTCTGCCTTTTCAAACTGATTCTCTGACAACTTCAATGCGCTTAAGCCTTTTGCTTGCCCTGAACAGAAATTTGATTGGGCAGGATGAAAGGGTACTTTCTCTAGCTGGCATACCCCACTCTAACACCCTTGATATTATGCGTTTGTTCGAAATGAAAGAATTTCCTATTTTAAGTCTTCAAGCATGGCAGGAAGAAGAAATTATTTCTGCAGGTGTTGTTGAACGAGTGATTGAACTTGCGAGTATCATCGCTCATCAAGGGAGAGAGGGGTCTCCTATCGGAACAGCTTTTATCGTTGGCAGCAAGCGTGATCTTATTCCAATGACACGGCAGCTTACGATTAACCCTTTCTTTGGTTATGAAGCTCGCCGCCTTAATATTCTTGATCCAACCCTTGAAGAAACGATCAAAGAATTTTCGGCTCTGGATGGGTGTTTCATAATCAACCCTCTCGGCGAACTCGTTTCAGCTGGCAGTTATCTTGCATCTTCTTCTGAGGTAGAAGTCGAACTGCCCAGTGGTCTTGGAGCTCGTCACCGAGCGGCAGCCATGATGACGGCGGCTGCACCTTGTGTTGCTGTGGTTGTTTCTGCTTCAACAGGAACTGTTAGTGTTTATGTCAACGGAAAACTAGCGCTAGCTCTTGAAGATGGGCGAGAACGTCGAATAAGCAGTATCTTGCCAGGCGCATAAATCTTGAGGAGAGCTCGGTCAGGATTATCCAAAACTATTGAAGCTCGCAAAGCCACTTTTAAAACGCAGGAATAAAGAAGGTTTGAGCGATTTTAGATGATTTTGTAATGCCCTTGAGGTTCTGAATGGGGTTCTTCGCCAGATTGATCGTGATTGCGAAGTTGAAAGAAAAGTCCTTGGCCATCATGAGGCCTGCTCCAGTTTCGAGTGCCACAGCAGGGACAAAGCTCAATTTCAACGGGGGCCATATTTCCGCAATGGCTGCACTGTTGTAACCTTGCCTGAATCCTGAGGCGATGAATCCGAGGGGTCCGGTCTTTCAGGGTCTGTTGAAGACAATGCAAAAGGGAAGCCTGATGCAAGGAGGGGGTGTGGCTTTCAAGCACAAAGGTTGCTTCTGTGGTCAGGGGGTGCATGCTTGCCTCATGTTGAAGTCTCGCAAGCCAGGGCATCTCTTCCCTTTGGGTATCTAACCCTGCGCTGCATACTTTTACATTCTTGTTCAAGAGCTTTTGAAAACTCTTATCAGTGTCTTTAATAGTCATGTGCAAAACTTCTTGAGCAAAATCTTTTGGAACATCTCCTGTTAATTCGGCTTCGATTTTTTGGTTCTGCGCAAGCTCTTCGAGTTTGAAGCGCAAGTAACTGACAATGCCTTGGGCTAATTTCAAACGCTGACTTAAGCTATGCTCTTCGGTTTGTTCTTTTTGGCCAAGCACTTCAACAGCTTCCATAAGGCCAAGAAAACCAATTTGGACCGGCTCTAAATCTTTCAATGCCAGGTTTGCCCAAGCCCTTGCAGAGCTGCTGGATTCTGGATTACGCTGAAAATAGCGAGTATAAAAACGCTCAACAAATTGCTGTCTTTCTCTTAGTGCCTGTAAGGCTAATCCTAGAGCCTTTTCAAGTTGCGTATAATAAGAGGCTGTGCTATCAACTCCCTTTTCAAGCAAAGGATAAAGCAGATTAAGATAAGCGCGACCATTGCGACTTGAAAAAGCTGGAGACTGATGAAGCCGCTCACCAAATAAGTTTGGAGTCTTCTGGCTTTCCTTGGAGTTTTGAACAGGTTTTGTGAATTCAAATTCAATACCTCCTTCTCGTAAGGCCTGAGTCACAAAGCCTTCTAAAAGCGTATAGCCCCAGGTGCTCTCAATGCTTGAACCCTCAAGCTTTACACGCATGTGATAATCAAGCCGACTTTGAGATGTCATATCAGCCTTGTGTTCCAGCAAGCCCTGGCATACGTACAAACTGCCCTTGGATTTTTCATGGGTATTGAATACCTCTAATCCTAGAATAATTTGGGATTGGTTTCGGCTTGAGCGAATGCGAGCTGCTAACGAACGGGCAAGACGACGACCTTCGGCTTGGGAAGTTACAAAAGGAGCGAAAGCTATGTCCAGTTTTTCAAGTATAACCTCTTTTGGTTGAAGGGCCAGGAGTTCTGAAAGCACTAAACTCACTCTATCAAGAGCATCGTTAAGATCATAAAGGGGGCTTACCAAAGAGCTTGAAAAAAACGGTGCTCGAGAGGGGTCTTGCGATTGCTTGTCCTGAGAAGAAGCAACCAGTGAACCATTCAGTAAAGCCTGAAGGTCAAGTCTTAAGAGATCAAAACTCAAAGGAGTTTCAAGACCTTCAAGGGCGATGCTGTGATGAAGAAGAGCTTCACTGATGGGTGAAGAATGGATGCGAGTAAGAGCATACTGACGGAGTAAAGCTTGCGAGATTTTGGTTTGAAGTTGTTCTGGTGTTTCGACAAAACGTTTTTGCTCAGGCTTTGCCGTTACCTGATTGGTATCAAAGGCTTGTTCTTCAATAATTGGAAAGAGAACCTGATCAAGGTCATAAGTCGGCATCCCAAGCTGAAACGCATGGGCTTGTTCTTGTTTTCCTCCTCGTTCGAGGAGCTCGTTCTCGACTAAAGCTCGTAAGAGAGTTGTCGAGATATGACCAAGTTGAAGTTGGTGAACTCGTTTCTCAACTGTTTCAGCAATGCCTTGGGCGGATTCTAAATCAAGGTGGTTCTCACGAATCAAAGCAGCTACGATCTTTTCCCTCTGCCAGTTCGAACGTTCGGCTCGTCCCAATGTTACAACATCAGGAGCTTGGGTTTGTGTCTCTTCTGAATTGGGATTCTTTGTGTTTGTATGAAGCACCTTAAGCTGACGTCGTCGTTCTCGATTGGCATCATAAGCTTCAAGTACAGCTTGAAGGTCAGGAAAGGATTGCAGAGCTTGTTGAACGTAATGGGCAATATCATCACATGCCGGAATACGATCTCCACAGTAACGCTCTAAAGCCATCTCTACAACTGGAGCAATCTTTTCCGCAACCCATTCATCGTGATGATCAGCACTACGAATGGCATTTAAAATTGAGCTGACCAGCCTGTCGCGATCAAAGGCTTCAATCTCTCCATCTTCATTTATAATTTTACGAATCCGAGACACGTGCCCATTCCTTGTATTCAGGCCTTATATTGAACTTCTTGAAATATCCTGAATTTCTCGTTGAAAATCTTCAGCATCTTTAAACTCACGATAAACCGAAGCAAAACGAACATAAGCAACTTGATCGAGCTCTCGTAAACGTTCCATAATAGTTTCGCCAAGAAAAGAAGATGGGACTTCTCGGTCGAAGTGCTTTTCGATTTCTTCTTCAAGACCCCGAATAAGTTGATCAAGCTGTTCCTGGCTTACTGAGCGCTTTTCACAGGCGCGATGCAACCCACTTAAAACTTTTTCACGATCAAAGGCAACCCGGCTGCCATCTTTTTTAATAACTCGCAAAGGCGCTTCTTCCATGCGTTCATAGGTCGTAAAACGCCGCATGCAGTTCAAACACTCCCGCCGCCGCCGAATTACTTTGCCATCAGAGGCACTTCTGGAATCCACAACTCGGTCATTATCAGTATTACAGTATGGACAACGCATAGTTTTCTCTTTTCGCCCAAACTTTTATCAACAAAGAATAAAATTCAAGCACCCATAGATTTGATTGCTTTTTGTCTGGTTATTTCGTTTCTATTTTTATCCGTGCCGTGATCAATAATCTCTCGCAGTATAACCTTTTATTTCATCTTAGAGAAGCTCTATTGTCAGGCCTATTTCAAACCATCATTATGCTGACATGCTCAGGTGTTTTTGAGCATTAAGTTCTAAAGCTCGATCAGAATGTTATAGGCAAGTGAAAGCACAAAATCAGCAAAGATTATGATAACCAGGCATAAAACGACTGCTTCCATGGTTGCTTTACCAACTTCAGCGCCACTTCCACGAACGTGAAAGCCTTTGTAGCAGGCAATCAAGGTGAGAAGAAAACTGAACACCATAGCCTTTAAAATACCGTAAGCGAAGTCTCCAATATCAAGAAATTCAAGGGTCATATTAATATAATCCTGACTTGGGATATTAAATTGATATACACTAATTAAGTAGGCTGCTCCAAAAGCACAAAAATCAAAAACAACCGTTAAAGCCATCAGTGAAAGGATTCCTGCTATAAGACGCGGGGCAATCACGTAGCCAATTGGTGAAATTCCCATGGTTTCAAGGGCTAAGATTTCTTCACTGACTTTCATGGAGCCAATTTCTGCTGTGTATGCAGCTCCTACACGGCTGGTAAAAACAATTGCTGTTAGAATAGGCCCCAGGCTGCGCATGATAGTTACGCCGACGATACTTGAGACAAAAACTTCAGTACCATAGGCTTGTAAAGTAGGAATCATTTGGGCAACCAGTGTCATGCCAGAGAGTGCAGAAGTGAGCATAATAATCGGAAGGCTGCGGGCTCCGGCGATTTCGATTTGGCGTATAACTTCAAAGCGAGGGTAGATCTTTGGACGAATCAGACCTGCACAAGCAAGCCGCAAAGATTGCAGCCCAAAGAAGAAGACGTTTCCAGTATTCATAATCAGGAAATTGATGCTTTTTCCAAGCTCACTAAGCAAAGTAACTGGAAGTCCTTTCTTGAGCATGGATTTTTATTCCTGTTTGAAAGATTTCTTATTTATGCGATAGGGTATGGAAGACTTGATATTTTTACGTGCTCATTGTTTTTCTATTTGGGTTGCTTATCTTTAAAGCTTTATGTTTTCTTGAGGTGTTGTGATCTCTTCTCTAATTCATTTGCTCAAGAGCAGTGTCTTGCTTTTTCATCAGCTTTGTAAGTTCTTCACGAGTATAGAGGTTTGTGCGAATAGCGTTAGGTTTCAGAGTTGTACACTCAGAGCAGGCTTGAACAGAGTCATAAACCTTGACAAGAGCTTCAAGGCCCACAACCTCAAGGGCCTTGCGAGCCGTTTCGGAAGGCTGTAAAAAGACAACTTCTGTTCCCTGTTGACGAGCACTTTTAATGGTTTCCAAAAAGACAGCAAGACCTGAGCTATCCATGTAAGGAACATGCTTCAGGCGAATAACAAGAAAGTATGGTCGTCGCTTGACAGCATCAAAAAGCCGCTTTCGAAGACCAAGGGCTGTCGACATTTCTATTTCGCCGCTCACGTTAATATATGCAGCCTTGTCTCGCTTAGGATTGTTCATCGTAAGAGGCCGCTGCGTATTTTCATCAGAGGTTTTATTATTTGTCAGCTTTTTATTTTCAGAAGATTCCAGCATGGGTTAGCCTTTTCTTTTGATTTTTATCGAAGACATACAAGGGCGCGATCTTAGATTTTTCACACAAGGCTTGCCAGTTTTCTTTGCTTTCTCTGGAAAGACGATAAAAAGACAGCTTTGGGAAAAGTAGGCAGCTGGTAAGTATTTTTGGTATAAGCTATAATCATAGCCCTGAATCTCAGAGAATGCAGAAACATATGTCACAAACTTTAAAAATTTTAGGCCGTAACCTTTTAGAAATCCGAGAGCGCATTGATCGCAGTGCAGAACGCTCTGGGCGTAAAGCCAGTGATGTTTGTCTAATTGCTGTTACAAAGTACCATTCTGCTGAAATTGCCGATCAGCTGGTCCAGCTTGGGATTCAAGATATTGGTGAGAACCGCCTCCAGGTTGCTCAGCCAAAGTTTGAGCTCATGAAAACTCAGCCCCAACGTCATTTCATTGGACCACTTCAAAAAAACAAGGCTTCCAGGGTCTTAGAACTTTTCGATTTTTTACATTCGTTGGATCGTTTTTCTTTGGCGGTAAATCTTCAGAAGCGACTTGAAGCAATGAATCAGGTTTTGCCAGTTTTTCTACAGGTTAATATGAGCGGAGAAGCTCAGAAGTCAGGTTTTATGCCGGAAGCCGTTCTCGAAACGATCAAGGTTTTAGCTGGGGAAGCGCCCCGACTTCGGTTGTTGGGACTTATGACAATGGCAGCCCTTCATCCTGAGCCAGAAGCATCGCGACCCTGCTTTCAAGCTTTACGCCAGCTTCGTGATGAGATTAATCAGAAGGGTTTCCTTCAAGAGCCATTGTTGGGGCTCAGTATGGGGATGTCTCAAGATTTTGAAGTTGCTATTGAAGAGGGCGCAAGCCATGTTCGAATCGGTTCAGCCCTTTATCAAGGACTTCCTCAATAGAAGGCTTTTAATAAGATAAAACATAAGAGTGCTATTTTACCTGCAATCTATTTTACTCATGAGCCGAAAAGGATGATTATTATGGCTTTGAACGAAGAGCATGGCTTTGGAGGAGAAAAAGAGAAATCTCAAAGCTCAGGGAATAGGGAAGAGCACAAGCAAAAAGTGCATGATGTCGAGGTGCTTAGGGCTGAATCCACAAGTGAGCAAGCTTCTGGTGACAAAGCCTCTCATAAGCAAGCTTCTCAAAAGAAAAAATCTGATTTTTTGCGCTCGAGCTTAAAGCTTTTGCCTTTTGGCCCCTGGTGGGTCTTTCTGATTTCAGGTTTCTTTTTGCCTTTTGCCTGTATCGGCGCTCTTGCCTGGGTTTGTGGGGCAGTGATTCGTTGGCGCCATTCAGACAAAGAAAAAAAGCGAACCCCTACTGATGCACGATTTATGATGTGGGCTGGTCGTTTGAGTATAAAGTTATTATGGTTACCCCATGTTATTTATTTACGATTTTTTCGTCCGAAAAGTTACCGTACATGGCGTACAACGTCGTCCCGGTTCCAGAAGTTTTTCGGAGTCTGGTCTGCGAAAAAAGAACAAAAAAACCCTTCTCTTTAAATGAGAAGGGTTGAGTCAGAACTTATGTTTTAAGAAAATTTTAGATTTCGACTAATTCAACTTTTGGGTCGTGATGAAACTCTGGCAGCATGTTGAGAGTTGCTTCCAGAATTTCTTCAGGAATACCATCTGATGACCGTAAAGTCCCATTTTTTGTTAATGAGAGTGTATGTCGCCCTTCATCAGTCATGAGACTGAGGGTTATGGCCTGGCTTTGGTCTTGATACTTTTTAAAGATCTTCTCCTGGTATCCTGGTTCCATGAGTTTGAAATTTGCTGTGGTAAGCAGGCCTTCCTGGCCAAGGTAGTCTTTAATTCGCAATGAGCGAAGATCAACTCTGCCATAAAGCCCTTGCAGGGTTTTATAGATTTCTATGACATCAAGGGAGAAATCTTCCAGTTCGCAGGCCACCTCTGGAAGACCATTGAAGATCTCTTCTAGAACACTGAGATCTCGACGTCGTTCATAGGAGCACGCCAACCCCTTGCCTGGCCGCAAGAAAAATCGCGCCGTCATCATGACAGATTGTTCCAGTTGTTCTTCTTCAAGAGTCTCTGGATTTGTAGCTTTTACCTTTTGGAGCGCTGGATACATATAGCGTCCTTTGATTTTAGCGGCTCCATTTTCTTCAAGAATAAAACCTTCTCGTTGCTTTGGGTTGTATCGAAACTTTTCAAGCTCCTGGTTGAGCTTGCTGAAAGCATTCTTTGAAATACGGAATATTTTACTATGGAGAGTTGACATGGATTTTCTCTTATCTTGAGTTGTGTGTTATTTCTGCTGTGAATTTATAGAACTTATATTAATAAAGCATACTTTGTCGTACTATGAACCCTTTTCTTGAGAGTTATCAAAAGCAATATAGGGTAATTCTCGCTTGATTTCGTTCATGTCCATACCATAGCCGTAAAGATATTTGGATTCTGAGCAGCGAAGAGCTGCGAAATCAGGTTCCAGGCTGCATTCTGAATCATTTCGTTTATCAACCAGTACGGCGTAGCGAACGCTTGCTGCTCCTCCTGCTTTAAGAGCATCGCTTACTGTTGCAAGCGTGAGTCCTGTATCAAGCAAATCTTCAATTACAAGTACGTCATAGCCAGCAACCCGTGGCATGTCACCGTGGAATTGAATTTTTCCACTTGATTGGCTTCCCTGATAACTGGTAATGCGTAGAAAATCTATCTTTATATGTTCAAAGCCTTTCAGTTGACGAATTAAATCTGCGGCAAAGAAAAAGCCTCCGCGCAAAACAACCAGACAAAGGAGGCGATCGCTGGTAAAGGTTTGATTGATTCTTTCAGCAAGTTTGGCGATTGCTTTTTGAATTTCTTCTTTGTTCCAAATGATCTGCTCAGACAATGGTTTTTCCTTTCACATAGCATTTTGAGTGTAAACTCAGAATATGAAACCATGAGTATGAATCTTCGAGCTCTTCCTTGCAAGCAAGTGAAAGCGAGCAAATGAAAAACTTTTTATAGCGGCCTTGTCTCTTGTTTGTCCTGGGCGCTATCTTCCAATTTTTCAAGGATGGCCTGGTAGAGAACTTGGGAGAGTACTTCGAGAGAGCGGTTGCCTTCTTCTACGGTTGCTTGAGCAGGAGATCCACAATATGCCTGTTGCATCCCTAATTCTTTGAAGGTTTTTTCTTCTTTTGCCATAATTGCGGCTACAAGTCCTGCTTTGATCGGAGGCAGCGAGCGCATTACTTCGCGATTCACTAATTCTGGAGCAATTGAAAGCATCAGAGAGCTCTCGAAGGCTCCAGCGTGGCAGTCACCGGATTGAAACTCTTCGGTAAGCATAGCTGCAACCTTTCTGCGAGTAGCATCGGCAAAGACTAAAGGCAGCCCCTTTTCTTCGATCAGTGAGCTTGCATGCCTTAGGGTGTTGACATTACCGGGGTCAAAATGAGAATTTGCGAGAGCCAGACAATCAAAGCCCTGGCGTTGAAGCTGCATGGCGATATCAATCAGTGTGAGTTCAAGGGTTTTCCAGGAAAGGCTGATGGTGCCTGAAAAATGGGCTGCATAATCTGCGGGAGTATAGGCTAAAGCGGGTAAAACAAAGGATTGCAATGAAGAATGCTTATTCAAAAGGGTTGCAGCCTGAAGAGCAACGTGTTTGCTGATTAAAACATCGACATTCAAAGGTAAGTGTGGCCCATGGGCTTCGGTTGCACCAATGGGTAAGATTGCGATCACCTGTTGATTTGAGGTGAGCGCAGCTTCAACGGTGGTGTATGGGATATTCTCGAGCTCAGAATTATTCATGTTTTGTTCTGATTGTTCTGGATAGTTTCTTGAAGTTGGCGAAGCTCAAGGCCTTGCTTCCAGGTACGATAAAGCATAAAAAGGCCAAGCAGTACAAGGCTGATCAATGTGGCGGCAACCCCGTTAAAAAGGGATTGCAAAGAGGCCTCAACCTTTACTGTTTCCTGGGTTATTTTTTCTTCAAGTCGCTTGCTGTATAAAGCTTCTAGCTTTGGATCTGTGGGCTGTGAAGAGGTCTGTGATTTTGCTCCCAGTTGAGCATCTGAACTATTTCCTTCGGCAGATATTTTCTGGAAGCTTCCAGGAATGAACAAGATCATCAATATAAGCGCGATCAGCGGAGTTTTTATTATCAAAGGTTTCATGATCATGGCTTTCATATCGGTTCAGGGGGTTGAGAGTTTTTGCTCTCAGTGTTTTCCTATTATCTTTTATGTATCAGAGTTAAGTTTATATTGAAGCGAAAAAGCTTCTTCTTCTAAGCGCAGCTGCAGATAGCGTACTAAGATAAAGAAGAGGAAAAGCCCTAACAGGGCTGGAATAGCTGTTCCTCGGAGTTCAGCTACTTCCGGGGATGCTAACAAGTCTTTGAAGTCTGCTGGATGACTGGTCTTTCCAAAAATATCAATGGCTTTTGAAACAAGAGGATAGATTGGAAGAGTGAGTAAGGCATAAGCTGCGGTGAAGGTTCGGCGTTTAATAGGGTCAGTCAAGCTTGCTCGTAAGGCAAAAAGAGCAATATAGCTAAGCCATAAAATAAGTGTTGAAGTTAACCTTGGCTCCCATGTCCAGCCTTGTCCCCAGGCAAATTCAGCCCAAAAGTAACCTGTCACCATGGTAATAAAGCAACTCACAATTCCAACCTGAGTTGCAGCAACCAGGAAGGTTTCCCAGCGAGAGTTCTTTGAAAGCAGATAAAAAAGGGCGCAAGCAGCCATTATGATGCTGATCATGCCAGAAGCCAGAGCGGAGGGGAGGTGGATAAAAAATATCCGGTACGAATCATAAAGCTTGAGGGAATTAAACGTGCCTCGCTCTTCTGGATTGAGAGTTTTAAAGATAAAAAAGCGGTCGCTGGACATCTCTGGCCCAATCACAAGAAATGCATGATAAAGAACAAAAAGAGTCGCGAGAACACTTCCAATACCTAAAAGGCCAGTAATAAGAAAAAGCAACTTCTTTGCAAATGAAGCTGAAGGCTTTGCTTGTTCAGAAATTAAGAAAGTTTGAGGCTCTTCTTGCATACATTCACCTTACTTTTCTTGATTCTCAAGTGCATCTCCAAAAGGCTTTTTATGTTTGAAGGCTTTTGTGTTAAGCCTTTTCCTTTGCGAGTATATTTTCAGTCCGGTATGAGACAAAAAACTCGACTCATAACAATTATGTTCTTTTTGGTAAAGTCATAGTGCTAGCCTTCGACAACTTTTTCGAAGAGAAAAATACCTACCGCAAGATAAAAGGCATCAAAGGTTAGTAAAAGTAAAAGCTCTTCTTGAATGCTGGTAAGTCCTCCTCCTGCGATGATTTCTCTACCAGCACTTGTGGCGCCTAAAAAGAGTGGCACGAGTACGGGAAAGAGTGTGGCGGCCAATAAACTGTCACGCCCTTTTGTCGTACATATCATAGCTGCCAGAAGAGTTCCAATTGCAACGTAGCCAAGCGCAGCCAAGGCCAAAACTGGCAGAAGCAAGGAAGCATATTGAAAAACGGGCAGGTTAAGAAAAACTCCTGCGATCAAGGTCATTGCAGATAAGATTATCCCAAGAAAAATCATGCTTGAAAAAACTTTAGCTAAATAAATAACGCTGCGATCGTAGGGTAAGAGTAACAAGCCTGAGAGCGCTCCTGATTGGTATTCTTGATAGAATGCTCGATTTGTTCCAAGGGTTCCGGCAAAGATAATGCCTAGCCAATAAGCAGCCATCGTGAGTTGGGTTTTCGTTTCCCCTGCAGGTTCGGAAGAAAAGCCTAAGCCTAATAAAACGACGATTTGCAGCCCGAAGAAGCCGGTTGTACCAAGCCAGGTTAAGGTTTTGCCTTCAATTCTAAACTCACGGAAGAGAAGCAGGAAAAAGAAACGAATATGAGAGTGTGGGTTCAAGAACATGCTGATGCCTTTGTTGTTAAAACTTCTATCAAGGCAACAGGTTTTCAGCAAGAATTTTGCCAGACCTTCAAGCAGCTTTTTTATGAAGAACACATGGTTCGAAGTCTTCTTTTGTCTTTCATGCTTTAGGCAAAAACGGCAGGCATAAAGCGTTTCCAATCTTCTTCAAAGTGCGCTCCCTGGATGGAGAAGCTTTCAAGCCAGTTTGGTTGGTAGGGAGGATTCAAAAGCTTCAAATGGGCTTCCTCTGGTGTTTTATTGCCCTTTTTGGTATTGCAGCGAGCGCAGGAAGCAACGCAATTTTGCCAACTTGTTTTGCCTCCACGAGAACGGGGCAGGACGTGATCAATGGTTAATCCCCTAACGCCAGGTTTTACCCCGCAGTATTGACAGGCATTTTGGTCACGTCGGAAGAGTTGGTTCTTTGAGAAAGAAAGCTTGCGGGTGGGTATGCGGTTATAGGTCGCAAGGGTAATAACCTTTGGAATCTCGATTTGTAAATGAACGGTCTTGATATAGGTTTTGTGGCAGGCTTGAGTGAGAGGGAAAGAACGCTCAGCAAGCCATGCTTCCCAGCTGAAAAGTTCGTAGCTTTCCGTATCAACGATCTGAGCATGATCCTTAAAGAGCAGAGCGAGAGCTCGTTTTAAAGGACTGATAGCAACCGGTACCCAAGAACGATTCATAATCAAAACACGTGTTTCAAGCATATGATGGCCTTTGCATTCTAGAGGTCAGTAAGCAGACAAGAGTAGTGAACAATTCTTATGAGAAAGGAATTTATGAAGAATGAAATCCCTAAAAAACAAAAGACCGGGTTTTATCCGGTCGTGGGTGAAAGAGAGAAAGGCAGTGCTTCTTATCCTGGGAGAATGGAAAAAGAAGCGTCTTGAGTAAAAAAGCCGGGCTCTTATTTCAAGAAGGAAAGGCATAACTTTGGGTTCCGGTTGTATTGATTCAATAAAAACCTGTCGTGTTGATTTAAAGAGCTTCCTCTTTATAAAGGATATCGTCATTTTATAATCAATTTCAGTAAAAGAGCCTCTGAAATTTTTATGAAAAAAGTATGAATCTTTTGAGTAAGAAGCTTTTCCAGGTATGCTCACAGCTACTGGTTTTGAGATTTGTATATGACTTGGGGAGCATCAGTTTTTTTTGCTTTACTTGACAGGCTAAGATTTTCTTGAGTAAATCACAGAATTTGAACGGTTGATCCTTGAAAGAAGAGCTATTTTCTCAGGTTGAAAGGAAGCTTGAGCGGTGCAGCTGATTTTTCGTTATCCTCATTTTATAGTCCTTTTGATTGCCTTTCTGGCGGCAGATATTGCTGTTAGTTTCATGATCAGGTTGGCTCATCGTGTTGGTGCAAACGATTCTCCTGATGCTGCTACTTATAAAACGCAGAAAAAGCCAGTGCCTTATTTGGGTGGCATAGGGCTTTTTATTGGCTTGATTGTGGCGCTGATGACGACTCTTGATTGGAGTGTCGCTCAGAACCGAGGTTTTAAATTTTTCTTCGAAAATTCCAGTACCAACACAGTGATTGCAACCTTGCTTGGAGGGACCTGCATGGCGATTCTCGGGTTGCTTGATGATCTTCAGCCCATTCACGCGCTCGTAAAGCTCGCTGTTTTAATTGTTGTCACAATCGGACTTTCAGCTTTAGGCCTGGTTTTGAATACAACACCCTGGTTTATTCTCAATTTTATTTTAACCCTTTTTTGGATTGTAGGTGTGATCAGCTCGTTTAACGCCATTGATAACACCGATGGAGTGGCTGGTATTACAGCGAGTTCAATTGCTTTTTGGACTTTTTTAGTGGCGTGGGGGCGCTCCGCATTAGACGCCCAGGTTGGCCAGAGTTTTCTTGCAATTGCTTTATTTGGCGCAACGCTTGGTTTTTTAAGACATAATCGTCCTTCGGCTAGAGTATATCTCGGTAATTCGGGCTCGTTTTTGCTTGGTTTTGTGGTTGCTGTGATGGCTGTTTCAGGAACGTGGGCCCCAACACCACTGCAAAGCAGCCTCGCTCCTTTGATGTTAGCAGCTTACCCTGTATTTGATATCAGCTATACAATCTTTATGCGCTGGAAAGCAGGGGTTGTCAAAAACCCTCTCCAGGCCGTTGTTGTTTCGGGTCGGGATCATACGGCTCATCGTCTTCAGGCTATGGGACTAAGCCCATTCGGAGTGCTTGGAGTCATTGGTTTTTTAAATTTACTGGGAGGTCTAGCAGCCACGTTTGCCATACGCTATTCACTTGATTCAGTCTGGCTGATAATTTTAAGCTTTTCTCTTTTGCTTGTTTACCTTTGTTTTGGCTGGGCTATTCGCAATGCTATTGACCTGCATTCTCCACAAGCCTGCATCACTCATCGCGATGCTTAGGGCTTTCTTATGGGTTACGTGAAATTATGTCGAATGTGATCAAGGACTTTTTTAACCTGTTTAAGGTTAAGAGGTTTTACGATTGCATCGAATTGTTCGCCTTCTGCCTGGACTTTTTCAAGGCCCTGGTCAGAAGAGATCATGATGATTGGGATCTGAGCATCCTGAGTTTGCTCACGAAGCAGACGAGCAACCTCAAGACCCGTTCCGTCAGGAAGAAAATAGTCAAGAAAAGCACCCTGGAATTGGTTTTTGTGAAGTAAGTTGCGAGCATCTTGAATCGTATGAGCAAGTTCAGAATCAAAACCATAGCCTTGTAATACTTCAACTAAAAGAGTTGCTGTAAGGGTGTCATCTTCAACGACGAGAAGCTTGAGTTTATCCATTATGAAAAGTTTCCTTGTAAAGGTTTGCTTCCCCCTTGTGATCCTGATTTATACTCTTGTCATACATGTATCTACTGGTGTTTTTTCTTCTGAGTATGCTTCAAGGACTACTCGAATAAACCGAGTTCTTTAAGTTTTTTGCGAACATGTTCTGCTTCTTGAGTGAGTTTTGAGATCCAGTAACTTGCTTCTTCAAGATTTTCTGACATGCCTAAATTCTGAAGCTTAAGACAGATTATTTCAAGGCCTTTAGCGCCAATGTTGGCAGCACCGCCCTTAAGTTTATGGGCTGATCGAGACATTTCCTTGCCCTGCTTATTCACATAATTGGATTCTATATCTTTCAGGCCTTCGTCAAGCGTTTGTGCAAAGAGTTTGACGAGTTCACGCAAAAGTATGGTCTCACCAATGTCGCGAATATTTTGAAGAGCTTGCTCTTCAACCACAGGCCAGTTTTCTTCACCAATCTTTTGAGTTACTTTCAGAGTGCGTTGGCGTGAAACTCTGGTCGTTTCTCTGGTTGTTTGCTTTTGGCTCTCAGGGGCAGCAATCCAGCGTTTGAGAGTAGCCTTGAGGGCGTCAACGTCTACAGGTTTAGGAATGTAGTCATTCATCCCCGCACTGAGACAGCGCTCTCGGTCACCTTGCATGGCATTAGCAGTCATAGCGATAATTGGAGGAGCTTCAAGCTCTCCCTTGCCTTGTCGAATATGGAGCTCTCGAGTTGCTTGATAACCGTCCATTTCAGGCATCTGGCAGTCCATCAGGATAGCATCGTAGGGAAGTTTGCAAACCATATCAAGGACCTCGAGCCCATTCGAAACAATATCAACTCGACAGCCCATTTTCTCAAGAATAATTTTGGCAACTTTTTGGTTTACAGGGTTATCTTCAGCGACCAGGATTCGTATACCAGAAAAATCTTTGCTTGAGAGGTTGTCCGTTTGTTTTTTGAGCTCTGTCTGAAGAGGTTGCGGAAGCTCTTGCCATTGAGAACCAGAATCATCAGAGACTTGGACTTTTGGTGCAGATGGAAGCAATGCTAAAAGTTTCCCTTGGTTAAAAGGCTTCAGAAGAAACCCATCAACATCAAGCCCCGCAAATTGCCCTTGAGCATAAAATTCCTGGTGGGCAAAACTGGTTATCACAATTGGGGTTTGAGCGGTATTTTGGTCTGATCGAATAGCTTTAATACAGTCTAAACCGTTATATTCAGGCATCAGAAAATCAATAATCACAAGCTCAAAAGGCTTATGCTCTTGGGCTGCCCGCTTGATCCGTTCAATGCCTGCCTGGGCATCAGAGCATTTTTCAATGTTGATCCCGAGGCTTTGGAAGGCTTCATCAAAAATTTGACAGCTGAGATCAAGATCATCAATAACGAATATGCGTGGAGCATTCCTTTTGTTAAAGATAGGGGCTGGTTGGGGGCGTCTGGCTATTGAAGCTACCTCCAGGGGAAGCTCAACGGTAAAGCAAGATCCCTTGCCTGGGGCACTCACCACTGATATATGCCCGCCCATTAAAGTTGTAATCTTTTTTGTAATGGTAAGACCAAGACCAGTGCCACTAAAACGCCGAGAAGTTGAGGCATCAGCTTGAGAAAATGGCTCGAAGATAGAAGTAAGCTTCTGTTCTGGAATGCCGATGCCTGTGTCTTGAACCCTGATTTCTATGTCGGCAATGCCACCTTTAAGCTGAAGACATTGAAAATCAAGGGTTACATGGCCTTTTTCCGTAAATTTAAGGGCGTTACTGACGAGGTTGTTGATGATTTGTCGAATCCGTCCTGGATCTGAGATAATGCTACGAGGAATTTCGGGTGAGAAGTGCCAAAGAAGCTCGATTTCTTTTTCTCGAGCGGTTAGAGCCAAAAGTTCAAGGCTGCTTTCTATCACTTCAAAAAGATCAAAAGGAACAGCTTCGACCTCAAGCTTTCCTGCCTCAATCTTTGAAAAATCAAGAATGTCATTCACAACGATAAGAAGAGCGTCTGCTGATTCTTGAATTGTTTTGGCATAGTCCTGCTGAGAAGATGTGAGTTGAGTATCAAGCAGTAAACCTGTCATGCCAATCACGCCATTCATAGGGGTGCGAATCTCATGGCTCATGTTGGCCAGAAATTGACTTTTTGCTTTTGTGGCGGCTTCGGCTTCTTCTTTGGCTTTTTCGAGCTCCCGTTGGTTTTTCTTTACTTTTGTGATATCCCAGCAAACACCAGTCATGCGATAAGGCTCATTCTTTTCGTTATACTTGACTCTCCCCCTTGCCCCAATATGCCTGATGCTGCCATCCTTCCAAAGGGCCCGGTACTCAGTATTAAAGTCTTGTCCTGTTTTGAGAGATTCTTCTACCATCCTCCCGACGTTATCACGATCTTCGGGATGAACAGCTGTTGTAAAGTCGTTAACACTTGCTCGGAAGGTTTCTGGAGATGTCCCAAAAAGCAGGTGCATACGTTCATCCCACCACAGATGATCATCTTGGATAAACCAATCCCAGGTTCCTATTTTCGAGGCTTCGCGAGCAAGCTCAAAGCGTTCTTCATTCTCTTTGCTTGAGCGTTCAAGTTTCTGGCGTTCGGAAACTTCCTGGTCGAGTTCCTGAGTTCGTTCTGTGACTAAGCTTTGGACGAGATCAGATTGACCATGGATAAGCACCAGAAAAAGTGCCATGAAGCTTGCAAAGAAAAATCCGGTTCCAAGCACAACCCAGGAGGACCATGAAGAACTGAAGAAGTCTGTTGCAAGGGGCAGGAAATCGAAACGCCACGTTTGCTGACCAATTTTCAAAAAAGTTTGAGTATGAAAAAAAGAAGCTTTGCCTGGAAAAAGTTGGGGGAAAGAAGTGCTCTTGTAGAGCAGAGAATCTTCCCTGCCCTTCGAGGAGAGGGTGTGGATAGCGAAGCTGAGGTTTTGCAAAATGTGATGTTGTGGGAGCTTTTCAATAATGGTTTGAGGGCTCAGAGTAACCAGAACAAACCCTTGAAACTCCTTTTCTTCGTCTTGAAGTTTCGGATCTGCTGAATTCTCACTATAGACAGGCTCAAAAAGCAAGAGCAGATGCTTTTCTTTTCCGCGGTCAATTTGTAAGTCGTTTAAAGCAAACGTTTTTCCACTTTTTTGTACTTGTTTCAAAGCTTGGAAATGGGAGGGAAGTGAAGCGATATCGAGCCCCAAAGGCGTGCGGGAAGCTTCAGAAGGTTCAGAGTAGTAAACGGGAAAATATTGATCACGTTTGGAAGCTTTCTTTATGGTTCCATCTTCTGCCTGTTCAGAGATTTCTATATCGAAGGCTGCTCGCTCCTGGTCAGATACCTTTGGTATCCATTGAATGGCTTGTATTCCTGGATAGCGCTTGAGAGAGCGTTGGACGAAACTTCTAAACTTCTTTTTATCAAGCTTTGGTACGTGTTGAACAAAGTTTGCGATGCTATAGGTAACTTCAGTATGAGCGAGGAACCCTTCTTCAAGAATACGCCGATGCTTTTGAGAGTTTTCTAAAAAGGTGTGGGAAATGGTTTTCTCTTCTCGATTGTGGGCGTAAAGGAAGAAAATGGCCAAGAGAGTGATACAAAAAATCAGTAAGATTGATAGCGAACAAATTCTTTTTTTCCACAGCACTCCAGGCTTGAGAAAGATAGCCAGCATTAAAGGCGTGAAGAGTAAAGCACCATTGACATTGCCAATAAACCAGACACACCAATTAAAGAGAAGCTCGTCATTTTTTACAACACCAGTCAGTGTAAGGGTTGGTAGGCCAATGCTGGCGTGCAAAGCGCTGCCTGGAATTGCTATAAGAGCAAAGAATATAAGGATATCTTTAAGACGGTTCAGGGGCTTTGGAAAACCGCCAAAAGAACGTACCAGAAAGACACTGAGCAGGCTTTGCAGTGTCATGCTTGTACTGATTACAAGTGAACGTAGAAAAAGAGGCGAGAGTGCCACATTTTCATGCATTAAGGAAGTTGCATCCGTCCGTAAAACCTGGAATCCAAAATAGGAGATAAAGATGCTTGGCCAAAAGCGATAACCAAAGACAAGCAAGCCGCCAATCGCAATTCCTGTTGGAGGCCAGAAGGTGCTGGCATAGCTTGGAGCAGGTTTAAAGCAAAGCCCTAGGAAATGTCCGCCAATAATTAAGGCTGCTAAAAAAAGCGAAATCAGAAGATAGGGTAGAGATGAAAGAGTATGGCCTTTACAAAAAGCGTGTAAGAGGCCTTTTGGACTTTGAGCCTGGTCTTTTGGTGGGTTGTTCATGAATTTATGGGGGGCAGGGTGTTCTCTATTTGATGGACCAAAGTTCAAATTTTTTATATCGATAGGCACTCTTATGCATTAAAATTTCAGATTATCTTTAAACAAATCTAAGCAAAAAACAAAAAGGATAAAATAAAGAGCTTTTCTCTCCTTTTTATCAGGTGCAGGAGTACGGTGATGGGGTAGAGAAATAGGGGCAGGTTCATTTTACAACAAGGCTCGCTTAAAGGAGAAAAAATGACAAAGGCAAGAGAAGGCGTGAGAATTGAGAGTGACACCATGGGTGAGCTGGAGGTTCCAGCCAGCCGTTATTGGGGGTGCCAGACTCAGCGATCCTTGATGAACTTTGAAATTGGTCAGGAAAGGATGCCACTTGAAGTGGTACACGCCTTTGGAGTTCTTAAGAAGGCTGCAGCACTCACAAATGCCAAGCTTGGCCTGCTTGAAGGGGATAAAGCAAATCTTATAGCTCAGGCTGCAGAAGAGGTCTTGGCCGGAAAGCTTGATGAACATTTCCCTTTAGTCGTCTGGCAGACAGGTTCGGGAACTCAGAGCAACATGAACGTTAATGAGGTTATTGCAAACCGGGCCATTGAGATTGCTGGCGGAAAGCTTGGTTCGAAAGATCCAGTTCATCCCAACGACCATGTGAATAAATCGCAATCATCAAACGATACCTTTCCAACTGCCATGCATATTGCAGGGCTTACAATGCTGGAGAAGGAATTTTTTCCAGAAGTGAAAAAGCTGATCGCAGCTTTAGAGAAGAAATCCCAAGCTTTTGAAAGCATTGTGAAGATTGGGCGTACCCATCTTCAGGATGCGACTCCTTTAACTTTGGGGCAGGAATTTTCTGGTTGGATTGCTCAGCTTCAAGCTGGGCTTGCATCAGTTCAGGCTACTTTAGGCCAGATGCGGGAAATTCCATTAGGGGGCAGTGCTGTTGGTACAGGTCTGAATACCCATCCTCGCTACGCTGAGGAAGTTGCTGAATCAATCACTACGATTACAGGTCTCAAATTTGTCAGTGCACCTAATAAATTTGCGGGGCTGGCTGCCCATGATGCTTTTGTTGGCTGTTCTGGTGCACTGAAGCAGGTCGCTGTTGCTGCTATGAAAATTGCTAACGATTTGCGCTGGCTGGCAAGTGGTCCTCGTTGTGGTATTGGTGAGTTGACGCTGCCTGCTAATGAGCCAGGAAGTTCCATCATGCCTGGAAAAGTAAACCCTACTCAATGTGAGGCGCTAACGATGATCTGTTGTCAGGTGATGGGTAATGATGCAGCCATTGGTTTTGCTGGGAGCCAGGGCAATTTTGAGCTTAATGTGTATAAGCCCGTGATTATCTATAACTTCCTTCAGTCTTTGAAGCTGCTCAGCGATGGTTTCAGAAGTTTTCGAACGAAGTGTGTTGAGGGAATTGAGCCTCGTACCGAACGCATTCAGGAGCTTTTGCAGAACTCTTTGATGCTGGTAACAGCTTTGAATCCAGTCATTGGTTATGATAATGCGGCAAAGATTGCCAAGCACGCCTATCAAAACAATACAACGCTGAAAGAGGCGGCTATCGAACTGGGGCTGCTTGATGCTGCGGCTTTTGACCAGGCCATTAAGCCAGAGGAGATGGTGGGTCCTCTCAAGATTTCTTAATTGCTTCCGACTCATGGGCAGAGGTAAAGTTATCAGAAGCTTCGTGTTTGTTTTGATTATCTTTATAAGAGAGCTTGAAGGCTCGAAAATACCCTCTTCAACATCCGTCAAGATCATAGCCTTGGGTTTTATAAGTGAATCCTTGTTCTTCAGCCAGTGCTTGGATGGTATCGGCACAAAAGTAATAGGATGCCAGGCGTGTGCAAAGCTTATTATCGGTTTTGAAGCGCCAGAAATCTCGAACAACTTTGGATGGTGCTTCTCCATTGGATGAGACTTCGTACCATAAGGCGATTAAAGGCTCTCCAAGGTATGTGATAACCCGGGCATTGAGGAGACCATCTTCCTCGAAGGTATGATGGATAACGCCTTCAGCGAAATCTTTACCCTGACCACGATAAAAGCTCATCAGTTCAACATCAATATTTTCAGACATAAGTTCGCGTAACCCTTTGGCATCCCTTTGGTTGAAAAGCTCTGCTATTTTTTCAACCATGGCTTGTGAGGGCTGGGGTAAGGTTGGGGCGTTCATCGTTTCTGGTGCTTGGGTTTGAAGTTCATTAAGTTTTTTGCGGGCCCGATGAAGATGAAGCTTAACAGACCCTTCAGAGAGATGAACCATGCTTGCTACTTCTAAATTTGAGAAGCTCAGTCCATCTTTTAAGACTATGCATATCCTTTGGAGTGGTGTTAAGAATTGGAGAATGTGTTTGAAGGCATGGGTCATTTCTATCTGCTCCTCTTCTTGGTTCTTCTCAGGCATGAGAGCTTCTAAAGCGTTTTGAGAGTTTTCAATCAGCTGGGGCTTGTGCTTGCGTTGCCAGTCAATCCAGGCATTGCTTGCGGCCCGGAAGAGATAGGCTTTTAGATTCGTCACCGGTTTGTGGTTGCTTGCCAGGTTGCTGAAGGCTTTGCAAAGGGTTTCTTGACAAAGATCCTCTGCATCCCAGATATCAGTTGTCAGGTAAGAACAGTAGCGAAAAAGCTCTGGACGTATGGAAGCAACTTTAGCGTAAAAATCCTTGCGTGCGTTTGATATGTTTTGTTGCAGACTTTTGAGTTCATCCATGGCCATCTCTTTTCCTTATTTTCGCGAGAAGCATTGCTCTTTCTAAAAAATAAAGGTTCAGGGAAATAACCTGAACCTTTATGAAGACGGATGGCAAAAGATGAAAGTTACTTGCAAAGGTAAAATAATGAAAAATATATGGTTCTATATTTCTTTTGCAGGTGCATGCTCGAAAACACTTGGAACGTGTCGTTGAGTTTCTCATGAACATGCCATAAGTAAGACTAGTAGCGATAACCACTTGTTTTAAAAGGAATATCGAGGGAGTCACAGACGAAAGCAATGGTCTCAGGACAAAAGAAGTAGGATGTTATGGCTTGGAACGATTTACCATCTTGAGCAATTTCAAAACGCCAAAAATCGCCTACTATTACTGCATCTTCGTTTTCAGCTTTGTAAAGGACCGCAACAATTTTTTCTCCACCAAAGTCATAGGCCTTTACTCCTGCAAACCCTTCTTCGTAGGAGGTGAAAGTCATGATTTCTTGTGCAAACGTTTTGCCGCTATTTTCATAAAATCCCATAATGTTAAAGCTGACACTTTCTTGTAAGAAGTTGCCAAGAGTTTCGAATTTCCCTTGGTTATAGGCTTCTATAAATTGATCGATGCGCTGAGTGGTCGTATTTTCCTTTGCAGAGAGAGCATGGAGTAACGGTGTTTTACGTTTTTTTGCTGCCGAAAAGGCTTTTCGTGCAGCTTGTAGAGATATTTCTGTGTCTTGTGGAGAGAGCTTGAGGCAATAGCTGGTTTCTTCAAGCGGAAGTCCAAAGAAATCGTGAAGCATAAAAGCGGCTCGTTCATAGCCTTCGAGAGTTGTAACTTTCAAAAACTCCTGTGGATCTACTTTTTCTTGGGCAAGGACTCCTTTGGGTTTTTGAGGAACAGAGAGTGTCTCGCCAAGGGTAACTCTTTGGTCAAGCCAGATATGGGTCATAACACGCAAAAGATAAGAGCGAGGCTTTGCGAGTTCACTTTTATCAAATGACCCACTGAGATTCACAGAAGCTTGGGCCAGAGTTGTTTGTACGATTTTTTCTGCGTCCCAGACAGAACCTGAAAGCCCTAAAGCATATTGATGTAATTCTGAACGAAAGGGTTCAACCAGATCGAAAAACGTTTCATGACCTGTTTGAATTTTCTTTGCACTTTGGGAGGCCGATGAATCGTTTTTGTCCTCTCCTTCTGCCAGATTTTTCACACCCATGAATCCAAGAGCAAAGCAGCATGTAAGCAAGGTTCCTAAAGTTATTCGCAGCATGTATTGTTCCTTTTAAAATTTTTTTCATAAAAAAAAGAGAAGCCCAGGTCATTGCACCTGAACATTACCTTATAAAGACGGGTAGTGAAGGAGCAAAGTTACTTGAAACGATAAAATAATAAAAAATATCCTCTTTTTTTATTCAAAGCGCTTCTTCGCTCCTGCGAGTGAATATGAAATCGGACTATGAGCGGTGCGACAAGTGAGGAATCAGGCGGTGAGAAAGCATGGCGCTGAATATGATGAGCAAGAGAAAGAATGGCAAAGGCCAGGTTGTTGAGCTCTGGTTTATGCTGCAGCCTCCATCATCTTTCTTTTTGCTGCTGCCTGTCCCTGGGTTTGTGGCTGGAGAGCCCGTTTGAGCTTTTTGGGTAAGGGGCAAACTTTTGCTGAGCAGGGGACTTGAGGCCAGCTCAACACTTAAGCTTATCCCTGTTCCTGTGCTAGGGGCTTGGAGTTCAGCTTTCCAACTGCCGGTTGCAGGGTCATATTCAGGTTCTAAACTTGTACCGTTTGCCGTAGACGTTGTCAGGCTGCCTGTGCTTGTTGTGAGAAGCAGCGTATTAAGAGCAGGCTCGGTGATCAGAAGATCGTTTCCATCTCGAAGAAAAATTTCTACGGTGGTGGAATCACTGCCGTCAGCTACTAACGAAGTCGTCAGTATGCGCAAGCTTGAGTTGCTCGAGCTTGCCGTTGAGCTCCCCTGAGTAAAAGGCAATGAAAGCGTCCCCTCGAGTGTGGCTCCATCGATACGCACCCCATATTCAAGAAGCCCCGGGGTTGCAGGGGGAGCAATCGTAAACTCGTAGGGTCCTGTTCCGTTTATAGTATCCGCAACGGTTCCTCCTGCGCCAAGATCAAGCAGTTCAACGTTAAAGCTTGTGCTTGCTGGGAAAGCTTCTCCCAGGCTGTTTCGAGGAGTAACGGTGATTGTGAGATCTGATCCTCCAATAAGTCCTCCAGGAGCATCAGCTTCGATGGTGCTTGCATTGGTATCAAGGGTGTTGAAAGTAGAGTCAGAGAAGCTCGTTACAATATAATCTCCAGAGCTTGTTCCAGTCCCTTCTATAGAGAGGAAGTAGGTTCCTGTAAGGCCTGGTGTAAACGTGAGGAAAGCATCAAAGTTAACTGTTTCAAGGGCAAAGGCATCAGGCTGGATATCACGAGCGTTTTGATCAAAGGCTGGGTCTCCAAATTCTCCAGTGATCAGTTTTGTAATCCCATCGGTATCAAAAAGAGTAATTTCCGGATTCAGTGGAGAGCCAAAGGCGTCAGCATAGACCTGAAAGCGAAATTTTTCGCCAGCATTTGCTGCGAAACTGTAAAAATCAACATCACTTGATCCTTCAATGCGTGCGCCTGCTGCCTGGCCAAGCGTAAGAGCAGTAGCCGTTCCTGCAACATCGTTTGGTTCAAAGGGGTTTGTTGCATTTGCAATTTGAAGATCAATCCCTGTCAAGGCATCGTTTGGTTTCACTGCAAGTACACTTGGTTGGGCAAGCGTCCCAGCTGCAACTCCGCGGGCAGCGGGTAAGAAACTGGTAAAAGCAGAGGAGTAATAGCTTCCCATATTACCGGTTTCGAGTTTACTTGCCATAACCCAGTAATTTCCGGGTGGAATATCAACGATCCGATATTCTCCTACGGTGGTTTGACTGGTGTCACGTTCCGAAAGCGAATGCATTACAGAATTTCCCGTAGCCATATCAATCAGTGAAATGACCACCCCAAAGCGCCCCGTCCCACCACTTGTAATGGTGCCTTCAATTGTTGCAAAAGAGCTTGCAGGGGCTTCAGGGTTCGGGTGATCGACGTGAAGCTGGGCAGCATCATCATGCTCAAGTGTTGTAAGATTGATTGCTCCAGAATCTGTGAAAGGAAACATGCTACTTGCATTGGTGAAAGAATGATCAAGCCCAAGGATATGTCCAATTTCATGAACAGCAATATTTTCGATGGAGGCTCGCCCTACGGTACCACTGGTTGCTCCCTCGCTGAGAGTATCCCAGACAAAGTCCGCCTGGTTGAAGATCAAGTCAGCATCAAGGATTTCACCACTTTGATTGTCAAAGGTTGTTACAGTAATCGCAAAAGTCCCCGGTGAAAAGCCCTGGGTATCCCAAAAAACCTGGTTGAGGTTATCGTTGCCATCATCAATTGGAGCATCGACAGTCCCTGCAAATTCAAAATCAAGTTCGGAACGGGGTAAGTTGCGCCAAGTATTGAATGAGCGCTGGATAGCTTCAAATTCATCAAATGAACCCGTAAAATTTGGAGCATCAGAAGTGCCTTGAGCTCCGATCAGGTATTGAATTTTACCATTCTTAACATTTGGGCGAGTTGTACTATCCAAATCCCATCGTACGTCAAGCCCGATTGCATTGGGGTCACTGCTTGTGGCAACTCGAATTGAACTATAAGCTTGACTTGCTGGTTTGTTGAGGAGAACCAAGAGCATGACTCCTAAACAAAAGCTGCTCAAAGCCAAAAACTTTATCATATACAATTCCTTTTATTTTCTGCTCTTCAGTGAGCATGAAAGGGGGTAGCTTCCCAGAAGAGTATTTTTATTCGGAGGTTTGATCTGTTTTTGAAGATTCTTGACTTGAGGGTTTTTTGTTTTTTGTGTTGTCGTTTTCTGTACTTTCTTCTTCCGGGCTATCTTCGTCTTCGGTCTTGAGAGCATTTTGTTCAGGGAGGGCTAGCGAGTTTGCAATCGAGGTTTTTAAATCTTCTAGTTTTTCTCGAATGGGGCCTAATTTTTCTGCATCAATTTCTTCACCATCACGATTGATAATGTGAATACCCTGGTAGCTATTCTCAGCCCAAGTTTCACCATCATTTTCCTGTGTAACTTTGAAAACGCCCTGGCTTGAGCCAAGTATCAGATAACGCTTGCTTTTTTCGCTGTACCAAAGAAAGAGCAGGTATTCCTTGCCCGTCTCAAGATAGGGTTGTCCGCTTGCGATTTGTGTTTTATTGCCGACAGTGCCTCCCCGGGCATGGGCTATTGCATCAGCATTGAATTCTCCTTTCAGGAGAGATTTGACCTCAAGCTGATAGGTTGTCCAAATCCGCTTCCCCTGATCTTCCCAGGCAGCGCTGAATGAGAAAACCTTTGTATGGACAATCACGCTTGCCTTTTTACTGAGATCTTCAAGGGGCATATGAAGTGTGAAGCTTGCCATTGCCTTTTGGGAAAAGAGTAATAAAAGCAGACAAGCAAAAAAAAGCCCAGCCCTGAAAAAGGTTTTGGTATTCAGTTTTTGGATTGCGAAAAAGGTCATAACGTCAGCTCCTGAGAGATATATCTGTTTTATTTCGAAAGACAAGGCATAAGAGTTTAAGCTTAAAGTGATTCATCTTGGCTCTTTTGTGGTGCTTGTAGTATATAAGGAAACGTTAATTTTTTATTCCTTATATTATTTACGGGTATTGCCTATTATAGAGTAAAAAGGTTTCCAAAAGAAAAGAAAAAGTCCTTTGAGGTGCCAGGAAAAGGGCAGAGTGGAGTAGTGAGGATGCAGCAAATGGATAACGATCATCAGGTTCACTTTCCTGAAACATTGAACATGGTCACATACTTTCTGGACCAGAGATTAGAAGAAGGGTATGCCGAAAAAACAGCTCTTTACTGGGCTGGCCACCCACAGGGGGAAGCGGGACAGGCTCGTTCGCAGGGCTCTTGGAGTTATGCCGAAACTGTAGCAATGGTCAATCGCATGGGTAATGGTTTGACAGAGCTTGGCATGCAGCCAGAACAGCGTTTTTTAACGGTGCTTTTTGATGGACCTGAATTTGTTGCGACCTGGTTTGGAGGGATTAAGGCTGGTTTTGTTGCAACTCAGGTCAATCCTTTACTGCCCTCGAAAGATTACCTTTATTATCTGAACTATACAAAAGCTCCCGTTGCTATTATCGATGCCAGCTGTTTAGAGCGTTTTGAAGAAGTTTTGCCAGCTGCTCGTTATCTCAAGCACTTGGTTGTTGTCAACGGTGATGCTCAGCGTCATATTGCTTTTCAAGAACTTTGTCGTAATGCCAGTGATCAATTGGAGCCGGCTCCAACCCACAGAGATGATCCTGCCGTTTGGCTTTTTACTTCTGGTTCAACCGGAAAGCCTAAAGCCGCATTACACACCCACAGCCATTTTCCCTATAATGCGGAGTGCTATGCGAAAAAGGTCGTTGGGTATGACGATAGCTTTTTTACGATCAGTGTTCCTAAGCTCTTTTTTGGTTATGCCACGGGCACAAACCTGATGTTTCCTTTTGCTGTGGGAGCTTCGACTTTACTCTTTGCGGATCGGCCAACGCCTGAACGCCTTTATCACTTAATTGCTGAATACAAACCAAACTTTATCACAACAGTTCCAACAGCTATCAACAAGATGCTGAAGGTTGAGCCTGCTGATCGGCAAAGTCTTAAGAGTTTAAAGCTAGGGGTAAGTGCAGGGGAAGCTTTACCCCAGACACTTTATGAAGAGTGGATTCAAGCTTCGGGGTGTGAATTATTGGATGGCATTGGCTCAGCGGAAAGCTTTCATATTTATATCTCGAATTACCCCGGGCAGGTTCGGCTTGGCTCTCTTGGTAAGCTTGTTCCAGGGTATCAGGCTCAAGTCTGTGATCAGCAGGGTAATGAGCTTCCCCGTGGAGAGGTTGGAACACTGCATGTTAAAGGGCCAAGCGTTGCCCTGATGTATTGGTCTGATTACCAAAAGTCTATTGAAACACTGCGGGGCGGTACGATTGTTTCTGGAGATATGTTTCGACAGGATGAGGAAGGATATTACTACTTTGCCGGGCGCACGGATGATCTTTTGAAGGTTGGTGGTATTTATGTTTCGCCCCAGGAGATTGAGAACTGCTTGCTTCAGCATGAGAGTGTTGAAGAGGCTTGTGTGATTGGGGTTGAGAATGCAGAAGGATTGGTTGTGACAAAGGCCCTTGTAGTGCCTGCTCAAGGTGTTGAGCCAAACCAGGAGCTTGTACAGGAGCTGCAAGATTTTGCTAAGGCAAAACTTGCCCGCTATAAATACCCTCGTCTGATCGTATTTCTGGAAGCTCTTCCTAAAAATGACAGAGGAAAGATCGATCGCAAGAAGCTCAAAGCGCTTTCACTTTGAAGTAAAATAGCTTGAAATGCTTGGGCTCCAATGGACAATAAGGAAACACTCAAAAGAAACACCAGGTTGAATACAAAGGCCTTGCTGGATGAGTAGACAATTTTTGAGCCAGCGATTGTCTTATAAGCTTTGATTTTTTAAGTACAGGGGGTTCTTCTCTTAATTTCATAATACTCACAACATACAAGGAAATAGCTGCTATGAACGATTCGCCTTTTAATTGGAATGGCTTAACGAGTCAGAACCTGGCTCCTTTGGAAGATTTTTATGCCCAGCTTTTCGGTTGGGAAATCAAGGATGTCCCGATGGGAGAAGGAGTGAGTTTTCGTTTGATTCACGCAGGTGATGAAATGATTGGTCATGTGATGGAGCCGGAAGAGGGCGATCCTGCGCCTCATGCCTACTGGATGAGCTATATTACGGTTGATAACCTTGATCAAACCGCTGCGCGGGTGAAAGAGCTTGGAGGTCAGGAAATTGTTCCTCCTTCAGAGGTTACGAATACTGGCCGTTTTGCATGTATTGCTGATCCTCAAGGTGCTGTTATTTCTCTTTTCCAGGGCAATGGAGATGGAGAAGGTGCTCCTCAACCGGAGAATCCGTCGCCGATTGGGAAGATGTGCTGGAATGAGTGTTTGACGACCAATGCTGCTGCTGGCAGTGATTTTTATGCTTCTCTTTTGGGTTGGCAAGTGGAGAGCAATGAAGTTGAGGTTGGCGATAAGCAGGAAATCTATCGGATTTTCAAAAAGGGGGAGGCTCAAATCGCTGGTTGTATGGACCTTCCGAAGGAAGCTCTTGAATCAGGCGCTCGTCCTTTCTGGCTTTCATACGTTGGTGTAGAATGTATTGATGTTGCTACCCAGAAAGCCCGGGATCTTGGTGCTACTATTGTGATACCTCCAACAGAAATTAAGGACATCGGTTCTTTCTCGGTGTTTCTTGATCCTCAGGGTGCACAGCTTGGGCTTTTTGAGCTGAAGCATTAATGAAGAGCGTTATCGAGCAGTAAAGTAAAGGCATTCGGGGCATCCTGAATGCCTTTTTGCATGGGCTTAAGTTTCCAGTGTTCGTTGGTGTCTTTCAAGAGTAATTATGCAACCACACTCGAGTGTTTTTCAGCCGCTGTTTTAGAGTTGTAACCTATTTGAAAATAACAACTTACAAATGCAACCAAAAATGTTTGGGTGGTTGCAAAATTCCATAATTATTTCTTGTTTTTATGCTAAAAAAAGCCTCTGCCCCTAATGTGACTTTTGTCATATTAGGAGTGCTCAAGCTTCCCATTTCTGTGAAGTTGGAAAAGTATAAAGCTATTCTATCAAAGAGATCTAGAGTTGGAGCGGGCGATGGGATTTGAACCCACGG
>CAZJPQ010000033.1:0-39673 GCA_964548115.1 uncultured Planctomycetaceae bacterium
TAAACTATTATATAAAAAAGGCTTACAACTCTAAACAGGCTGCCGAAAAATGCCCGACTATGGTTGCATAATAGGGCCCCGATTTAACGCCATAATAAAGGGGGTGCTGGCAATAGGCTTCAAGCTTTGTGTTTCTATGGGCTTGAAAGAGTGCGATTACTTCTAGGCCTCAACAATACGCTGGTAGGCGTCGCGGTTGAGCTTTGCATTTTTGCAAGCGCGTTCATATCGCCCCCAGCCCTTATCCTTGTCAACTCCTTCAAGTCGAGCGTCCCCTGGACAGAAGGTGCAGAAAGCCTTATCACCACAGCCTTCACAACCCTTAAGCTTGCCGTGGGTCATTGAGCGAAGTGAATTGAAGAAAGGGCTCTCTTCCCAAATGCTTCGAAAGCTCTCTTCACGAAGGCTGCCAGCTGGGTGCTGGTAACTTGGGCAAGGGTGAACCCTGCCAACGCTGTCAATATAACACATAGTATGGCCAGCAGAGCAGAGGTTGCCCTGATCAATTTCATCAAGACTTGAACTGATCGTTTTCCCCGGGTTTGAAGCAAGCCAGAGCTGCCATTTCTTCTTATAAACATCGCCAATATCCGAAGCTTCCAGGCGAGGAATAGCACCCGTCGGATCGCCATCTTCCCGGTAGGTGATATTGCAGTCAAAACGGTAGTTGATGCCCAATGCTTCGGCATAGAAAATCAACTCGTCAAGTTCGTGAAAATTATAACGAGTAATAGGAACCCGCAGCTCCACAGGCAGGCCAAGTTCTATCATTCTCTCGATGGCTGCTTTTGTTTTTCGAAAGCTGTCAGCCGTGTGGGTAAGGCGTTCGTGGGAGCTCTGGTTCAAGCCGTGCAAACTGACCGCGATATAATGGGTTTTGAGCTCTTTGAAAAGGGCATAGTGTTCTTCGGTAAGCAGTGTTCCGTTTGTAATCATTTCAAGAGCAAAGCCAAGCTCGCGTACTTTCCTCGCGATTTTAAAGAAGTCTGGATGAAGGGTTGGCTCTCCGCCTGTCAAGCAAACGTAGTGCGTGCCAATTTCACGTGCCTGGTGGAGAAGATCAACGATCTCTTCATAAGAAAGCTCGTTAAACTTGTGTTCCAGAGAGTTATAACAAAATTCGCAACGAAGGTTACAGCGATCGGTGAGCTGAATTTGCAGGTTCAATGGAACCTTATGTTGAAATGCTTGGTCGTAAAAGCCGCGAAGCCCTGGAGAGACTTCCCTGTAATGAGGGTCATCAAGTACTTTTCCTGGTTGCTCCCCCATAGCTTCTTTCCCTTGTTCAAAGTGAAAACTCCCTTTTTATAAAGTATGCCAGGAATAAGATAAAAAAGCAAAGGTTGCTTGAAGAAAGAAACGCTTTAGCCTTGCCTTGAGTTTTTGTTCTTTGCTCTCTTTGCTTTTGAAAGCAAGGATAAGAGGCGATAGCAAGCGACTTCAAGCAGTTTGGGTGGGGCACTCAATTTACGAAGGATTGGGTCCTTTTTATGGAGAGTCGGTGGGCAGCGTTTACCTTGCCAGAAGCTGAAGTTTTTGATGGAAAGCCTTTGTTGTTCTCTTTTTTAAGACACCCATCATTAAAGTTTTCAGCGATGGGTATCTTAAAGTTTTGAGGCCTGCTCTCTATTGACTTACAGACCCTTTCTTTTTGAGGCTTTCTCGGAAGACGATTGCTGAAGAACGCTTTGGGTAAAAGCAATCATTGGATTGTTTCGTAAGAGAGAGTGTGTATGAGCTCTTTTTGTCTTACGGCTCTCGGTGTCCTCTTTCTTAAATGCAAGAAAGGGAACATTGGTGTTCGTGTCCATAAGTTTTTTTGATTGTGATGGAAGTTTCGATTTTTTGTTTGAGCGATTCGGTTTCATGGCTTTATATCTCGTTTCTAGGGACTAAAGAAGTTCCAGTAGATTCAGTGTTCGGTGATAAACTTGGTCTCGGTTTTTCATCTCAAAATTTGTGCTTATTTCGTAGAGGAAATGCTATCCTTATGCTGCGCTGTCTGTGGTCCAGAAGTCGGTGGAATAACACGTCCTGGCCCAGGCAAATTCTTTCTTAAAAGGCTTTCGCTGAAAGGAGCAAAGACCGCATCAAAGGGCTCGTTAAGATACGCAGTATTAGGATGCATTAGAGTTCTCCATTCATTTGGCTCATGATCCAGCCCGACAGAATGTCCAATTTCGTGTGATATGACATGACTTGCCCAATCCGCAAAACGTTCTGCTGTAAAAGCAATTTCAGCTGCTCGAGGAGTAAGAGGGCCTTCAGGGAGCTGAAGAAGAAAGAGAATTTCGTGAAGATCGTCTTCACTTAGAGGAGCGTCCTGAAGGTTTGGTTGGTTTTCTGGATGAAAAGCGGCCGGTTCGTAAAGTCGCAGGTGGGTGCTATCAGTGTGCTCTTTGTTTCCAGTGTCAGTAAAGCGTGCTGCACCTGAAACCTTGCCATTTCTAAACATATTGTTGCTGTCACGATCAAGAGGAACTAATTCTATTCTAAGGGTGGAGTAAGTTTTAGAGTTCCCATTAACAGGGTGGTATCGCGTTGCAGCTTGGTAACCTGAATCAGGTCCTGGTTCTTCCAGTTGAAAACTGATGCCATGGCTTTTTTCATTTGACGTGCCGTCAGGGTTAAGACTGAAATCACCACAGACTCTTTCCATGATGATCTTTATAAGGTAAGTTTCGACAATAATTTTAAGTTTGGAACTCATATCATCGTTATAAAGTCCGAGATCGCGTACTCCTTCCAAGAGGTTGCTGTTGCCATCGCGGTCATTATCTTGTTTGTAGTTAATTAGCCAGGGATCAGTACTGTGGCGGAAACGGTAGACTTTTAAAGGGTTATCCAAGGTTTGAATCTCAAATACTATTTCTTCAAAGACTAAAAGACCAGTTTCATAGTCTATGCGAGAAAGCATTAATGGTAATTGATATTTCTGATGTGTTTCGAGGCTGTTTTGAGTTGATAAAATACTCTTTTCAATTGTAAAGGTCAGGGGCTTTGAGCCGCTTCCTGAAGTTGTATAACTGAAGCTTCTGTTTTTAAATCTTGGAGAAGGAGAGGAGTCAGAAAAACTGAAAAGATAACAGTCATCATAATAGTTGTTGTACTTAGGATTATAATAGTTGTTATAATTGTAGAATTTTTTGGTATAGGTCGTTTCTCCAAGCGTAAAAACCGATGATTGTTCAAAAGTATTCCCTGGTTGGCTTCCTTTATGGAGTATGAAGCTTCCGTGAGTTTTTGATTGTTGGTTGCCTTCGGTCGTCGTTGTAAAAACAATAAGCTGAATTTCTATCTTGCCAAATTTTGTGCTTTCGAGTGGGTGGATATTAAAAAATGCAGATACTGATTCTTTTGGGAGAATTGTATTTTCAGAGGCTGTGGGGAGTGTAGCACTTAATTCTGTTTTTGCATATACAGAGCTGGATTGTGCCGTTTCGGTTTCATAGATTAAGTAAAACTCATAAGAAGTATCTGTAGAGTCAAAAGAAATGGCAGTATCACTGTTATTGTATATTGAGAAAGCTACCTTTTGGCTTAACTGATTTGGGTTCGAAAGATCTTGAATAGGGTGTTCGAAAGAGAGCTCAGAGACGGTGACATCCTTTGTTTGAATTTCATCGCTGGGGCTTTTGGCAAGCTGATCGAAGCCCTTCTTTTTTTCTTGAAAAGAGAAATCGTTTTCAAAGAAGGCTTGGGCTTGTTCTTCGTCAAGCCCCAGGCATGAAGGACATCCACAGGCATGTTCTTCATGGGGGAAATCTAAGGCGGCAGTAAGTGCCTGTGGCACAAAAATATTTTCAGCAGTCTTTGGTGACTTTTCTTCTTCATTGCAGGCAAGTAAAAAGAGTATCCCAAGAGCAAGGCAGCTAAGGAGCCATGGTGTTTTCTTTTTATATCTCAAAATTTGCATAGTTTGATACCCTGTTCATATATTTGATTCTTACCTGCTTTACTAAGGGGTGTAGTAAAGTTCATTTTTTATTCTAAGCGTTCGAACTTATTTCGTAGAGGAAATGCTGTCCTCATGCTGCGCTGTCTGTGGTCCAGAAGTCAGTGGAATAACACGTCCTGGCCCAGGCAAATTCTTTCTTAAAAGGCTTTCGCTGAAAGGAGCAAAGACCGCATCAAAAGGTTCACTAAGATACGAGCTATTAGGATGCATCAGGGTTCTCCACTCATTCGGCTCGTGATCCAGCCCAACAGAATGTCCAATTTCGTGTGACATGACGTGACTTGCCCAATCTGCAAAACGTTCTGCTGTAAAAGCAATTTCAGCTGCTCGAGGAGTGAGGGGGCCTTCAGGAGCCTGAAGGAGGAAGAGGATATCGTGAAGATCGTCGTCATTCACAGGGGCATGCTGAAGGTTTGGCTGATTTTCTGGAAGGAAAGCGGCCGGTTCGTAAAGTTGTAAGTAGGTATTATCAGTGTGATATTTGTTTTGAGTATCAAGAAAACCTGCAACACCTGCAACCTTACCGTTTCTATGTATGTTATCACTGTCGCGATCGAGAGAAACGAGCTCTATTCGAAGGATAGAGTAGGTCCTGGAGTTGCCATCAACGCGACGGTACCGCGTTGCAGCTTTGTAGCTTGATTCAGGGCCTGGTTGTTCCAGCTGAAAACTGATGGCATGGCTCTTCTTGTTTGGTGTGCCGTCAGGGTTGAGGCTGAAGTCGCCACATATCCGTTCCATCAGGATTTTGGTTAAATAAGCTTCCATCAAATCTTTGACTTCTCTGTTGAGATCATCACTATAAAGCCCGAGGTCGCGCACCCCTTCCAGCAGGTTACTGTTGCCATCGCGATCTCTATCCTGTTTGTAGTTAACAAACCAGGGGTCAGTGTTGCGGCGGAAACGGTAAACGTTTAAAGGATTCCGGAGGGCCTGAACTTCAAGGATTTTATCTTCGTAGCGAAGAAAACCGGTTTTACGGTCAAGTTTTGAAAGCCTCAGTGGTAAGTGGTAGGTGTGTTCTTCCTCGAGTTTTTCGCCTTGGGTTGAGAGGGTATTGTCTTCGATAGTAAAGGTGAGAGGTTTTGAGCTGCTTCCTGAGGTGGTGTAGGTTTGCTCTCCTTTGCCTGGAAGAGCTGAACTACCAGAAAATTCAAGGAAGTAGTCATACTCTTGGTGGTCATCCAAGAAGAGTTTTCTAGAGGAGTAAGGAGCTCCACCGAGTGCCAGAGCTGGTTTTAAAGCTCCTTCAAAGGCGTTGCCTGGTTGGCTTGTGGTATAGAGTGTGAGGGAACTTTCGAGTTCTAACTCAAAGTCGTAGTATTTGTCTTCTAATTCAAGTATAGCTTCTAACCTGATCTTTCCAGGCTGGATTCCAGGGAGAACTTCGAGGTCAAAGGATAAAAGAGCTGATTTTCCCGTGGGTATAGAGGTTTCAGAGGACGTAAGAGTTCCAAACCTCAGGTCATTTGAAACCTCTTTTTCCCGGGAAAAAGCCTGGACTTTAAAATTTTTGATGCTGATAGGGCCTGCACGGTTATTCCACAGATCAAAGGTTATTTTTTGGGTTGATGAGGCAGTGTCTGAGAGGTCCTGAGCATGTTTTTCAAAGATCAGTCCAGACTTCGAAAAGACATTGTAGCCTGCTTGAAGCTGATCACTGGAGCCTTTGGCCAGCTGATCGAAGTTTTTCTTTTTTTCTTGAAAAGAGAAATCGTTTTCAAAGAAGGCTTGGGCTTGTTCTTCGTCAAGTCCTAAGCATGAAGGACAGCCGCAGGCGTTTTCTTCATGGGGGAAATCTAAGGCGGCAGCTGTAAGTGCCTGTGGAGCGGGTGAAGTGCTTTCAGCACTCTTTGGTGATTCTTCTTCTTCATTGCAGGCAAGTAAAAATAGCATCCCAAGAGCAAGGCAGCTGAGGAGCCATGGTGTTTTCTTTTTATATTTCAAAGTTTGCATAATTGAAGCACCTTTCTTTTCATTTGCTTATGACGCACAATCTGCTTGTTACGATATGAAGCTCAATGTTTAAGCTTCATCAAGCAGACCTTACCCAAACTTTTATAAAGAAATCTTTAAAAAAGTCGAGGTGAGAAAGAAAACACTTTTGTCTATTGGCAAAAAGAGAAAAAGCTTTTGCCAATACGATAAAGTGCTCTAGCTATGAGATTTTTTGCCCTTAATTGTTAAGATTGAAAAGAATAGCATCTTGTTTGAGGGGCAGATTTATAAAAATTTATTTTAAAGAAAGATCTTGTATCTCTTTGATAAATATTTTTGGCATGAAGAGGGGATCTGACGTAAGATAGCCTTCTTATGATAGAGCAAATTGTTATGAGATTTTCAGAGAAGTAAAGACAGGAAGCTTGAGATTATGATGGAAGAAGATCAGAGCATGGTGGCGCGTCGATTTTTAGCAGACCTTCGTCAAGAGATTGCTGAACACTCAGGGGTGGGGCACTCGCTGCTTGGGCGTATGGTAACAGATCCACGCACGAAGCATGATTTTAAAGTTTTAGCAAGTCAGCACTATCCTTTGGTTGCAAACTTCACTTCTTATATGGAGTTATTGCTTTTGCGAGCACCCCATAGCCGCGCAAAATGCTGGATCGCTAAGGTTTTAATCGACGAGTATGGAGAGCGTTCGGACGGTCTTGATCATTCAGAAATTTATCAGAAGTTTATGCAGGCTTGTGGGATTGAAGCTGGTGAAGAGGCTCGTTTTCCTTTGCATCCGGAAGTCCAGGCTTTTATCCAGGAACACTATCGTATTTGTACTGAAGAGCCTTTTCTTGTTGGTCTTGGGGCGATTGGTCCTGGGCATGAGTGGGCTATTCCTGCCATGTTTACGCTTGTGCTTAAAGGCCTTGAGAAAGCTGGTTTTAAGACAGAAGAAATTGAATACTGGTCCTGCCATTTAGAGCAGGATCAAGATCATGGTGCCTGGCTTGAAGAAGCTTTAGTTGAATATTGTAATACTGAAGAAGCTCGCCAACAGGTACGACACGGTGCTCTTTTAAGCCTAAATGCCCGTGAGCGTTTCTGGTGGGGGGTTTTTGATAAGATTAATACCGAGCTTACCCGTACTGCTTTGCCGCAGGCAGCATTTTCTTCATTGACTTCTGAAGACAAACAAATAACGTTTGATCAGCTTCGTCAGAAATTCAAAATTGCTGTGAATTTCAATGCTTCTGAGCAACCCCATGGTTCAGAAAAACTGGCTCATACTTCTTCTTGAAGCCCAGTGTCATGCCCAAGCTTTTAATGGTGAAGTTATCCTTTACGTAAAAGCTTGTTAATGCTTACAAAAGAGTTGGTATTAAAAAGAGCTATGAAAAACGGGAGCATTATCTATTTCAAGAAAGATTATTTATAACGTCTGGCTGAAGTTGAGGAAGAGAAATGGTTGAGGAAGGTGGTATGGAAGATAAAAAAGAAACTTTTCCAGAGGTTTTCATTGTTGGCTTCGGAGGGCCAACTCCTGGATGTTGCAAACATTTTGACCCCTGTCCTGGTGAAGCCTATTGTTTTGTTTCCGGAATTTTTGGACACAACCCTGCAAGGCAAGATCGCGTCAAGGAAGTTGCCGAGCATTATAAGGCTTTTGGGGGATTTTCACCTTTCAATAAGTACACCGAAGAACAGGCTCTTGCTCTTCAAACAGAACTCAAAAAACGCGGGTTTGGGATGGGTGTTCGAGTTGGTTATCACCATTGGAACCCTTATGTGCGAGACGTTATCCAGGAGATTAAGCAGGATAATGTTCGAGAAATCCTCGTGCTTGTGATGACTCCTCATCAATCTTCTGTCAGCTGGGATCTTTATCTTCGAATTGTTGGTGAAGGTATTGCAAAGGCTGGAGAGGGGGCTCCAGAGGTTGTTGGAGTCATCGAACCATGGTGGAAGGAGCGGGGCTTTATAAAGGCTCTTGCAGGACGCTTGCGGGAAAGTGCAAAAAAGCAGGGTATTGATTTGGATTCTGAAGAAAGTGGGCTGCTCTTGAGCGCCCATGCTGTCCCTGAAGCTGTTGCTCGAACCTCTCCCTATTGCAGGCAGGTTGAAGAGAGTGCAGCGGCTCTTATTCAAGAGCTTGGTGGCATTCAGAAGACTGTGCTTGCCTATCAATCGGCGCCAGAGGATGGCCGGATTCAATGGACCGGGCCTTCTATAGCAAAGGCTTTGGAAGAGCTTCACCGTAAAGGAGTGCGTAAGGTTTTTGCTTCGGCAATTGGTTTTGTCTGTGATAATGTTGAAGTTCTTTATGATCTTGGGGTTGAAGGGCAGGAAAAAGCTGAAAAGCTTGGAATGGAATTTTTTAGGGCAGAGTCAGTTCACTGCCATGAAGATTTTATTGCCATGCTCGCCGATCGAGTCGAAGCACAACTCCAGAAGGAAAAGTCAGGGGTTCTTTCTTCTTAAATTTTTTCTTCGTTTTTAAACTTTTGCTTGAGTGATAATAGGGCTTTCAAGTGCCTTGAGGGCAGGCTTACTTTTATGATTACAATAGAACAATCCCTTTATGATTCCCGTTTTTTGAAAGCTTGCCGAGGAGAGCCTGTAGACGCAACACCTATCTGGTTGATGCGTCAAGCTGGGCGTTACATGAAAGAGTATCAGCAAGTTCGATCGAAGCACCCTTTTATTGAGCTGTGTACAAACCCTGAGTTGGCGTGCCAGGTTACCTATGAAGCTTGGGAGCGCTTAGGGGTTGATGCTGCTATTCTTTTTGCAGATCTGCTTCCCATTCTTCAGCCCATGGGGTTTGAGCTTGAATATGTAGAAAAGCGTGGACCGGTGATTCATAATCCCTTACGCGAAAGCCAGGATCTGGAGCGAGTCAAAACTCATAACGCTGAAGAAACCATGGAGTTTACGGGTCAGGCTGTTGCTATGATTCGTAAAGCACTTCCCAATACGATTCCTTTGATTGGTTTTGCAGGCTTACCATTTACGCTGGCAGCTTATGCTATTGAAGGTGGAGGTTCCAAAAATTATCAGCATACAAAAACGTTTATGTACCGCGATTTTGGAGCTTGGAATGCTTTGCTTGAAAAGATTGTAGTAACAGTCCTTGATTACGCCAAGATGCAGATTAAATCTGGTTGTCAGGCTTTCCAATTATTTGATTCATGGATTGCGTGTTTAAGTCCAGAAGATTATCGTGATTATGTTTTACCCCATACCAAGCGGTTAATTCAGGAGATTAAAGCTTTTATCCGCTCAGAATGTTCACAGGATTTGCCCGTGATTCATTTTGGAACGGGAAGTGCACCGCTGGCAGAGGCTATGCATGAAGCCGGTGCCGATGTGCTTGGGGTTGATTGGCGCACTTCTTTGAGCCAGACTTGGACAAAGTTAGGGCTTAAAAGTATTCAGGGGAATCTTGATCCTTTAAGTCTTTTTGCTCCTCGTGATCTCTTGCTTAAGAAAGCTCAGGCTATTCTTGATGAGGTTGATTCAAGACCTGGGCATATTTTTAACCTTGGACATGGAATTTTACCTGGTACTCCTGTGGAGAATGTCTGTGCACTCGTGGATTATGTCCATGAATACAGCTTAAGCTGATTTCGTATACCGTCTTTTTCTAGAGCTCTATTTCTTGAATTGAGTGATAGAAGAATTACGAAAGAGAAAATCTTCTTTTTGAATTTCTATTCCTTGTGGGTAGTCAGGTAAGCAGCCAGCTTATGGATCAAAAGCTTTTCAAATGGACTGAGAAATCACAGGGCTCTACCACCAGGGCGCTTGTTGCTGGTGGGGGAATTTCGGGACTTGCAACAGCTTATTACCTTCAAAAAGAAGCTCAAGCAAAAGGAATAAAGCTTGAAGTTATAGTGCTTGAAGCAAAAAAAAAGGCTGGCGGGGTGATTCAAACAACACCCTGGCAGGACTGCCTTTTTGAAGAAGGGCCAGATTGTTTTATTACAACAAAACCGGAAGCCTTTGAACTTTCCCAGGAATTAGGGCTTGAAGATCAATTGATCAGCACAAACCCGGAGTACCGACAAAGTTTTATTGTGTCTCAAAGCAAGCTGGTGCCAATTCCTAAAGGGTTCTTCCTTTTGGCTCCAACATCTTTTTCCGCACTTTTTCGAACACCAATTTTATCCTGGCCAGCAAAGTTACGTATGGCTTTAGAGTTCTTTATACCAGCAGCAAAAACTTCAGGGCAGGATGAATCGCTGGCTGGCTTTGTACGCAGGCGCTTCGGAAAAGAAGCGCTTGAACGAATTGCTCAACCGATGGTGGCGGGTATTTACACGGCTGATGCTGAAAAGCTGAGCTTAGCATCAACTTTTCCGCGCTTTCTTGAGCTTGAAAAGCAATATGGCAGCGTGATTCGTGGGCTTAAAAAAAGTCGTCATGCTGCTCATCAAAAAAGAGCGAGCCAAAGTTTTGACGGAGCAAAGCAGGCTTCTGGACCGCGTTATAATATGTTTAAGAGCTTTCGAGGGGGTATGGCTACGCTTGTGGAAGCTCTTATAGCGGCTTTACCTCCGGAAACGTGTTTCTTTCAACAGGTCGTTCAGAACATAAGTCCCTGCCATCAAGAGACGAGGAGTGGTTGGAAGGTAGAACTTGAGCAGGCCGAAAAACCTTTGCTTGTTGATTTGCTCTGCCTGGCGATGCCTTTAAAAGCTTCTGCCCGACTCGTTGCAGAAAGCTGCCCTGAGCTTGGGCATGAGCTTGGGGGGGTTGGCTATGCTGATGCCGCAATTGCTCACTTAGCTTTTCAACGTGAGCAGATTTCCCACCCTTTGAATGGTATGGGGTTTGTGGTTCCGGCTGTTGAAGGCCGAAAGATTATTGGTTGTTCTTTTTTAAATGTAAAGTGGGAAGGACGTGGGCCTGGGAATCGAGTTCTGTTGCGAGTTTTTGTTGGTGGTGCCTTACATCAGGACATTTTTCAACGCTCTGACCATGAGCTGATTGAATTAGCCCAGAGTGAAATTCAAGATTTGCTCGGAATCAAGGGAAGACCAGAGTATGCCCAGCTTTGTCGCTGGCCGGCCTCTATGGCCCAATATGAAGTTGGACACAAGCAAAAACTCGAGCGTATTCGTAAGCTTGAATCAGAACTTTCAGGTTTTGCTCTAGCGAGCAATGGACTTGAAGGGGTTGGTATTCCTGATTGTATTCGTGGTGGCAAGCGTTCTGCGCAGAAAATGCTGCAAGCCTTAGAAGAAAACCTAAGCCTTTAGAGCGAGGAGCTTATCATTATACGGATCTTTCGAAGCAAGGTTTTGCTTTTGAAGGCTGGCTTTGATCAAAAAGTGGAAGCTGGTTTAGAAAGAAACGATTAAAAATTCTTAAGAGTTGTTTCCAGGTTAGAGATACCGTCAGGGTTTATCGGTTTATGGATATGAGAAGTGCGAGACCGATATTGGAAGTGCTTTGAAACTCGATTGTCCTGATCACATATCACAACCTGAGGACTCCAGTTTTTTGTTTCTTCTGGTGTGAGCTGTGCGAAAGTGCAAATAATTAAGGAATCGCCCTCGTGGACCATGCGGGCGGCAGCTCCGTTAACTTCGATCTGCCCCTTTCCTGCCTGACCTTCTATAATATAAGTCTCAAAGCGAGCACCATTATTGGAATCATAAACTTGAATTTGTTGACCAACTTCCATGCCAGACGCATCAAGCAGGACAGGGTCTATCGTCAAGCTTCCATGATAGTTCAGATTTGCACGTGTCACACGAGCGTTATGAATCTTTCCATGAAGAAAGGTAAGATACATGTGTTTTCCCTGCTTCCTTTGTGTTTCTCGCAAGAACTATGTGGAGAAACCTTTGCCCCTGGCTTCTTTTGGTATTCCTTTATACTTGATCATAGGTTGAAGAGTTTCAGGAATCAAGCTTTGACTTTTTGAGCTTGTTATGAAAAGAGGTAAAAAGAAAGTTGCTGTTTTTATGGTCTTTCAATACCATAGAGTGTTTCAGGATTCTGCGAAAGCAAAGGTATAGCCCCTTGATTGCTGCACTCGCTACTTCAAGAGATAAGTATATATGGCTCAACTGAAATACAAAGACTCTGAGCAGGCGCCAATCACACTTAAGGCAAAAACAGTGGTTGGGCGTAGTCCTGAGCACGCCGAAGTTGTTATCAATGATAAGCGTCTCTCTCGTAAGCATTGTGAGCTTCGAAAAGAGGGAGGGGTTTATTTTATTGAAGATCTTAAGAGTAGTAATGGTACTAAGGTCAATGGCAAAGCAATTACTCTCAGTGAAGCTTTGCATGATGACGATGAAATCTCTCTTGGGGGGTTATGCTTTATCTTTTCAACAGATTCTCGAAGCAAGGAAGAACGGGATAAAAACCTTTCTCGAGCTTCCGGCCTCTTGCCCACAATCCTCAAGGCCGAGGATTTTTACCTTTCTCCTCCCAGCCTTAAGATGCTGAAAGGTTCCTTGCGCACGGTGCTTGTGAACCTTGAAACTTTTCCTTTCACGATCGGTCGGAAGGAAGGGAATGACCTTATTATAGATGATGATCCACAGGTAAGTTCGAAACATTGTCGCTTTGAGCTTGGCAGGGCAGGAGAAGTGAAACTCATAGATTTGCGTTCAACCAACGGTGTAAAGGTCGACGGTAAGCCTGTGAAAGAGCTGTTGCTGCAAGATAAAATGAGAATCCAAGTTGGAAGCCAGCTTTTTCGTTTTCATAGTGGAGAGCTTAAAAAACAACCGGCTCAAAAAGAGTTAGCAAAAAGTGAAGAGAGTCCTGAGCCCTCTTTAGATCTTGATTCTGAAGTTGCTGAGCAGGTCCTTTCTCTAGAAGAAGTGGGGCCATTGCAAAACGCCAGTGCTTTGAAGCAAGGCGAAGAGCAGCTTGAAGCCGAAATTCTTCAAGAAGAGAGTATCGAAAAGCTGAAAGGAAACGAGGGAGAAAGCAAGCCTGGAAGAAAAGTTTGGGTTGTACGAAGCTTTGAGATCGTGCTTGTCCTTTGTGTTGCAGCAGCAGTTATTGCGCTTGCCCTTTTTGTTCATTCAAGCGCCAATGATTCTGAAAAGAGGCCTCAGGGGCCAGTTGTTCGGAAACCTCTTTTGCCCGGAGGCTTGCTGCAAAAAAACCCGAGCTTTGAGACAAATGGTCAAGAAGGCTATGAAGGACAGGTCTATTTCTGGGAGCCTGTTGTAACTTCTGAAACAGATTGGGTTGTTGGTAAAAAAGATGCAGGTGTTGGTGGTTCCCAGGTTCTTAAAGTTGAGCGTTATGCTTTTTCACTTCAACGTACGGAATGGGCCTGCCAAGAGCGATTTCTTGTAACTCCTGAAAAAGAGTACGAAGCAAGCGTTTGGGCCAAAAATATCAAAGGCAGAGGAAGTGCTTTTGTTTTCATTGAATGGTTTGCGGATGAAGATGACCTGTCTCCCCTTCGTCGAGAGTATGGAGGGTTTGCAGCTCCTGGCGAGGAGTGGAAGCAACTCAAGGGGCTCTTTAAGGCTCCTTTGAAAAGCACTTTTGCTCGCTTTGGGGTTGGCGTTAGTGGGCAGGCTGGCAGCATTCTTTTTGATCAAGCCCGAATCCAGGAAAGTCTTCAGGAGAGAACGCATTCAGAGCCAGATATTTCAGGAGAAAACCTGGAAGTAAAGTTGAACCCTCAAGGTTCTTTTGAGCTCTTTCTGACAAAAGGAAATAAGGATAAGCCTGAGAAAAATCAGCTTCCATTGCTTACGAACATAAAAATTGAACTTGTCAGCAAGGCAGGAAAAGAAGGACTGCTGCACGACCTTTGGGGTGTTTTGAGCCTGGCAGATCGTAGTGAAAATCAACTTCAGCTTAAAATTTTTGATCCCGAAATTGAAGCTTTTCGAAAAGTGAGTCTGAGTTTGGAACAAGGAGTTCTTACTTCTACCCTTGAAGCAGATCCGGAGTCCTCTTTTGCAGGACTTAAGATTCATGCCCGAATTGATAAGCAGATTCTTGTCCAGGATGCTGTTGCTCTACGACACGATAAAATACTTGCTTATGGCAAGAACATTCCCGCTGCTCAGTATGACCAGATCCTTTTTACGGACACAAAAAACAAGCATAAGCTTAAGGTAGAGGAGGACAGCAGTGTAGAAATAGAGGGGAAATTGATTCGTTTTTCCAGCCAAAATAAGAAGAGAATAGGCTTTTATTTTGATTTCTATGATGGAGCCGACACCTATCACAATTTATTGGAAAAGGCGCAGGCCTCTTATCAGCTTGTGCTTCAGGATTTTTCCCAAGCTTCAGAGAATCAAAAATCTCAGCGTCGGCAGCGCTTGAAAGCAGGGCTTGAGCTTCTCAGTCGCTTTCCTTTTGACAGTGAAGCTCGAAGTATAGCCCAGGCTGCAATTTCGAGTGTGAAGAGTTTTTATCGTATTCGAAGAAACGAACTTGCCGAAATTATTCGAGCGCGAAGCAGTATGACTCTTGACGCAAGTCTTTATCTTGGGGCTATCAAAGAAACTGAAAAAATTGTTGAAGAGCTCAGGGGGCTCAGGGAAGATTTTTCAGTATGGCGTACAAGCTTAGAAGATATCGCTTTTTCCAAACGCCTGCCTTCTGAGTTAACAAAGCTTTATCGTTCAGTTCTTGAGCTTTCTCTTTTATTAGAGGAGAACCTTGATGCTTACGCGAAAATCCTCGAGCAATCCTCAGATCAAACCTTTCAATTGCAGGTCCAAAGCGATCAGGAAAAATCAACCCTTTTGCTCGCATCAGCCCTTGAGCATTTTGGCCGTTCGGAAAACACCCAAGCCCATTTGCAGCTGCGAAGCCTTATCAAAGAGTATTCTTACGGCTATAATGCAACGCTGGCCAAAGGGCATTTGGTCGAAATTCTTCGTGAGATGGTTCGTGAAGAGCAAAGGTTGAATGAAGAGGGACTTGATCGTATCGCTGAAGAGCGCCGTGTTCGAATTCTTGATCTCAGTCAATTTTTGCTTGCTGCATTTCATTCAGAAGCATTTTTTGTGCAGGTCAGAAACTTAGAGGTTTTTGTTGTCTCCTCAGAGGTCTGGGAACAAAAGGAAGCTGAACTTCGGGAAGAAGTTGAAGCCATACAGAGGAATTTACGTTAGAGAAAATAAGAAACGAACCAGCTCAAAAAAATAGCAGGATAAAGGTTCACGGGTTTTAAAGATAAAAGTAAGTGTGGGTTACGCTTCAGAGCGTGTAACGAAGGAAGACGGTTATGAAAGGAATAGGCATTGAAGTAACACCGGTTCATACTATTCTTTTAGAGCTTCAGCGAAAAGACAGTTTCTATCGTCTTGGGAAAACCGCTATTTTGCCTGGATTTCAACAGGACTTAACCCTGCCACTTGATGATTTCTTGGGAACTGATCTTGCTCAAAATTTCAAAAGACTGCCATCCTCAATTCGCAAACGAGCGACTGTTTTTTCTCTTCCAAGTAAGCATTTGCTTTTACACTATACTGAAATTGGGGCGGATAACCCTTCTGCAATTCGATCGTTGGTTCGTTTAGAGGTCGATGAGCTTTCCAATACCGAAGAGCCAATGCTCTCTAGTTATCAGCGACTTTACCCTCCGAATCATCAGAGTATGATTGCTATAGGGGTGACGCGTGAAAGCTTTGTAGAACATGCCACAATGCTTTTGCGTAAGTCTGGCCTGGAGCTTCAAGCTTTTTTGCCTCGTCCAATTGCTCTTTATGAATGCTTCTTACTTTCAGGTGATTTGGAAGATTCTGGGAGTCAAATGGTCATTAACCTTGACTATGAAGAAACAGACGTTGTCTTTGTAGAATCTGGGGATCTCTTTTTTTGTCGCACACTGCAATTCGGAATTCGTGATTTTGTCCGCAACATTGGACAGCAGCTTGGGGTTAATCAAGAACAGGCTCGAGAAATGCTCTTGAGTCAGGTCAACATTGAACCTGGTGTTGCAGAAGAAAACGTCTCTGGTGAACGAGTTGTGAGTGCCGCTCAAGATAGCGCTGCTCAGCTTTATATGCGTTTGAATGGAGTTTTCCCCTTTGTACGTTCACGGCTTGGGCTGCCAAATTTTAATGTTGATAAAATCGTTTTAACTGGAGCAGGCGCAGGCATTCAGGGGCTTGGAAAATTCTTGGGCAATCGTTTTCAGAAAAGCATCACGTTTCTTAATCCTTTAGCAGGAGTTGATACGAGCGGTATTGAAGAAGAAAATTTATCACTTCTTCAAAGCTACCTGCCTTCTTTAAGTCTTGCTCTTGGGCTTGCAAAGTGGGGGGCTGACAAGGAGTCTTCCAAGGGGCTTGCTTTTGTTTCTCCAAGTAGTTTAGTGCGTAAAAATTTCTTCGAGCGTTCGCTTTGGCTTTATGCTGGAGTGCTTGTGCTTGTTTTTGCTTTTGCGTATAGCATTTATGCTTCATATCGTTCAAGCTGGCAGGCCCAGGAAGTGAAGCTTCGCCAGGTACAACAGGCAGAAGCCTATAATGCTTTTCACCGACAGCTTGATATGAATCAAAAATACCTGAACAACAGTACCGTAAACGTTGAAGAAGTCTTTGCCCGGATGCCAGAGCTTTACCGCAAGTTGCTGAGTGAAGAAGAGCGTTTGATTGAGCTGAGCGAAATTCAGCGACCAGGCTTGCTTGCAACAAAGCTTTTAGCCGAGCTGGGAGAGGAGCTTCCATCACAAGTTATTCTCCGGAATTACTCCCTGCAGGACTTTATGAAGCAATCAACGGGAGAAACGACGCGTGGAGTTCTGCTTGAAATTTTTATCGAAAACGGAGCAGAAAAAGCACAGGTTGTTTATGCGAAAGTTCAAGAAGTTTTACGTAAGCAGCAGCAGGTTGCAGAAATTATTCCTGCATTGCTCCAGGTGGCAGCTGATGGTAGTGGCTCTCATGCTGGGGTTGAGGTTTATCTGAAGAGCTCTGAAGAGCTTCTGTTTAGGGAAGGGGAAGAGTAATGATGCTTTTTCTTCGATCTCATTGGCGGTTTCTGCTGATCGCATTTATCAGCCTGGGGCTTCTGATATTTACGCTCTTAGAGACTGAAAAGCTTGCCGAGCAAAGAGATGGCGATTTTCAAAGAGCAGAGTCAGCAACCCAAGGTTATATTCAAAATGTACTTCAAGATGTAAAGAAGCATAAGGTTCCTGCTAATGTCTTTCTGGTAAAAGAACAAGAGCGCCTTCATACTCTTCAAAAGATGACTTCTCAACTTGCTGAAGATTTAAATTTTCAGCTTCACATTGATTATAGTCTTGAAGGAGCAGGGGAAAGTATTTCTGAGCAGAGTGCTTTTTACCTTGCTCGGCTGGAAGAGCTTACACAATGGTTGGAGTACTCTCGTTTTTGGAAGCCGTCGTTTCATGAGCTCGGTTATGATTTAACGGATATCCAGGGGACAGATAGCAGCAAGCTTCGTCAAAAGCTGATTCGCCTTGATTTATTGCGAAGGGTTGCAAAATGTGCTTATGACAATCAGGTTTATCGAGTGCGTGAGTTCCAGTTTATGCGACAAAATCCGAGTTTTTCCCTTGAGCAGCGCTTGTCTTCGGTAAGAACGGGTACTTCACGCTTTCAAAATCAAGAGCCGAGTTTGCCTATGCTTCAAACGCTTGGGATGTCTCTTGAAGTCGAAGGGGAGCAGTTCCAGCTTCTTAAAATGCTTAGAGATTTACAAGCAACTCAGTCCTCAAATGATTATAAAACAGCTTTTGGAATAGAGCGCTATAGTCTTTCAAAAGAAGGTTGGAAAAACTCTGCAAATACTCATCATATTCTCAAAATAGAACTTGTGGCATATACGATTGCGCCTCAAGCACAGCTGCCGTTAGCATCTTTAGAAAGTGCTTTCAAGCGTTTTCAAATGAAGCTTGCAAAAGAGGGGTCTGGGCATCAGAAAAAGGACAATGGTTTGCAACCTTCAGGTGCTTTTCAAGAAAATCAAAATACAAGGCCTGCTCGAAGGCGCGGTAGGCGGTAATTGAGTGTGCATGAAGCAAAAATAATCATTGATCACAGAGGTGAGAGAACCAATGGCTCGTTTTGAAACAATAAAAGAGAAGCTTCCGCCAAAAGAGCAGATTTATTTTGTGCTTTCAGCATTGTTTGCTGTTGGGCTCATTGTTTTGATGGTTCAGCGCAGAGTACCAAGTTATGAGGAGCTTGAACAGCGCCTTATTGAGTCTGAGCGAGGAGGCCTTGAAACGTACAAGGTACGAGAAATCCTGGCACGCTCGCAACAAGAGTTATCAAAAAAGCTTGAATCGCAAAATGACCAGAGAGTCCGAGAGAAGTTAAGAGACTGGTCTTCGTATCACATTCAGGAAGATGGTCGCTTGTTGTTTATTCGAAAAGGTGAGGAAAGCTTTCGAGTCGATCCACCGAACCTTTATTTCCCTCAGATTCCATCGCTGCTTGATTTCCGTGTAGCTTTGGGAGAAAGGCCTCAGGTTGATCTTCAAACTCGTTTTCGAAAACGTAAGGAGCGCCGTGTGTATCTTGCCCCACCCCGTGATGAAAGCGAAGATTGGGAAGACCTTGAGAAAGAATAGTTTGAGTGAGGTAGGAAGTTCAGTAATTTTTTGTGAGACGAAACCATGAGAAGCAAAACAATAAGTCAATTAATAAAGGGTGCTCTGGGCAAGCTGCTATTTGTCCAGAGAGGGTTTCTCTTCAGTCAAAAGGTTCAAGCTCGGGTATTCCTTGCTTGTGTTGGAATCTCGTTATTCCTGCTTCAGGGAAGCCTGGCGCAAGAAAGGTTTGATGGCACTCATTTTCAGGAAAATCTTCCCGAAGATATGCCTGAAGAATCATCACCTTCTTCCTTGAGTCAGCCGTTGGAAGATTTTTTAGGAACACATCCTGAAGTTGACCCAAATCGCCCAGGGCATTTCATGGTGGTGCTTTTTGAGGGCAAGCATAAGCCTTCACTGATTAAGCCCGTGGGGATTTCCCTGGAAGAAAGTCCGGTCTACGTTCCTGATGGCAATCAGGAAATTTTTGATGCGAAACATTTTCGCTGGAAAGGGCGCGGGGCAATTAAGCGCTATAATACCGAAGCTTGGTATCAGGCATTTCGAAAGTATAGTGCTCCAGAATTAAGCTCAAGGGCTTTTCTTGATTACGCTCTTGTTGGGCAGCGATTATCAGAAGGCGGGCCAAAATATGAAAGGCTTCCTCTCAGTCAGATAACCATTCTTCGTCTTCCGCAAACCTGGGAAAATATCTGGCAGGCTTGGGTCTTGAAAGCACCGGTTGAAGAGCGACTTCAAAGAGTGAAAGAGTTTGATCAATTCTTTCAGGCTGAAATAAAAAATCCTTTCGCCTCTGATGAGGGGTTTTCTCCAGAGGAGCAAGTTGCATATGCTCAATTTTATCAGGAGCAGTTTGTTTTTATCCGCAACGAACGTCCTCAAGATCCAAGCATTTACTGGGAGTTAGCAAAATATCACGCTGAGCGAGATAATGTTGATGCTGAACTCTCTGTTTATCTTGATGCCATTGCGAATGAAGTTGAAGAAAGCGAAAGTATTCAGTTCCATTTGAAAGCTGGTCGTATCATGGTTGAGCGTTTAAGCCTATACCGAGAAGCTATCCCTCATCTCGATAGCGCTCGTCGTTATGCTGATGCTCAGCTTTTGCTTATAGAGTGCTATCATGCCCTCAAGCGTTATGATCATGCCCTTCAAAGTGCAAATCAATTGGTCGTTCAAATTGATCAGGAGGGAGAAGAAAGTATTCCCGCGCTTCTTTATTTCGAAAGTCCTGAAGAGGTCAAGGGAAAAGCACTGCTTTTGCAGGCGCGAGCCCAAATTCGAAAACATCGTTTACAATCAGCCTTTAAGGTTTTGGAGCATCTTGATCAAAGTTTGCCGGCAAGTTTTCAAGCAGAAAAAACCCTTTTACTGGCAGCTATGCTTTTGTATCGAAATGAGCCGGGAGATGGACAAGAAGTGTTGCGCATCATAGAAGAGGACTCTTTGCTTCTTCCTTTTTTAAATCAAGCAAAAGCTGACAGGAAGAGCTGGAGTGCTCCAGAGTACTCTCCTTTTGGCTCCCAAGCTCTCAGCCTCTGGGCTCAGGCGCAGCTCTTTACAACTGGAAAGCTTGCTGGGCGAGCGCAGACAGAAATTTTAAAAGCTCTGGAATATGCACAAATACTTGATCCGCTGGCAGTCGAACCTTTTCTTGTCCGTGCAGAAGTTTATCAACTGCTTGCGTCCGAAGAGCAGAATGATTTTGAACGCAAGAAGGATTGGTTCCGACTTGCTCGTCAGACTTACCTGGAGGGGTTAGCTGCTTTTCCAGAAGAAGCTCGCTTAAATTATGAGCTTGGATCTTTTGAGCAGCGTGCTGGCAATTTTGATTTAGCCGAAAATTATTTAAAACGCTCTTTACGCTCTGAGCCTCATTTTTACCCAGCCATGAATTGTCTGGGGGAAATAGAGCTTAGTCATGCGCAGGAACACCGTATGGATTTTCTAGCACGGCTTGAGCTGGGTGATCCGCTGGGGGCTGCTCAGGCCCAAAATGCCTTGAATCAAAGCCTTAGGCAGGGTGCAGCTTATTATGCTACAAGTCTGGAAATAACCCCCCAACAGCCAGTTGTGCAAGTTGCTTTGGCTGGTCTTTATACACAACTTGGCGAGTTGTCAAAGGAGCAGGATCCTTCCCTCTCTCTTAACTACCTGGAAAAAGCACGGGAAATTTCGGCTCAGGAAATTTTAAGATTTGAAGAAGGGACAACACATTCTCAAGCTTCATTCGTTCCTTCGGGTGAAGAGGTTGTTTTGCTTCCATTAGAAGCGTTTACTATTTTTGCTTATGCAAGCTATGAGCTTGGAAAACGTCGAGGAGTTGAGGCTTATATTCAAGAAGCTCAAGATGCTTTAGAGCGTTTTCTTGTTTTGGCCCAAGATCCTGAACATCATCCTGATCTTCAAGCGTTATCAGATTTTAAGAATTCAGAAGATTGGATCTGGGCTCAATCTGCTTTGGAGCAGATCAAAGGTTATCAACGTCAACGGCTTCAGAAAGATGATTTTGAAAATCGAAATATTCAAGGCAGCCTGAGCCTTGGGAATAAGTGGAATATCTTTCACGAGGTTGATGAGGCTTTTCGGCGTGGCATTAAAGTCGAGGCTGGAAAAATGGTGGTTGAAATTGACGCTTTACAGGAAGAAGGGTTCCTTTCGCGAGTTTCACGTCAAGAGTCATTTTCTACTTTGGCTCGTTTTAAAGCTCGATTTGCTTCGTTGGGTAAGGTTGCGTTTTCTCGTGGTATTCATTTTACTCGTGTTGAATTGGGTGATAGCGCTAAGGATACTGAACTTGCCTGGTCGATTATTGTTGGCTTTAATTCTTCAAATGAACTTTTCTGGGATATTCTTCGCTATAGTGATGAGCAAAAAGGAGAGGCTTCCAGCCTTTTACCTGGAGGCCGTTCAATTGTTGTCTCACCAAGATTTTATGGTGGAGAGAAGTTGAACCCTGAGCAACCCGTGGAACTTGAGCTTTTGCGTCGTGTCCCCGTCCAAAATGGTTCGCAGGTTGAGTACTTTCTTGTTGTGAACGGTTATGAGCTGCGTCTTGATATTTCTTTAGTGGGAGAGGTTCAAGATGGCCTTGATAATCCTGATTTTATTGAGGATGCGGAAGATGCTGCCTTAAGAATCGGGTTTTTTGTTTATGGGCGAAAAGGCACAAAAGGAAAGCTTGAAGTTGAAGCATCTGAATGGATTCTTGATGGCAACCTTGCTCACCGGAAAGAATAGGTTTTGTAAGCCAAGCAAGAGGAAGTTCAGATTCTTTATGCTGTAAACAGATTATAAAAAACAGGCAAGTCTGGAAAAGATCTTTTGGAAATTATGTTAAGAGCAAAACAAAAAGCGTTCACCCTGGTAGAGCTGATGGTAGTCATCGCTATCATTGCTGTGCTCGCTGGTGTGATAGGAGTTGCTGTCAGTGGAGCTTTTAGTCGAGCAGGAGAATCAGAAACCGAGACTCTCATAAAAAGCTTACAAAGTGGCGTCGATCGTTTTGAAACGCAATTTCGGTTTTATCCGCCAACAACCATTCAAGATCTTTCTTTTTACCTTGGTGTTCAACCACCAGAATATGATCCCAACGATACAAACCAGGGGATAGAAGCGCTTGTAATGGCTTTGCGTTCGCGTCGAGAGGGAGGGCCCTTTATCAAGAACGAGCTCCTTGTTCAGTACCAGAGTAACACTGATAGCGATGAGATTGGTTTCAATATTGCCGGAGTCGAAGGAGAGCTCAAGCTTTTTGAATTACACGATTATTGGGAAAACCCTCTAATTTATGTGAACCTTAAAGATCTTGAAGATCCTGGTCAGCAGGGGCTTCTTTTGCTCATTCAAAAGAGTGATGGCAGTACGGAAGAGATTGACTTATCCATGCTTAAAGAAAAACTGCTTGACCAGGAGACCGGGCTTATGGCTGCCCAGGGTTATGTGTTTTGGAGTTTTGGAGAAGATGGCATTAACGATTATGGCCAGGGTGATGATATTGCATCGTGGAAAAAATAAGCCGTGTATTTTGGTCCATCTTTAAATAAACGAGCTCCATAACCTTTTAAGCTTGCAAATACCAGAAATATCAAGAAAAAGTGAGCTTTTTAAGAATATCGAAAAAGGTTTATCCTTTAAGGTTTATCCTTTTATGGTGTTTTTGAATACTTATCTTTTGAATAGCAACCCCCTTTCGATTTGAAGAAATACTTTTTGTTTATGGACTTACAAGATACCTATGTCATTGGTGTTGATGAAGCGGGGCTTGGCCCCTTGTTAGGACCCCTTGTGGTTGGATATTCTGTTTGTCGTATTTCTGATTTTGGACATAAACCTTCGAAGTCTGGTATTTCAAGCCAAACTTCTAACCGCGAAAACCAGATTCTTCAAACCATTATGGATTATAACATCTGGCGTAGTTTAGATCCGCTTTTGAGTGATGATCCAAAGCAGGTTGCTCACAAAATTGTTGTTTGCGATTCAAAAAAGCTGCACACTTCAAAACGCGGGATGGCAAGGCTTGAAGAAAACCTTCTTCCTCTTGTGTTCGCTTGTGGAGAGAGGAGAAAAGGCTCCAAAGAGCTTGGGCAATCATTTGGATTTGATAATTTTTCTGGGTATTGGAAAGCTCTTTCATTCGTTCAAGAAGAGGTGCTTGCAGCTTACCCCTGGTACCAGAGAGCCCTTTCGGGTGAAGAAGCGATGGGCCTGCCTTTGCAAGGCTTAAAAGAGAAAATACAGATTCGTGGAGTCAAGGCGATTCAAGAGTTTGAAGAAAAGCCAGTAGCTGTAGAAGAACTTGGCATTCTTCCTGTGCTTGTAGGAGAGTTTAACCGTTTGATACGAGTCCATAAAAACAAAGCGGATGCCCACTTTTCTGCGATTGCTCAAGTTGTGGAGTATGCCTGGAGAAAATATTCGAAACGTTCTTCCAAAATTATCATGATTTGCGATCGACTTGGGGGCAGGATACACTATAAATCTGCTTTGCAGGTTCATCTTAAAGCTCAAAGAATTGATGTTTTAGAGGAGAGACAAGAGCGATCGGCTTACAGAGTGATACGAAACGCAGCTAAGGAGCAACAGGAACTTACGATTCTTTTTCTTGTCAGGGGCGAAAGCTTGTCTTTTTCAGTCGCGCTGGCAAGTATGATCGCAAAGTATACCCGAGAGCTTTGTGTTGAACTCATAAACCGCTATTTTTTATCCCATCAGCCTGAATTGAAGCCAACCAAGGGGTATGTTCAAGATGGCAGACGTTTTTTACAGGAGACGAAAGATCTTCGTCGTTCTTTAAAAATCCCGGAAGAGCTTTTTATTCGTATTCGATAACGAGTTCTGTCAGGGAATAAGGAAAAGTTTATTGAGGATAGAGTGATCAGAAAGAAAGAGTATGAATCAGCTGCTTGAGATTGTTTTCCCGAACCTTGATCCTTTCATCGTTAAGCTTTGGGGACCAGTTGGTTTACGTTGGTATGGTTTTGGTTATCTGGTTGCTTTTATTTTCTGTTACCAAATTTTGCGTTTTTTACAAAGACGAGGGTACTTCCGACTTTACCCGGAGGATTGTGGCTCTCTGATATTTTATGCTATTTTCGGAACACTTTTAGGTGGTCGTTTCGGATATTTGATTTTCTATTCAGATTTTTTTTCAAGCGGGCGCATTTTTGAAGATCCCCTTCACATTATAGGCTTTGGCAAGAATTTTACAGGCGGCCTTCAAGGTCTCAGTTTTCATGGTGGGTTGATCGGTGTTGTTGTCAGTGGCTCAATTTTTGTTTGGACACGTCTTCGGAGGCAGCTTCAAGCTTTGCCTCAAGAGGAGGTCGAAGTTAAGAATAAGAAGAAGTTCAGGCAGCGTTTTTCAGCTCTTTGGTGTGATTGTTTTGATGCTTGTGCTTTGGGGGTTCCTTTTGGAATTTTTTCCGTAAGAGTTGCAAATTTTATTAACGGAGAGCTTTATGGTCGCATTATCCGGGATGGAACAGGGGCGGCTATTCGAGATGCGGCTAAGGCTCCTGCTTGGGCTATGCGTTTTCCAACGGCTCCAGAAGGCAGACAAGCACTGGGGCAATACTATGCCCGTAAGGGAGTTGCTCCAGAAAATATAAACGAGAAACTTGCGCTTCCTGTTGATTCTGATGCTTGGCAGGAAGTGATGCAGAATGTGGCGTTAAGACATCCAAGCCAGATCTATCAAGCCCTTCTAGAAGGCTTAACCCTTTTGGTTCTTGTTTGGATCTTGCGTAAGCGGCTTCAGAAAAAAGGTATGGTGGCAGGGATCTTTCTTATGGGATATGGGCTTTTGCGGACTCCTGTGGAATTCTTCCGTCAGCCAGATGATCAGTTTGCCCAAGGTCATTCGTTGGAAGGGTGGGGGCGTTTTCTTCAGAATCTTCCTGTGATTGAAACTCAAGGTCAGTTCCTTTCTCTTTTGATGGTTTTGACAGGTTTAAGTATGCTGATAGCCTGTTGGCGTTCAAAAAATCCTTTTTTACGACGCTCACCAGAAGAGCTTGCTTTGAAGGGGCAGCCTTTGGTCCCAAAGGTTATTAAAAAGTAAATTTGAACAAGGTTGCAGGGGGAGGTCATTGCTTTTTTATGGAAGAATTCTTACAGCAGGTGAAAATCCATAGAAATCAGCAAAAAGCGAAGAAGAGGACGCCATGGAGAATAATTCTGTTCTTAATGGAGAAACGATAGAGAGTATTCGTGAAGTCTCGGCAATGAGTAAACGCGACATTCTTAAGGAAGTGATCGAGATCTTTATAACCACAACGCCAGAATTCTTAGCCAGTATTCGACAAGCTTTTGAAGGACGAGATGCTGACGTTTTAGCCAAAGAAGCCCATAAACTTAAAGGGTCTGCTGCTAGTATAGGTGCTTGTAAAGTTCAATCTCTGGCAGCTCAGGTTCAGCATTTGGGCGAGCAGCAAGATTTAGGCGAGATCGCCGTATTGCTTGAACAACTTGAAGAAGCCTACCAAGAAGCAAAGCAAGAACTCATATCATTAGCTTTGAAGTCTGTGCTTTAAGATTGAGGAGACCTTGGAAGAGGTTGTGATGCTTTTTTGATGATGTAGAACATGAAGAAGTTAGAAAAATTCCAGGTATTTTGTAAACACTCTAATTCGCAGTACAAAATGTAATATTGAAGCTTGCCGAAAGACTTTTATTATGTTGAAGAAGAACTCAAGATTTGATTGGAAGTCTTTGAGGAAGAAGTCTGAAAAAGGATTAGAGAGCTGGGGGAGTTCTAAGTACAATGCGACTCTGCTTTGTTTATAGTTAGATTGAGATTTTAGGCACTGGCTGAACCCTGTTTTGTGGGTAAAGCTGAAAACAGTGAGCTGATTTCGAAAGGGTAAAGAGTGTGAAGCAGTATTGGTGGATCTGGACTTTCCTTGCGGGGATAGCTTTAAGCGTTGCAGTTGCGTTGCGTGTGGGGGATCGCTACCACGAAATTGAGCGCTCCCAAATTGAGCGTTCAATAGAGGCTATTAACAAGCAGACCAAAGATAAACCCAACAAAGAGCAGGGGGATCTTCATTTGCGGCTTGCTGATAAGCTTAAAAATAAGCTTGAGCAAGAAGATTTGCATCCGGAAAACCTGGCTGCCTACCGTTATTGGGAAGGTTGGAACCGCTTTCAGGCAGGCCTAACCTACCTTCAGGTCGCTTTAGGGGGTGATGGTGAGCCCGGTGATCCTCGTCCAGCAAGCTATACACAAGCTTGGAAAATTTTAGAGCAAGCTGTTAAAAGTAGCCACCTTGATCTTCCTGACCCAGAAAAACACGATTACGAGCGTTTTTTAGCTCTGGCTCAAGAAGAATTATTGAGCAATAAAGAGTCATTTTCTGAAGTTCGTGATTATTTCCGTCTCGAAACAGAGAAAAAAGATGGTAAAGACCTGTTATTAAAAGCAGATGGTTCCAGGCTTAAGCGTGTTGGTGTCCAGTTTTTCCCTGCTTCAACATCAAAACAATCCACGAAGGAAAAGGGAGAGTGGTACGATTTACACGCTGGAAAGCCAATCACAGCTCCTCAGCGTGAGTTTTTGGCAAACCGTTTGGCGGTTTTACAAAAGCTTGAAGATTGTGTAGAGAAGCTGACGGATCGATTCTATGAACTCAAAAAACCAGAATATGCCTGGCACTTTCATCAAATTCTTTTTCAAGATTATAACTTAGGAGTTTTTACGCTTCAGAACCTGCTCGATAGAGTGCTTGATAGTCGTTTGCGGCATTTTCAGGCTTTTACGGAGTTTGCTGGACGGACACAAGAACTTGCCTCAGGACAAGACTCTCCAAAGCCCGGCGAAAGTGTAGAGAGCATGCGTTCCAGTCTTGAAAAGGAGCGAAAAGCGTATCAGGCAAGTCTTGAGTATTATACCCGTGAACTTTATCAAGCTGTGGCTGAATTGCCGTTAGCTCTTAAAAGGCTGGAAACAGAAGGCAAGCGGTATAAACGTCAAGAGCAATCCCTGGTGGCTCGAATGAAGGGGCTTGAGAATTTTGACCCTGAGCTTTACCGTGCAACGATCGCTGAACACATCGAAGATCCAGAAAGAATAAAAGCTTTGATTAAGATGCGCAGCAGTGAAGTAAAAGAGGAGCTTGAAGCATTAAGAAGTGAAAAAGAGTACAGTTATCAACGCATCTTTGATGCTTTTGAGGCGATTAATGCTTTTCGCAAGCACTTAGCGGATCTTGGGAATGAGCAAAAGCTTCGTCAGAGATTTCTTTCCCTTGAAGAGCTTCAGAAGATGCTACTTGGTGCTGGTGAACTAGCAAGCTTGATTGAAAAGCCTCTTGAAGCCTTTGGGCAGGAAAGCTCGAAGTTTCAAAATTACGTAACGGCTTTACGAAATGTCATGCTGATAGATTTGCGGATTCTTCGAACCCGTCTTGCTCGGCATCTTGGAGATCAGGATGAAATAAAAGGGTTGTATCAAAACCCTTTTGCGCCCTCTGTTCAAGATCCAGAGAGTTTTGAGGGGTATGCTCAAAACCTTGGGAGTGTTCGAGAGGATTTTTCTTTGCTCCAGAGTGTCGCTCAGGAGATTTTTTCGTACCAGCCAAGCACAGAAGCCTCTCCACCAGGAGATGGTCTAGAAGTTGATCCTCTTGAAGCAAGAGGGCCTTTGTATTTGGTCGATTCTTTAATTCGACGTTACGAAGAGCTCTCTGTTGTCACCATGGATTCTGCCCGCGAAGAGCGTCTTTATTATCTTGAGCTTGGTCATGAGCTTCGTTCACTTCGTCGCTCGTTGCTGGGAACCTATTACGAATACGCTGAGTTCCAATATCAGTTGGTTCTTGGGCAGTTGGAGAAATTAACCGGTCCAAACCGGCCTTTTGTTCCAGCATTAGAAGCGTTTGAGTTTTCAGAAACAGATCGAAATTGGGTGCGCAGAGTTATGAAGGCTCGCAGCCAGGGGCAGAAGATACCAGCACGTCCTCTTCCCGATATGGATTCTTATCCAAATGTTTATGAATTCATGGAGCAGGAGTTGCTCTATCGGAATCTTCGAGATCAAGCCCTGGAAACTTTTCGAGAGCTTTTAAGTGTTCAGGATGACAGTGTTCGGCGCAGGGCTCGTTTTGCGATTTCAAGCATCTTGCTTGATGACATCATGTACAATTATGACTGGAAATGGCGCAATGCTTTTCAGGTTCAACCTGAAAACGATTATGGTTTTGAGCGTTATGGTGTTTTTGCTTTTGTTGAGGACATCCCTTATGGCTTTGATGGTTTGCCTCGAGCTGAGCAGGGGCGCTGGCTTGATGAGAGTGAGGCCTTGCAGCGCTACTTCCATGGTCCAGATGCTGCTCTTATAGATGAGGTTGATGCTCATTTAACGGAGTTGCGAAAGCTTACTCCAAGTCAGGATCTTGAGCTTTATGTTGCTACTTGGATTCGTTCTGGTCAGCTTAAGGAGTTCCGGGCTGCTCATTCACCCGAAGAAAAATATCCACCGAGCAATATTGAGCGCTATTACCCAGGAGATTTTCCAGGGGCAATTCAGGAATACTACCTTCCTCTGCTTCAAGATTTAGAAAGAGTGAGTGATCAGGCCCTGATTCAAAACACCTTTATTCCTTTGGCTATTCATTTTGATCGAGTGAACAGCAAACTTCAGCGCATGCTCCGTGATATTGATCTGGAGGATATTGATCAACAAGGAAATACAGGTTTGTCAGCGCTTTTTCAGGCTCTGATGCCAAGAGGTGGCACGAATCAGGAGTTCCAGCTTTCTTTGATCTCTGATTTTTATGAAGCCTATTATGAGGCTGTTGCTTTACGCGCTCCTGGGTTGATTGAGTTGGAAGATGCTCTTTATGATTTCAATTATCAACTTGGTGAGCTTGCTCAGATAAATCAAGACCTTTTACTTGAGAAGGCTCGCAGTGATAACACTTTTGCGAAGCGTAAGGCTCAAGAAATGCGCGAGCTTTCCTACAGCTTTTTTCGCAGGGCTGGTCAACGAATGCAGGATTGGGTGGCTCGTTTCCCACATTCTCCTGGGGCGACGCATCGTATGATTAAAATCGGAGATGCTTTTTTCCGAAGTGAGGACTATGTTTTTGCGATAGCAGCTTATCAAAAGTATTTCGAAGAGCGTCGACTTGTTGATCAGCGCAGCGAGCAGGCGCAGCTTCCCTATGTGGCGAATAAAATTGGAGAAGCTTTTCTTGAGCTTGGGATCTATGAAGGCAAGACTTTGCAGGCAGCTCGAGCTTCAAAAGATCAGAAAGCTCTGCAGGAGCAAATGCGTGCGGTATCCATTAAGCTTGATGGAGCTTTGCCAGCCTTTGAGTGGTGTATTCAGCGTACTCGTGGCATTTTAAATCAAACTGGTGATGGTGGACAGGTTGGGAATCGTTTATCACCTGTGGGAAGTCTGGAAGCTTTTATTAATATGGCGCATACAAAGTTTAAGCTGGGGCGAAACCTGATTCGACAAGGTCAGGAAGAGCAGGGTATTGCCATTTTGCAAGAAGGGATTCAACTTGTTTCAGAAGATATCATCAAAGGGCGTATTTTCCCACGCCCCGTAGAAGGATTTTCGCAATCACTCTTATGGCGTGATGCCCAGTATTATAGGGGGCTTTCCGAGCTTGAGCTTGCTCGTTTGGCTACAGAAGGATCTGAAGATTCAGCTATCCTTTTAAATCATCTTGATGCGGCTTACCGAGCTTTTGATGATGTTATTCAGCGTTGGCCTGATCCTGTTAACAGGAATTTATATCAGTATTTAATGCGAAATAAGGGCAAGCGTTTTGAAGAGGCTCTTGAAGAATCAGAGGGAAGATCGGGAATTTTTAAGGATGATGTTTACTACCTGGCTCTTTTTCATATTTCAGAAGTTGAATGGTTAAGAGCGGTCTATAATCCAGAGCCTCTTTCTGCAAGTGTTGTGGAGGTTTTGCAGGGGGTTCAGCCGCGTCTGGAGTTTTTGAAGGACCGGCTTGGAAAAGTCAACACAAAGGAGCAAAGGCTTGAAAGTACGGTTTTCACTTTTCCTGACCTTGATCGTCAGACTCGCTACTTGTTAGGAGATGTTGTTTATTTAAGAGCTCGAACTCTTAAGGACCGCATGGAGCAGGGGGATACTCCCGAGCCCTTTGAAATTCGACGCTTATATAGGGATGCGATTGAGATCTATGAGGATGCCCGCAAGATTTATCCTCAGACTTATCTTGCAGCTCAGGCTTATGCCCAAACCATTAACTGTCGTAGAGCGTTGGGGCAATGGGATCCGGATCAAAAACGCCAGGCCCTTCAGATGTTAGAGGCTTCAGGAACCTTTCTTGAATCTTTAAACGATCAAGCCTTTTCGTTGGCTCCAGAGGGCATGAAGCGTCAAGACTACGAAGATCTTTTCCAGTGGTACCAGAATATGTTCTCTCAGTAACCATAAAGACTATTCTTTAAAAGAGCCTCTTTCTCGTTCAATGTTTTGCTGCGTGTGATCCTGAAGCCTGCTTGCATGAAGGCCTTAGGCAAGGTGTTCTCTTGTTTTCATTTTTTTGAGATTTTTCTGCTGATAAAGGAACTTTAGATCAGCTATTACGTTTTTAAGGAATAGGAAAACAATTTTAGTGTTTGGGAAAAGGGTTCTAGATTTCCTATTTCAAGAAGAAAGGGGCAGTCCATGAGAATGTTGAAGAGCAAGCCACAGCTTGCGTTTGTCTGGCTATCTGTGTTTTTGATGATGTTTTTTTTATCCCTCGCCTGTGCGGACAAACAGGAAATTGGGGGAAACCCTCAACTTAAAGGGGGAATCCGAAGTGCTGATGATAGGGTTCAGGAGCAGAATTCTTCCCCTTCTCTTGGGGTTTTAATAGAGGGAGAGTCGGAAGAGCTTAACGGGTTTTTGGCGGAAGAGAGTGTCCAGAAAAGCCTGAAGCTTTCTGGCGGAAGTGCTGGTGCGGGAAGTCGCGGTGGTGTTATGGGGCGCAGTCTTCTGCGCAAAACCAGGCCTTCTCAAAACGATCATGCAGAATCCCCTTCTCCATCACCAGAGATGCTTCGTGATGAGGAGGCAGAAAGGAGTAATGAGAATAAAGCCGAGAATAAAAAGCGTGAAAAAACTCACCAGGAATTAGCCAGTTCCCTTTCGCGTATGTTGGGTGCGGAACAGGGGGAGCTCTGGGCTAAACCAAGGATTGAAGGGGGCGAAATAGTTCGGCCGGCAACTCTTTTTCCTTTAAAGCATACCAGCCTGGAAACTTCAATTGCTGGTTACATTGCTACCAGTCGTGTAACACAAGCCTATACGAATCCTTTTGAACACGCTATCGAAGCGATTTATGTTTTTCCTTTGCCAGAAGATGCGGCTATTAACGCTTATCGCATGAAGATTGGTGAGCGCACGATCGTTGGTATGATCATGCGTCGCGAAGAAGCCAAAGCAACTTATGAAAAAGCCAGAAGTATGGGCTTTACAGCTTCTTTGCTGGAACAAGAAAGACCCAATATCTTTACCCAGTCAGTGGCAAATATTGCGCCGAAAATGGACGTCGAGATTGAGATTCAGTACTTTGGACGTCTTAAGCAGGAGCGTGGAAATTACGAATATCACTTTCCTATGGTTGTTGGGCCTCGTTACTCTGCCCATGCAGAGGATTCTGAGCGTATTGCAACTCAAGTCATTCCTGAAGGTATGCGCAATGGTCATGATATAAGTCTGAAAATTGATCTTGATGCAGGTTTTCCCCTTGAGAATGTAGAAATTCCAACTCATGCAGTGCGCAAGACAGAACTTGGTTCAGGTAAGATGCGGATAGAACTTGAAGCTTCTGAGACTATTCCGAACCGTGATTTTGTTTTACGCTATAGTCTTTTGGGGGCAAAGCTTCAAACTGGGATTGTGAGTTATGCCGGTGAGCATGCAGAAGGCGAGTCTGATGGTTTTGTTTCAATGATGTTTGCTCCGCCTTTAGAACCTGATCTCGTTGATATTTCGCCACGAGAAATTACATTCCTCATTGATACTTCAGGTTCCATGTCAGGAACTCCTATTGAGCTTTGCAAGCAGATTGTATTTAAAGCTCTTGATCAACTTCGCCCTCAGGATGCTTTCAATATTTTCTTCTTTGCTGGTGGGAATGGTCAACTTTGGGAGCTTCCACGCTCGAATACTCCTGAAAACGTTGCTGAAGCAAAGGCCTATCTCAATGCCCTTGAAGCAGGTGGAGGTACAGAAATGCTTGCTGGACTCAGGCGTCTTTTTAAGAGTGAGGGAACATTAAACCGACTTCGGATGGTGGCTTTCTTAACTGATGGCTACATTGGGAGTGAATCTGAAATTCTAGCAGAAGTAAAAAAACATGCGGATGGGTTTCGTTTCTTTGCTTATGGTATTGGTTCTTCAGTGAATCGCTATTTGCTTGAAGGCATTGGAAAGCATGGGCGTGGACATACCAGTACTGTCTTGCCTCGTGAGTATGGCAATACGGATAAGGCGGTGAATGAATTCTTCAGTCATATTGATGCTCCTATTCTAACGGATATTAGAATAGATTGGGGAGAGCTGCCTGTTTCTGATCAGTATCCAGCTCAACCTCGTGATCTTTTTGCGGGTCATCCCATCAGTGTGATTGCTCGTTATCAAGCCGGAGCTCCCCTTTCTGGTAAGGTGAAAATAAGGGCTCGTCGAGGAGGGTTACCTATAGAGTACGAGCTTCCGGTTACGTTAAGCGCTCCTGGTACTTCAGATCACCAAGGGCTTGAAGCGCTGTGGGCAAGACAGAAAATTGCTGAGCTTATGGACCAGCGCTTAGGCACAAGCGGCCAAGAGTACAAGCATTTCAGTGAAGAAATTATTGAAACAGCTTTGCGTTTTCAGTTGGTCAGTGAGGGAACAAGCTTTATTGCAGTGGATGATTACCAAAGGGTGGGGGATGGTAACCCTGAGAAAGTTGTTGTGCCCGTTGAACAGCCAGAAGATGTTAGTCGAGAGTTTACCCGTCCTGGAGAGGGCTCGACTCCGAAGAGTCCCGTACCTCCACCAATGCCAAAGTAAAGGAGCTCGAGATAAAGAGTTCATCTGGAACACAAAGCTGGAAGACAAAGAAGAGAAGCTTTAAAGCTTCTCTTCTTTTTTATATGGGTTCTGTATCTGGTGGTTTGGCTTTACAGCCAGTTATGAAGAAAGTCTTTATCATAAGCTTGATCAACCATTGTTTGGTTCAGGGGGATAAGGTCCATTTCCGGAAGTTGTGGGAAGAGGAGTGCCTGTACTCTTGCGCTGAGTTCTTTCAGCCCTCGCTTTTCTTCAGCAGAAATCCCGAGTTCAGCCCATTCGGGTAACGAAAGTGGGTTTTCTAATAAGTCCAGTTTTGTTGCAATTTTTAACGTATTTGTTGATCGAAAGAGAATGTGGTTTGCTTTTTGAGGTAGATTTTCTGAAAGCAACTCAGGTTGATCTACAGGTTGTAGGTATAAACGAAGATCAGCTTTTTCAGCCCATTGCATGCCGAGAGTAATGGCTGATGCTTCACTGCTCTTTTGAGTAAAAGCCTGCTGGTGAAAACCTGGGGTGTCAAGAATTTCGGTAAAGGTGTTTTGAGAAAGCTTCCACATTCCTTTGATAGCATCGCGGGTGGTGCCAGCCTGGTCGTCAACAAACGCCTGGTTATTGTCAGCCAGCAGGTTGAAAAGTGTTGATTTCCCAGCATTTGCAGGTCCTATCAAGGCAACTTGCGGTAAGCGAAGCCAAGCCTTGATCGCTTGCCAGCTTTGTACAAAATCTTCGGGAGAAAAGTTGTGTTGGTGATGCTCAAAATGTTTTTGATCGGCTTTTTGGAGTGCTTCGAGGACGCGTTTCATGCTTGCCTTTGTCGGAAGGATCGGAAGAAGTTCAAGGGCAGCCCGTTGATAAGCGTTAAGCCCGCTAGCAAAATCAGGATCATAGGCTGGGGTTTTGTTTTCGATCAAGCCTTGAGCTTTTGCGCTTTCTCGCAAAGCAGCCTGGACCCCAAAACCGCCGTGAGGAGTGAAAAGCCAGGAGCCATCAGCACTTCGGTGTATAAGCCCTTGATCAACGTTTCTCATGGTTAAAAGACGTTGGGCTTCTCCATAGTCAGGTAAGCGCCCTTCAAAAAGCAGCGGTACATCATCACCCCAAAGCCTCACAACATTAAGGGCTGCAGCTTGAGAAGGAGAGATGAAAGCAAAACCAGAAGAGGAAGTTTTATAATCTTGAGGTGCAGTTGCTTTTGGCTTTGCGCTTTTTTGATTGTTCACCATTTTTTATACATAAAATTTAGATACGAAAGTCTATCCCAAAAGAGTTGAGCTTTAATCTTGCTGCTTCACAGCATGCTTTGGACGAAAAGCTTTGATGAAGTCTTCGTTGGTCGTGATATAGGGGCCTTCAAGCAGATCAATACAATATGGGACGGCAGGCATGACAGCATCAAGACAGTCTTTAATTGCGCTTGGCTTACCTGGTAAGTTGATGATCAGTGATTGGTTGCGAATTCCAGCTTCTTGGCGGGACAAAATCGCTGTGGGTACGATTTCAAGGGAGACCTTGCGCATTAACTCCCCAAAGCCAGGCATCGGCTTATCGCAAACCGCCATGGTTGCTTCAGGAGTAAGGTCACGTTTTGCAGGACCTGTGCCGCCGGTTGTCACAACAAGAGAGCAACCTTCCTGATCACAAAGCTCAATAAGCGCTGCTTCTATCAGGTTCTGTTCGTCAGGCACAAGCCGCTTGCAGGCTTGCCAATCCGAACTTAAAACTTCTGAGAAATAGCTCTGGATAGCAGGACCACCTTTATCTTCGTATTCTCCGCGACTTGCTCGGTCTGATACGGTTACAATCCCGATGCGAAGTCGAGAAGTGTTTTCAGATTCTTTTGCCATGACTTTCTTTCTTTATTTTTTCTTTGATGATTTTTTCTTTTCCTGCTTTTCAAGAAGCTCTTGAGTTCGTGCTGGATCGCGATATGGAGGAGTGAGAAGTTTAAGGTCGAAGCCCTGTCCAGAGGTGGATTGAATTTCAGCTTGAATAGGACTCTGCTTATTATTTTCAGCAAGCAGAACGACTCTGCTTGCTTGTTTTGCTTCAGGAAAGGTTTTACGCAATGAAAAGAAAGAAGCAAGCAGCGTTGCTTGTTTTTTCCAATCGTAAAGATTCAACCAATGGTTTTTTTGAACATAGAGTGTTGTCTGTACTCTTGTGATGCTGCGCTCGGAAGCCTTTTCCTGGCCTTCTCTGAGGAAAAGTTCATGATATTTTTCCCGATCATATTCAAGCTGAAGACGAACATCATGGATCAGGTCAGGGGTGTTTTCAGACCATAAACTCTTGAGTTGTGCTTTGTGTTTCTGAGAGGTCAAGAGCTTTTTGGGAGCGAGGATTCCCTTAAAGAAAAACGTACCTGTGTTAAAATCAAAGCCGATCAGGTTGTGGCTTGGATTTTTGAAAACAACTTTACCTTTTCCTTGTGTTTGATTCTTGAGAGCTTCCAGGTAAAGTTCGAGCTCGGAGTTAAAAAAGCTACTGCGTTGAAGACGACGAAAAGCAGTGGTTCTTATTTTGCTTTCGTTTTGAAGTGTTGCTAACTCAGCGCTTGTGAGTAAAAGAGAAAGCTCTGGCTCTTGAGCTTTTTTAATCAGGTGTTCACTCAGGTAAAGAGCTGTTTGAATCCGGCCTTTTTGGCGCAGGCAGCGGATGAACAACAAAGTTTCTTCCTGATTCAATTCCATTTTTTGGTGCAAATGATCAAGGATTTCAAGTGCATGATCAATTTGCTCTCGGTCGAGGAATTCTTCAGCTAGAGCTAGAAAACCAGCCTTGTCCTGGGTTTTGAGAGAGTCTTTTAAAACAAACGAGCGTTTTGTGCGAAGGAGAGAACGGGGTAGTTTTAAAAGTCCACTTCCAGCTTTGCCCTGGGTTTTAAGGAGTAAATAGTCTTCCTGACTTTCTATAATTTCAGCTTGGAGTAAAGAGCCATCCTGGAGCTCCAGAGTTTCAGCAAAGGGAGTCGAGAGGGGCAAGAAAAGAAAAAAGAAACCAAGGAGCATGGAGCTTTTCCAAAGGTAATTCAGGGAAGTGAAGAGTTTTTCCATAGGTTTTTTACGTTTTGAAAGGAGTCGAGGGAAACAATTTTTAAGTGCTCACTTTAGTTCAAAACTGCAATACTTTCAATTGAAAGTGGATGGGCTTAAAAGTGAAGAAATTCTAAAATCCATTGCATTAATGATTCTTGGTGGTTTAAAGTGGACAGGAAAAGTCTATTATCTTGGTTGTATTTCACTTTTTCTTATGGATATAAGATATGTAGAATAGCACTAAGAGGAGAGAAATAAAGAGCCTCTGAGGTTGTCCACAAGTGTAAAGTTAAGAAGTAGTCAACATAAGGTTGAGGGGTAGTTTCGAAGGAGTGAAGGAGAAATTTTTCGTTATGCTGATTTTTATGAACCAGCAGAAAATTCAAGACCAGGCATTGCTGGCTGAGGTTCGTTCTGTGCTTCAGGACAAGAAGCTCTCTTTCAAGGAAGTTCAAACCCCAGAAGCCTATATTATCGGAGTTTCTGGAGCTGATGCTCTGGCTGCTCCATTATTAAAAGAAAGCTTTGGGCCGGCTCAGAAAGGCATTGAGAAGATTGTAGCAACTCAAGGTTCTTATCTTTTTTCTGCCCGTGAGGCGCGTTCTGTACCCAGTCGCATCAAGCTTGGTAAGGATCTTGAGATTGGGGGGAATAAACTCCTTTTGATCGCTGGACCTTGTTCCATTGAAAGTGAAGAACAAGCACTTCAAATTGCTCATATGCTCCGTGCTTCTGGTGTCCGTATGATGCGAGGAGGGCTTTTCAAGCCACGTACCTCAGCTTTTTCTTTTCAAGGGCTTGGCAAAGCTGGCTTGCCTATTCTTCAGCGTATTCGTAAGGAAACAGGACTTTTGATTGTCAGTGAAGCTTTGGATATTGAGCAGCTGGAGTTTTTGGAAGATCATGTGGACATGATCCAGATTGGCTCTCGTAGTATGCAGAATTTTCCTTTGCTCCGTCGGGCAGGAAAATGCTCAAAGCCAGTGCTGCTGAAGCGCGGAATGTCCGCTACTTTTGAAGAATTTTTAACCGCAGCGGATTATGTATTGATGGGCGGAAACCAAAAGCTTGTGCTTTGCGAACGAGGTATTCGAACCTTTACCGAACACACTCGAAACACCCTTGATTTAAGCATTGTTCCCATGGTCAAAAAATACAGTCATTTGCCGATTATGGTAGACCCAAGCCATGGGACAGGGCGAGCTGATTTTGTAAAATCAATGGCGCTTGCTGGTGTTGCTGCAGGTGCAGATGCTTTGTTGGTGGAAGTCCACGCTGATCCTGAAGAAGCCTTAAGTGACGGGCAGCAGTCTTTAACGTTTAAAGCCTTTCAGGAACTTACAAAGGCTCTTGATTCGCTGTGTCCTGCACTTGGGCGTGATTTTACTTCGAATAATTTGGCTCAGGAATCTTCTCGGGAAGCAGACTCGGATCTTTTAGAAGAGCAGGATTTGGGCCAGAGCCAGATGCGCGAAGTTCATATCTGATAGGGATAAAAAGAGCTTCGGTTTCTTGAATGAGGCTTGAGGACATCAATTTTCTGCTAAGATAGGTTTTTGCCAAGATAAGCAATTTTATACAAGGGTTAACTCAGCACTTTTTGTTATTGCAAAAACTATTATCAAAATAGCGACTCCAGATACTTTAAAAAGAGCGGTATAAAACAAGAGGCGTTTCTGCTTCGTGGAAATTCAAGCTTTTCCGCTTCAGCTCGATTCACTGGCTTCTTCGTTTGATAATCCGCTTCTCCCACTTCAAAGTCTCAGCACTCCGCGCTCACTCTTTTTAGAGCTTTCCACTTCAGGAAGCGCTCTTGCTTCAAAGTGTGATGAAAACTATAAAATCTTATACTCCCTAAAGAATCATTTAGAACGATTAAGACCTTTGGTTTAAGATCGCTCTTAAGTCGGGCAAGAGTTGCTCGACGACAATTGTATACGCGGCTCTGTTCAAACAACCACCTCAAGTGTTTTTGCACTTGATCTGTAGACTGCGAATAACCCTGCACTTTTTGGGTGCATTGGGATGTTCGTTTCTACAGAAGGCCGTGGTTGGCCTGAACAGAGAGCGATGCCTGGTGCATCCTTTCGTTTTGGGCTTCTTTATTTGAGGCTTTTGACAGCACACTCGGCTTCGCTTTACCGCCAAACCTTTTTAAGGAGGCCAGCGATGTCTAAAACACCACGCGTTATCATATTCCATTATTATGAAACCTTTCGAACTACTTTTGCCCAAGTCTTGCGCAGGGAAGGCACTTCGGAGTGGGACTTTGGAGCGGGAGCAGAATGCTGGGACTTTGGAGTGAGAAGACTTTGAAACGAGAAGGAAGTGCTGGGGGCACTTCCTGAAGTGGAAAAGCTTTTTACCCCAAAATCGCGCTAAAACGAAGACTTCGGAGCGAGAAGCTCGATCCAGTGAATCGAGCTGGAGTGGAGACTTTGGAGTGAGAAGAACAGTCTGGGAGACTGTTCTGAAACGGAAAAGCCGTCGTACAAATAATACCTCACTCCCAATGTGACTTTTATCACTTTAGCTGAGGGCCTCCCAGAGCTATAAAATCTTATACTCCCCCAAAGAATCATTTAGAAGTGTCTAGCTTCTTTGTTTAAGATCGTTCTCAAGTCGGGCAACGGTGCTCGGCGACAATTGTATACGCGGTCAGCTTGAGACGACCAAAACAAGTGCTTGTGCACTGATTTAGAAGACTGCGAACAATGACCACCCACCTTGGGTGTGTCAGGATTGTTCGTTTCTTCTAAGGGCTTTGGTCGGCCTCAAGCTGGAGCGATGCCTGGTGCACCCTTTCGTTTTTGGGCTTCTTTATTTGAGGCTTTTGGCAGCACTCAGCTTCGCTTTTCCGTCAAACCTTTTTTAAGGAGGCCTAGCGATGCCGAAGCGCTACCTTTTCACCCTTTATGGCTATGAACTTTTTAAAGACCCTTTCCTCAAGGCCTTTGATCTCAACGAATGCCAGATTCTGCTAACGGCGAGCCCAGAACGCCTGGAAGCGATGCTTGAAGTTCTGCCTCTTGACCTTGTGATTTGTCATGAGGATCGCTTGGACCAAGCCCACAGGGTTATCCAAATCTCTGATCACAAGGTCAAAGTGCTGGTGGTCACAGATAACCCGGACAAGGACCATCATAAAAAGCTCAAAAGCCGCGGCGCCGAAAACCTGCTGGTTATCCCAGAAAGCAGCGATCGCATAATGGCTAAGATCAAGAAGCTTTGTCCCAAGCCAGGGCTTTGAAGTGTGACTTATGTCACTCTTTGAGTTGAGCGTGGAAAAACCCCTCTAAAGCTAGGGGGAATCCATTGGATAATTCCCTTAAAGTGACTTTTATCACACCCCAAAAAAGGAGAAGCGCTTTGGAATGAAAAAGTTCAAGAAAGGGTGAAAGAAAGGACCACTACAAACAAAGAGGTTTTTTTATTCTAGGCACGCTTGAGCTGCGCAGAAATGACAAAGTTCCTTTTCTTATGGGATCGTCTTGATTCGAGGTTCGGGAGTACTCTCTTTTTACTTTTTAGAGCGCCTTCACTTCGAGACGATTCGACCCTTACCCTTTAATGTGACAAAAGTCACTAAATCAAGCTTAACTTCTTCCTGAGGCAAAAAGTGATAAAAGTCACTTTTTAGGCAGAAGCTTTTCTTCGAAATAATTATGCTATTTTGCAAC
>CAZJPQ010000034.1:0-38414 GCA_964548115.1 uncultured Planctomycetaceae bacterium
GTTCCTATTAATGAGGAGGGCGAGCCTTTGAAGAGAGAGCTTGAGCACTTTTTGAATTGTGTTGAGACTGGTCGGAAGCCTGATGTTCCTGGTGAGGATGCGGTGAAGGCGATTGCTTTGGCTCAGGATATTCTGAAGGAGTCGAGGGCTTATATTGAGCGTTTTGGCAGCCTTGAGGGTAATAAATAAACCCTAGTTCTTGTTTTAGCTTTTGAATTTTTGAGTGTTTTTTTGGGGGCCTGATAGTTGAGGTCGGGTTATCGTTTGGGGTATTAAAGTTTTGTGGGATATGTGTTGGGGTGGTGATCGATGACAGAAGGTAAAAAAGATGCTGATCTTGAAAAAGGAGAGTTTTACCTTTTCGTTTCGCTTGATCTTGTCGGTTCTACAGAGTTTAAAAGTACTTGTTCTCTGAAAGGGAGTTACGGTTGGGTCGAAATCATAAAGCACTTTTTTGAATTTTCAAAAAGGTCCTTTGCAACACCAAAAATCCTCTCTATTGAGTCAATAAAGGTTGAAGGTTTTGAAGATTCTCCTCCTCTCACCATAGTTACGAGCAATGCTTCTTCAGTGTTTGACCAGCATCGACGAGAGTTTTTTTTATGGAAAACCTTAGGCGATGAAGTTGTTGTATATTTGCCTATATCTGATACCAGGGATCTCAGGTCCGGTTTTTACTCAGCACATACAACTATGATAGAAGTTCAAAATACAATCGACAAAAATACTGGAGGGGAGTTGTCTGTAAAGGGGGCTGCTTGGATAGCTAAAGTATTTGAAAGAGAATCTTCCAGCAGAAGAAATGCGAAACTTTTTCTCAAAAATCATGAGGGAATATTTTTTCAAAAAAATAAGTGGGCAGCTTCGTTTGAGCAAAAGTTTTTCAACACGATTGAAAAACTTTTGTCCAGGAATAAAGATCTTATTTCAAGGCTGAAGGAATTAGATCCAAATTTTGTTGCTCCGGATGAAGTTGTACATGATAAAGAGCGTCTTCATGTGACTAAAGAAATTAAAAAAAGTTTAGATGAACTAGAACCTGATTTTGTTGGCCTTGATATAGATATAGGGTTTAGGGGCGCAGGGTATTCTTGGTCTAAGAAGCTTCAAGTAAGCCTTGATTTAGCTTATATGCTATCAAGTTGTGATGATAGATACCTCAAATTTCTTAAAATTTTAAAACGTAAAAGACTTAAAGGTGTTTGGAGTGAAAGGGCGTACCCTATAATTTGGTTTGATCCCATATGGGCCGAAGAAGATTGGGATTTGGATGTGTACAAAGAAGAGCTACTCAATGGTGAAGACATTCCAAAGAATGAAATAATAGAAGATATTATTGATGGAAATATAGATTTAAAAAAAGAAACTTTGTTAGAAGATTTCGAAGCCATACTGAAAGAAGCTAATCAATTAGAAAGGCTTAAATCCTACTTGGAGGAATTGTCAGAAGAAGGTGATCAAGAGGCAACGTAATCTGAAAACGAACCAACACCGCATTCAAGGCGGTGTTTTTTATTCGGAGTCGCTGAAGCAGAAGAGCTTTCAAAAAATCAAGCGTTGCGTCCCTCATTCTCCAAAGTGTGACTAAAGTCACTTTTCGGGTCAGGGGTGAGAAATCCCGTTTTTATATCTCCAAAAGTGTGACTTTAATCACTTTTTCTCGGGGCCTCCCAAAGCTATAAAATCTTAAACTCCCTCAAAGAATCATTTAGAAGTGTCTAGCCTCTTTATTTAAGATCATCCTCAAGTCGGGCAACGGTGCTCGGCGACAATTTTACAACGCGGTCTCCGTAAACGACCAATTCAAGCGCTTGTGCGTTTGACCCACAGACTGCGAACAACCCTGCACTTTTGGGTGCATTGGGATGTTCGCTTTTGTGGGGGGCTTTGGTCGGCCTACGGAGAGGCGACGCCTGGTGCACCCTTTCGTTTTGGGTTTCTTTAAGCAAGAGCCAGCAGCGTCGCTTTACCGCTTCACCTTTTTAAAGGAGAGCTGGCGATGCCACAAACCCCACGTGTTATCTACTTTCATCTCGACGAAATCTTTCGAACCACCTTTGCCCAAGTCCTGCGCAGGGAAAGCATGGTTGTACGAGTCGTCGAAAGCACTCAGTTGCTCCACTCTTATTTGGAAGTGCTCAGGGTAGACATTATTCTTTTAGACGAGTATTTCCTTGATGAGTGCTATGCCCTTTCTTGCCAGCATCCTGTCTTTCCAAAGCTTTTGGTTTTTACGTCAAAACGCAGCGCCGAAAAACATCAGGATTTCAAGAACCGCGGCGCCGACGACCTGATCGTCATGCCAGAGCACACCAACCTTATTATTGACAAGATCAAGAGGCTTTGTTTGTGATTGAGGGTTGGTCACTAAAGTGACTAAAGTCACACTTTAGAATGGGGCTTTTCTTGGCGTAAAATGCTCAAATAATTAACGAATTTTGTAACCCTTCGGAATGGGAGGTGCAGCCTTCAAGCTGCACCGAAATGGAGAAGCCTTAATCAAGAGAAGCCGTCCCTTTCTTGAGGCAATTACACAAAAGATAATTATGGGTTTTTGCAACCACCAAAACATTTTTGGTTGCATTCGTAAACTATTATATAAAAAAGGCTTACAACTCTAAGCAGGCTGCCAAAAAATGCCCGACTATGGTTGCAAAACTACCTTTGTTTGAGTGTCATGCTTGAGTACTTCTTGAGCTAGAGCCCGCTCTTTTCAAGCTCCAGGGGAGGGAAGAGTTCCAGCAACGACCGAGCGCTAAGGCCTGGGTCTTCGGAGCCACAGATAGCCGAACAAACCGCAATCCTTTGAATCTTGCGCTTTTGAAGCTCTGGGGCATTCTCAAGCTGAATCCCACCGATACAGAAGGTCGGTTTATCGCTGAGCTCATGGGCCTGCTCGCCCCAATCAAGTCCTGACTGAACTTGAACCTCTTTCGTGCTCGAAGCAAACATCGCTCCAGCCCCGTAGTAATCAGCTTCTTCAGCCTTTTGTATTTCTTTTGGGTTATGAGTGCTCAAGCCAATGATGCTCTCCGAACCCAGGATTTCACGGGCTTGAACCGAAGCCATGTCATCCTGGCCAAGGTGCACCCCATGGGCTTCGAGAGCCAAAGCAAAGTCTGGACGGTCATTGACGATCACAACACAAGCCTCTTGAGCTAAGAGCCAGCTTGCACTCTTTTCCAGGCTGTCAAGTCGCTTCCTATCGCTGCCATTCTTTTCTCGCAACTGGAAACAGCGAATCCCAGCGGCATAGGCTTCATAAAGCACCTCTTGAAGCGGCTTGCGACAGCTTTTTTCGCTTACAATAAGCATAACCGAAGCCTGTTGTAAAAGTAACTTGGGAGCCGAGGAATTGAGCTCTTTTTCAAGTTCATAACTCTGATAGCGAAGAGATTTAAAGCCAAGAGGAAGTGCGGGAAGCTCGCAAAGCTTGGCATATTCTTCCAGGCTGCGAAGAGCTTCCTGAGCACGCTTAAAATTAGCCCTGAGCAAATCTGTTTTCGAAGAGCGGGTATGCTCCATAGGGCTATTCAGAGTTGTGCCTACATCACCAGAGGTATTACGAGCTCTCAGCAGTTTATCCTGATCAAGCAGCGCTATAAGCTCAGTCAACCGGCTACGCATGATTTTAAGCTTACTTGCACCAGTCTGACTGTTCGAGATAAAGCGGTAATGCTCCTCAATGACTCTGAACGCTTCTCGAGTGCGATTAAGGTTGGCATCAAGAATGCGATAGGTACTCAAGCTTTGGGGGTTCTTACTCATCGTCTGGGGAAACGTGCCGTTTTTCGTTTTCATCAAGTACTTCCTTCCAGCTTTCAGCAGATTCTTGATAAGCCTTTGCTGCTTTTTGATCAGCTAGAATTTCGTCAAAAAGCCCGCGGGCTTTTTTATAGTCCTGCAATACCATATGTGAAAAAGCCTTATGAAGCTTCGCTTCTGGAGAATCTGGAACCATACCTAAAACAACTTCAAAAGCCTTGATGGCTTCGCGGGCCTTTGTCGATTTGCCACAGCTTGTTTTGCGTGGAGTTGGCTGTGCCAGTTCATTTAAAACACGTCCGAATCGAAACCAGAGGTAAGCTTCGTTAGGCGAAAGCGCAGATGTCTTTCCATCTCCTTCGAGCAACTTCTTAAGCGGCTCTTCAAGCTCTTTATAATTTTCCTCTTGATAAAGCGTATCAATTTTCTGCTTCAGGGTATTGACTTCTTGAAGTCGAGCTTCCAACTGGGGTTTCCAATAGGCTAGAAGCTTTTGTTGTCTTCTTTGCTCTTTTCTTGAAGGCTCTGCCTTGAGCTCTTCTTGGTGCGAGAGGAGGGCATCTGAGCCATCGCAAATGAGTTCAACTCTTTCAAGCTCATGCTCTAAAAGATCCCAGGGAATACTGCGCTGATCAAGAAAAGTTGCTTCGATACGACGCACGAGAACCGCAATTTCAAGGTTGCACCACGTCTCGTAGGCTTCTTTTCGCTGCTCATAAAAAGCTTGAGGAGCGCGTTCAACTCGTTTGCGATCTCCCTTCCCATAGGAGAGCACTGCGATTTCCTGCTTTCCAAAGCCTTGCTTTTCCTTGATATAAGCATGAATGAGCTTTTCGGATTCTGGATGATATTCTGCGTAATAGCTTAAGACTCGATTTGCTGCCCAGGGTTTTTGGTACTTGTAAAGCCACGCTGCAAAATTCTTGACATTTTCCAAAGAAGCACTCTTGTAGCGATAGCCAAAGAGCTCCTCTAACGAGTAACCATCGATATCTTTAAGTGAAAGTTTTTCTTCTTCTCCTAACCATAAGCCTCGAGCCTTTTGTTTTGGGTCAACATGAAAGATTGCCCTTTGGGCTTTGAAGTCACCATTTGATTCAAAAGCAGTGAGATAGTAGACTTCTCGGTTTTGCTCTCTGCTATTAAATTCAGAGTAGAGCTGCGGCGGATTCAGAAGACTTGTCTGAAGAAGCTCGTGCCGTAAAGACTGCCATTTTTCGATACGCTCAGGCAAATATTCTTTTGCCAGGAAAAGCGTAAATGCTTCAACAGCTGCTTTTTCTCCTTCAGGATAAAGACTCTCAGCTTGAGCATGAACGCTTTGAAAAGTACAGCTCAAAGCAATCAAAAGCCCCAAAGAAGATAGAGGCTTTAAGAGCATTGTTAACATATTCATCATGTCACCATTCACCATTTTTGAAGCATTCAGACATAAAGGGGGAGACCTTTTCTATTATAGTTTTTCTGTACCGATTATTCACGATTTGAACGTAAATCCTGAGAGGTATTTTTACTTATTTTACAAGAAGTCATAGCTTTTTAAGCTTTATATCATAAAGGCTTTTGGAGTGAGCAAGGGCTTGAGTTTAGAGCTACAATAGAAAAAAGCTATGTGAGAAGGATGCCCCTGCACAAAAGGAAATGAAAGGTTTATCTGTGAGAGAAGAATCACTGAATAAGATTTCTCATTTAGTTATTGTCTGGCTTTCTCTAGGCTTTGCTGCTTGCAGTACGAATGGGGCTGAAAATCTTGGAACGTTTACGCTTCCTGATGCGGGGAAAGAAAAGCAGGTCGATCTTGCCCATGAGTGGCTTATTACTCGTTATGCTTTACTTTTAAAGCAATTGGAAGTTGCTGATCCACAGGGGCAAAATCAGCGAGAGATCCTGGAGCAGCTCGTAGGACTTGGAACTCCACTTCTTCCTTTGATTGAAAAAACTCTGGAAGAAGGAGAGAGTCCTGAGCTGAGAAGTGATTTGCTTTATGTGCAGGTCAAGATTCTGGAAGAGCAAGCGCCAGAGGGCCAGCTTCAAAACAATGATAATGATATCGAAGAGGAAAATGGAGTCAGCAATCATTATGATCAGGGCTATCCGGCTTTTGCGTCGGATCGTTATGGCCTTGAGCCGCACCGCTTTGGCGCCGTGGAAGATTACGAACCAGAAGAGCTTGAAAAGTTTATTTTCAGCCGTTATCTTTTTGCCTATGAAAAACTTCAAAACAATCAGATAGAAGATGCCGAAGAAATTTGCAAGGCACTGCTTTTACTTGCTCCGAAGAATCGGTATCGACGTGAGATTCAAACGCTTTTACTGCAAACTCGTACGGGTATTGTTGCAACTCGCTCTATTCTTGGAAGTTTGAAGTTTTCGGAGCAATTTATTCAACCCAGAAGAGAAGGTGACAAAGAAACCTTTGAATTGCACTTTTCGCTAACCAATGTAGGAGCAGAGTCTTTAGAGATCAACCTTGGAGAATCTCAAACGGAATCTTCTCTTAGTCTTGTTTTAAGCTTTCATCAGCGAGATGCCTTTCAATCTGAACATAAAAAGATAGAATACTTTTCCTTACGGATTCAAGGAGGCAGAATTCTTCTGAAACCAGGAGAGAGTTACAGCTTTAAGCATGAAGTTCAAAATTTCATCGAAGTCCTGAAAGAAAAACAACAAGAGCCACTCTTGACCTGGGTTGAGGTCTACGGAGAGCTGCGGCCACAGGAGCTGATCGCAAAGTCAGAAGAAGAGAGGCGTATTTATCGGCCGATTCTCTTAAACTCAACAAAGAGTATTCTTGTTCCCAGTTTTTTTAATCTTCAACAAGCACAAAAAAACCTAGTGGCTTTTCTGCTTGACAGGCTGGAAGCAAAGGATTTTGATTCCGTCAGTTTGCTTGCCCCTTTTGTTGATGCTCAAACCTACCGCGAAGTTCTTGATATCCTTCTGGATCAGAACATTGAAAACAAGGGGTTGGATGAAAGACGGATTCGTCTTGCCCTTGCAGAACAGCTGCTTGAGAAATCTTTTCAAGGCAACATATCAAAAGCCCGCATCTATTGGCAGAATATACGCTATCGCTACTAGAAGAGTCGATAAGTTTTACTCTTAGAATAAAGCCCGAATTTTAAAGAGTGGCGAGTGAAAATAAAAACGCCTAGCTGGTGCATTCAGGAATGATTTCTTCCCGCAGCGTTGTAATGCTTGGCTCTGAACCACAGAGAGCGCATTTTTCTTGTTTTGTAAAACCAAAGGAATGAAAAGTGCCATTGAGCCCGTCATACTGAAGTAGCTTTCCTTTATAGGCTGAACCTATACCGCTCAGGTGTTTCATCGCTTCAGTGGCCTGGAGGGTCCCAAGAGTCCCGACAACTGAACCTAATACACCAGCTTCGGAGCAGCTTTGAGTATTATCTGCGGCTGGTGGAGCAGGGTAAAGACAACGATAACAGGGAGAATCCGCCTGATAATCAAAACTTGAAAGCTGGCCTTCAAAGCGAAAAACTGCAGCTGAAATCAGAGCTGTTTTGGAAAAAAAACAAGCATCGTTCACTAAGAATCGAGTGGCAAAATTATCGCTGCCATCAAGGACAAGGTCATAGTCCTTAAGAATACTTTCAATATTTTCAAGTTTAAGGCCTTCTGGGTGCAAGCGATAGTGTGGGTCGGGGTTGAGCGCTTTGAGAGTTTGAAGAGCTGATTCTAGTTTGGGAGTGTTGATCTTCTGGGTACTATGAAGAATTTGGCGTTGCAGATTGGAAAGCTCTACCCGATCATAATCACTGATTCCAATAGTGCCAACTCCTGCGGCAGCCAGATAGAAGAGAGCAGGGCTTCCAAGCCCGCCTGCTCCAACAACCAAAACGCGAGAATGACGTAAAGCTGCCTGGCCCTTCGCTCCGAAGTTTGGAAGCAGGATATGCCTGGAGTAGCGTATAACTTCAGCTTCGGAAAAAGTAAGATCGTTTGCTGCCCGGCGTTCATGATTGTGCTGAAGAGATGATGATGGAAGCGAGTCAGACATGGTCTTTTTTATCTTTTGGGCGATTGCAATAGTCTGGAGATCTAAGAGCATAGGGCTGGAGATAAAGCCTACAACTTTTTTAGGCTTTGAAAAGGAAAACCATTGTTGAAAATGAGTCTGAAAGGTCTCTAAGAAAAATCTTAAGAATTCCTGAAATGACTACAGTATTTTGAGCTTAAAAGCCGATAAGGGTAAATATAAGAGGTGTCCTTCAAAATTGTCTTGGGTAACGGCTTTTCGTACACATGGGCCTCGTGTTATGTAAAGTCGTAGAAGTTTGAGGGCTCTGCTAATCATAAGTGGGTAAGGATGATCATTTATGGTTGAAGAGAACTTGCCTCTTTTGCCCTGAGGCTCAGGGCTCAATGCCGGATGGCATTGGAAGTAAAGAAAGGACTCAGGATGAGTTCTGTCCGTGTTGTACGTAGCAACCGGATTCTTCAATCACTTTCACCGCAACGGAGGGCCCATCTTCTGAAGCTTAAAAAGAAAATAGTTTCAGGAGCCTATGCCCTTGAAGGAAAACTTGAGCTGATCGTCGATGAGCTTATAGACGAAGTCGTTAAGATGAGAAATTGAAGACCAGTTGTGAACCGCTACAACCTTTACGACACACCTTTGTTTACAAAGGTGTGTCTGCTTTTAGAAGTTTAAAGGCCTTTCAAATCAACATTGAGAGCTTTTACTCTAGCATTGAAAAATTCTCTCCTGCCCGCTTATTATTCCTGTGTCTTGTCTAGAGGATAAGGTTCAAGCATAAATAAAAAATCAACCGCTTCCAAAGCCAAGTCGAAAGCGGTTGATTGAGAGTGATTTTTCAAGAATATCAAAAGCCCTTAGCCAATTTTAAGAGCATCTGAGCCAGGGGCCCAGTTCACAGGACAAACCTCTTTACCACCAGCTTGATCAACGTATTGGAGGGCTTGAAGTGTGCGAACGATTTCATCAGCATTGCGACCAACAGGGGCATCAGAAACAGTATAAAAACGAATATTTCCCTTTGGATCAATGATCACGGTGCCTCTGAAGGCAAAACCTTCCTGGTCATTTAAAACACCATAGTCGCGGCTGATTGTCTTATTGAAATCAGCTACGATTGGGTGGTTGATACTTTTATCATCGGTAAGCGTGCCTGATTCAAGCCAGGCCTTGTGGCTGAAGTGGCTATCGGTAGAAACACCCAAAACCTGGGTATTAAGTTCAGCAAATTTTGGAGTTAAATCATTAAATGCTCGTATTTCTGTGGGGCAAACAAAGGTGAAGTCAAGTGGGTAGAAGTAAAGCACAGTCCACTTGCCTTCTTTGCCAATGTTACTTAAGGATACTTCGGTGAAATCTCCAGATCCTGTAACAGCTTGAGCGGTGAAATCAGGTGCGTTTTGTCCAATTCGTATTGCCATGAGTTCTTTCCTTTATCGTAGTAAGAGGTTTCTATAGAATAATTTACAGTTGAAAAAATTCCTTCTTTCAAGGATTTCTGTCGAAAAACGTTTTTTATTTCTCCTTCTATGTCTAACCTCTTTTGACTCTTATGTCAATAAAACCCTGGCTTTTTGGTCTGATTTTCTCTTTGAGACGCTTTTTAAAAGGGAAAGGTGGAGAGCTTTAGTCCAGGCTCAGATCAAAATTACCAAAACTTCTGCTGGGCCAGGCTGTTAAGCTCAACCAGAATAAAGGAGCATTGGATAACCAGGATAGAAAAGGTATTCCAGAGCAAGGTTTTATGAACTGCTCGAGCAATATCGTACTCAGAGCGCAAGGGTTGGAGGCCTAAAAAAGCCGTGATTGAACCACAGACAAAGCCGCAAACAAGAACCTTTGCCCCTAACCAGTATTGCCAGTGGGGATAATCGAGCACCCCTGAGTACATTAGGGTTGCAACTTGTTTGAGTCCCATGGGTGAGCCAGTTGATGAGAACACAAAGGCTCCAACAAGTAAGGAAAGAACGCAAGCCAGGCTTAAGGTGAGGGCCAGACTCAAAGTCATAGCTAAAACGGTAGGAACCAGCGCATAGCTTTCTGGACGAATCTGAGCAAGACTTAAAGTGTCAAGCAGGCCACTCCGAACAGAGCTTGCAAGTTGGGCCACCTGAGCAGCCCCGACTTTCGTAACGGTAAAAATGGTTGTAAAAAGAGGAGTAAGCATAATGATGAAGACGACTCCATACCCCTTGAGCAAATCCTTGAGGATCAAAGGCTGTATAAGCTCACGCTTTGGGAAGAGTAAAAAGAGGGATATTGCAGCGGTCAGTGAAATCAAACAGATGGTGCTTGCTGCAAAAAGCAGAGTTCCGGGATGGAAAAAGGCTTTGAGGATATTTTTAAGCAAAGTCGGCACTAATTTTCGAGGCAAGTTAAAAACCCCTATAAAAAAAGCCAGAGGAGCGAGAGCTAAGGCTCCTGTAGTGTGAAAGCAGGAGTTAAGATAGTCTCTACCGCGAGTGATAAGGCCTGGGCTTTTGGGGTGGGCAAGCATGTGTGCAGAACCGATTTCCCGAGCGCTTGTGAGCCTATCATCCTGGACCTCACATTCAAGAAACCGAAAGGTATTTTCTTGTAATGGAGGAAGCGAAGCGCTGACTTCATCCGCAAGAAAATCTTTCATGCGATGGGTGATCAGAATAACAAGAGCGCCTCTTTTCTCTGCAGCTTCAAAGAGCGTTTGGATCAGTGCTGCTTTTGTTTCTGCGTCAATTCCAGTGGTTGGCTCGTCAGCAATGATCAGGGCTGGCTTAGATTGTTCTCGGTTTTGGATGTGCGGCAAAAGACTTCGGATTGCTGAAAGTCTCATTTTTTCACCTCCCGAAGCTTGGGAAATAGTGCGGGGAAGTGGCCAGAGTGCGAGTTTTTGGGCAAGTTCTTTTAAAGCCTTGTGATTTTGCGCCCGTGACAGGTTTGAAAAGAGTTGGGCATTTGCGGAAGGCTTGAGGCTGTCAATAAAACCAAGACTATCGGCTTGGGGTAAGAAGGCCATCAGCTTACGAGCTTTACGGTGGTACCTGCTTTCTTTCAAAAGAGGGAGGCTTGAGGAAGTCTCTGTTTTGGAGACATTCTGATGAAGGACAATATCACCTTGTGCTTTGATGAGAGGGGAGCGGAGCCGGCCAAGCCCAAAGAACGCTCGAGCAAAGCTTGATTTTCCAGCGCCTGAGGGACCATCAATGAGATAGACAAAACCGCCACGAAGCAGGAGCGGAGCTTTCTTCAGCTCAAGGGTTTGTGTATCAAACCTTAAACGCAAAGCTTTTATTTCTAGGCTTAAAGAAGAGGACATAGACCTCACTAACGTATTAGGATAGAGATTCCCCGAAAGTATTCGTTCTTATAGAATATTAAGAAAAAGCAATGCGTTAGGAAAGCTGCTAATCAAGTTCATGAAGCTGAAAAAAATGTTTTGTAGAGGAGTTTTCCTGATCCAAATCCTGTGCAGGCTTAAGGACAAGGAGGGGTTTATAGGAAAAACCGGCAATCGATCGAATGCAATAAAGGACATTCAGTCGCAAGCTGCCATTGTGGGTCAACACTTTTCTTTTTGAAAAATCGTTTGAATAAAGCGAAATACTTTCAAAAAGGTTTGCTTCATGCTCTTGCAAAAGTTCCTGGAAAAAGTCTTGGGAGAAATACGGCAGGAACTCTTCTTGAATAAGATTGTCTAAGAGGGTTTCATGCTCAAGCAGTGTTTGCTGGGTTTTTGTTAAAATATCAGCTTTATGTTCTGTCCAAAAAAGATTGAACTCATCTTCAATCGCAGTCTCAAGAGCTTCTTTTCTTTCGTCAGAAAGAAAGCCCTGTTTTTTCTTCTTTCGTTTTTTTGTTTTATAGCCAAGCAGGCTTTTGACTTTGCTATTCGCATCCTGATAGACTTTTTCAACGGTTTTACCCGTTTGACGAGCCGTCTCTTCAGCAATGCCCACAAGACCAATTTCTCCCCAGGCGCGGGACACCATGCGCTCAGTGAGGTTTTGAATCTCAGGGTTAAGCTCTTGGTAAAGGGCTTGAACTAAAGTGTTGAGTTCAGGTTCCTTTTTTTGAATAGCCTTGGAAGAAAGCCCTTTAAGTTTTTTTGAAAGATCTTTTTCCAGCTGATCAAGCACTCCCTGTTCTTGAAGAAAAGAGCCAACTTTATGCTGGAAAGTTTGAAATTCTGATTCGAGGCTGTCAGGGGCAAGGATCAGATGAAGAGCTTCTTTAAGGTTTGAAGGAGGAGGAGTATAGCTCAGAACAAAATCCTTTTGGGATACGAAGGGCAAGGATTCTTGAGGGGGGAGCACAGCAATGTATTGAAAATTTGAAGTACTATTCTGGGAAGATTCTGCTGCTGGAATTTTTTCTATATAGCCAAATACACTGCCCTGGCCATTGGGGTTTTCCAGGTAAATAAGAGTATTTTCAAGGTTTTTGGGCAAAGGAGTTGCTGATATAAGTTTAAAGCGTCTTTCTTTTTCCAACAAAAATTTACGGGTGTTGGAGCTCAGCTCGTAGAAGAAGTCCTGGGCGATACTTCCATAGGAAGTAAATCCAAGAGCAGCGAAAAACCCAAAAAATACGATCAGACCAAAGATCGTGCGGAGCCGTGATTGAAAGGTTGAGCTTAAATCCCACATCGCTTTATAAAAGCTCCTTTTATGCTCTCAAAATGTTTTCAGCCTCCATGATAGCATAATTTTGTCTTTGTGAATAGACTATGGATATCAAGAGTTTGGTATTCGTTATTCTCTTTTTATTGCCTTCGAAAAGAGAATTTTGAGTGAAGAGCTGAAAATGAAAAAGTTAGGTTCTCTGATAAGCCGGGTTCTGTAGCTCTTGTTGCCAAGAGTGGCAGCCATGTATCTTGATAGTCTGTTGCCAGGCTATTCTAGCGGTCTACCCGAGTCTTTAAGCGGCGCGGGTAACGCCTGAACTCCTATTTGACCTTGCTCCGAGGGGGGTTTACCCTGCCATGCCTGTCGCCAGGAATGCGGTGAGCTCTTACCTCACCTTTTCACCCTTACCTTAAGTTCAAGAACTGCAGGCGGTATATTTTCTGCGGCACTTTCCCTGAGCTTACGCTCGGTCGCTGTTAACGACCCCTCTACCCTGTGGAGCCCGGACTTTCCTCGATCTCAAAAGAGAGCGCGACTGCCTTGAAAACCTAACCTTTTCAATGATTATTGTGACCTGTGATTTTTTGAAGGCAAGGCTATTTCATCGAAAGATTTACTGGTACTTAAAACCGCTTAAATATTTTGAAACAAAGAACCTTAACCTTCAGGTTCTTGGTCAAGAAGTTTAAATTGACAGTTCTGGCCGAACTCTTTTTTTGGTGAGAAAAAGAACTTTTGGTGTGCTTGCATCGGTTCAGGTGGGCTGAAAATAATATCATTTTCGGAAGCCTCATTTTTACGCAAAAGGGGGACTTCAGCAATTTTAAAGCTTGTTGTAATGCTTTCTTCTGAGGCTTGTGGTCGAAAAATGATACTTATATGTTGACCATTATTCAGCTTTTGAGCAAGTTCTCCCTTGAAGGTTGCCAGCCATTTTCCCTGCCAACGCTCACGGGGAAAAGGGCCAGCCCAAGCTTCAAGGTTAATCATCCTGCAAAGTGTTAAAGCCACGCCTCTTGCCTTCAAGTCTATTTTGTTGCATGATTTATGCTGCAGAAATTTTATTCTGAAGTCATGCTTGTTTCTCTCAGCGTCGTAAGGTTTTCGAACTGCTCTATTTTTTCCTCAATCTTTTCTATCAGGCTTTTATCTTGAGTTAAAGCTTTTACCCGTTGTAAATAGGGAATAGCAAAACGTCCCCACTTTTCAAACTCTTTGGCTGCACTTTGTTTGGCTTGTTCGTTGCCTTGCAGGTAATCTTGAGCTATTTCTAAAATAGCCTTTTCACGCTCAGGCGAAAGCAGTTCTGTGCGGCCTACGAAGGTGCGAACCAATGAGTAAGGTTCGACGCCTTCTTCTTGAGAACCAAAACCCTTAATGGTCAGGGGCAATTCTTGGTTGATCAAGGATTCTGGCAGGACGTAAAGTGCACGTAAGCCTTCTTCTTGAAAATAGCCGTGCTGCCAGGTTCGAGCCATGGCCAATGCTTCCTTATGGTAGAGTCCTGTTTTAGTAAGCTCCTGGGCAAGCTTTTCAACGAGTTCTTCAGTACTTTGTTCGATTGGGCTTAATTCAAAGCTGAGATCTTTGATCTCAAGTTTATCCTGCAGCTGATCGAAGTATGCAAAGCCGGCACGCTCATCTTGAACAAAGACCAGAAAGATATGCTTGAGGACTTGGTCGGGGTTGGTGTTAACAAGTTCAAGGGATACCTGATAGGAATCGGCAAGCCCTTTTTGATCAAGATTTATTTTCTCATTTTTGACCTTGCCTGTAAAAGGCAAAGAGAAGTCGCCTAACCCACGGTAGAATAAGCACTTTTCTCGGTCATAAACAACTGAGTCGTTAGTCCCTCTTTCTCGTGGATTACTCCCATCGTTAAGTCTGCAAACGCTCAAAACGTTAGCGTCAACTTCTCGACAAAAGCGCCAGGGGTCATCTGAATCAACTTCTGGAAGTTTGGTATACTCTTGATCCATTGATTGAGGATAAACCGTAAGCAAGCCCGTTTGTGCGAAGGTTCTGACTTCGCCATTTTGGCCAATTGAGCCCCAGGAAATAAAACCGTCACGGAGATTTTCAATTTTCTCTCTTGCAGATTCAGAGTGTCTATCTGGATCCCAGGGAGTCTCATCAAAAATATTTTTGTTAAGCTGATTCTGAGCATTCAAAAAGTTCACTTGATTGGCGACTGGATACCATTGGGTGATCACTCCCTTTGGGAAACCCACATGGGCATAGATTTTTTGTGCAGCTTTTTCAGGACTGTAAAAATAGATCACCGGTGTTTCCATTTTGATTTGGTGAGCTGCAATGCCCCGATAGTCTCGTAAATCATAAACGAATTCAGGAAGATCCCATTCCTCATGCTGAAGGCCAGGCAGCGTTACACCATCTGAGCCCTGTAAGGTTGTAAAAGTACCCCATTCATGAACCGCATAGCTTTCTTTATCCCATTCATTAGGAATAAGGTTTTGGGGGTGTTCAGCGCTTCGTTTGAGATCCTTGTTTTCAGCCAGTAAACGCTTTGATTTTTCGGCAGAGTTTGGCAAGTAAAACTGAAATCCCAAGAATCCAAGACCTGTTAAAAACAAAGTAAAGAAGAGTTTCTTTTGGATTATTATTGAGGGCATAGGGTTTTCTCCTTATGTCTTGACTAGGTTGTATTTGTGTTTCATATATCTCATCTATACAGGCCCATGAAAAAAATACAAGAGCGAGAATCAGAGTTTACAAAAGCTTTACATGCCTTTATTCACATGAATAAAGGATTGAAGAGAAGATCGCTTTTAATACTTAGGCCTGCGATTCCTCAATAAAGGTCCAGAGTTTTGTCAAAGAATATAAAGCTCTATATAAAGCTAAAAGAAGTGAGTAGGGTCTTGACAACAAGAGCAAGGGACTTAGCATTTACGCCAGGCAGCGACTCATAATACTACAAGGTGAAAGCCAAATGGTTTTGTATCTGATGAGTCGGAAAAGCGAATTAAGAAGCGCGGCGCTATTTAAGATTCTTTATTTGCTTCAATAACGTATACTCGCAAGAAAAAGAAAGAGTTCTATGCTTAGTGATTCAAAAAAACTCCGCTCCCTTTTTATGTCCTTTTGTTTTGGGAGCTTGCTTCTGGTAGCAGGGATCCTTTCAACTCTTGACTCTCAGGCCCAGGAGGCTTCAGGAGCTGAAGACAAGACAGAAGCTTCAGGACAAGAAGAAAAAGACATCAGCGCATCTTTCCAAGATCAAGCTTTAGAGGTTAAGAGGGGCCTCAAAGAAGAAAATCTTTTGAAGTATAATATTGTATCGCAAGGCGAAATTACGGCCAGCAGTCAAGAAGTTGTTTCTTTATCCTCCACAACGACTTCGTTAGCTCTGGAGCTCAATATTAAGGAAAATCAAGAGGAAGAATTTTATGAGCTTGAAGCTCGCTATAATGAAATTGCAATAGAGCATACCATCAATGGAGAGAGCTGGAGCTATTACGTAGCTCAAGAGGGAGATGGGCAGACTTGGAAAAATGGAGTGCCCCTCGATCCAGAAAAGGCCACAAATATTCCACTTCCGTCCGCTCTCAAGGAGAACCTTTCAAAACCCGTTGCTTATGGAAATCTTAATGGAGAGCACTATCAGCTTGAAAACCCCTGTCATGGTGTTGCTTTCGGTAACGCAGATGGAAAAAACAATCCGGCTCGTTTGATTGATCCCTTGGTTTTCCTGCCCTTGCTTTTTGCTGGTTATGCAGAACATGACAATCGTGTAGGAGAGGCTTTTCAAACTGAAGCAATGATTTCTCTTGATACAAAACAAGCCAAGTTGAGAGCTTATACTTTAAGCTTGACTTTAAAAGAGGTGTTTGGAAAAGAGGCCGCAAAACCATTGCGTGCCCGCTACACTTTCGAAGCAACTCCAACCTTTCAAGCCGAACCAGTAGATTATGATGGTTTTAAACTTCAGCAGCCAAAGTTAAATGGCGAGATTGAGCTTGATCCTGAACGTGGAATCATTCTTTTTGCGGATATAAAAGCCGAATATCAGAAGGCAGAAGGTGCCGAAGAAGGTGTTAGCGGGTATCATAAGATTACCTTTAATCTTGATGAGCAAGAAGAGTAACTTTTGAGCAAAGTAAAAACTCGGCTCTCTTTTTTATCCTTTCTGAACTCTTCAGGTAATGGAAGATCGTTACTCTTTGCTTGATGCAAAGAGTAACTTTGAATGCGATCTTTCTTTTCAAGAAAAAAGTTTCTTAAGGCCAAATCGTCAAGGATGATAGTTTTATTTTTGATGAATTACGAAACTATAGTTTTCTGCTTTGCGGTCTCGACTCCGGCTTGAAAAATCAGGCGGGCTTTTGGGAATTCCTGACTTTGCTTTGCTGAAGAAGAAGTTTCATTTGACTCTTGGTTTTGAAGCTCTCGAGTCCATGAGGGAAAATGCCAGGGAAAGATGGCACACTCAGGGTGTGGCATAAGACCGAGAACCTGACCGCTCTTAGAACACATCCCAGCAACTGCACCTTGACTTCCGTTGGGGTTGTGAGGGTAGTGTGAACATTTCTCGCCTTTTGAATCGGTATAAAAGAGTACAAGCTGGCCTGCCTCTTCCAAACGCCGATAGGTTTGCTCGTCCTTTGTAATGAAACGACCTTCGGCATGACGTACAGGAGCCTGAAAGTGAAGAGCCTTTGGCAACCAGGGGTTTTGCTCACGACCAGGGCTTGACAAATGAACCCAACGATCTTCATAACGGTTTGAATGGTTCCATGTTAATGTAGCCGATGGGGTTTCTTCAAAATAGCCACTTTCAGCACTCAGCAAGCCCGCTTTGAGCAATACCTGGAAGCCGTTGCAAATTCCAATGATCAGGCCATTCTGATCAAGAAACTTCTCAATCTGGTTACGAAGAAGAGTGCGAAGCTGAAGGGCAAAAACAACTCCTGAGCCAATATCATCACCGTATGAAAACCCCCCGGGAAGACAAAGAATGTCGTAATCAAGAAGCTTTTCAGGAGTCTTGAGGAGATTGTTGAGGTGAAGCGTTTCAACTTCTGCTCCGGCCTGTTCAAAGGCTCTGGCAGTCTCTTTATCACAATTCGTTCCTGATGCGTGGAGATTTAAAACACGAGCCATTATTCTATCCATTGTTTATCATATACGGTGAGAAAAATTTGCTTCTGAGAATCATATCACCAAATCGTTCCAAAAAAAACAACAACCCTATGGTTTTCCATAGGGTTGTTAAAGTTATATATTAACGAAAGGGGAAGAAGCATAATTATGCTGCGTCAGCAACCTTCTCATCGCCTTCTTCGTCGCAACTGCCACAATCCTTTTCTTCGCACTCGCTTCCACAGTCTTCTTCACAATCACTGTCGCACTTACCAGACTTCTCACCACAATCTTTTTCTTCGCACTCGCTTTCACACTCGTCTTTGCTCTCGCTGCCGCAACCATCTTTACATCCGCCACATCCGCCGAAAACTTGACCTGAAAATCCAATCAACCTGAGTTCTGTTGTTTGATGTGAAACTTCTTTTTCGCACTCTTTGGAGTCTTTGCAATCGCTGGACTTCTCATCACAGCTTCCGCAGTCTTTTTCGTCGCATTCGCTTCCACACTCCTCTTTGCAATCACTGCCGCATTCACCTTTGCGTTTGCTATCGCAGCCACTCTTACAATCGCTGTCGCAATCTTTGCGGTCTTTGCAATCACCAGACTTCTCGTCACAACTGCCACAGTCTTTACCTTTGCACTCACCATCACAGCCGCCACAGTCCTTAGAACCTTCGCCGCAGACTCCACCTTCGCATTCTGCTTTTTGAACAGGGAAAAGTTCGAGATCAACATTGCCCATGCTGAAGTTTGCATCTTTTTCTGCTGCCTCTTCGGCTTCTTCAACTTCTTCAATCAGTGTTTCAAGGTGTGACTCAAGCTCTTCGTTTTTAGTTCCCTTGAAGGCTTTCTTAATACCTTTTGCTTTTGATTTGGCTTCTTTGAATTCACCAGCCTCAATAAGCTTGTGAACCATTGCTTCTTCTTCTGAAAGCTTGTCGTAAACCCGTTTGACAATAAATTCAGCTTGTTCGACTAAGTCAGCTTCGTCTTCCTTGGCTTTTGACTTGGCTTTTTCAGCTTTTTTGAAAGCATCACCGAACTCTCCATCAACAAAGGCTTGAGCAGCTTTTTCAAGATCTTTATGAACTTCAATTAAACCAAGACCAGGAAAACTGATGTTTTCAAGTTGTTCCTTGATTTGCTTATCAAGATTACCACTGCCAGGGTTGCCTTCCCAGAGAACCTTGCCATCAGGACCTATAAGCCAGGCTTGAGGAATGGTGCCTTTGCCTCGATAGCTTCCTGAAGTTCCCTTCGAAACAGGGTAGTTACAATCTTTTGATTCCATCAATGAGCGGATAGTCTCTTCGCTGCTGTTTTGAGCTTCGAAAGTGAAAATATGCAGCCCTTTATCACCATATTCCTTTTGAAGCTTTACCAGATGGGAAATGAAGGCGACGCAGGGTGGACAGCGCGTTCCCCAGTGTTCAACGAGAACAACACTTCCACGCAGATCACTGATGGTATCACTTTCTGGTGCGTTAAGAATCCAGTTTGTGGAGTTGAAATCAGGTGCTTCTTCTCCAACTGCAGGAGTCACTGCATAGGCTGCGGTGCTCAATGCTAGGGCAAATGCGGTTAAAAGAAACATTACTTTGTTCATCTTGTGACTCCTTCTTTCTTGTTAGACATAGAACTACAGTAGTTTTAAAAAGGGGTATGATTAAATGTTTAGAAACTCATTTTTATCATTTTTGATGGTAACATAACAAAAATGTACTTTTCGCAATTTTATTCAACCAGCCTTCAATTACGCCCGATCATACAAAAAATCTATATACTTTTACATACGAATATGAGAAAAGTGCCTGGTAGATAAAAGAGAGATTTTTTTCATTTATTTTCAAATCCTGTTGTTCAACATTGTAAAAAATACGTTGACTTTCTTCATAATGAAAATGCGAAAAAAGACAGAAAGTATTCCCAGAAAATAAGAATAATTATTAAAGAATTTACAGGTCTAATTGAGCGCCCAGGGACGCAAGCCTTGTTGTTCAGCTTTTTACAAAGATAACTTTCCATCAATGAGATAATACTTGAGCTTTGCATACGGGCTTCAGTGTTTGGATGTTCCTTATTGATAAAGTGTTGAAATAAAATAAGTTAAAGCTTTCTCAAGATGAATTTCCCATAGCGCCATGGAGAATCCCATAATGACCCATATCCTCGCTGTAAATGGTTCAAGACGTCAGGCAAGTCGCACCAGAATGATTGTTGAAATTGTTGCTGATGCTGCAAAAAAAGCCGGTGCCGAGCTGCGTTTCTTCGACCTTGGCACCCATGACTTACCCCTGCTTAATCCGGATGACCCTGAGCAACGAAAGCAACCAAGTGTTGAAAAACTCCACAGTGATGCGGCCTGGGCGGATGCCTTCATTCTTGGTACGCCAGAGTATCACGGTGGGCCTTCGGGAAGTATCAAGAATTGGTTTGATCACCTTTATCCTGAGCTTGCGGGGAAGCTTGCCGGGATTTGTGCAGCCACTGGTGGTGGAGCTGGAGACCAGAGTTGCGGCCAGCTTGAAGTCCATAGCAGGATGTGCCATATGTGGAGCTTACCCTATATCGCAACAGCTCCAGCAAGAAGCTTCAAAGATGGCAAGCTTGTTGATGAGCGAATTCAAGACCGGTTAGAGCGCATGGGGCATGATCTTGTTGTGTACGGCAAAATTCTACATCAACGCTTCAAGTCAGACTTAGAACTCGCAAAGCTAGAAAAAGGCCCAAGAGCCGGATTTTCAGGATATCATATCAAGTAACTCCAGCTCTTTCGGTATACAGTACACAAGAAAGACTCCGTTTTTATTATGAATATAAAGGTGTTTGAAAATATGTTTTTACGGGTAAGCTGGACTTGGTGTTTCGTGCTTTTTTTTATAATTTTTTCTGCTTGCTCTGAGAGCGATGAAGCAGGAGCAGGAGCAGGCAAGGAAAAGCATCAGATCCAAAAGGTCAATCAAAAAGCAAAAACAAACGACAAAAGAAAGCTTGTTGTGGAAAAGAAGAATACTCAAGAAGCAGCCCAGGAACTCGAAACTCTTTTTAAGAGAGCAGAAAAGCTTCTTTCCCATATTCCCAATACACGACTTCACTATGAGCGAGCGGGGAGTTTTCAAGGCGAAGAGACAAAGTTTGACGCTTATACCGAATTTCTAACGTATCAGAATTGTTCAGCCCGGCGGCTTCGTATTTTTCTCCATGGACAGGCTTTGGCCGAGGATCAATGGAGTTTTTATTTGAGTCCAGAGTACTATCAGCTTCCTTACGAAATCCAATATTTAAAGGATCTCTTGGAGTCGAGCCAATACCATAAGCTCGAATTTTTAAGAAAAGACAAAGAAGTGGAAATCGCAGGAAAAACGCACAAACTTTCCTGCATAGGAGCTCGTTTTCGCCTTGGAGATGCTGAGCTTGGAGAACAACGCACGCTTTTCTTTTCAAAAGAGCTCCCTGGCACAGGGCTTGTAGAGCGCTGGATTGCTCAAGATCTTGTACAAGAACTTAAGACTTTTGAATCTGACAGGGAAACACTTCCTTTTCCTCAAAAATTTCAAGCCCTGCTAGATTTTGTCGAGGTTTATACATCACGCTTGCAAGCAGGTTTTCTGCCTGGTGCGTGGTCTTTATTCAAGAGTCATGGAGCAGGAGAAAATCAGGAGTTCCTTGTCATAAACACATCAATTGAAGGGAATATTTTTAAGCTGGAAATATATGATGAAATGGGGCAAAAGGAAGAGATTGAGATTGATGCTCAGAAGCTTTTAATGCGAAAGCAAAACTCTTCTCAAGAGCAGGAAACCCCTTGGCAGCCATTGATATATACGGATCGTCTTTTTGAATTGAAAGAAGAAAAAGCGGTCAATGAAGAGCCTTTTGGAAAGGTCTGGAACCTGCACCTGGGGGCTTTACATGATGTTTTTGAACCAGGACGAGGGCAGTTGCAAGAAGTTGTTTTAACTCCTGTCTATAGTATGCCTGAAGATGACAGTATGCTTCTTCCAGGTTTTGGTCTTCGCATCCGCGGTCATGACCAGGTCTTGGAATGGGGAGAAAAGCTGGAACAATTGCCTGAAGCTCTTCGCAGACGCTTTCGTTTAAAGAACACATCAGAAAAGTAAATTAAAAGCCAAACAAGGCTTGGAAAAAGCCTGAAAGGTTTTCTGGGTTTTATCCTTTGCAGCCAAGAGCAATCAGATAATGGGCCATGGGGAAAAATCCGGTATGAATAACTTCGTCGTTGGCGGCGAACATAAAGACCTGTGAAAAGTGTTTCCTCATTTCATCTTCAAGGCGCTGGTGATTATAAAGGTTGATGTGACCTTTGCGAGTCACCTCCGAAGCGTAACGATCAGACGTTATATTCGGTGTGCCAACAATTGCAACTCCATAGGGATCAAGAACTTCTGCCATACGATTTAAAAAGTCACTGGCATGATCAGGGCGAATGTGTTCAATGACATCAAGACTGACAACTCCCCCATAGCGTTCCTTTGTGTTGCTGCTTAAAAAATCAGCACACTCAAAACAAAGATTATCTTCACGCCAGTTCTCTTGAGCTTTCAGGATAGCTTCCTGATCAAAATCAAGCCCTTTTGCCTGGCCGCACTCCTTTGCCAGCAGCCAGGTTCCGAGTCCTTCCCCGCAGCCCACTTCAAGAACGCGCTGCTTTTTTCCAATCATTTTAGCTGCAAATTTATAATAGCTCATGGCAAAAAGAATACGCCGAGGCGAATGCCTGAATTGATAGCTTATAACATCTCCAAAGTTCAAAGCCGAGCCTCCCTGCATCATGGCCTTAACAGGTTCCCAACGAGCCGTTTCTTTGCGTGGTGTGGTATGGGGTTGATCGGACATATTGAGAAACCTATTTTGAATTGTTTTCGTTCGTTCTTCATTTCTTGTTGCAGGCAAGAACAATCAGGTAATGAGCCATAGCCGAAAAGCCGCAATGAACGACTTCATCGTTCATGCCAAAGAGAAAAACATTGTGGAAAAAGTCTTGAGCTGTTTTGACAAGACGTTCTGCGCTGAAGAGGTTGACATGACCAACTTGGCTGGCCTTTGAGGCATAAGCTGAAGCTGTACAATTTGGTGTGCCGACAATCGCAACTCCATCAGGAGTGAGGTGTTCACAAAGACTTTGCCAATAGCGCTCTTCAACCTCTGGCATAATATGCTCAATCACATCAAGGCTCAGAACACTTTCGAATTGCCCAAGCCTCTCTTCCATAAAGTCAGCTTCGATAAACGAACATTTTTCTGAGTTCCAATTTCTCTGAGCACTTCGAATTGCTCCAGCATCAAAGTCAACTCCAGTATAAGAGCGTGCAAATTCACTTAGAATTGGACAACCAATGCCCTCGCTACAACCAAGCTCAAGCACACTGCGTCCTTTTGAAAGCATTTTAGCTGCAAACTTATAACGAGCTAGAACAAAGGCAAAGCGTTTTGGGTCATTACGAAGATTAAAGGACCAATGATCGCCAAGCTGAACTTTTTGTTCCTGATCTTTTTCATGGATCAAGTCCTTAACGTGACTCCATTGCGCAGCTTCGTCTTGGGAGGGAGGATCTGCGGAATTTTTATCAGAAGCGGACGGCATAGGTTTACTTTGAAATCTAAAAGGCCCTATTTTTCAAAAGACGAGAAATTCAAGCTTAGCTCTTTAAGGCTTGTTTGTATAGGTGTAAACTGAAAAGCAATAAGGCTTTGGAGTCGTTCTATGGACATCGTCGTATCGCGGGGGCGGTTAGGGGATACTTCGCTGATAGAAATCTTTTTAACCTGATTTTTTATCTTATGGGGATGAATGCCGAGGTTTTCAGCAAGCCTGCAGGCAAGGTCGTAACGCAGCCAACTTTCAGGCGAGCAAAGATGAAGAATCCCACCAATCAGGCTCTTTTCTTTGGCCTGAAGTTTAAAGTAAGCATTGAGCAAGTCTTCTCGCAGTATCGGACAAAAACGCTGATCTACAGCGGCCCGAATCGTATTGCCTTTTGAAAGCTGGTTTGCCATTTCACCGAGAAGACATTGGCTTGTTTTTTCAAGACTGAACACTTTGCTGAGGCGTAAGATAAGATAATCGTTTTGCTCTTTTTTCAATTGTCCGGCAAGGGCTGCGATTCCTTCTTCAACCGCAAGCTTGTGTCGGCCATAGACAGTTTGAGGGTTTGGTTGATCACTCTCAGAAGAGTTCCCAGAATTTCCATCAAAAACATAATCACTCGAAGCAAAAATAGGTTTGAGCCCTTGAATAAAAAGCTCTTTTATCAGTGCTAAAGTGTTCTTGACATTGATTAAAGTACTCCTTTGTGGATCTTTTTCGCAGGCATCAACGCTTGTGACAGCTGCTAAAATAAGCGCCTGTTCAACTCCATTTTTTTTGAGTTCACTCAAGTCTTTTCGAAGTTTTAAAAGGTTAAGATTTTCCAAGTCCAGGTAAAGAAGACCTTTTGACTGGGCATTAAGAGAGCGAGAGGTCCCGAAACTTAGACCATGGATCTTTTTATATGCTTTTTGGAAGGCTTTTCCCAGGAACCCATCAGCTCCGATGATCAGGGTTTTTGAAACGGCTTCAGAAGGTGGGTAGGACATAGGGCTTGACGTGGAAAATGGTGATTTATGTGGACATGGCTTTAAAGTTCAAAGACTTCTTTTTTTGAAGATTTGGGCTATAAAGGTAATTGAGAATTTTTGTTTACTCAAGTGGAATAGATGATTTTTTTTATGACAGTCCTATGACGGCTTGCATAAAGAGCCGCTTTTGAATTGACACCCTGAATAAAAGCTTCGTATGATTCGGCTCTCCGACAGGACAGCGTATCTTTTGCGGCATATTAAAGTATGTGTTGTCTTGCTTGGGTTTTTTAAAGTCTAGTAGGTCGTTTTTAATGCATATATTTTAATGCACATATATTATATATTGAAGCAGAACTGAGGAGCTCATTGATTATGATCAGATATTGGCAGGGTTCTTTTGCTCTTACGCTGGTATTTCTTTTTTGTCTCTTTTTGGGATCCGACTTAGTAGCCCAGAGCAACTCGCCCGTCATGAATGTTAATACTCATGGTGGCAAGTATAAGAACGGTGGAGTTGGTGTCGGGCTTTTTATGGGCTTGATGAATGAGGGAAGCCTCTACCGCGGAGAAATCTATAATGATGCAGGAAGCTTTGGAATAGGAAACGGCGATGCTGTGGACGGCAAAGAGCTCGATCGCAGCGATTCTGTTCAAGGCATTAGTTTTGATTTCCAATTTGGAAGTAACGAAGAGACTATTGGCACAGATTTGGGCCTTGACATTACCAGCTACTCTGTGGAATCAAGTGGGGTTAAGCTTTTTAGTGCTAATGTCGTGACTTTTGGTGCTGATTTTCTGATCAACTTTTATAAATCAGAATTTCTTGAGATTGATGGACGCCGAACTCGTGATGGGTATGGTATGTCCCTGATCATTGGGCCTAAACTTAAAATGCTGATGGGAGACCTTGAAGATATCAATGGTCTAGCGAGCTACGGCCTTGATCTTGGTTTTGCTTTTGACATCCCTGTTCACGAGGATATTTTGCAAATTTCTCCGGCCACTTGGGTTGAAGTAAACTATCATACAACTGAGGATTTTCAGGCCGATCTTTTTGTCGCAACTGACTCCGGAACCCCAACAGGAACGCTTAATTTTGATGGTGTTGTGGTTCGTTCCCACACATTGATCCCTTCTTTTGCCTGGAATCTAGGGCTTGATGCTGTCCTTACCCCTCTTTTTGTTGGCCGACAGGGCAATTTGATTAATAATTGGCGCTTTAACCTGGGGTTATTTGCAACATTGCCAATAACCTTCAATGCCTTTGCCGCAGATTTGCCAGGGGATCCTCTCAAAACTGACCGTGATGGTTCAATGTACGTGACCGCAAGTTTTGGGGTTGCTTACTTCTGGTAAGAGTTTTCAGATAGCTTCCTTTCGCCAAAACCCTTTAAGCAGGGGTATTGCTTAAGAGGTTTCAAGCTCTTTTCAAGGGGCTTGTGCTCCAAAACAAATTCAAAAACTTTAAAAGAAAATAAATATAAATCATAAGTTATTCATATTTATGAACTTATATCTTATTTTTAGCTCTCTTCTGCTCAAGCTTGACCTTCTTTTTTGTCGATAGAAGGAATAAGGCACTTTTTATTGTTTGGTTTCAAGGCGGAGGAGCATTTCGTGGCTGGCCTTATTGGTGGAGTTTCCAATCTTTCAGGATCAGGTCTTGTCGGCTTTCTTAGTGGCAATACTGCTGCCACCTCTACAGGTGTTGTAGAGCAGTTTCGTAATAATCTGCGCTACGATTTTGGTGATATCATTTCCGGGGCTTCGGCAGATGGAACGGTTTTTGATATCCGCGTTAATGGTCCAGAGGATTATGAGTTTTCGAATAACCTTTCTTTTGCATCTTCTGCTGCTGCTGGTGTTGTTGATGGGGGCGATGTTCTTTCTATCGATGCTTCGATTGTCGTTGATCGTTTGGAAAAGCATGATGTTTCTCGGCTGGCCTATGGGCTTTTGCTTGCTGCTAAGGGTGAGATTGATGAAAATGAGCTCAATGAGAACCCTGCCTACTCAAGCCTCTTTGTTCTTGATCTGAAGGATGCTCTTGATCGTTTGAATGTCGATAGTGAGCGGCCGTTTCGAGTCAATGGTGTTGAGTTTGAAATTTTTGACGATGAAATTCGTATTAATAGCCGACCTGGAGAGGCTGCGAGTAAAAAAGTTCGGCGTGATCCAGAAATAGCCAAGTTGCAGAAAAGTTTAGAACAAAAACAAGCGACCCTTGGAGGCTCAGGAGAAAAAATTGAAGTTCCTGTTGAGGGGGCTACGGTCAATGAGCTTGTGGGTGTCCGTGAAATTCTTGAGTTTAATTTTGATTATGTTGCTTATGATTTTGATGGCAGCAATTTTGTGGGAAGTAATGATTTCTCTGATATTTTGCCTTTGCTTTCTCAAGTTCCTGACAGCGTATTCTTCGGTGCAAACATGGCCTATCAGCTTGAGGATGCACTGGGAAATACGGTTTCTCAAACCGTAAAGAATGAAGTATTCCCTGTGGCTATGAATTATTTTGCCAACCTTTTGCTTGGGGCTGTCACAAGTTTGCCAACTCAAATACGAGATGAATTTGAATCTCATGCACTCAATGCTCTAACAAGACTCTATGGTGGTGATCAAGGGCGGGCGCAAGAGCAGATTGATGCAATTCGCCCAGTTTTTGACTCTCTTACCCAAAACTTGATTGATACGATTTTTCAGGTTCCTGTCGGTGCTGATCTTCAAGAGCTGCGAAGTGGAATCGGGGCTTCGCTCAGTGGCGGTATTTATAGCGTGACAAAGTTTTCCAACTTTTTTTAAATCAGCTGCCATTGAATAAACTCAATAAGAGCCTGCTCAAAATTTCTTTGTTTCTGTTCTTGATTTCGAAATTATTCCGAGGATTGTGATTCCAGGTTTTGAAGAGAGCGAAGTTTTTCTTCGGCTTTTTTGTGAATCTCTCTTTGTCCGGGATAGCGTAAGAGAAGCTGGCTGAGAAGTTCACGAGCTTGGGTTATGGTTTCAGGTTTTTTGTCTTTCTCTGCTTGGGAGCAAATCAGCTCCGCTTCATGCCAAGTTTGTTCCAGCTCTAAAAGCATTTCTTCTTGAAGACGTTTTGCCTGAGACAAGAGAATTTGGTAGCTGCGAGGGTATTGGGATTCAAAAACAAAGAGCTGCTGCTTACTGTTAAGAAGAAGTGAGCAGCGCTCCAAGGCTGAGGAGTATTGTTTTGATATTCGATAATCGCGGAGTTCACCTAGGGCTTCTTCGCAAAATCGCTGAGCAATAAAGTCATTTTCAAAAACCGAAAACGCTATGGTTCGAGAGTGTTTTGAGCTCTTTTCTTGCTTGGAACACCTGATGGAAATACTTCTTGTGTTGTCATCCAGGCTTGAAAAAATCAACACAACAGGCTGCTTGAAAACTAAGGAGAGACCTGAGCAATCAAGCTGTTCAACAGTTATAACCTTTCCTGAAAAATCACTCCCTATCAATAGGGGAAATTTTGTTGCTTGATAGGCGCAGATTCGTTCACTTTTTGGCAATTGGAACGATATCTGAAGATCTTTTGTCTGACCTCTTGCTTTTTGTGATTGAGAAGTAAGGCTATAGCGAATCGTGTATCCCTTGTTTGAAAAATCAGGGTGATTGCTTTGCTCTAAGTCTATCGTACAGCGATCTTGAGGATCAAAGCAAGCTTTCCAGGTATAGCGTCGCTTGTTTTGGTTAGAAGCTTTGGACTCGCTGCTTGAGCCTTGAAAAATCCAGCTTGGAAGCTGGGGGCCTGGTTCTTGAATAGCCTGGTGCTTTTGTCCTGTTCCTGAAATAAAGATTTCAGGGACTAAGTAAATGGGGGCTTGTTTTTGAATGTTGTGGTCGTTTTGATACTTTGCTCTTTGGATTTTCATCACAGCATTTGGAGTTGGCGCTACTTGTGATAAAGAGTTTTGGTAACGTTGGATTTGGTCTGAAGAAAGCTCATTGAGAGTTTCGATCGTAATTGCCCCAATCCAAAGGTTTTCACTTTCACCAATCAAAGAGAGTCTGAGCTGTCCTTTCCCCAACGCCTGGAGAGAGTTAAATCTGAAATGAGCCTGCAACCACTTTTGAGTATTAAGGTGTGCAAGTTCAATGCATGCTAGAGCTTTACCTTGAGTCGACTGGTGGTATTCCTTGTTGCTTTTATGAGAAGGGGTTTGAGGTTTGAAAGAGAGCAATAAAAATGCATCTTCGGAGGCTTTTCCTCTGAGATGCACTTCGATTTTGCCTTGAGTCGAATCTCCAAAGTCGAGAAAAGGCTCATAAAGTATCGAAGCTTGAGGCTGAGCATTATTGTTCGTCAAGGTATGGCTTAAAAAAAGTGAAGGAGGAGAATTGAGAAAGCGTTGTTGATCGATCCCCAGTTCAAGCTGGTTTTTGAGAGGCTCTGCAACCTTCCAATCGTGGAGCCTGTTAAGTGGTAAAGAAAGTGGAATGCCTTTGCTGAATCTTTGTTCTTGGGTTTTATCTGCTCTTTGAGTTTTGAAAAGCATTGGAGCAAGAGAGGGAGCCAGCAAATAGGCCATGCTCCAGCCCAAAAGTAAAAAGAAAGCATAAGCAACCAAGGTTTTTTTTGTGAGCAGGAGTTTTGCTTTGCTTTGAGTAGAGATAAAAGGAGCTTTTGGAAGATCACTTTCTTTATCCTGCTCCTTTTGGTTTTCTTCTTCTAGAGCTTGAGCAGGCTGAGTAGTTTTTGTTTTGAGAGGTTTTTGGTCAAGAGAAAGAGAGGTTTCTTTCAGGTTTTTGTTGTTCTGATTCAGGCTTTTCTGTTCAAAACTGACGTGAATTTTACATACGTGAGCAGGTTCAATACTATCTCCATCCTGGAGTACGATACTTTCAACTTTTTTATCTGAAACCCAAGTCCCGTTAGGAGTTTTTAAGTCTTGAAGCAAGAAGCCATCTTGATGAGAGGTGATTTCACAGTGGTAGCCACTAACTTTTTTATGATCAAGAATAAGGTGGTTGTTGGAGTTGCGTCCGATTCGAAAGGGCAATTCAGAGGGAGTTAAAACAACTTGGCGGCTTATGGTTTCGTTTTCGATCAGCTCAAGTTTTAAACTCGGCTTTTTTTCCTGGTGCGGCTCTAGAGCTGTTTCTGGCTGGTCATTAAAAAACATACACGAAAAGGTGCTTGCCTGAATTTGATCGCGATCTTGAAGTTTAAAGGGTTTCTTCTGTGGAAGAAGTTTGCCTCGAAGTTTTGTGCCGTTGCTTGAGGCTAAATCCTGAATGTAGTAATCAGGGGCCTGATAGAAAATACGAAAGTGTTGCCTGGAAAGCCCTTGAACAGGGAGTTGTAAGCCAGCTTCTGCGCCTCTTCCAACAATGAGCTCTTGAGTGCCCAAAGGGTGTTTCTGTTTTGAAGCTTGAAGGGTATAGCTGAGGTATGGCATATTCGAGAAAGAAGTTTTTTATATTGAGAGACCCATAAGCTTCAAATTTTAAGATTCCTGGCATTAAAAAGAAAGTATGATAATGGTCAAGTTTTTTAATCAAGAGCTGGGTTTGTGGGAAGAGCTTTTGGCACAACTCCGATGAAAAGAGTACGAGTGGTTCAGGATGTCTTAGCTTTCATCAAGACAAAGCAATTTTAAAACTTCACTATGAGAGAGAAAATTCAATGGTTATGACGCTTCTTGCTTTAAAGTGCATCAAACGATCTCTAGTACGCTCACTCTTCTGGTTTTGTTATAGAGGGGTTTTGCTCAGCCTTGCTTTCTTATTTGTTTGCACCCTGGTTAACCAAAGTTATGCCCAGGAAGAGAGCAAGGACAAGGAAAATATCGAGTCTGAAGAAGAGGCCGAAGAGGAATCGAAGGAAAAGCAGTTAGAGACATTTTTCTTAAATACTCGCCGAGTTTTGAAGCATTATTATGACTTGCAGTTTAAGGATCTTGTTGCGAAAAAGCGATTCGACTCCGAAAGTGCCTGGGAAGAGGCAGCCCAAAAAGGTGATTTTGAGGACTATGACAGTTATGAACGAGCATTAAAGGAAAAAGAGAAAGAATTTGGAGAGGATTTCTCAAAGCGCTACAATGAAATCCTGGACCAGGAACTCGAAGTCTATCAAAAGCGACTTGCTCAAGAATTCAGCGAAGAAGATGAAGGCTGATCGTCCCTATCTTATAGTTTAAAATCTTATTGCACTCCTTCATGCTTGAGCTGGCATGTTTCCTGCTTCCTTGGAACTTTGTCATTCTTAAGGAGCTTGGCTTATCAAGGGTTTTGAGCAAAGTAATCCTCAATCCAGCTTTTCCAGGCATCAGCATCACGAGAGAAATTCTGGCCTGTGGTGTTGTGAAGGAATGCACTGATCTCCCATTCAAGAGCAATGTTATCATTCGACGACTCGAAGATGGAAGCCGTACGCAAGAAGTCAGCCATGTGTTCTGGCTCGAGCATCAGAGTCTCTTCAAGAAAATTCAGAGCTGAAAACTTTAAGTCTCCTTGAGCAATTGTATTGCTGGGAGCTTCAAGGACTTGGAATGCTCGATCAATTTTGAGGCGCTGAGAAATTTTATCAAAGCGAGGAGTACGAGCAAAACGAGGGTTCATTGTGCCAACCTGTCTGATATCTTCCAGAGCTGGCAGCAAATCACCAGCAGCTTGATAAGCCAAAGCCCGGTGAAAATGAAGCAGAAAACGTTCGTCACCGCTGAGTGTGCCTTGATCGTAGGCTTCAGCTTTTTGAAAATGATAAAGTGAATTTTGGAGCGGATGACGTCCTCTTTCTAAAATTTGAGCACCTTCATTAAGTTCAAGCGATGCAGGCGCAGAAGCTCTTGAGAGAAGAAAAGCAATGTCTCCAAGATAAAGGTGGGCTCTGGCATTTTCTGGAGTGAGATCAAGAACATCAAGCAAATAAGCTTCTGCGGATTCAAGTCGTTCACTTGCCTGGGCAATAATTCCCTTCAGCAGCTTCACCGTTTCGCTTTTTTGGCGCAGAGCCTCATTCACTTCAATTTGGGTTTTGAGACCTTCGTAGTCTGCCTGCTGCAACATCATTTCAGCGTAAAGAATATAAGCATCGCGCAAACTCGTATCACCTCTTGAAAGTGACATGTGGGGTTTTGTGCGATAGTTCTTTGGGTCATTATGAGGAATCCGGCTTTTCCCCGGAGCGCGAAGGTTCATGATGCTGCCATCATCTTTATCCAAAACCCATTCTTCAAGTAAGGTGCGAGCACGCCGGTAGTTCTTTTGTGTATTCTTCAGAACTTCGACTCGAGCAAGTTCGTAACCAAGGGTGGCAAAAAAGTCTTTGTCACCCAGGGTCTTAAGGTAAATTCCTTTATGAAGATCAGAGTCAGAAAGGGAGTAGCGCTGGATATAATCTTCACCATCGTAGTGGTTGCCATTACGCAAAAATTCAAGGTTACGGCTGTAAAAATCAGCAACTTCACGTTCTTTATGAGGAACAAGCAGGTTTGGTCCACGAGGGTCATAACGTAAAATCGTACGATCAGGCAAGCGAACACCATAAAGAGGGATACGCAGCTTCATTTCTGGATCTGCAATATCGCTTTCCAATTTCCGGACAAGAATGAGCGTCAAAAGATTCAGCGCTGTATGGGCTGCTTGATTACGAAGCTTATGCCCCTGAGGAGCAGGGCCAAGGACCTGATCGATCAGATAGTTCTGCTTTTCAAGTGGAGTTCCTACGCCACTCAGGCCAGGGTGGTATTCTTGAACATCCCAGCCAAAGAATGGCCCAAGTCCGTGAAGCATGAATTCGCTGATAATAGCAACCTGCTCGCGTCCGTCCGTTATTTTTTTGCGGAAGCCTTCAGTGTTGAGAGGAGCCAGGCGATTATAAAGCTCAGTTGCAAGATCATTCAAATAGGCTCGATAGAGATCGGGATCGAGTTCGGGGTTATAATATTGGGAAAGAAGGATATAAGCCTTTTCAAGATCAACGTCGGCATGAACTGGTTTGTGAAGCTGGTTGCGCAGCCTTACAAAATAGGCATGGGGATCTTCGCCTGCCGGCAAATAATAGCTTGCCGATTTTGATTCACGTTCAAACTGTCGATCAAGGGGTTTCTCACGTTTTGGATAAAACCTTAAGAAATCACTTTCAGCTTGTGTTTTGAGCTCAATCTCGTCTGAGTTCTGGCTTCCAGAAACAGAACGAGAGCTTGAGGAGATCAAAGCATAGTCTACGTTTTCAAGCTGTTTTCGAATTTTGTCCTTTGTTGGTTCCAGATAGACCTTATTGGGATCGATTCCTGGCAATGGAGCATATATTTCATTCGCTGTTTTTACGCCTTGTAGCTTCTTTGAGCGGGTAAAGGGAGCGCCTGGGGTAATAGCGGTCAGAGCTTTTTGTTTTTCTTCACTGGGTTTATCTGTTTTTTCTTCTTTCCAAAGCTGATCAATCAAGATGTAAGCCGCTCCTGCTGCAAGGAGGATGATACTTGATGCGATGAGATAGCTTAGCTTCGATTTTGCAAGTTTTGATTTTGGCTTGAGCCCTGCTGCAACCTGCGCCGTATCAGCAGAGGGTTTATCCTGGCTGGCAGCCTTTATCGTTTGGGTATTGCTCTTTGTTGAGACAGGCAGGTCTTCTGGAACTTTGGAGCGATCAAGAGAGCGGGTTGCCTTTTGAACATCATTCATGTTCGCTGGTTGAAGTTCTTCGGTACTCACAATATCTCCTTCGTTTGAAAAGCTCGGCTTTTCATTCAGAGGTTCTTCTGCTGACTTGTTTATACAATATGTATCCCATATATCGGCATTTTTGAATTTTTGCTTGAATCTTTTTTCTAATTATAAATCATTTAAAAATAAAAACTTATGACAAGGGGAGGATTTTTTTTTGTTGCTTTTGGAAAAGAGCCTGGGGATAGGAACGACTCTGTGCTTTCATAAAATTATTGAGATTTTGCTAATACCTTGAGAAGGGTTCATAATAGATAACGTTAAAACAATGGAGGATCTCAAAACGACTGCCCCGATTCTTTACGTTTGCGCTGAAGCACTTGCTCTTGGCAATGGCCCTGCTCTTCATGTCGAAGGTGTGGTGAAGGAATTGGTTGCCATGGGCCAGCCAGTCACGCTTATTGCTCGTGGTCCTTTTGAACGTCAAGGACTTCGTTTTATTGATCTTGGACAGCCACCAGCTGGCTTTTTTTACGGTTCACGCTTGCGCAAGCGCGTTCTTCAAGCAGTGAAAGAGACTGTGTTAAAAGAAAAATTTCGGGCAATCTATGTGCGGGGAAGTTTTCCTGGCCTGCCAGCAATCGCAGCCGCCCAAAAAATTCCACTGATCGTAGAGTTCAATGCTATCTTAAAGGACGAACTGGAGCTTACAGGGGTGCCCGCATGGCGCCGCTTCTTACTGCTCAAGCGAGAAAGAGCAAGTGCTGAAAGCTGTACGGCAGCCGTTGCAGTCAACACTTCTACTCAAGAAGGTATGATGGAAATCTATCCTCGACTTCAAAATAAGATCGTGATTGCTCCTAATGGCTGCAATATCAATATATTCTTACCTTATTTTGAAAAGCCAGCTCAGCGTGATCCACGACGCCTTGTTTTTGTTGGAGCAATGCAGGATTGGACGCGGCTTGATCTTGTTATTCAAGCATTAGCACTGCTGCCTGACAATGTTCGCATTGATATTATTGGCGATGGACCTCGTCGTAAAGAATTTGAGAATTTAGTCGATAAGTTAGCATTGCGTGCAAGGGTTCAATTTCATGGTCATATACCGAACAAAGAAGTTGCAGGAATTTTATGCCAGTGCTCGGTTGGAGTTGATATTGAGATCGATGGCTTTAAGGGGGGGTTTCCGCTGAAGCTCTCTGAGTACATGGCAGCAGGTTGCTTTACGCTTATTAATGACTGGGATTGTCTTAAGGATTTAGAAGCTTTAGGGCATCTTCGAGGGCTTGGTGAATTTACTCCACAAGCCATTGCTCAGGCGCTTTCAGAAATTTTTGAGAGCAAAGAACTTTTATTGGAAGCACGGATAAAACGACACCTTTATGCAAAAGAGCATCTAAGCTGGAAACCAGCGGCAAAAGTCATTGCAGGTTTAATTGATCACTTGGCTGCACCAAAGGAATAACGCTATGAAAACGGTCGCGATTCATCAGCCAAATTTTATTCCTCATCAGGGCTACTTTGCGAAAATAATGTATGCCGATATTTTTGTTTTATTTGACACTGCTCAGTATACGAAGGGTGGCTGGACGAATAGGAACAAGCTTTTGCTTCATGGTAAGCCTGCATGGTTAAGTGTTCCAGTAGAGCTCAAGGGCAAGGGGTTGCAGCGAGTCGCTGACGTAGATATTGCTTATCGTAAAAATTGGGTTCATAAATTTTTAGTCGGAATTGCCCAGAACTATAGTCAGGCAGCTTTTAAAGATGAAGTCCTGCATGTCATTGAACCCCATTTACGTTCAAATTATGGAAAGCTTGCAGAGTTGAACAGTAGTTTACTCCAAGCGCTTTGTGATTATATAGGGCTTGCAACTCCCTTGGTTCTTGCAAGCCAAATAGAAGGTATCGAAGAAAATAAAAATGCCGAGCCAAGTGAGCATCTTCTTCAACTCGTACAAGCCATGGGTGGTCAACGCTATCTTTCTGGGCCAAGCGGCAAGAAGTATCTGAAAGCAGAAAAGTTTGAAGGAGCTGGCATTGCTCTTCAGTATCTTGAGTATGAAGGGCAAGTGTATGACCAGTTGAGGGAAGACTTTATTTCAGGGTTGTCAATTCTTGATATGCTACTATGGTTAGGACCAAGGGAAACCCACCAAAAGCTGGCAGAAGCTCAAGCCTGAGATTCTGCATCGTACTTACAGGAGTGAGGAAAGCATGCAAAAAGTCTTTGTACTATCACCCCATACTGATGATGGTGAGCTTGGCTGTGGTGCAAGCATGGCGCGCTTGATCGAAGAAGGGGCGGAGCTCTTCTATCTGGTATTCTCAAACAGTTATAATATTCTTGGTCAGGAGCTCCCTTCGCAGGAGCCGGAGCAGGAAATGTATAAAGCTATGGAAGTTCTAGGGGTTAAAAAAGACCATATTCTGGTTCATCCCTTTCCCGTGCGCAGGTTTCATGAGCATCGGCAGGATATCTTGCAAGTGCTTTGGGATCTCAATGCCGAGCATAAGCCAGATCTCGTTTTGATGCCAAATCGTCGAGATCTCCATCAGGATCACTCTGTAGTGGCAGCCGAAGGGATGCGTGCGTTTAAGACGACCACAGTACTTTGCTATGAGCAGCCCTGGAACACCGTGAGTTTTGATACCGAAGGGTTTATGGTCCTAGAAGAACGACATGTTACAAAGAAAATTCAGGCTCTTGAATGTTATGAAAGCCAGAAAGAGCGAACCTACTTGAGTGCAGACATGTTGAGAGGGTGGATGCGTACCCGTGGCGTACAGATTCGTGCCCAGTATGCCGAGTGTTTTGAGGTTCCTCGACTTATTTTATAAAAAGAGATTCTGGTTGCTGTGCAGCTTTGTTCCTTGGTTTCGCTCCATCAGATTTATCCTTGTCTCTCTTTCATAAGAAGAAAAGAAAAACCTTATGTCTTCTGAAGATATTTCAAAAGCTCGTGAGATTTATCAAGCAGCGTTTAACCAGCATGGGGTTTCCATGAAAACGGTTAAATGGGGAAGCAATCATTCTCAACAGAGTCGTTTTGGTGTGTTGGCTGAGATTGCAGATTTGAGTGGCAAAAGCATACTTGATGTTGGTTGTGGTTTTGCTGATCTTTACGATTATTTGAAAACTCGTTATCAGGGAATGGCTTATACGGGATTAGAACTTGTGGCGGATATGGCTGCTCAAGCTCAAAAGCGTCAGCCTGATTGTGAAATCCTTATTGGTGATATTGATTCGCTTGAGCCAGACCGTAAATGGGATTATGTCATGCTTTCAGGGGTTTTAAACATTAGCTGTTATGATTACGCTTCAGCTGAACATCTTGTACGTCGCATGTTTTCCCATGCCCTTCAGGGAGTTGCCATAAACTTTCTGTCGCGCTATTCGACTGGTTCTTTAAGCCTTGAATCGGCTTATTATGATCCAGCAGATTTTGTAAACCTTGCAGCTCAGCTTACCCGCAGGTTTACGCTGCAGCATAACTATAGAGACAACGATTTCACACTTTATCTTTTGAAGGCTGAAGGTTCTTCGGGCACAGAACAAAGGCCTGGTGCTATCCCTTCTGAACAGATACGTCGTCCATAGCTTGAGAACAATAAATCGGAGTAAGAAGAGTGTCAGGTTCTTCGAGAAGTCTGAGTAGTTTTGATTTCTAAAAACGAGAGAGAAGTATTTGTACTCTTCTCAAGCCACAGTAATATGCCCAGTTCTTAACGAACAAAAGCATAAGCCTCTTATTAAAAGTCTCAGCAAAAGGAACAAACTATGCGCTTGAAACGTGAAGCTATGTGTGGAGCACTTCGGATCCAGGATTTAGACCGTAACGTAACGCTCAACGGTTGGGTCAATCGTGTTCGTGAAGTGGGCGGTGTTGTGTTTGTAAACTTGCGAGACCAGGAAGGGCTGATTCAACTGGTTTTTGATCGTGAGGAAGATCAGGCACTGCACGCAAAAGCCAAAGAGCTTGGGCGAGAAGACGTATTGGCCATCAAAGGAAAAGTCCGCCGACGGGCTGAAGGTCAAGAAAACAAAGAGCTTGCAACCGGTGAAGTTGAGGTTCTAGTCCAGGAGTTTGAGCTTTTAAACAAGTCAGAAACGCCTCCGATTGAAGTTAAGGAAGGGCTTGAAATTGACCAGGAACTTCGCCAGCGTTACCGCTTTCTTGATTTGCGGCGGCCTTCCATGCAGGCAACGCTCAGGCTTCGCCACCGTATTGTCAAAACCCTTCGGGATTACTTTGACCAGGCGGGGTTTTTAGAGGTTGAAACACCTTATCTCACAAAAGCAACGCCAGAAGGGGCGCGTGATTTTGTGGTGCCTGCTCGTCAGCATCCGGGGCTCTTTTATGCTTTACCACAGTCGCCTCAGATCTTTAAGCAGATACTGATGTGTTCTGGTGTTGATAAGTATATTCAGGTTGTACGCTGCTTTCGCGATGAAGCGACCCGAGCATCTCGACAACCCGAGTTCACCCAGCTTGATCTTGAAATGTGCTTTGTAGAAGAAGGAGATGTGCAATCCCAGGTTGAATCTGCACTTCAAGCGGTTATGCAAGAAGTCTTGGAGCTCAAATTTGAACTACCGCTCCAGTCCATGCCTTATGCTCAGGCTATGGGAGAGTATGGCAGTGATTGCCCTGATACACGCTTTGAAATGAAGTTGATAGATCTTAAGCACAACTTCCAAGATTCGTCTTTTCAGGTGTTTGCTCAAACGGTGAAAAATGGCGGTACTATCAAGGCGCTGCGGATACCAGGAGGACACAGCGTTCTTTCAAAGGGGCAGTTTAAAAAGCTTGAGAAGGATGCCAAAGGCCGCAGAGCCAAGGGACTTGCTTTTATCCGAGTTTTAGATGATGGCAGTTATGATTCATCTTTCATTCATCTCTTAAGTCCAGAAGAGCAGCAGGCTTTAAAGGAAAAACTTGGGTTGACTCCAGGGGATTTAGTACTCTTGATTGCTGATCGTGACGAGCTTGCCAGCAGCATTCTCTCAGAGTACAGGTCTCAGTTCGCTGCGAAGCTTGAGCTTTATCCAGAGGATTCGTTTCAGTATCTTTGGGTCAATGATTTTCCTCTTTTTGAATATGATGAGGAAACCCAGCGCCTTTACGCTGCCCATCACCCTTTTACAAGTCCTTCAAATGAAGAGGCTTTGTTTGAGCTGGCTGAAGAGATGCGTCGCAACAATCGGGTTCTCAGTGATCGAGCCCTTGAGCTTGCTACGGGCATCAAGGCTCGTGCATACGATCTTGTATTGAATGGGCTTGAGCTTGGTGGAGGCTCAATTCGTATTCATAAGTCGAATGTGCAGAGTGCTATGTTCGATTGTCTTGGAATTGGACCAGAGGAAGCCGAAGCAAAGTTTGGGTTTCTTTTGAATGCTTTGCGCTTTGGAGCGCCTCCAATGGGCGGCATTGCCCTTGGGATTGACCGCTTTGTCAGGCTTTTGCTTGGCAAGAAGAACATTCAGGAGGTGATTGCATTTCCCAAGACTGCCAGTGGGCAGGGCTTGATGGATGGCTCGCCTGCAAGCATCAGTCAAGAACAGCTTGATGAGCTGCAGCTTCAGTTTGTGCAAGCTGATAAGGCTGATAAATAAGGCTTTCGCTGGACAGGTCGAAGTACTCGTTGGGTCCTTTCAGGGGGCTATTATGCAACCATAGTAGGGCATTTTTCGGCAGCCTGTTTAGAGTTGTAAGCCTTTTTTATATAATAGTTTA
>CAZJPQ010000035.1:0-36121 GCA_964548115.1 uncultured Planctomycetaceae bacterium
TTATACGTACTCGACCATCAGGGTCATTGGCCTTCAACCGCTTCTCATGGCCTGGCCCCCGATTTGAATCACTCTTCTCATACTCAACATAATTACGCTTCTTGCGTCTTGGGTTCGTATACTGCAAGTCTGGACGGTTCTTGCCCACACGTTGACCAGCTGCATTGACTTGCTGTTGGTTAACACGCATCTCTGTTGCGCCTGCAGCCCTTAAACGTTTAATATCCCTTTGAGCTCTTGTATTCTGAGTAGGGCTAAGACCAATCGGTCTGTCTAACTTGACCACATACTATACACGCAACGAATCTTCTTTACGCCAGATCTCATGACCCTCAACATCATATTCGATCTCCAGCTTTTGAACAGCCTTCTTGCGAACAGATGGCTTGCCGCGCTTATTGAAATAATGCGTAATCCGACGAATACCACCATGAGGAAAACGACCATCTTCAACCTTCAATACAGCCTTTAAGGCATCATCAACCAAACGGTGCTTCTTATCATGATAAGATACACGTTCTTGAATTTCCTCTCCTAAAACCTGAGGCTTCATGTTTTCAGGGGTAAAACCTTCAGGGTGACTCCTTACTTCCAATGGTTTACTGGAGACAACCTCAAATGAAGCGCTTTTTTTACCCGCTGCCTTCATCTCTGCTATCTGTCTATTAACCTCAGCCTCAACTTTTGGAGATGTACGATAATCATCAAGGTTGATCGTTGCACGATCAAAGAAATGATCTTCACCAAGCTGTTCTTTAATCCTTTTCTCAATAGCATGGGCTTCAGGAGTGCACGTCTGTTCAGACTTAGGATAAGCAATCACAAGATATCCGCCCCCCAACTCCTCTACAGCATGGGCAGGAAGATTCTTAAACCGTTCACGACCTATCTTGTCAAGAGACCAGGGACCAAAGTATGTTGCCCAATAAAGACCTGGAAAAGTAGAGCCTACTCTTGTTCCTATCCATTGTTCGCTTGTTCCACATTCTTCTTTTAATGTAAGATGGTTTTTTTGTTTTGAATCAGAACTCGTCGTACACTTTCCGTATGCTGGTTCAAAATGCTCTATAAAAAATCGAAAGAGATTCAAAAGACGTTTGTCACTGACACCCTTTGATATGCTTGCAAAACACCCCCAAGGGAAAAGACCTCGATGCTTTCCATGATTTTTACTCCAGAATGCCTCTGCCCACATCCTTGGACGAGAACGACGGCTTACCATTAAAGGCATATCCTCAATCCATAACTTTACTGCAGCTTCAAGCCCCTCCTTCTCAAAGGAACGACGGATAGGTTCCCCAACATCGAAATACTCAGGGGCAAGCAGATCCCTGCCACCAGCTAACCATGAACCCAAAAAGGTACGGACAAAGTCTTCATCACCAAGGTTCTTGGAAGTCCTAACATTTAGGCCAAACATCAATGACCCCCTGGCCCAAGGTCAGACCTTCTTCTTATCCTAATAGGATTCTCTAAACCTTCTTCTTCTAGTTTTTTTGCAACTCTGGTTCGTTCACCGGTATAAATTTTCAATGTTTTCTTCTCGTCTAGAGCTGCATCAGACATGATTCTGATCTGACGTGTGCCAGAAAGACGTTTAACATCCTTTACTTCATGAAACGCTTCTTCACTAATAGCATCTGGAATTGCTACTCCTTCACGACCATGAACTCTACGAGTATTCTTCTTCAAACCAAGATCGTTTAAGACACGATCTTCTGACTCTAGACCTCGTAAGCGATTCATACGAAGACGCTCAGCACTTGTCGGCGGTGCGCGAACACTTTCTACAGTAGAAGCACCAGCACCTGACCGTAAACCACGAGCGACATTATCAGCTACTCCGCCAGTAATACCACCAACCAAAGTGTCAACAAGAAGATCACCGCCATCAACCGAACCTGTACGCAAATACTGTTCAACCCCAGATTCAGCACCAGATGCAAGAGCACTAGCACCAAAAGCAGAAGCAGCACCAGCTCCGGCACCAAAGGCGGCATAAGCAGCACCGCCAGTAGCAACACCAACACCCGTAACCAACGATCCTATTGCGAAATTCTTACCAAAACGCCAGAAGTCAAATGAGTAGCACCCCTTATTCTTACTATATTCAATACCCTCATTAACACCCGCATAGATCAAACCGCCTACAATAATCACAGCAGCCGTTACGACGATATCACCATTCGGGTCAAGGTAATTTAGAGGAGATGAACCCAGGAACTCATAAAGGTTCAGCGAGCCTGTACCATAGCCATAAGCATCAAAACTCAGGAAGCGACCAGTTTCCAAGTTGTGGTAACGAGCACGATAATAATAGAGAGATGATTCAGGATCAAAACGGCGGGATTGGAATAAATAGGGATTGAAATGATCCGAAGGCTGATTACGGGAACCTAGTTCAAGGCCACTTTCGTCATACTTCTGAAAACTGCCATAGGCATCGTAACGGTAAAGTTCTAAGGTAAGTTTGCTATTAGTGCCTTGCTCATAGAGATAAAGAGCATAAACATTATAATTCTCATCCTGACCATAAAGGTATTCTTCCGTACTGGCACTATCCTCAGACCACACAACCTCATCAAGATAATTGCCATAGAGATACTGGCGAAGCAAAGTATCACCAGCAGGAGTCTCTCTTTCTTCTATGACTTGTTTATCATCATAGATATAGCGAATATCTTGATCGAAGCTGCCATCATGATCTGTATCAGCGAAACGATGGATTCGGCGACCACCGGCATCATAATCATACTCTCCATAAGTAGCACCACTATCAGGATCAAAAACGCGACGCAAACGATTAAAGGCATCGTATTCATATTCAAGCTGCTCCGTATTCTCTGGCAAACCAGGGTTGTTTACATCCGGGCGAGCATTAAGATCTTGAATCACATTGCCATTCAAAGCATGATCAAGTTGAAAATCACTGATATCATCACCGTCAAGATCAAACCCCTGATACTGATTAAGGCTGCCCGTTTGACCATCACGAGCACTGCCGTTCTGATTAAAACCAACCCAACTTCCAACGCCATCAAGCGTCCATGAAAGGTCTCGAGCTTTCGGTCCGATCAAAGGAGGAGGTTGAGCATGCTGCGTACTTAAGCGCTGGTCTCCCGACAGCGTTAAAACAGCATCGGGGATAAGCGGTGGAGTTGGGGTCAATCCCGTTTCAAAATCAATTAAACGATAAACACTATCATAGCCATAATTTTCCAGATTGCGCTCTTCACCACCAGTGCCCAAAATGAGAGGGTCATACTCGAAAGTTTGATTGCTCACGGCATCATGGCCATAGGTCAAGCCCATGCCTGCCCCCAAGCCATAATCAAGGAAAGCCGGACGAGCCAAGGCGTCATAACTCGAACGGGTTGGGTCATTAGGGTCATGAAAGTCTCGAGTAACCTGATCTAAAACTTTACGAGAAAGAGTACGGCCAGGGCCAATATACTCATAAGCAAGGTCATGACTTCCCAAGTGGTCTGCGGCATCGCTCCAATCAGAAGACTGCAACCGATCAAGGCTATCAAAACTACGGGTGATGCTATTGCCTCCTGGGTAATAAACCGCCTGCTGACGATTATCGCTCACCCAGTCGTAGCTAACCTTAAACGATGTTCCGCCATAGTCCTGAGACTCCTCCAAGAGACGACTTAAGCTATCGTAAGTATACGTACAATGAGAATCATCAAGAGGATCAAGAAAATCATTGTTATCACTGGCAAGCGTAAGGCGACCCGCACCGTCATACTGGAAGAACTGATCCGTCGTGCCAACAAGCATCGACTGTGCATTCTCAGTGTTATAAACGCCTGTGCCACCACCAGGCAAGAGAGCATTACGCTGCGTTAAACGATTCAAGCCATCATAGGTATAGGTAACCAGAGTGCCGTTTTGATCAAGTCTTGAAAGAACATTATCATCCTGGTCATAGCTTAAACTCACACTGGCAGTATTCGCATAGGTCGTATCAATCAAACGGTTAAGAGCATCATAATCATACCCCGTAACATGCCCCAAATCATCCTGAACACTTGTCAAACGACTGTTCGCATCATACGTATAAAACTTATCAATAGTATCAGTAATCGCCCCGCCGCTATCACGTATATCTTGAACGTGCTTCACAAGTCTGTTTGCACCATCATAAACTTGAATTTCAGTGTTATTCAGCGCATCCTTGGCATGAGTAAGATTATTTCGCGAATCATAGGCATATTCAGAAGTATTTTGAAGATTATCCAGCGTTCGAGTGAGTCGATTTAAAACATCGTAGCGGTACTGCGTGGTATAAGTCTCACTCTGAGTGCCATCGCTTGCAAGATGGATCACTTGTTTCTCAATAAGATTTGAAGCTTTATCATACTCAGAAGCTTCCTTGTTGCCCTCTGGGTCTTCGACTTCAATACGACGATTAAGACCATCGTAAGCATACTTCCAGGCAGCGCCATCATCTTCGATCAAACCAGCAAGCCGACTATTCTTATCGAAAACCCGAAGCGTACGCACAAAAGACTGATCAAAACCAGGGCCTCCGCTTAGAATAGGATTGCCCTGAAGATCAAAAAGGTCATAACGCTCTTCAAACGCTCGGCTCAATTCATCGTAAGACGTAAAGGAACGTATAAGCTCAACAATCGGCGCACCATCAGCAGCGGTCCCCTGCGAGCCATCAACTGGCCCCTTCAATACGCTTGTCAAGCGATTACCCGCAGCATCATAGGTAAAGTAAAGTTCGTTACCCTCTGCATCCTCAATCAACTGTTGGCGATCATAACCATCAAAAGTTACGAGCGTTTCATCACCCGTTCCATCAACAATCGATATAATATTTTTGTTGCCATCATACTCAAAGAGAGCTGTAGCAGCTTCAGTTGAACCAAAACCTTGAGTTGTACTTACGAGCAAGTCTCGCTCATTATACGTGTTTTGAATACTGTTGCCTTCAGGCTCTATAATTTGAAGCAAATTCTGATTCTTATCATACACATACTGACTTATCAAACGCAGGCTCGTACCATCAGGTTTTGTAGCATCGAAATCAGCCTCTGTCTGATAATTAAGCAAATCATATTCGTAGCGATGAACAAAAGTTGTTGGATTACCACTCAATATTTCAAGGTTTGAGAACTCTCCATTATCACTAATTTGAAGACGACCTGCTGGGTCAAGATCAGCCACCTGGTTCTCAACCCGCTCCTCGATTAGATTATCATTGGCATCGTAAAGATATGAAGTCGCATAACTGTAAGGAGCTGGAGCGGTTTCACGAACAACCTGGTTCAAAGCATTGACTTCATAAGCTGTAGCAGCCCCTCGAGGATCTGTCACACGAATAAGATTACCAACAAGGTCATATTCATAAGTAAACGTCTGCTGAACAGGAGATTCACCTGTTGTCCGGATCAGCGGTGATGTAAAGCTTCCCAGCACCTGATCCTCAAGCTGGCTCCCCACAAATCGAGCAACCACAATTTCACTTTCAGCAGCACTGGAACTTAAATCGCTCAACGATTGCTCCAAATATCCGCCTGAAATCGAAAGGGGATCAACAAGAACTTCGCTGCCTGCAGTACTTCCTCCTGAAGGATTTGAACTGGAATAAAAAACTCGAGCCTCGATATTTCCTTCTGAGTCGATATGGCCCGTCTGCTGCCCAAAACTATTATAAAAGAAAAGTGTTGAGATATACTGATCCGTTGAACCCTGCCCCAGTAGACTTGCCTGTTCAGACTGAAGAGATACTTTTGGCGCAAGCAAACGAACCGGGTTACCAGCAATACGAGTTCGAACACCATCGGCATTTAAATCAGAACCCGCACTAATGCCAACTTCAGCCACGCTATCAGTTGCTCCAACGCCAAGCAACTGCCCACGGGCCTTCATCCGATTCATCAGAGCATCAACATAGAGCCAACCATCCCCACTCAAAGGAGTGCTATCAAAACCTGGAAGAAGATACTCCGCAAGGCTCTGACGATTATCACCCTCTTCCCAATCAAAGTAAAAGCGTGTTGTGAAACTCAGGTTATCTCCCTGGTCATCCCCCCGAGGATCTATACTGAGGCACTCTTGATTATAAAAAGGCTCAATTAAATATTGATAGCGAAGAAGATTCTGGTCAGCCGAACGGCCCCCGGGATATTCTACAACTTCAAGCAAGTTTGAGCGCAAACGAGCATCTACAACATCAGGTCCAGAAGGAAGCTCAACAATTCCATCATCATAAAGGTATTCTATAGTGTTACCCTCTGGTCGCGTATGAAGCATCAACTGATTGAAGTCATTGTACTTCCACTGGGTTACAACAAGAGATCCTTGAAGGACTTCCTGTTTTTCAACCACTTGCCCGTGCTCTGAAATAAGATAATGGGCGACATTCCCTTCCCGGTCAGTCACTGTCGTTTTTTGCACCACCGCATTACGAGAAGCATTTTCCGAAGCAAAGAAAGCTTCGTACTGATAGTTGATAACCTGCGTGCTATCCCCCCAACGCTGACTTTCCACTCGTCCGTGCTCGTCGTAGCTGAATGAATACGATGGAGTGCCATCAGCCTCGGCTCCATAGCGAGCATCATTCTCATTTGCCTGGATGATTTCAAAAAGCAGGTTATCTTTTACAGGGCTTTGATCATCGTAGTAGGTGTAGCGTTCTGTTTTTCGCGCCTGACCTTCAAAGTCATTGCCCGTAGAAGTGCCGCTCACTTCTGGACGGGTGACTTCGGTCAACCGCCCTCTTGAATCATAATCATACTCCACGCTACGAGCAAAGAAGTCTGTAATCGCTTGAAGCCTTCCTCGGCGCTCAACAACGCTGTCAGTATCAGGGTAATAGCTGTAAGTAATAAGCCGGCCCATGGTATCAACAACACCTGTCAGGCGGTCTGGATGACTTGGTTCTCCATATTCAAAGCTCATACGATTCAAATTCGTATCGTGAATTTCAATCAACCGCCCAGCCTGATCAAAACGCTGTACCATTCCATTCTTCTGGAGAAGTCGATATGTACTGGTCGACGAATCAAAACTCAAGCTTGTAAAATGCTGAAAAGGGGAGCTAAACTGACCGTTCTCCGTAGGAGCATAGTTCTCCTGACGGACCTTGTCCCCCTCAAGAAGGGCAACAGCTCCACTTGCTGGATCAATTTCAAGTCGAATATTATAGCCAAAGTCCCAACCAAGCCCCTGACTTGTATTGCGTCGCGCCATGCCTCGGTAAGTGCGAACATGGGCAAAATCGAAACCTCTCCCTGGAATGATCAAGTCACTCCGAGCAATCATTAAATCCCCCCTGTCAAGCTGAACAGGATCACCATGATCATTTTCATCACCATAGGGAGAACCACTTGTTGGCGGGGAATGAATAAGAGGTCCAACAGGGTCTGGCTTGATACACGGAGAGCAATCTGGCCCCTGGTTTCGAACAAACGTAACGGTATAGACAACACTACACTCTTCCACACCATCTTCGTCAAGGTCAAGGTTCGTTGTAAACGTAGCACCCCCCTGACTCTGACCAACTACCCTCAAACCTTCAGAAGTCAGCGTAACACTTATTCCAGGACTGAGATCTGAAAGAAAAAAGTTACCAAGGCCGAGGGGAACTTCTCGGACATCTAAATCAAGAGGAACACCAACAAAAGCTGAAAAATCTGTGTGATATGTGCCATCTTCGAACTCCACTCCTTCTGGAAGACCTCCCACAATTAACTCTGTGCTGGCATTTCCACAAACTTTTTCGACACCATCAACTCTGATGCTGACAAGAATTTCTCGTTTCCCAAAGCCTGAGTTTATTGGGAAAGACTGCTGACTACCAAGGCCTCCAGCTAAAACCTCAAGGCCTGCTCCTGGCAACCCAACGTCTTCTCCAGCTGGATTCCCAATTGAAATATTTCCGTTTTCAAGAATGACCGCTTCAAAATCTTCAGGCAAGCCAGGAACAATCGCAACTTCGCCAGAAACCTCCTCAGGATGAACAAAGGCTTCATTAATCAATAAACAAAGAGGTTCAAACAAAACTTGAACTTCATAAACGGTCTCACGACTCCCAACAAAGGAAGTCACACAACCTCCAGCTGATAAGGTGTAACGAAGTACAATATCCCCCTGTTGAAAACTTGGAACTTGGCCAGCCTGCACGTTGATGTTTTCAGAAACATTCCATTGATTAAAGTTGAGGGTGTGAAAACTTCCACCTGAATCAAAAACCCATGTTGCCGGTGAACCAGAGCTGTCAGCTTCAACTTCAAGACTAATCCCACCAGCTGGCATGGGTGTTCCTGGAGGAGCACTTAAGGCAAAGGAAACAACATCACTCTCTTGAACACAAAGAAAGGGTGGTAAATCTTCAGTGACATCATAAACCGTAAGCATTGCTTCGGCACAACTGCCATCCACGCTTCCCAGCTGAAGCAGAGTTCCCCCTTCGCTTCCATTTATTTCAATTTCATCAGCACAAAACGCATTTTCAATAACCAAGCGCCCGTCCCGAGGCAGCATGCTTCTTTCAACACCAAATGCTGCTACACTTTCGCCCTGCTTAATTTGAAGAGATTCTGAAACTTCCCCCTGAGAAAGCACTTGAACACGCTCCGGCGTTTTTGATACCAACTTAAGACCTTCAGAATTTCCAATCGAAGGAGAAAAATCGAAAGTAATTTCAGCACTACCGCCTAGAGCAACAAGATCATCGTCATCTCCATCGCCGCAAACTTCAAAACTCATGTCCACAACACTGAGTGCTTCAAGATTTACCAGCAAAGAGTTTTGCTTCTGCCCAACATCAACCCTTTCCAAAAGATTAAGATCTTCTTCCGAGTCAAGGTCACCAAGGCATGGAAGGTAAAGACCAAGTGCCAGATTTTCTTCGAAAGCACTAACCTCAAGACCTGACACTTGAACCACAACAAGATTTGGATGCCGAATTTTACTGTGAAAGCCTGGGCAAAAGCACCCTTCCAGTGTTTTGTTTTTTCGCACCGCAGTGCGTTCGCTGCCTCCAGAACCTGGATAATAAGACTCAAGGGAAAGCTGGCTTTGCCCAAGCCCAAGCTTGCCAGACGCAATACTTCCAACATTTGAACCAAGGCCTTGAAATTCTATGGTCTCAAGATCAAACTGAAGCATGTACTCATCAGGCCCCAACATGATGGCGAAAAGGTTTATTGCTGAATCTTCAGGGTTTTGGGAAAAACAAACAACATCATCAATCTGCTCATCGCAAGTATCACAAAAACCAAGTAACGTCTGCACCCTTGTGAAACGCTGTTCGTAGCAGAACGGACAGTTTTCTAACAAATCTTGCTCAGGTGAAAGGTTTATGGGAAAAGGATCAAAAGCAGGTGTCCTCGGAAAACTTAAAGCTTGGACACCAAAAACTCCTGGTGAACCAGCTGAAGAGACAAGGTCTGCACTAATATTTTTCACCACGTTTTTGCTATCACTTGAGCCTGCTCCAGCCCCTCCCCTGCGAACCCGTGTCTCCTTATTCGGTGAAGATGGCCTTAGGCCCTGAGTCGCTCTCAAACCAACACAAAACTCAACAACAACATCCATAGCTTTGCGGCTTACAGAGGTGTCCTGAGCTTGGACCCAGAAGCTACTCTCCTCTGGCGTACCAGCAACCTGGACAACACGGGGAGGAGGTAGAACCTTCACCCCCTGCTCAGAAGATTTTACCACCAACGGAAGCCGACAACCAGAAGGCCCCCGAAGAAGAGCCTGACCAGGAGTAAGCTGCGCTCGCTTATTAAAATAGCTTTGGCTGTTATGATCACCACTTGCAACCCCGCGGTCATGGGTTCTTCCCCAAGCACAATCAGCTCCACTACTATCCCCTTGAACCGAAGGAGCATCAGGCTCTAGAAAAACCGGTGCTTTAGGAGGCTCCTTTTCGCCACAAATCTCAACATGAAAATCGAAAAGAGTAAACCGATACTCCAAGCACTCCTCTTCAACAGGCGTAAAAAGATAAATCTCAAGCAACTGATCTCTTTTGAAGTCACTGACACTTTCAAAAAATTGAAAACGAATTTTTGTCGGAACATTACTCTCAAGAACATTACTGGGATCAATAAGATCAAAATCCTCGCTTAATTCTTCAAGCTTTAATCCGACAATCAACCCCTGAGGTCCAACCAATGTAAGATAAACTCCAGGCTGATGAGCCTTAAGAAAATAGATGTCCCCAGGACATGCATCAAGCTGAAGCTCAAAAGCGGTCAAATACTTATAGGCTGTAATAACACCGTAATCTGGAACGTTAAGTGACAAGGTTAATTCAACATCTTCTACAGCACTGCTTGCTTCAAGCCCTAAAATAAGAAGTTCAAAACGATAGATATAAGGGACACTTGTGCTCACAACCCCCTGATTTACTCCCACAATCTTAACCTTATCGCCGACCTCCCCTTCAGGAGCACGAATTGTCACATCCCAATCGCCTGTGACTGGAAGCTCAGGGTTAACAGCAAAGTTGAGCGGAGCAGGAGGGGTTTCTACGGCATCAAAAATATGGACATCAAAAAGTACTGGAGTCACCCGGTCAACACAGGCAATAATACGCGACGAACCATTCAATGGGGCAACCACAGCAGATGGGGCTGCTTCTCCTCTATCAGGAGGAAGCTCAAGGTTTGGATCTTCTTCACCTTCACCTTCACCACCACCCCCAGAGCCACCACCCCCAGAGCCACCAGGAGTTTCAGGGTCATGCGATGGAGTCTGTCCCGGCGCTGGACATGGCAAAGAAAAGTCTACTGCGTATTGGTTTACAACACCCCTCGCCAAAACGGCACCATTTTGAAACGGCCCAAAAACTCCCGGATAAACAACGTATTGAAATGATTGTCGGCCGAGCAATTCGCTTGCTTGCACAAGAAACAAGGCTCGACCAGAACGGTCCGTCAAAGCCGTTCGTTCGGTAGCAAAAGAAGGAACAACCGCACCTTGTAAGGCTGGGAATCGCGCCTGAGGTTGGGTGAAACTTTCGAATGTCGTTGATCCCTCTCCCCCAAAAACCATAGAATACCCATAAGGACTCGGTTTTCCTTGACCATCAAATGGAATATCGACAGATACAAACTTCTTAGCGCGTGAGACATCGTCAAAGTCAGGAGCTGGGAAAAGCCCTGCCGGATTAGAGTTACTACTGAATCGACCAAGTTTAGAGGCCTGAGAACCTACAAAAAGGAAACGTTCTGGCGTCGTTTCCAAGCCATTTCTTCCTTCACTTTGAGAAGGAAGAGCATGGATAAAAACACGCTCTAAAGGATCTTGAGCATCCCCAAAGACACTCACTTCTTCAAATAGAACCTGCGCCGCCACTTTACTCGGGTCATCGAGCAAAATCACTCCATCCACACCTGCCATCAGCATATTACCGTTGGTAAGCACAGCCGCTGAAGTTGGCTTTAACGTCGCGCTCACAACTCCACCACCCAAGACTTTGTCAAGGTCTACGCCAAGGGAAAGAACTCCTGCAGAGTGCGCATAACGGAGAACCTTACGCCCAGATGGGCTCCCCTCACTTCCCACAACCCAAAGGTTCTGGTTTTGGGAATCAAGCACAAGGTCGGGATAATGCCTCTCCTCTCCATCAGGAAAAACAAGAGGAGTCTCAGGAACAAGATCAAGCCCTCCGTTATCAGCGACAGGAACGAGATCCAGAGCAGGACCTGCACTCGTAAACCCTCCAGCAATAACAAAACGACCTGAAGATACCTTCTTGACCCCAGCTTTTCGACGAGCCGGCAAGCCGGATAAAACATCAACGCTGCCTGTTTCAGGATCATAGATTTCAGCAGCTTGAATCTCTTGGCCAGCAGCATCAATCCCACCAAGAATAAGCACCCGATTGCTATCAAGCACAACGACCTGGTGCTCTTCTCGCAATAACAAGTTGTCAACTTCTTCGACTTTACACTCCTGGCCTATGGTTACTAAAAGAGAAGAAGCTAAGCTTCCAGACGAACCATCGCGGCCTCCAGAAATCAAAAACTGTTCGTGACTCAAAGCAACGACACGGTGCCCCGTACGAATCTGCTCGACGTCATTGAGAACCAAAGGAGCAATAACCCCGTACTGTGAAGTTGAAGAATCGATACGAGTATGAGTAGATAAGCCGATACTGATTTCCGGGCTGAAGTTTTCTGTAAGGCTGTCAAGGTAGTGCGACTCCATGCCAGCCTCATCTGCGTCGATATTTCTCAAAGTAACGAAAACATTTGGAATTGGATCGCCAGATGTATCAAGCACTCGCACACCAAAAGGGGTGTAAAATTCGCCTGGCTCACGCTCCTGATCTTCTTGAATGACTTCCAGCGATATTTCGCTGGCATTGTTCACCGTAGGCAAACTTGAAGCTTCGGCAGGATGTCCTAAAGCTTCAAATGAAATTGACAAGGCACCCAGAGCCTCTGGCACGCTGGCATTAATCTTCTGATGAAAGAACCCCTGGCCAAAAAATTCTAGAGGCAGACTCAAAGCGCGTCCATCGACTCCCGTAACAACACTTTGCTCTGAAAGGGAACCTGCAAAGAATACGCTGCCCTGCCCTTCAGGTGGATCGGTGCTGAAAACAACTTCGATTCCAGACAAAGGATTGCCATAGTCATCGGAAACCTGGACCTCAAGCCCCGGCGCACTATCACCATTCTCCCTCGCTATCACCTCCGGAGTACCACCAAAAGCTTTGATCTCAACAGCACCCTGATCAACAATAATCAAAAAATGAGTCGAACGAATTTGGCCGTCAAGGTCCACACGACCTTCAACGAGGATATTCTGACTCACTTCGTCAAGCTGAAGTTTTTCTGAAGAAGCCTCGCTGCTCTGGTCTAAAGTTGTACGGTAAAAATTACCTTCGCCATTCGGAAAATGAGCGCCCTCCCCCTGAACAATTTCAAACTCGACACTGGCACCTTCAAACAGGTTGCCAACACCATTACCCTCAAGGTCAGTAACTCCAAGCGATAAAATATGAGGTGACAATCCCGTTTCATGGGCTACTTGCCCGTTCCCCTCAAGAGCAACCGCGACATAATCCTCAACAAAGGGAATCACTGGACCAACAACAAAAGAAGGAGTTTCAACGCCATCTTGATTGCAGTAGGTAAAGCGATAAAAATATTCTAACCCAGCAGAAACCCCTTGGTCCTGGAGTCCATACTCCTGAACGAACCCTTGGGTTGCGTGATAAGCTGGCGAATCAAAACTCGCAACTTCATCTCGCTCTATTTTAACACCACTCAAGCCTGCCTTCTCATTTCGTGGAGCACGAAGACGAATAAAACTAAGCGCTGAACTTTGAGCCACAACCTCAAATTCCCCCGCTTCAGGGGGCCGAACGAGTGTCGAAGCAGAAAAATCTTGGGATTCAGAGCTTCGATCTCCCGCAAAGCCAAAAGCAACAACAGAAGCTTGATAGCGGGTATTCTCCAGCAAGCCTTCTTCAACAAAAGTGGTTTGATTCCCAGCTATTTCTGCAACAACCTCCCCAGAAGCAGAGAGGAGTAGAAACCCCTCTTCATTATCACTTTGGTCATCCCAGCTCCATTGGATACTTTGATGGTCAAGCACAAGCCCTGAAAAATTTACAGGAGCCGCTGGAAGAGCAGGAACAACGGAAAGAGAAAAAGTATCGCTGACAGATTCAATCCCATCATCTACTTCCAGACTTATTACAAAAGGCGACTGCCCTTCGTCTTGGGTTGCTGGTTCAATAGAAAGAGCGCTACCCTCAATTGAAACAAAGCTTGGAGCAGCAAGAAGTTTATAATTATAAAAACGTGGAAGCCCTCCCCGCGTAAAATTTAAAAGCTCAAGCTTTTGAAGTCGCTCAGAAGCAACACTTCTATCCGAAAGAGCAAAACTCAACGGCAACCTTCCAGCAGGGGCGTACTCCTTGACATGGATGCGAAGAAGTCGTGTTGTTGTGCGCTCTGGAACTCCCTGGTCAATTGCACTTACGCTTATAAGGTACGTGCCAGCTTGCCCAACGCCTGGAGTCCAGGAGAAAAAACCACTGGAAGCATCAACACTCATACCCTGAGGAACACCCCCCCCCAAAGCATTCGAAATTGCATAGCGAACACCACCAGAATCCTGATCCTGTGCAATCACTCTAAAAGCAATAGCTTCAAGCTCTCGCACCACGATATCATCCAAACCCTCCACCACAGGAGCTAGATTCGGCTCTCCAATCGCCCAGGCAATGCGATCAGCAGGGTCATCCTCAAACCCTGCCCCTGAAAAATTCCCATCTGAACCAAAAATAGTGACCAAAGGTGTTTGAGCGCTCGCCCGGACGTTAAAGCCTGCGCCCAGATCTTGAACCCAAGCATTATTATCAAGCAAAAGGCTACCACCACTGAGATTTCTTAAATCAAGAAGAGAAGAATTGCCGCTTTGAATAAGATCGCTGTAACGAAGCGAAAAGAAAAGAGCTCCAGCAGAGTTGTCAGGACTCAAAACACAGACACCATGATCAACAAGAGCATACTCCCCGTCAAAGAACGCCCCATCATCGACCTCAAGCAAAAAAGAGCTATTGCTTTCAGCGTTAAGGATAACAGGCTCTGCCTCGGATTTCCCCTGCAGAAAACAAGCCCCCCCTGAGCGAATACGCATCACAGACCCTTGAGAAAACGTCAGGGAGCCTGCATCTTTGAGCCGAAAACTTCCGCCCTCACGAACCTCAAAAGAATCTAAAGCTTCCCCTGACACAACCGTAAGCTCAACCACCTCCTGGGTTCGAGGGACTACAACATGCCGTGCTCTTAAGCGATCATCCGGACTCGCCACAGTAGAAGTGTTGCCAGGGACTCCGTCAGACCAGCCAAAGTGATCGTCACCACGCTCTTGACTGCCGTCCCAGATATTTTCCGAAGTACCAGCTCCTGGATACGTATACCCTGAACCAATAGCGTTCGTATAGTTTGCTGAAGTTTGTCCAACAGAACGTTTTGCAGCATCAAATCCTGCTACTCCTGAAGCTGGGCCAAAGCGCAAAAGGGCCCGGAAAGACAGCCCTACGCTTTTCAAGTACCGAGCCTGGTTCCCCTGAAACTCAGAAGAAGCTCCCTGAGAAGAAGCTGAACGCATGTGCAGGGTGCTCTGCTGAAAATGACCTGAAGCTTGAATACTCTGCTCTTGAGCCTCGAGCCTCATTCCCCAAAAAACGAATAGAGAGATAACGCCTAGAAAAGCGCAAAGAAACCCTCTTCTTAGACTATCTTCTGAAGATATAGACATACGTTTCAACCTGTAAGAAAATTTCCTGGAAGCTTGCAATAGCAACAAAAATATATCCTTTGCAAAAATGTTCACAATCTGTGGGGTTAAAAAAAACGAAAAACCCCAACCCCTGAAAGACATGAGTTAGCGCTGGGAAGATTCGCCATTTTGCTCCAACTCTTCAATTCGATCACAAAGATTTTGAACAACCTTTGTCAAAACCGCGATTATAGCTCTTTCATTAACCGCATAACCTTCGGTTTCACTACCACTTACAGCTTGGGGGAGAAGAGGGAGCAGGTCTTGGGCTAAAAATCCAAGCCTGTTTTTCTGGCCATCAGAACGTTGAGAATAGCTTAAGGGCTTGAGCTTTTCTAAAACTTGAATCGCAGACTGCAAATCAAGGCTCTCAACACTTTTCATTATACGTTTGTCTGCTGGAAAAAACCACTCCCCTTCAGCGCTCATGTGCGCACCAGATGCTAAATGGAGAGGGTAGAGAGGGTTTTTGAGACCAAGCCCGAGCGCACCAGATGAATCCACAACTAACTTATCCACACCAACACGAAGAGCCTGGGCATTCAATTCACCAGAAGCTTTAAAATTACCCCCCTGATCAATCCAAAGAATTTCTTCATGGAAACTGTTCTTAAAGATTAAACCCTGGGTTGGATTCAAAGCTTCTGTAATCCGAAATTCATTGGCAAAAATCATATCACCAAAGAACTGGTCTTCTCCCAAAAGCGTATGAGGAGAGCTTTTAAGCATAATCTCTGTAGGAGAAACGGCCAACCCAATTCTCACTGGGGTTTTCATCGAGCTCAAATCCCCGTCAGACGAAGCATAATAGGTTATTCCCGAAGTAAGACCCTGATGAGCACTTGACACACCTGAAAAAACTACCGGAATCGATTCGCCAGAACTCCCAGAACTTTGAGCAACCCCCACGGTTTGGATGCTTCGCTCTCCAACAATCGCAGCTCCTTCGCTATTGCTGTTATTGCGATAAGCAACCACAAAGCGATCTGGACTCAGTGCAACACTCACAGGAGACTGGCTATTTCCACCATGAAAAACCTGGCTGGGCCCATAGCTCAAAGAATGGTTAGGCGAAATCTTGACAAAAAAATGAAGTCCCCGGTGTGAATTAAAGCTGTCTCGATAACTAAGAATGCAACGATGGCGATCAAGAGCACTGCTATCAATATCATAAGCAGGGTGAATACTAAAAGGCTGGCTGGACCCAAGGGTTACGCTTGGCCCAAAAACTTCACCGACGGTGGCCTTGCCCTTATTCAAGTCTCCAGCATCTCTATAAGCCACAAAAAAAAGATTCGATGAAGGCAAAATAGACAGCGTGATATCTTCACTATTTGCATTACTGAAAATTTCGGCTTGCCCAAAGGCAATGTTCCCATCGCTTGAAACTTCTCCAGAAACAACTTCTCCTCGCCCAGAATTTGAAAAGTCAGAATAAGCGATCAAAAACGAAGAGGAATTTAAAGCATCGATATCAATATACAATGTCTGGGCGGCGCCAAACAAAGCGCCTGCTCCAAAAGTAATGCTGGAGCCAACAACAGATCCATAAACCGCATAACCAGAGTTAGAAAGGTTCATATCCTGATAAGCAACAACAAAGCTGTTTGAACTTAACCTCGTGCTCACTATTTCAGATGTTATGTTTGGACCAAAGGTGCTTTTTGCGCCTGCACTGATCACCTGGTTGCCTGAAACAGAACAAAAGCGGGATACTCCCGTAAGACCGGCATTATAATCCTGATAGCTAACGACAAAACCGGAAGAATGAAGCCCAACAACATGAGGTGAAGCAATCGCTGAAGATTCAAATACAAACTCTGGGCCATAGCTGATGGTTGTTCCTGAAACTTCTCCGATACGCGCCATTCCAACGCTTCCACTTCCAGCATAAACCACCACAAATGTATTCACTCCCAGCACTGCAGCAGAAAACTCGCCAGAAAAAGTCTCATCAAAAGCTTCTTCATCCCCTAAAAGCGTGAACTTGTCATACCCCTTCCAAACTGCTCCATTGATAAAGCTTACAACATCGCCAGCATCAATAATCTCTCCAAGTCCAACGGGGAATTCGCGCACAAGGTGATCTCCGCCTCCTGACCCAGGACTCCCTCCAGCCCCCAAAACATCCCACTGAAGATCGCCATCTGAATTCACATAAATTTCAGAACTGGAGGTATCGAAATAAAGGTCCCCCTGCTTGCCAGAAAGCGCTGGAGCCCCCTGCGCCTTATGGTAACGACTTCCCTCTAAAGCAAGGGCATTAATAGCATAAGGAGTTGCTCGGATTGCAATTCTTGGCTCCATGTCGCCATCGCTATTGATGTTCATGGTCATCCACAGTTCACCATTTTCGCGCAGGACATCTTCCAGACTATCCGAACTCGCGCCAGCCCCAACAGGGATAGAGTAGTACCCATTAGATATAACAACGTCCTGATGCTCTTCTGAATATTTCAGATCTCCACCGAGAAGAGCATCATAGATAGAAACAACCACATCAACATCGCCATCAAAAGGCAAGCCCTGAGAGTCAGTCAGGCGTCCTTCAAGAGTTATCTCAACAGGAGGTGAGCTCGCCCAGGCAGATTCAGGCTCAAAGAAATCGGCAAAAACCAACAACCCTACACACAGGACCACAATTAACCCCAAAATCACTCGCTTCACCACACAACCTCCACAACGCTATGTATATAGTACATTAAATAGTAGAGCTGCAAAATACATGGTAAAATTTACAAGTTCAACAAAAAACTATTGTATAAAAATACAATTTCACTGATCATGCCAGCAGAGAAGCAGAACTCGCAGGGGCACCACGCAAGACTTGCCCCACGGAGACTCATACATGACCACATATACATTGGATTGAAAAGTGGGCAACGGCTGCAAGATGAAGCATCCAAAGACTTTAAAATAAACAAAAGCTTTAAACCTTCTTAATTTTCGACTCACTATTGGCACAAGCAACAAAATGAAACTGTCGCTTTGTGCAGCACGAATGATATGAGATAAAGATCAAAGAATTTCGATTTCAAATACGCGAGCGCTTCGATTTCAAATCAGGAATGAGACAAGCAGAAACTCTGCAAGCCAGCTTGCTTCTGGGCACTTACAACAAGGACCCTTTGTTACCAGGCAAAAGTATTATTTTGCAAGGATCAGGTCATCTCAAGCAAAGCTTGAACCGTTTTTTGAATTCCACGGTAAACATCCAGAATTGATGGCCCAAGCATATAAGCAGGAGTCGTTATAATCTTATGCTGCTGGTCTTGAATAAACTCTGTGGTGGGACAATCGCTATGACATGCCCCCATGCTTTCCAATGCTTTTGCTGTTCCAGGGTCGTTTCCGATTGTAAGCGTGGGCTTCAGGCTTGAAAGTGCTTTTGCAATCAACACAGGAGCAATACAAATGCCAGCGATAGGCTTATTCTCTTTATGAACTGCTTGGATAAGAGCCTCAAGCTCTGGTAAAAGCTGGCACTCCGCCCCTTGCGTAGCAAAGTTTGATAAATTTTTGGCTGCTCCATAGCCGCCGGGAAGCAACAAGGCATCAAAATCATCGGCTTTGGCTTCAGCAAGATTTCGGATTTCACCTCGGGCAATACGGGCTGCTTCTCGAAGAACATTGCGTTTTTCTCCAGTAGCCTCTCCACTGAGGTGATCAACCACCTGATAGTCAATATCCGGAGCAAAACAAAGCGGTTGAGCCCCAGCCTCTTCTATTGCCAGGAGCGAGCAAACGCTTTCATGGATTTCGGCTCCATCCTTAAAACCACAACCAGAGAGAACGAGAGCAACTTTTTTTGTCATTGATATACCTCACAACCTTTTTGAGACCCTGAAAGACCTTACGTTCAAATAAGAAGATCAAAAATATTCCAATTGAAGTCCATTATAGATTTATTTGATAGACTTACAAAACGTCTCCCTTCTTTTCCCAGGAATACCTGACGCTGCTTTCCAAAAAGAAAGGTATTTCAAAAGTTTTTCAAGCTGTGAAAAGCTTTTTGCAAACCATTTTCTGAAAACCATGTCGAAGTGCAAGCTCCACCCAGGGCAGCGAACATAGCCGTTCAATACGACTTCAGTATACTCCATGGAGGCGACATTTTAGAAAAAGGGATCTTCAACCATTCACGAGCGCTTTTTTATAGAAGACTTTGGAGCGAGAACAGAGCGCCGGGGTTTGCGCTCTGTGAAGTGGGACTTCTCAGTGAGACTTTCGAGCGGGAGCGGAGTGCCGGGGTTGGCACTCTGCGGAGTGGAGAAGCCCCTTACCATAGCACTCAAACGAAGGGGTATTATGCAACCCTTTGAAGTGAAAGGCTTTGGAGTGAGAGGCGCGATCACAAAATCGCGCTGAAACGGAAAAACTTCTTTACCCTAAGCCGTTTCGAAACAGAAAAGCTTGAATTTCTGCGAAGCGGAAAAGCTCTTTATCACAGCGTTAAAAATAAAGCTCTATTTTGCATCCCTTTGAAGAAGCCCTCAAGCTGTTTCGAAGCGGAAAATCTGCTCTCGGTTTGCGAGGAGCCCATTGTTCTCAATGTGACTTTTATCACTTTTGAACTGAGCGTGGAAAAGCCTCCCTGGGTTTGCGGGGGATCCACTGCCTCTAAAGTGACTAAAGTCATGCTTCAGGGAAAACTTCTTGAGCTATGTTGTTGCCTCACCCTAAAGTGACTTTAATCACTTTGTCTTAGGGATTCTCAAAGCTATAAAATCTTAAACTCCCCCAAAGAATCATTTAGAAGTGTCTAGCTTCTTTGTTTAAGATCGTTCTCAAGTCGGGCAAGAGTTGCTCGACGACAATTATATACGCGGTTTTGTTCAAACGACCAACACAAATGCTTAGCATTTGTTTCCAGACTGCGAATAGCCCTGCACTTTTGGGTGCATTGGGATGTTCGTTTCTGGAAAGGGCTTTGGTCGGCCTGAACAAAAAGCGATGCCTGGTGCGCCCTTTCGTTTTGGGCCTCTTTTGCGGGCTCTTTGAGGCACTCGGCTTCGCTTTACCGCCAAACCTTTTTTTAAGGAGGCCAGAGCGATGTCTAAAACCCCACGTGTTATCTATTTTCATCTCGACGAAATCTTTCGAACCACCTTTGCCCAGGTTCTGCGCAGGGAAAAAATGGTCGTCCGAGTTGTCGAGAGCACCCAGCTCCTTCACTCTTATTTGGAAGTACTCAGCATAGACATTATTCTTTTAGACGAGTACTTCCTTGATGAGTGTTACGCCCTTGCCTGCCAGCATCCTGTCTTTCCAAAGCTTTTGGTCTTCACCTCAAAACGCAGCGCCGAAAAACATCAGGAGTTTAGAGAGCGCGGAGCCGACGAGCTGGTTGTCATGCCAGAAGACACTAACCTTATTATTGATAAGATCAAGAGGCTTTGTTTGTGACTGAGACCCAACCTCTAAAGTGACTTTTATCACTCTTCGGGGGGAGCACCTTCTAGTGTGACTAAAGTCACTCTTTGAGTTGCGAGTGGAAAAGCCTCCCTGAACTTACGGGGGAGCTATCGCCCCAAAAGTGACTTTTATCATTTTTGGGACATCCTGGTGCTTAAACTTTTTCCTCTGCAGCCACACCACTTGTGGAGTGGGGCCTATCATGAGATTTAGAAAAATCTGAGGCCTAAGAAAACTCATGTCCTGATCGTGAGTGAAAAAGATTTCGAGAAAGTTTCTTGCAAGACGAGTCACCAGCATCCAAACCCTACGCTTGTGGCGCTTACACTCAACCATGCCCTTGATTACCACGAAAATCTGAAGATCCGTGGAGATTGTGGCCTTCCCACGGTTGGCGAGATCAAAACGATTTTTCATGATATTAATACGTTATGAAGCATCGCCTTTCTTATGGAGTAGAGGAGCAGTCCTCAAGCAGGGCCGAAAGACTTCTTACGTTATGTTACTTTCTTTCCTTCGCTACCCAAAGTGACAAAAGTCACATCCCTGAAGTGAGAAAGCTTTCGCACAAATAAAGGCCTGCTCATAAAGTGACTAAAGTCACACTTCGGGACAGGAGCAGTGATCGCCCCAAAAAGTGATAAAAGTCACTTTTTAGGCAGAGGCTTTTCCTGGCGTAAAACCCTCAAATAATTATTGAATTTTGCAACCGGCCAAACATTTTTGTTTGTGTTTGTAAGTTGTTTTTTGAAAACAACTTATGGCTCTTGATCGGCGGCTAAAAAACACTCGAGTGTGGTTGCATAATAGACCTTGAAAGATACCAACGAACACTTGGAGCTTTTCCGTTTCGAAACGGCTTGGTGGCCGTTTCTCCCACTCCAAAGGGTTGCGCAATAGGGCTCTAAGTTGACCCTATGCTCAAAAGCCCTTACTTAAGCCACCTCAGACCCAGTCTCGAAAGGTCCGCATAAAAACGACGATAAGCATACATAAAGGCTAAGGGCGAAGAGTAGGGAGAGCCACCACCCTCCTGCTTTGAATCTCTACTATAGTTAGAAAGCCTGGCTGGTTTAAAGGCCGAACGAGGAGTAAGTAACTTCTCGAAAAGAGCCTGATAGTTCTCAGCTTCACCATATATTACAGCCTTAAGCGCCTGAAATTGCGCTTGAGAGAAAGCTTCAAAACTATAGCTATAGCCCTCAAGCCCTTCGGGAAGACCATCTCCATCCCCTTCAAGTTCAGGCAACTCATAGCCCTTTCCAACATCCAAAGGTTCAAGTTCTTCCACGACATACTGCATAAACTCATCATTAAGCTCCTGCCACGCCTCGTCATCAAAGCTGTCAATACCAAAGATATCCATGAAAGCCAATAAACCAGGGGTATTTTCGTACTGATTCTCTTCAAGGTCATCCCAATCAAGAACCTTTGTTGTCTCTGCAGTATAATCACGACGACACCACTCCAAGAACTGATCCCGGTACTTGCCACCCTCAAAGTAGTGAAAGAAATACGAAGCCTGACAAGAGGCAGCATAAAAGAAGCCTGAAGCAGCACCACCAGCAAAATTCATAATTCCAGGATTCCAGTGCAACCCAAGACTTTGCATATGTCTCTGAGCAACCCAGCCAGCATGGCCGTAAGTCAAGGTCTGAACCATCCCCCGTAGATCAAAGAGACTGGCATACTTGCCTTCTTCCCATTGGCGACCAGGATATTCCTGGTTCAGCTGCTTCCAGACTTCGGGAGCTTGTTTCCAGGCTGCTGTAATTTGCTCGGTGATCGCTTGAAAATTTTGTAACCGCAGGTGATTAAGCTTGCCAAAACGATAGTTATCGCCGTCAGTCTCGAAACCAGCAACGAAATCAGTCAAGCCCTCTTGAATCAAGATCGAACAGTAAGTTGGAAAAGGAATGTTCTGCCCCTTGTCGTTCTTAAACGTCTGGCTCATCGGATCCGGCAAATGAATACCCGAAAGAAAGTGCCAGGCCTCATGGGTAATCACCGATACATCAAACCAGCGACTGGCATCATCGGATAATGACTTTGGATCATCCCACGTAATAATCTGGCGGGTTTGAGGAGAGTAGTGAGCACGAGCACCAGGGGGAATCCCGCCATCCATAGCATCATCACCATACTCCTGATAACGCTCGCCATCACGTAAAACCACAATCTCTAAAGGCCAGCGGTTTTTCTCTTCCTCATTTGAAACATTAGGATACTGACGCTCAAGCCCCCAGATATCACGATAGTTCGTATTAAAATATTCTACCAGATCCTTAAGAATCTTTTCCTTCGTCTCTAGGCTCTCGGCGATTTCCTTTGGAGAGCGATCATTGCCCTCAAGCTCTAAGTAATACACAAAAGGAGCAGAGTAGTGATAGGTCCATTCTCCCTTAAATAACGTATTGCGATATGAATTACGAAAACGGGTAAAGGCTTTGGCTGCGTACTTTGCAAAACCATCCTTTTCATGGTCTGATTCAATCTCCTCTGCTTTTTCACGGAGAGCCTGCTCATAACGGCTAATCTGCTTTGCCTCTTCAGGAGGCAAGACCAACTCTCTATAATCAATCTCTATCTCTCGAACCTTTTTCCGATACTCTCGATACACCTCAAAACCGAATATGAAATCATAGCTTTCAAAGACCTCTGGCTCCTTATAATAAACATAACCACCAATGGCCTCGATAGCAAGGTAGTCAGGATCGGCCTCTGTCTTCTTCCTGCCACCTTCTAAAGCAACGGTTTTGAAACGCTTGTAGGGAGCGTCCTTACCGCATACAACCGCTGCTATCTCACGAGCAGCATCAGCATAACCATCCTCTTCTAAACGCTCAGCTATCTTGCGATGCGTAGCAAGACTGACATCTGGCGTTGCCGCTCTGCCAAGCTTTTCAGCAACTCGTGAAAGCAGGTCCTCGCGTTCGCTCTCAAGTTCAGCTTCTAAAACAAAAGAATCAAGGTTGCTGTAATTCACATAACGTTGCCAAAGCTCACTGTAGTTCATGGCATTGATCGGGCTGGAAAGCCACTCGCGAGCCTTTTGAAGCTTTGCACGCTGCTGCTTAAGCCGCTCCTCGCGTTTTTCTTCGGCTGAAAGTTGCGACTCGATGCCACCAGGGCCTACCGGAGAATCAGAATCACCTCTCGCAAACACTGCAATCACAACAATCAAACCAACCAATACAACACCGCCACCGGAAAGCAGCAGAATAAGAGTGGTATTTGATTTCTTTTTGCGGACAGGCAAAGCCCCAGGAAGTCTTCTCGTCCCAGAAGCAGCCTGAGCACCTGCACGAGTTTGACCACGCCGCCCCTGAAGAGCTTGAGGGGCCAATGAACGTGTTGCTCTTTTTTGCCCAGCCTGAGGAAGTTGTCTTTGGGGAGCTGGCTGAACCACCGCAGCTTGAGCTTGCCCACGGGACATAACTTGTGTCGCAGGCTTTTGTCCCCCAGCCCCAGGGAGCCTGGGCCTTTTAACTTGAGGCTGAGATGGCCCCTGTTGCCCAGCAGGCTGCGGAGCAGGACTGAGATGAGGCTTTGCCTGCTTAGCCTTACGAGCAGGCTGACGCCCCACTGGTGATTTTGGCCTTCTTTGTTGAGCCCCCCCCCCAGCTGCCGGCGCTTCTTCGGCAGCTTTCTCGCCATAAACCGTTGCGTCTCTTCGTAAAACGGGGGTACCCCCTCCAAGGTCAACTGGACCTGTCGGCGGAAGAGGAGGAGGAGCTTCTGTTTCAGGTGCTAAGGGAACCTGAATAGCTGCGCCACACTTCTTACAAGCAAAGGTTTTCCCTTGATGTTCTCGATTCAAGTTGTAGCGCTGCTGGCATGATGGGCAGGAAAAAAGTATCTTATCCATAGCTTACTATTTCTCTTTGTTAGAGTCTTTTGGGGGTTTCAATTACTATAAACACTGCAAACAAACCATTGTATGTTTCTTACCTACCTTATTTCCAGGTTTTCACATACATTTTCATGCTAAAATTATTGAATACGTTATGCCCTTATCAGCATGACGGACCGAAAAGAAGAAGGGACCTTCTCAATAACGGCTCTTCTCAACTCTTGAAGCTGAGCCTTGAAGCACCACAAGCAAAAAATAAGAAGAATGAAAATACCCCTCTTATTCCTACGTTTCTGAACTTAAAATAGAGAACATTTTCTGTCTATTTTCACGGGATTGTTTAATGTTTGGACGTAAAGCTGAAAACTCTGGCATCCTTATTCTTTAAGTAAAGCCATAAAAAACACGCTTTTACGGTGCTATCGTATCAAGAAAGCTTTTTGCCCGTTCAAATTCAGAGTCAAGCTCTTCTTCAATATAAGCATCGACCTCAGACTTTTCTAAATCAAGCTGCTGCCAAAAAGAAAGCGGTAAAGCCTTATGGTGATGGGCGTCAATACCATAGCCCAACCTTTGAGCATAATCATTAGCTAACTCAACAACTCGAGCAAGCCGGTTTTTTGATTCTTCGACAGCCGAATCTTTGTCATAAAGCGGCTCTTCATTTTCGCTCTCTTCAGGTTCTTGAATATAAGAAATAAGGGCTGTATCAAGCTTCCATTTACGAATCAGCCGTTTTCCAACCTCCATATGATCAAGCCCCAAACGTTCTCGTTCCACAACATGAAGACGTGTCATACGTTCATGGGATTCTTTTAAAGCCTGGGCATAGAGTTCTGAATCAGTATTAAAAATAATCATCTTACCAACATCATGAAGCAAGCCTGCAATAAAGAAGTGCTCTTGTTCCGTACGTGACACCCCCATTTTACGAGCAATCAAAGTTGAGACGATAGCAACACCTAACGAATGCCGCCAAAAGAGTTCCTGATTGAACTCCCCCAATTCTTGTTTCTGATCAGGACGAAGCTTCGAGGCAAGACCAAGACTTAAAGCAAGATTACGAACCGTGTTTATTCCAAGCAATACAACCGCTTTCTGAACACTTGTAATATCTTGCTGAATACCAAAAACCGCAGAGTTCACCAAGCGCAAGACCTGGAAACTTAAAATTGGATCAAGACGAATAATACGAGCAAGCTCACGAGGAGTGGCATCAGGAGAAGCTGCAAACTTGAGCACCTTTGCCACCGTTGGAGGAAGCTCACTTGCCTCCTCAATGCTTTTACCAATAGCTATTCGCGTTTTTTTAAAACTCATCTCTTTTTCAAACCCATCGTATTTACCCCTCAGATACGACTCCCTGACCCCATTTCGACACTATCAAGCTTTGCATATCTGCCAAAAGAAACCTGAGATGCATACACTATGCAATCTCAACCTCACTCATGCAACAGACCTTTCTAAGATTGCTCGCCACATCCCCCCCCTCAAGGCATGTCTAGCAACTCAAGCAGGAATCGTCTAGAATCTTAGCAATCCAAAAGCCGAACAACTTCACAAGTCTAAAATCTTACGAAATGTACCCTTCTTAGATGTTAATACCCATTCAAGGCCCCAACCTCCGCCCCTACAGCTCCCAAGCTCAAGAAAAGTCTGCCTTGAAGGCATATCACTTCAGGCTGAGAAACGAACACCCCCCCATTCACAATCTCATGACCAGATGTGAGAACAAAGAACTCCACCATCATTTTTTCTCAAAAAGAAACAAAACTTTCCAAGCTCGATTCTCTCTCAATAATTCAGCAGGACGCTCTAAAACCTAATAAACAATAGAGTAAACAAGGCCAACACAAAAGAAAAACAACCCCCTGAAGCAAAACATTTTCTCAATATGCGTTTATATTTTATTTGTTTTTTGATTTTTTTCTATTTATAATAGAAAAAGTTGCAAAATATTGCCTCATTTCTCCTTGAAGTGCTCCATAACCCCTTGTGTGACTTTTCTCATTATTGTATTGTCCAAGTTGTAATAAAATAGAGAAGGAAACAAGAGAGATAAAAGATCTGTTTCAAAAAGAGATCACTCTCATTTATACACAAACAAGGTTTTAAAGTAACGCAAACCACATAAAAAGAGTAGATTCAAAACTCTTTTTGACATTATAAAAGTGTATAGAGAAATAAAAAAAAGACAAAAACCCATAATAATATAGAACAACCATGGGAAGATAAAGCATACGTATAGCCTAGAACTGGAGCAGATCCCATTATGCGACGCGGTGTCCAAACACTTACCTCTCGCCAGACAGAGGTTCTGAATTTTATTATCGACTATCTTGCAGACCATGGCTACCCACCAACGGTTGCAGAAATTGCGAGCCATTTTAGCTTTAGCTCGCCAAACGCTGCAGCTTCCCATCTGCATGCCCTGCGCAAAAAGGGCTACATTCGTGTTGAACCGCGGGCAAGCCGAGGAATTGAAGTTCTCAAAAGCCCTGGCGGAGCAAGCCAAACACCAACACTTGCCCCAAGCATACCAATTGTTGGCAGTGTCGCAGCAGGCTCACCAATTCTAGCAGAAGAGTCAATTGAAGGTGTCCTTGCTCTTGACAGCGATGCATTTCAAAAGCGTGCGGATTACTTTTTGAGAGTCCACGGCAACAGCATGATCGAGCTCGGCATTTACGAAGGCGATTTAATTGCTGTACATCGTACACAAAACGTTAAAAATGGTGAGATTATTGTGGCTCGTCTCAACGGTTCGGTTACGGTAAAAACTCTGCGACGTAAAGGCAAAAAAATCGAGCTTGAACCAGCCAATAAAAAAATGAAAAATATTCCCGTCAACCAGGCTGTTGATGACTTTGTGATTGAGGGAATTTGTGTTGGCCTTCTGAGAGCGATCTAAAAACGTAAGCTCACCACACTCAAAACGCCCCCATGATGTCAGGCTTTGACTTCCAGCCAGCAAGCTTTCTCTGTAACGAATAAAAGAAAAAAGGCCAGGCATGCTCTTCACCTTCCTCTGGCAGCATTCTTTTATACAAAGCATAGAAATTTCAGAGAGTCTTCCATGGGTGCTATGACTCACTCTCATCATTTGAAATATCTATCTGCTATTCTTACACAGAGAAAATGAAATAAAACACTCTCGCCATGAAGTCTATAGTTCTTCTGCCGTTCTGCCGATTAGTGACAACGTATTGCCTGGTTGTGTCAAAGCTGCAATTCTTGATTCCGAAAGAAGCAACTCTTTGATTCACTTGATATAAAAATAGGCCTTAACACACCCTTAAGCAGCATAACTGAGGTTATGGAAGAGATTTGCTTTTCAAACTGATTCTTAATTTTATGAAGAGTCGTGGATTATGATTTCAGCTCTTTTATTCCCTTGACTCGATTCTTCTTACGATGAACAACAAAGCATAAAAGTTTTCCATGACAGCTATTATAACCAGCATATTCAAAGGCAGATTGTCCAAGCAAGCTATAATCAGTGTCGTTTTCATTTTAATCATTGCAAGCATTACACTATGGATTCTGGAAGGCAGAAAAAACTTGCCAAGTGAAACGCTCACCTCCAGCTCAACAGAATTGCCACCTCCGTCAATCAGCAAGCTGGTACACATCGAAGGCTGGATACCGTCTTGGATAAATGGGGAGTCTATTGTTCATAAATCAAAAGACCAAGGTTTTACAGACCTGCTCTTTTTTAATGGGACAGTCAAACCATCTGGTAACGTAAAAATTGAATCCCCAAACAGATTGCATAGAGCAGTTGCTCTTGCAGACGCTTTGGACATGAGTACATGGTTCACGGTTACAAATCACGGGCATAGCTTTGGTGATACGTTAACGCCAGAAGAAATTAGAGCCCATGCTGACCAGATTGTTGAAGCATGGAAAACATCGGGCTGTCAGCACCTTGATCTCGATTATGAAAATATCAGCCACGATGAATTAAAAACTCTTGCCAGCATTCTTCCTCAACTCGCCTCAAAAATTGAGGCCATTCGCCCCAACGCAAAACTATCCCTAACGCTTCAGCCCGCCGATAACGAGATTCGCAATTGGATGCTGTCAACGTACAAAACGATTCTTGCTTCCGATGCAGTGAGCAAGGTTCGGTTTATGTGTTATGATTACCACTGGCGCACAAGCTTACCGGGTGCGTTATACCCCAAATGGGCATATGAACGGCTTTTGAAAACCTATACAGAGCATCAGCAAAAAATAGGGATATGCTTGCCCTTATACGGCTATGACTGGCCACGGCCTGATAATACTTCTCTGCCACGCGGGAAAGTTATTTTGTATTCAGAATTAGAAACCGTAATGGAAAACCCAGGGTCTGCATGGGCTTGGACAAAAAGTGATGGCGAACTTATGGGCAAATATCAGAAACCAGATGGGACCTTACACTATGTAGCAGCTCCCAACCCAACAATGATTGCCCAGCGCGTAGGCATGGCTCTGCAAGCAGGTATACCAAGCGTTGCATTTTGGCATCTCGGCTGCGCTCAATTGTCAGAAGTGGTTCACCCTTGCAAGCATTGGCAATCGTACAAAATTGAAGAAGATAAAACTGTTCCGTCATGGGAGTCGATGCTTACCCCCTTTAAGGAAAGAGTATGCCAGAAAATAATTGCTCAAGAAGACGACACCTTTCGTTCAATTGCAGAACGGTATGAATGCTCAAGATCAAAGCTGATGAGATTCAACGACACTATCTCAAAAAAAGAGGTTGGGAAGTCACGTATTTACGTTCCTTGCAAATCAGCTACGAAATAATAATAGTCTTTCATTGTTCGAACAGCTTCGTAAAACGAAAAGTCCTGGCTGCGTATACAAGCCCTTTCTTTGAGATCATCCTCTATATGCCATTGAGGTCTACTCAAAGGTGTATTTTTTCAGAAAAGAGCAAACTATCAAGTTAAGATTATTGCACGGAAAAACACTGTATGAACAAAAAAGAAGACATTTTTTCGCAATGGCCGGAGGAAGGCAAAGTACACGTAAAAAAATTCATCTCTGCATTTATTCTTCCAAATCGAAGATCAAGGTGGAGCTACATCTTCACTGAAAATCCAAGCACGATAGGTTGCGAACTTCATAAACTATGGAGACAGCTTGATCTTTGCAGGTGCCGAAAAATAAAAGATCCTTTCACAGAGCCAAAGCATCAAAAAGAAAAGGGTTGGTACCTTGACGATTCAGCAGAGTTATCCTTTCTTACCTCTGAGGAAGTGAGTTTCAAACAAGTATATGCTAACGATGCAATATTTTTTATCAGGCCTGGAGAAAAAGCTTTTTACTTTAATCATGATCATGTTTCTTATCTCTGCGAGAAAGTATCGCGATGACCCCTGCTCTGAAAAGCGTTATCCATTGGCCTAGAGTTGACGAGTACTTTTGAACAGAAACAACCTAACCTTAAGAAGAGCGCTTATTCAGGCTTCTGCATAGACTTTTGCCATGAATGACCTTGTCCGCTTCTTTTGCGGTGAAGAAATAATCTGGTCTGGCAAACCGCTTTCAACAATCCGTCCACTGTCCATGAAATGAACGTAGTCAGCGATTTGACCGGCAAAACTCAAGTCGTGAGTCACAACAACCATCGTCATACCCCTATCCGCAATCGTCCGCAAAAGTTCATTGATTTCGGAAATGACTTCGATATCTAAAGCACTCGTCACCTCGTCAAGCAGTAACACTTCAGGCTTCATAGCCAAAGCACGAGCAATTGCGACCCGCTGCTTTTGTCCGCCCGAAAGTTGAGAAGGCCAACTCCTTGCTTTATCTTCAATCCCAACATCCTTCATTAAACTCATGGCTTGATCGTAAGCATCATCTTTTGACAATCCAATAACTTGAACTAACCCTTCCATAACATTCTCAACTGCCCGAAGATGAGGGAAAAGATTAAAATGCTGAAAGACCATGCCCATACGTCTTCGATGTCTGGAGAGCTCTAATGCAGACATCTGGTGATAGGGTACATGCTTTCCCTGCCATTGAATCTCTCCCTGATCCGGAAACTCCAAAAGATTAAGACAGCGTAACAAAGTGCTCTTCCCCGAACCTGACGGGCCAACCAAAGCAACCACGTCATGCTGACGAATGACAAGACTAACCCCCTTTAATACATGAAGAGAACCAAAGCTCCTCCTAAGGTCTTTGACTTCTATTTCCAGCGCTTCTTCACCCATTCAATATTCCTTCCACGGTCTAACGCGAACGCTGCAGCCTTGCTTCCATACCTCGTGCGAGAAGTGATATCAGCGAAATGATAACGATGTAAAAGAGGGCTGCCAGGGTATACGGCATGAACGCATCACCACTTTGCGAACTTATCCCACGAGCCGCAAATGTAAGCTCAATAAGCGTAATAACACCAACTAAAGACGTATCCTTAATTAACACGACAATATTATTGCCAAATGATGCCAGCGAATCCCGATAGGCTTGAGGCAAAACAACACGCCGAAGTATTCTGCCTCGCATCATACCAAGCGATGCCGCAGCATCCCATTGACCACGATCAACCGCTTGAATAGCGCCACGCAAAGTTTCAGCATTATAAGCAGTCATGTTTACGGTTAAAGCCATAATGCCAGCACCAAAAGCAGCGACCACGTCTGTACCCAGAATGGTATTGATCTGGGTTGCCACAATATAATAAAAAATGAAAAGCTGGACCATCAAGGGTGTTCCCCGAACCAACCAGATATAACCATTGGAAAGGCGTCGGATAATTAAACGAGGCGAAACACAACCAACCCCCACAAGTGATCCGGTAAAAAAAGCAATCAATGCACTAAGAGCGGAAAGAATCAGCGTAAGTCTCGCTGCTTCAATCATGATGGGCAACATAGATTGCAGGCTCTCAGCAAAGTTCGTCGTGTCAGCGCTTTCCTGCTGGCTTGAATCATCATGGGAAAGGAGGTTTGACTGGCGAGCCCAGCCTGAAAAAAGTAACTCAAGATCTGGCTTTTCCCCTACCCAGCGTTGATAAATTGATTCATACGTACCATCTTGAACCATCTCCAGCAATGCATTATTAACACCATGAACAAGCTCAACCGAATCAAAGCGAGCAGCAATACCACAGTCTTCTATGTACAAGAGACCACCAAGAGGCGCAATATCCCCAGCCTTTTCCTGCCCTTGACGAATATAAAAACTTCCGACAATCCTGTCAGACACAAACGCATCAATCTTATTTGTATTCAGCGCCGCAACAACTTGGGCATCATCTGGAAAGTAAAAAACTTCTGTATCAGGGAACTCTTCTGGGTGATTTTCAATGTAGGCAGCGTATGTGGTCTGCTGTGTGACACCTATGCGGGCACCCTGAATAGACTCCAACCCATTTTTTGCAAATATCTGAGCCCCACTCACATAGTACGGAAGAGAAAAATACATATTCTTCAGTCTGGCTTCAGTAATCGCCATTGACGCACAGACCAGATCGCACTTGCCACTTTTCAAATTGGCCTGAAGACCATCCCACTCAACCCTCACAAGCTCAGGCCTATAGCCCATGCGTATTGCAATTTCACGGGCAATATCTGCATCAAAACCTACGAGATTGTTCTTTGAATCAACGGTAGAGAAAGGGCGATAGCCACCGGTCATGGCAAGTCGCAATACCTTATTGTCATCATCGTGAGAAAGGCCTGCGCAATGTGCTGATGACGATAATAAGAGAAGAAAGAAAAAATAGAAAAGAATCAGGCATCGCACCATCTATGCTCCACCCGCCCTCTTGCACCATACGTTCATACTTTCCCACCCCTGGGGCATACGACAGTTGTTTATTAAGGTGCCGGTGAAATGATAGCCGAGTTTTGCAAACGCACAGTTCATACCAACTTCAACCGCTCGCGCAATGGTATATAAATCTACGATTCCATAGAGTTCCATCATATCATTCTCAAGCACGGCCAAGATGTAAGTCATCAAACCTTTCCCGCGAGCTTGTCCAGCTGTCGCACAGTCCGTCAACTCAACACTGCTGCGTTGATGGTCAATTTCTGCCGATGCAACAGCAAGAATATTCCCCTCTTCATCAAAGATAGCGCGGTAGTGGTGTGTTTTCTTTTTGATATTTGATGCAATCGTGGACCGGTCTAAAGGTGAAGGGTAATCATCAAAGGTCTTTTCAAGGAGTGCAACAACGCTATCAATATTATCAGCGCTTACGACCTGGCAGGAATAACCCTCTGGGAGACCAGGCGTGACAGGACTTCGCTGGCTAGCAATCTCTACTCCTTCTTGATGTTTCACAAAGTCTGCATCACAAGCACGCTCGCTGCCGGGGTAATAGCACCAAAGATGAGCATCCTGATGATCAGGATAAAACCCCTGAATGACAGCTTCTTTTTGGAACCCCAACTCACGCCACAGCTCATCCTCACCCTCATAGGCATAAGCGCTAAGCTTCGTGAAAAAGAGATCCTTGCCTGCAGAACGTATGAGTTCTGCACAGACCTCATCCCTTTGAAAAGCGCTGGCATCAAGCTGATAGAGCTTAATGCGTTGGTTGTAAGCATCAAAAATTCCTTCAATACCATCCATAAGCTGGAAAGGAAAAGTCTGTGAACCGAGCGTATCTGCCCTTTCCTTCAAGTCATCAAGCATCGATAATCTTAGTAGCATGAAATCTCCCCCCATACAAAGCCAATTAACTTGCTACATCCAGGTCCTTAAATCCAGAAGCTGCAATGGCCTCTTCAATCATGCGATCGTGTTCTTTCTCATCTTTCCAACGCTCCTGGCCTTCTTCAGGCAAGAGATCGATGGGGTCAAAATACAAGTAGACCTTATCTTCATCGACACTTGGACTGCGGTACACACTCACACCCGTGACTTCGTCGTAAAAGTCATAGCTATGAGCATCGCGTTTTCCACCACCACCTGGAACATCGGTCACAAAAGTAGGCGTATTGAAACCAGCAGTACTTCCTCGGACGCAACGTTCAATTTCACTCGTATGAGCAAGGCGTGTGCGCAGTTCTTCCACTCCCTTGACCATATCATGCTGGTACACATAATAAGGTTGAACATTCATATATGACAATTGCTTGACGAGTTGAATCATCTGTTCTGGCTCATCATTGACTCCTCGCACAAGCACAGACTGATTGCGCACTTTGACGCCTCGCCTGAATAAAAGGTTCATAGCCTCACGAGTTATATCTGTTATTTCGTTAGCCGTATTAAAGTGAGTATGCAGACAAACCTCTTTACACTTCGTGCGACCTAACTCTACGATCTCAATAAGAGCATGAAGCCAGTCGTGGTGTGTCAAGATCTTCATTGGCATCACAGCTGGGCCCTTGGTCGCAAAGCGAATTCTGCGAATATGAGGAATAGCTAATAATGTTTTGCCAATTTCTCGAATATGGGCAGGAGCAAGGTTATAAGCATCGCCACCAGATATAACGACATCTTCAATCTCATGACGTGATGCAAGATAAGCAAACGCTTCCTTCCAGCGACGCGGGTTATATTTATAACTCACTTTTTCCACTTGGTTGGTATCACCACCTATAGCATAGCTCCGCGTACAAAACCGACAGTACACAGGACAGACATCAAGGGGAAGGAAAAGCGCCTTATCAGGGTAGCGGTGCACCAGACCTTCTGTTGGCGAGTCATCCTGCTCATGAAGTGAATCTAATGAAAGCTTAGGGTGATCAGGTAAACGTGTGGAAGCCAGAGGTATGAATTGTCGTCGAATTGGATCGCTGTACGGATTTTCCCAATCAATGAGACTTAAGATATAAGGAGACAGGCGCATGTTCATTGGAGCAATCCGCATCCCCACCTCAACATCATCAAGAAATTCCTGACTTGCCACTCCCTGAAGAAGTTCCTTCAATTGATCTATGTTGGTGGCATTATTCTTGTTTTGGAACCCAAAATCGAGAAATTCTTCCCGTGAGACCTTCTCAAAGGCTGGAATCGTTTTCCAGAATGCAGAATCATCGAAGTCTCGGTGTTCCGGGGCTTCCTCATCAACCGTAATCCCTTCAGCCTCTGGAATTTCCACATCGGCAATCTTCTTGAGCTCTGGAATTTCAGAGATTTCATCCGGCAAATCACCAACGGTAACAGGTTCGACACTATCAACCGCTATGACTTTTTCTGTTTTTACTGAAGCTGAACTATTATCATCAGACATACTTTTATCCCCATAAATATATATAGCTAAACGTGCATAGCATATAGCAAAAATAGAACTTAACTCTTATCTGCTGAGATCTCTCCCGACGTAAGAATTGGCGAGGCATCAATATCGTCAGCCCCCATAAGGGCAACAATGCCCTGAATCGAACGAGCAATCTCCTGCTTCTGCTTGTCAGACAATGCTGCAAACTTCAATGCAAAAGCCTCCTGCAAAGGAGTTGGTGCTCGGTCAAGAAGTTTTAAACCTTTCTTCGCAAGCGTAACGAAAACTTTTCGTCGATCAACGGTATCGCGCTGACGAAATACGAGCCTCTTTATTTCAAGCCTGTCAACGATTCCAGTGATGGTACTTCCGCCAACGTTCATGAATAAGCCCAATTGTTTCTGAGTCGTGGGACCGCGGTCCTGCAAGACCTGCAATGCGAGAAGCTGCGGGCCAGTAATACCATGAGCTGCCGCCAACTTTTTAGAATGCATATCCACTGCCCGTATAATTTTCCTCAACCCTTGTAACACTTTGATCTCGGCACCAGTTATTGGAAACACTGCTCTTTGTTTCGAGCTTTTGCTCTTGGCAGTGTTTGAGACCGCCTTTTTCTGCAAGATCGCTGCCATACCATCCCTCAATAGTTCGCAAGTAGAATCATTTGCAATAAAAATCATCCTGGTTGCGAATGAATATAACCATATCAATATGCAATACAAGTCTTTTTTTATGTTTGAGTGAAGAACCCCCTGACAATCAAGGGGTGTTCCAAGTTGATATTGTTCGTGCGTTCTCGATATTTTGCCTGGATGCCCAAAACTAAAGTAAGAGTAGTACAAGGTCATGAATAATTCTTGAGAGCCTTTAACGGTGCTCTCAGTTTGGGTACGACCAATTTGGATGCGACTCAAAAGCAAATCAGTTGTCGCACTGAGAAAAATTGCTTTATGAGTAAGAAGTTCCTGATTCCACAACTCTCACAGCAAGACTTCATACCCATAAAACCTCCGCTAACAACAGAGAATAAGCACCGCAAGTGCTACATGGTGTTAGTGACGCTTTAATAACCATATCGGCAAAACATAACCAAGACCATGCTTCAGAACGTTCTTTGGTTTGGGAGATGTTGCGAATAAGCAAAAACAAACTAAAGGCTTTGCAGATTCGCAAAACCTTTTTTTCAGACTCTTTTCACTAATTTATCAGATCACTATAGTGCTTGGGTAAGAAGGGGTTTTGTATCAAGACCTCTACAGTTAAAAAGCTAGTGAAAAACGAGACTCATAAGGACTTCCATAAATTAAAAATATTAGGACCGATATAATGAAGAATAGTAACAAGCAATCAAGACAATCTTTACTCAAGCAGCAGATCACACTTTTCTTAACAGC
>CAZJPQ010000036.1:0-34865 GCA_964548115.1 uncultured Planctomycetaceae bacterium
GAGTATAAGATTTTATAGCTCTGGGAGGCCCTCAGCTAAAGTGATAAAAGTCACACTTCGGAGCGAGAGCGGAGTGCCGGGGTTGGCACTCTGCGAAGCGGAGAAGCTCTTCGTTCTTTTATGGCTTTACGGTTTCTACACAGCAATGTGACTTTTATCTCCCTGGAGGGGCTTCTGTTTCTATGAAGACTTTTTATTTCAGGGCAACTCAAGATTTTCCATTTCAGAGAACGACGACCCTGACGCTCCGCTCCTCCTTCAAAGGGCCACAAAGCAAGGCTTTATTTTTAACGCTGTGATAAAAAGACTTTTCCACTTCGCAGAGTGCCAAGACTATGCTTCCTGCCCCAAGGGGTCGCTGCTCCCATTCTAAAAAGTGACAAAAATCACTTTAGGGCAAGCTTTTGTTTTTATAAGGGGCTTTTCTAAACTTCGAAGTAAGGTGGTATTTTAACAAAGCCTGCTATTTTTTATAGTGAAGCGTAATCACACTACCACCACGAGGATGAGGTTGAACTTCAAGCCTCGTCATAACCCTTGACAACTCTGGCATAAGCTGCGACAAATCCCCTTCAATCGGAGCACCATAAGCAATCATTTTCATTTGAAGATTACGCCGAGCTGGCAAAAATGCCAAGGCAAAGCTTTCAAAAACATTGCCTTCATAAACACTATAAAGCAAAAAATGCATTGCTTCATCAAGCCCTTTTTGAATGGCATGAAAGTCATTTTCCGCATAGCCAGAACGCAACACCATCGTCCAAAGAAAAGCAGAAAGACCTTCCTTGCACTCGGAAGTGAAACTCAAAGTAAGCTGAGATGTCGCTGGAGCAAGTTCGACCCCAAAAGTCGGGTCAACCACAAAAGGAGTTCCACAGGAAAGACATTTGTATCGTCCAAGCTGAGAAACCTTAAACTGGGCTCCACAATGAGGACACGTAATAAGGCGAGGAGCTTCAGGAGTCGGTGGAATAAACTTCTGGACTCCTGCGTGCACAGGAGGGGTTGGAGGAAGCGCTTGAAAAGTATTAGTCTGCTGGCGAGAAACCGAAGGAGTCGTTCCAGCTGATGCTCTTGCAGGCGCGGGTTGGTCCCTCGTCTCAGAGGCTGGCTCTAAAGCAGGAGATTGCTGCGAAACTTGAGGCCTGGAATAAAGAGGTGCTTGAGCATTTGCTTGCTCTGGAGCTTCTTCTTCTTCTTCACCACTTAAAAATTGAATAGCTTTTTCTTCGCTCTCAAAAATTTTAAAAAAACTATTCAATCCAAGCATATCAAAAACAACTTCCACCTTCGGATGGACTTTGATAAGCGCTAACCCGCCTCCAACTTTTTCTAAATTATCAGCCGTACTGACAAGTGACCCAAGACCCGTAGAGTTCACATATTTAATACCGGCCATATCAAGCACAAAATGGGTATAGCCGTCCTGCTGTAACTGCTTCAATTTTGATTCAAAAGCCACAACACTACTAGCGTCTATAGCCCCTTGAACAACAACTCGCGCCGTCTTTTCAAGTGTCTCAATAGGTGTGATGTCAAACTGAAGGTCAATCACAATTTCTCCCTTAGAAATTCTACTAAGGCCTTAAATCACATGGGCTAAAAGCAGGTTCAATCAAGATAAAGATAAGAATAGTAGCCAATAGCATTCCAAAATCAACAGGCTATTCTCTCAACCACAACCATTTGAATATGTTCCCTTCGATAGGTGTTCGTATCTTTTCTCTGTTTATCTCTGTTTAAAAACTATACAGAAAGATTATTATACTTTTACCAAAATCTTTGTATATGCTCAAAAAGATCTCGAATTTTTAAATTATCGTATCACAAGAAATATATTTAAATGACTTTCTTCCATTCTTCGTGAATTCTTTAATATGTTATAATGGAAATAAGTACAATCTGAATAATGAAAAACAACCTTTTGCTCAAGATTATGCTTTAATCTCTAACAAAAATACGGGTTTAGACTTTCGAATATACAACCAAGGTTTGGTAACACGATTATGGGACTTTTCTTTAAAAAAAAACGTGCTCGCCCACAGAAGACCTCAGATGAAGAAGAGGTCTCCAGCTCTAAAGTTTCAGTGCCACAAAGACCACGCCGACGCACAACTCGAATGATTTCCCTTGAGCCACCGAAAAAGCCTTCGCATGCCCCAAGAAGACCACGTCGAGAACAACCCATTTCTCTTTCCTCAGGTGACACCCTGCCCCCCTCAACCAGCCCTCGACGAGGATTTTTAGCAAGCCAGGCTCAAGAAGACCAAACTATCAATCCTTCCTCTGAATATAACCAGGAGCAACAGGAAGGCATCCAGGCCGTACGAACCCAAGATCTGCTTGATTCAGAAGAAAATGATACGCTTAGGCCTCATCATTCTTCCCTGAATTCCGACTTTGAGGGGAATGATGCTGAATTCCTGAGCCAACCGCAAGAACACCAGGACACTCGAGTTTTTGGAACAAGGCAAATCCTCAACAACCAAAGCGAAAACGCCTCAGCAGAACACCAAAAACACAAAACGAAGCCATATTCCCACTCCCTTCAAAAAGAAAGAGAAGGATTCTCTGGTCAACAAGCTCTTTTGCAGGAAGACCTGGGAAGGCTCTTCTGGCTTCAAGGAGTGATTACAGCTGAAGAAATGAAAGATTCTATCGAGAAGGCAGCTTCTGATGAAAGACGACCCGAAGTTCTAGCCTTGCTTCAAGATTCGGGTTTTGTGCCTGCAGAAAACCTCTTCTCTTTTCTTGCCGAAAGGGAGAGTCTCGCATCTCTTGACTTTCGAGAAGTTCAACCAAGCGAACACGCTTTAGCCGAAGTCCAAGCAACAATTGCCAAGGCGTTTCAAGTTTTACCCATTGCCATCTTAGCAGACATCCTGCTCGTTGCTGTTTCAATGCCTTTTGAGCCTGAACATTTGTTTGAGCTACGCCAGTTTACAGGCAAAAAAATTAAATTATTGATTGCCCCTTCACATCAGTTAAATCAAGCAATTGAATTTTATTATGGCAACCAGCAAGGAGCTCTTCCTGACTTCGAAGACCCAGAAGTATTGCCTGCTCATGAAGGAGACGAAAACTTCATCCACCATCAAGATCCTGACTTTCAAAGTTCAGGCTTTATCATTGAAGAAGAGAAGTCTATTGAGACCACTTATGATGGCTTGCCAACTTTGGACTTCGCCCATGAAGAATTTCAAGAAGAGCAGCCCCTCACACTTTCAGAACCAGAAGAAAATCAGGCTGAAAATTACTTCCAGGCAGAAAACCAAGACATCTTCCCTACGGTTCAACCCGACTCATTAGACGTTTCAGAGCAAGACCCTCCTGCCCAATATCAAGGAGGGATTGAATTTGCCGGAAACTTTGCGGACTCCATTTCTGAAGAGCTTCCATTAGAGGAATTCCAAAACGCAGAGACTCAAGAGCCGGCAGCTGACGGTTTTTTATCCACCGACGGGGTTGATGAAAATTTTGGTGAACCGGATTTTCAAGAAACGATGGTCCAGACCCCAGATTCTCTCATAGAAGAAGTACAAGAAGAAGTCGAAGCTGCTGAAAGTCTTGAATCACCCCTTTCTGAAATCCCTGCATCGGAAGAAGTAGAAGATGGAGAGGCTCAAGAAGATTCTTTCACCTCAGAGGTAGAAGAGGATGAAACCCCCGATTTTGAGGTAAATGAACTTTCAGAGCCTGAACATTCAGAGTGGCAAGACCAGGAAGAGTCTCTTGTCTCTGATGAAATTCCTGATGACACCAACCAGCCCTTTATTCAAGATAAAGAAGAGCTTTTGGAACAAGCTTCAGAAAACTTCGGGGACTCTCCTCTTCCAAATGAAGAAGAAGAGCAAAAGCTTGAAGCTTCCGATGACGAAATTCTTGGTCCCGTTGAAGAAGAGAGCTTTCTCAGTGAAGAAAGCCTTGCCCATTTGGAATCCGTATCGGCGCGCTTATCTTCGGTTCCAATTGATTCTCAAGATTCCGAAGAGCAAACTTATGACCTTGAGGAAGTCGACGAAAGCCAGCTGGAAAACCTCAACCCTCTTGAACCAGGGTTTGATATCCTTTCTTCTCAGGACCTTGAAGATATTCAAGATTTTGAGAAAGAGAATTAGAAAAAATTTGGGCTGGTTTTATTTCTACTTGTATGCTGATAAAATAATAACCAGGAAATAAAGTAGAAAGATAACCATGCCTTCTTTTGCTCAAATTCTTAAGAGATATTCATGCCTGGCCTTTCATTCCTTGGTTATGGTTTCTACTCTTTTTCTTTCGGCTTGTTTTTTCCCCAGCCACAAAACAGATCACCAATCCCCGCAACAAAAAAAACGATGGCAACAGACAAGCACTCCCATCGAATATCACCTTCCAGCTTTCATTGAAGAAAAGCCCCAAGCTCTTCGTATAACGAACCTGCATGGTTCAGTCTCTCTTCATACAAGTCAAGATTCGTCTTTTCACATTAAAGTTTTACCAACGGATGGTTATGCCCCTGGCTATCTTGGGCTTGATGAATTCAAGGGAGCATACCAGCTTGTTCTTTTAGAAGACCGGGAGGTTTTAAGTGACTCAAATCCTTTGCCGCCAGTGCTTGATGGCCAGGGAAGGGTGAAGCGATTAGGAATTCCTCTGCCTCGCTGTGATGTCAAAGTTATGGTACCCGTTGGAAGCCTTGTTGAAATCAAAGCGTGTGCAAATCTTGAAATCAGGGCTTCAGCACAGATCCGAGCTTTATGTAGCGGCAAAGTAATCCTCTTTGAAGGACAAGGCGAACTTGATCTTGAAGCTCTTGATTTCGAGGCAAAAGCAGCTTTCTATGAGAGCACCGTTGTACTCAGGGGAGGCCAGGCCACTTTTTCCCATACCATTGGCAACAAGCATGTCAGGGGTTTGGGTAATGTTACCATACAGGGTGGGCACGGTTTACTTGATATCGAAATCGAGGGAGACCTCTTTGCTGATACAGCACTGAGCACAGGCTATCAACGAATTCCTCCTCAGAGGTCTTTTTCTCATGACAACCTAATCGGCCCTGGCAATCCAAGGGAAGGTGGTCATTATCGTGATGAAGAAGTTTTGGCTTCGCATAGAAATAGAATTCAGGCTTCTACGGTTGAGCTCTTTCTTCCAGGCTCTTCTGCCCTTGAGATTATAGCTCGCACCCAAGAAGGTTTCCTTGAATTCGGGACTTTTGAACCAGATTTTGAAGGCCTGGTTATCCATGAGCATTCTTCTTCTTCACTGCATTGTTCCCTGCATGACCCTCTTGGAGAACTCTCAATCTTTGCTCTTGAACGCATTAAGATCATGCTTCAAAAGAAATAGATGCAACAAGTCCTCAATCGAGCTTCATACGGTTCGGGTCGAGGCTTTAAAAGCATGCTCTTCACCTGGGATATTTTTGTAATCTTGAGGCTGATTTTTCCAACGTAAAAGAACCTTCAAACGTTAAGAGGAGTTGCAAACTCTGGTACAGATCTTAAAAGGTTGATAGACTGCTTTTTGAGCTACACAATATAAAAGGAATGAGACTGGAAAAGCTTGCATTATAGCATGGTAAGTCGAATTCTTTTTCACAAGGGTTCTGCGTGTAAAGAAACGAAAGCATTATGGCAAAGGCTGTTGGTATTTATCTTAGCGAAGAGGGAGCATATGCCCTCAAGCTCGGTGGTTCTGAAAAAAAACCACGGATCAAGGCTTTTCATTGTTTGCGCTATCAGCTTCCCGAAGAAAACGACACCCTGGAAGATGATCAAAAGTCATCTCAGGAAGATAGAGAAACGCTTAAAACTATCCAGCTGCAAGCCTGGCTCAAAAAAATTGGGGCTGCTCATTCATCGGTGCTCTGCCTTGATACTTCAGATCTTATTTTACGCGAGCTTCAGCTTGAGCTCAGTGATAAAAGAAAAATTGATCGAGTTATCGCCTTTCAGGTTGAAGGGGCAATTCCTGCTATTCCAATAGAAGACCTGGCAGTTTCCTATACGTTTCTTCACCAGGAAGAGCAAAAAAGCAAGCTTTTGGTGCTGGCAGCGAAAAAAGAGCCTTTCAGGCAAGCCCTAAAAATGCTCAAAGCTGCTCATGCTTATCCCCATGCTGCAGATTGTGCCATTGGAGGCATCCTCAACCTCCGGAGTACCCTGCCAGAACTCAATGAAAGTAAGGTTCCCACGGTCTGGATTGATGTTCAAGCTGGGCACGCCATCATTTCCCTGCTTGAGGGTGAACGCATCTGGGGTCTTCGCAGCGTTCGCATCCCCCTGCGTGAACTTCTTGAGCAAGAAGAAGATTCTTCAGAAGAGCAGCCTCAAAGAGAAGAAGCCTCTGAAAGTACTACACAGAATTCAGAAGAGCAGAACATCGTATTGATGGAAGACCAGGAGGAAGAGCTTCTAGAAGACTCCAAGCAAGAAGAGGAAAATCAAGCCGAATCTCAAGCTGAGCAACCCTCCGAACCACGTCTGGTTTCACGTACTCAGCCCGACCACACTGGCATCTATGTATACCAGAAAAGTGAAATTCATCACAATGCTCTTTTTGAACTCCTTCGCACGGAATTGCGTCGTTTTCTTGCTGCTGCTCCGGCCAGCTTTGAAAAGGTGCAGCGCATTATTATTTCTGGTCTGGACGAGACCGAAGGCCAAATCTTCTCCCGACTGGGACAGGAGATTGGTGCTGAACACGTTGTATTTCTCGACCTGCTTCAAGCTTTTCAACTCAGCGACGAGCAACGCCAAACGTTTTATCAACAAGATCCAATGGCACGCGCCCTCCTGCCAGTCCTGGCAGGCACTGCTTTTAAAGCGCTTGGAAAAGATGCTTCAAAAATTAATTTCCTCAAAGATGAATTTTCGACCGAAAGCCCATTGGGGCAAGTAAAGGTTCCCCTGGTATTAAGCATGACCTTAATCTTTTTAATTTCGGTCTTTTTCTTGCTTTTGATCATTCGAGAGCGCTCTACACTTCAAGATGACGAAATCGAATTTTCTGAAGTCTTTGATCCTGCCGGAGCTTTTTTAAGCGCTTATCGCTATGCCCCCAAAAATATCAAAGACAAAAGAAAATTGCCCCGTACAAGCAACCCAGCAGCACTGGCTCGCCTGGTTGAAAAGAAAATGAATGAAGATATCAGGCGTATTCGCTCGGGAGATAAGCAAAACCCTCCGACCTACTCCTCATATCATCTTTATAAGCATGTGCTCAAGGCTATTCAAGAAGTGATGTCTCCTCCTCCTGAGGGGCTCCGATCAAACGAAAACCCATGGAATTTTTCTTTCGACCAAATAGATTTTTCTCAGCGGGTTACAACGGACAAAACAACGGGATCACTGAAACTCACTTGCTATATTGAAGAAAAACGAGCCATTGCTTTAACGAAAGCCCTGGAAGCCATCGAGATTGAAAACCCGCTTAAGAGTGGTGATGCAAATCCCGAAAAAATCCCTCTTTTCTCTGAAGTTCAGCGAAAAGATAACTCTAAAATCATTCACAGGGGGGCTTATTTGCAGAATAACCAAAAAGTCGATCTTTCCATGAAACAGTTTCTTTTTACATGTGAGTTCACTGAGATTACAACTAAAAAGAAGAGGCCTGCCCGTCGCCGTTCTCGAAGCTGATTTTCCAGGCGACATTTGAATTTTTTGAAAGATAATACCATGAGCCAATCTTCCTCAAGCAACAGGTTCTTGAAGTTTTATTTTTACTTCATGCTGATCGGTACGTTTGTTGTGGGATTGCTGAGCTGGTTCTTTTACACGAAAAATGAGACGTCTGTCAAAAATCTGCAAACATCCGTTGTTGAAAGTGCTCAGGCTTCAAAGAAAATTCAAAACTATTACAGCGACTCGATTTCAAATTATTACCGTAAAGTAAAAGAAAAAATTATTCGCTTTCCTGATGAAGAAAAAATTGCGAATACACAAGAAACAATGCTTGAGATTTTAAGGAGCAAACACAACCTGCCCTCTGGTGCTTTCAAAATCAACCCCGACACCATCGAGGGACGCAACAAGGACGATACCCACATCCGCCACGAGTTACATGTAGAGTGCTTCAATATCAGCCGAGGAGTTTATGAAAGTATTCTTGACCACGTTGTGCGTGAATTTGATACCTATGCTGAAATCGAAGAAATGAGTATTGAGCTTTTGACAAAAAATCTTTCAAAAAACGCCCTCGAAGGAGAAGTTTTTGAGTTTTCAAGTGCTGCTCCTGTCAATTATGACTTTGAGTTTGTTTTAGTCTGGTACCAGGACAAAAACCAGACAAAGACTTAACCTCCTGGCATAACAGGTCTCCACCAGACCACAAGCCCATGACCTCTATCCCTAAGCAGGCTTATGAGAAAGCTTTGCTCTCTTCTTGCTTTTAGACATATGAGAGATATTATTTCGGGAATAATTATTATCAAAAATGAAGTTGGCCTTACAAGAAACGGTCATACCAATAGAGTAGAGGAACCTCATGGACTTTGAACTTAACGAAGAGCTTCGTAACCTTCGCCAGGCAGCTCGAAAATTCAGCGACAATGAGCTTAAGGAAAAAGCTCGCGAAATGGACGAAGAAGAAAAACTTGATCTTGCTGTATTCAAAAAAATGGCCGAACAAGGCTTCACGGCTTTACCAATTCCTGAAAAATTCGGTGGCGTAGGAACTATAGAAGCCAAAATTGGAAACCAGGCTGCCTGTGTAGTACTTGAAGAGATCAACCGCCGCTGCGCCAGCACGGGTGTAACACTTTCTGTTCATATGTCACTCTTCTCTTCGGCCTTAAATAAGTGGGGCGGCGAGGAACTCAAGGCTCGTTACCTTCCCGACATGGCTGCTGGCAATAAGATAGGTGCTTATTGTCTTTCTGAAGCCAACTCCGGAACCGATGCCGCATCTCTGCAGGCAACCGCTCGAGCTGACGGAGATGCTTATATTCTTAACGGTGCTAAACTCTGGATTACCTCTGGCGAATACGCAGATACCTTCTTAATTATGGCGCGAACGGGAGATACAGGCCGATCAAGAGATATCTCTGCTTTCATCGTAGATGCAGATTCCAAAGGTTTAAAAGTCTCCAAAAAAGAAAAAAAGATGGGGATCCGAGCTTCTGCAACCAATGAAATTGTGCTTGATAACGTACGGGTCCCGAAGGAAAACCTGATTGGGGAAGAGGGCATTGGTTTTAAGATTGCCCTTGATACGCTTGATGGAGGCCGGATTGGGATTGCTGCTCAAGGTGTTGGAATTGCTCGAGCTTGCTTGGAAGACTCCATTGAGTATTCCAAAAGCCGCAAGCAGTTTGATCAGCCCATTAGTAATTTCCAGGCGATACAATTTAAGCTTGCTGATATGGCCTCTAGAATCGATGCTGCTCGGCTTTTGATGCTGCAAGCAGCCTGGTTACGAGATAACCAGAAGCCCTGCGGAAAAGAAGCTGCTATGGCAAAGCTTGTTGCCAGTGAGACAGCTAACTTCTGTGCCAAAGAAGCGGTTCAAATCTATGGCGGCAACGGTTACTCAAAAGAGTATGACGTTGAACGTTATTTTCGAGATGCTCGAATCACTGAGATTTACGAAGGAACAAGCGAAGTTCAACGGATCGTGATTTCCCGAGCGCTGCTTTCCGCCTAACCCAGACTTTTTTGACCTTTGTTTTCGAACTGATGTGAAACCAGGATGAACGGTGAAGGCTAAGCCAAAAATACTTGTACTGGGTGCAGGCTCACAGGCAAAAGTTATTGCTGACATTCTTCAGATTCGTGATGAGTTCGAGCTTGTCGGTTATGTTGAGCTTGGCCTTGATTTACAACGAATTGGCCAATCAATCTTAGGCGCTCCTATCTTAGGAAGCCTTCAAGAGCTTGAAACAATACAGAAAAAAACTGGCGCAGATATGGCGGCTCTTGGAATTGGCAATAATTACAAGCGGGAAGAACTTTACCAATCAGCAGATAGACTTGGTCTTGAGCTTCCTGCTCTGATCCATCCCAGCGCTACGATAAGCCCAAGTGCTCAAATCGGAAAGGGAAGCGTAATCGCGGCTCAAGCCTGTGTAGGAGTCGAAGCCCAGATTGGCCGAGGATGCATCATTAATACAGCGGCTTCTGTTGATCATGACTGTCAACTTGGAAGCTTTGTACATATCGCTGTTGGGGTTCACCTTGCAGGCATTGTAGAGGTTGGAGATTATGTTCTCTTTGGAGCCGGCAGCACAGCTATTCCTCAAAGTAAAATTGGCAAAGCCAGTACGATTGGTGCTGGAGCTGCTGTAATTGGAGAAATTCCTGAGCACTCATTGGCTTTGGGCGTGCCTGCCCGCATAAAGCCTCAACCTGAAGCCTCTTAGTTTCCCATAAGACACTTTTAAAATTTTCTCAACTTCAGGCTTTCTTTTTCATATCTTTCTTCCAAGCTTTATTTAAGGGCTTGAGAAGGTTTTGCCTTATGAAAACGATAGTGTCCCAAAGCATCGACTTCGACACCTTTTAAGGAAGAAGAAAAGGCTAAAGCCTGCTGGGCGTTCACCAAAGGGATATAACCTCGTACCCTGTCCTGAAGCATTTGTTCTATTGCTCGATAGCTTTGAATTCGCTTGTTTGCTTCTTCCAATCCTCGAGCTTCCAGAATTTTTTGATGAATTTCTGCGTTCACCAATCGACTTGTGTTATTAGGATCAGCTTGAGAAACGCTATCACCATCAGCTAACGGACTGTAAAAGTTATCAGGATCCGCGTTGTCAGTCATCCAGCCAAGCAGAATAAGCTCGTATTTTCCCGTTGAAATACTTGAGAAAAGAGTGCTGTTATCCTCGCCCTGGATATCCACTTCAAGACCAATAGCTTGAAATTGATTGCGCAGTGTATCGGCAATATCCTGTGGTCGTGGTAAATAGGGACGAGCAACTTTTGGATAATAAAGAGTAAGTTTTTCAGGGTTTGTTTCTTCAAGGAGTTTTTGGGCTTGCGCTAAACGTTGTTCTTTATTCTCTAGCCAGCCTTCTGGACGGATCTTAGAGTCATATTCAGCCATGGGCTGGGGCACAAGACTGTAAGTAGAGCGAGCTGTACCTTCATAGTGTTCTAATATTTTTGAACGATCAACAGCCAGCTGCAAAGCTTTACGCAACTTTGGGTTCGAAGTTTTTTGATGCTTTGCGTTGATCCCCAGATAACAGGTACTCAATGCCCACCAGGTATGCAGCTGAAAGTTTTTATTCTCTTTTATATTTTTCCAATGCTGGCGAGGAAGATCATCAAAGAATAAATAACCCGATTTCTTTTTGAGGTATTCGTAGCGAGTATTTTCATCGGGCACTGAAGTGAAAAGCAAGGTTTCCATCGCTGGCTTGCCTTGCCAGTAGCGATCAAAAGCCTGAAGTCGGGTGCGCATGGCTTTTGGATCAAAGCTGTGAAGAGCATAAGGGCCTGTTCCAGCGGCATGCTTTGTTACATAAATACTAGCGGCTTGAGGATCTTTTCCTCGGGTTTTTTCTAAAAGTTGAGGACTGATGATACTGGCACAAAACATCGAAAGATTACGTAACATAACCCGTGAAGTAGGCGCCGTAAGCTCAACCATAAGCTGCATACCCTGGGCCTGAATATTTTTAATCCCCGAAAATTGTCCGGCGTAAGGAGCACTTAAAAGCTTGAAGTCTTGGCCTCGCAAACGATCAAGGCTTAGCTTTACCGCTGCAGCATCAAGTTTTGCACCATCGTGAAAAGAAACGTTTTCACGAATCGTAAAAGTAATGCCTAACCCTTGCTCATCTGTCTTCCATGATTTAGCGAGCTCTGGCAACAAACGATTTGGATCTTGAGGATCTATCCGAAGAAGCGTTTGGTAAATCTGGTTGATAACCTTTACGCTGCCACCATCTGAAGTATCATGAGGATCAAGCACCTGAGGAGTGTCGGCACTTATAATCTGAACTTGTGTTCCTGCTTCAAAACGCTCAATGCCAGAACTTTTCTTGTCTGAATCACCACATCCTACGAAAAAGCAAAGGCTTATACTAAGTAGACAAAAAAATAATTGCCTTGGCCAAGTTGTTTTGAACAGAAAGCGTGTTAATAAAGAAAAAAAACTGAAGAGCTTAAGCATGGCTACTTTCCTTTGTCTACGCAGGTTTTGAGCATAATTTTATGGGCAAAATCCATAAGGTTATGATTCAAAAACAGCCTTAAAATACCAGCAACAATAAGATCCTGCGATAGTATAAAATTCGTTTCACTCGATAAAGAACGTTTCCAACATAACAAATGCAGCTTAGAACCATTGCACTTTTTGAGATAGTCTTTTCATTTACTCTAGATCTTTTACTTTGATTTCTTCGCCGGTCTTTGTGAATATTTGTACTATACAAATGCGACTTTCTATGCTTCTTGTCATGTTTGATAAAAAGCCTTTAAACAAAAATAAAGGCATGTTTGTATCAACCATAGTTGTCAGTTTTATAAAGGTTTCGCAAGGTAACACACCATTGAGAGGCAAAGTAATTGAGAAGAAAATTTTGTATGAAAACGAGTAAAGGTTTTTGTACCTCTTTATTTGATAAGATCTCAGGCTGACCTAAGGCGTATGAAACCAAAACTTCGCTTACCCGACAGACTTGAACGCTTTCATCGTTGGTACCAGGTTCCAGAAACACTTGCTGTCATCCTTGGGCTTTTATCCTTAGCTCTTGAACTTGGTATTGAACAAGGCACGCTTTTGGCTCCAAGCTGGTTTCTTGTGAGTAATATTGTTTTACTCGCATTTCTTGTTGTTCGGGTACCTGTAACTTTTGCACTCTCAAGCACTTGGCGCTCTGGCTTTATTCGCTGCGGAAGCAGTTTTGTGCTCTATCTTCTGGCCGCCTTCGGTTTTCTGATTAGCCTTCTCTTGCCAGATCCCGCTCAAAGTGCGCTTATTCTTTTACGCTCGACTCTGTTCTTAAGCTGTCTCTTTTTCATCTTTCGTTTACTTCAAACGATCCAGCGCCTGGCAATCTCTCCCTTCATGATTTTAGCTCTCAGCTACTCCCTGCTGATTTTGATCGGAGCAGGGCTCTTGATGCTGCCACGGGCAAGTGTGGCTAGCCTTCAGCTTGATTTTATTGACGCTCTTTTCATGTCAGCTTCAGCTTCTTGCGTTACAGGTTTAACACTCTTTGATATTGGTAAAGATTTTACGCTTTTTGGACAACTCGTTATTCTTAGTTTAATCCAGATCGGTGGCTTAGGTATTATGACCTTTGCTGCTTTTGTAGCGACAGCCTTTGGCAGTGGCATGTCGATTCGAGACCGAGTTGCCATGGGCAAAGTTCTTAACTACGATACCATTGGAAAAATTGGACGGCTGATCGTTTGGATTCTGGCCCTGACACTGATCTGTGAGCTTCTTGGAGCATTCCTCCTTTATGGCAACTGGAGAGATGCAAACGGCTCACCACTGATGGCTTCAGACCAGGTTTATTATTCCATCTTTTATAGCATCAGCGCTTTTTGCAACGCTGGCTTCAGCTTGCACTCCGACAGCCTTGTTCGCTACCAGGGCGAATGGCCATTAATGCTGCCAATGTCTTTGCTGATTCTGGTTGGAGGGCTTGGGTTTGCAGTTATCATGGATCTGATACGTTACAAACCCTGGCACCACCCCCTGGCTCGTCGCCTCCCCTGGTTTGGCAAGCGACTTCGCGGTTATCCTTTGCCAAGACTTTCACTTCAAACAAAGCTTGTCTTAAGCATGACCACTCTTCTGATGCTTGGTGGAAGCGGACTTTTTTGGCTTTTAGAATCAAATAACACTTTAGCCGACAAAAGCATTCAAGAACAAATTTTCGGTTCTTTCTTTCAAGGTGGAGTGACCCCCCGAACAGCTGGATTTAATAGTCTTGATTTTTCCTCAATGCTGCCGTCAACCCAATATGTAACGGTTCTCCTGATGGTGATCGGAGCTTCTCCGGGATCTACCGGAGGTGGCCTTAAAACGACCTCAATTGCCCTTTTGCTGCTCGCTCTTTACAATACCTTTCGAGGCCGCCCCATTGAAGTCTTTAAACGACGCATTCACGAAAGCCAGATTCGACAGGTTCTTGTCATGCTTGTCGTTGCCCTTATTATGATTAATGGCGCAGTATTCTTGCTCTCCCTGAGCGAGGAGAATATTTTGAAGCAACACCTTGGGTTTGAGCATCTGGTATTTGAAGTTGTAAGTGCTTTTGCAACGGTCGGACTTTCCACAGGGATTACCACAGATTTTTCGAATTTCGGAAAAATCGTACTGGCAATCTGTATGTTTGCTGGACGTATTGGTCCGATGACACTTGTAATGGCTATTGGGAAGAGCTCAAGCGAAGGTTTTGATTATCCACGAGAATCCGTGATGCTTGGTTAAACGAAGCCCTAGACCTTTTTACGGCGACTTTTCACAGGTTTCTTCAAGGGCTTTTGCGCAACAACATAAGCTAGCCAGCCAGGATCATTCTCTGCTTCTTCTCGGGCGACATAAACACCTGTGCCATCACCATCTTCATCATCTTCTTCCCAGTAGAACTGAACACTGGGAAAACCAGCTTCCTCAAGAAGTTCCCGAATTTCCGGCAAAGTCCAAAGCCTCCAGTCATAGCTAAAAGCTTGATTGATCTCGCTACCATCTTTGAAGCGAAAGTGAATATGGTTTATGACGCCATGGTCGATAGGATTAAAAAATGCCTGATCCCAAATATAGGTGAAATTCTTCATGCCTTTGAGTCCGGCCCAGGCTTCTTCTGGTTCAGAGTGTTTTTTCGTGCCTGAATACTGTTTTGGAACCTTAACCTTTCTGGGCTCCTCAAGGGTTTGAACAGATTCATAACCACCGTAAACATCGAGGACAAAGAGTCCTCCCGGGTGCAAAGAGCGAAAAACACTGAGATAATAATCACGCATCAATTCGCGAGTTTTAAATATGAAATAACTGAAATTAAAAGCTCCTACAATATCAAAGAGCTCTTTGCTGCCTTGAAGAACATCCTGTTGAACGAGTTGTATACGCTTGATAGCTTGTCCAAGGGCTGAGAGGTTATGCTCTTGAGCCCACCCAAGCACATCTGCATCAATATCAACACCAAGAGCCCTGCGTTGAGAATCACTTTTGACCCATTGGCTTGAAAGCAGCGCCGTGCCACAGAAGTCCTCTCGGAACGTGAGAGCTTTACGCTTATTACGGCTTCTAAAAACCGAGTCCATGAAATCAACTTCGCATTCTGGGGATTGAACCGAGAGCTGATAGAGCACATGCCGGTCAGCACCCTCAGCGCTCGAGCTTCTTCGCTGCGGTAATTTTTGAGATCGTTGGGTTTTCATTGTCATGCTTTATCTTTACCATGATGGAATGCCCGTAAATATGCTTGAAACATAAAAGGGCAATGTCGTTTTATAAAATGCCGATTGAGCACAATAAGCAAAAGCTTTGGCATAAGAAATAAAAATTTCCATTCAAAAAATAAAGATCATTTGACTGAAAATCGGATGAAGCAACATAGAACCAAAACTCAAGCACCTCTGTGGACATGTTCTTTGAGCTTTTGAAGTTTTTTGCTATCCGAAATAACGATTAAAGAATCCCCGGCCATAACTTTATCACCATCTTGGGGGTTGTAGACAATGGTGCGATTTTCCCGGAAAATCCCGATGATGCTCAGACCAACTGCTTTTAACGCATTAATTTCACGCAATGTTTTATCGGCAGCATAATCGCCTTTATGGACCGGAACTTCGCCAAAACGCATGTTAGCATCAGATTGACGCAGCATTGTATCAAGAAAAGATACGACACTGGGACGGATCATTTCACTGGCCATTCTCAAACCACCAATTTGGTTCGGAGAAATAACCGCATTAGCGCCTACAGCCTTGAGTTTTGAAGTTGTAGCAAGGGTCGTTGCGCGAGAAACAATGCGAACTTTAGGGTTAACCTGGCGAGCTGTCAAAGCAATGAAAAGGTTATCCTTATCATCCGGCAAAGCACAAAAAATACCAGTAGCCCGTTTGAGACCAACTCTTTCCAGCAGTTCATCATCGGTGATGTCACCGCTTAAAATCACAACACTTTCCGTACTTTCAAATTCCTTCAAAGTTTCTTCATGCCGATCTACTGCGACAACCTTATGGCCTGTTTTAAGCAGTTCATCAATAATATAACGTCCCGTTGAGCCTGCTCCGCAGACAATGTGGTGGCCTTCGATTTCTTTGAGAAGTTTTTCCATTTTTCGCCTCAGCCAAATTTTCCCAACAGCCCCTTCAACAAGGGCTGCAACAATATTTGCACTGGCATAAATCACTGAGAGATAAGCAATGATGACATAAAAGGTTGTAAAAACAACCCCTATCTTTTCACCACTCGCCCCAAGGTTATGATAATTCGTTGCTTCTGTGTAGCCAACTGTTGTGACTGTAATCGCAGCCATGTACAAAGCATTTAAAAAAGAAAAGCCATAAGGATCTTCATGAGTGCTTGCATCAGCAAAAAAAAGTCCGATGCCCCAATACCCGAGAGCTCCTAAAATGAAAATGAAAAAAAAGAGCCCTAAAGAAAAAAGCAATCGTTTATAAAGGGTTTCTGCGGACACAAGCATATCCTCGTAGGGCTTGGGGCTCTTTGAAGCTTTGGCTTCGACAATCTTTTAAAATTTTTCTTCTTTACAATGATACGTCCGTGAAATACACCTTCAAAGATGAGGCCTCCAGATCTATTCCTGGAGACAACAAAGCATAAGATAAAGTTATAATCAGAAAATCAAATTGAAACGAAAGCCTTACGCTACAGGGTTTAAGGTTAACTTATAGAACGCACCCCTTTTTTCCAGCACTCTTCACAAATACCATAAATCTTCTGGCTGTGAAATTCTGGGTGAAAGTTTTTCTCATCAGCAATTTTATCTTGAAGCTTCTCTATCTCAGCATTAAAGAATTCAATGATCTTGCCACAACTTAAGCAAATCAAGTGATCATGATGATCGCGTCCCCAGACGAATTCATAAATGCTTGAAGGAAAAAATTTAAAGTCGTGCTCTTCTAAAACACCACACTCTGTAAAAAGGCTCAAACAACGATAAACTGTGGCCTTGCTAGGTTTTTGCTTTCTTCGACGAAACGACTCCACAAGATCATCAACCGTAAAATGACTTCCGATGTAAGCTGCTTGCTTTAAAATATCAAGGCGCTGATTCGTAAGCTTGAGCTTCTTGCGCCGCAAAAAAGCTTCAACGTGTCTTTCTGCAGCTTCAAAGGATTCCTTCTTGGGACCTTTGAAATTTTTAATTGATTTACCACTCATGAAAATCTCTCTTCTTTGTAATTAATTTCAGCAAAATAAAATCTTTTATCTTAAAAGCACACCGTAGCTTCGCTTTCACTCCCTTCGGCTGGAAGCTGTTCAACTTTTCTTACAGAAATCTAACCGTTCGATTGTCATGGTGCATTTGCGTTTTTTCCCCGATCTTCTTCGGCTTGTTTATCATCGGCCAGGGCTTCATCGATCAGGCTGGTGATAAAAGCCTGTTTTTCAAGCTTTGTATCATAAGAAAAACGCACCTGAGGAACCTTTCGGATGTCACGAAACCGCTCAGCTAACACTGTTTGAAAGAAGGTTCGTGAATCTTCTAAAAAACGCTCTACCATTCTTTTATCTTCTTCACTTCCAAAAACGGAGTAATAGACTCGTGCAAAAGAAAGGTCGGGACTTAGCTTGACTTCCGTAATCGTAACACCCCGAGCCCCTCTTGGGTCTTTAATTTCAAAAAGCATGGCTTTCGAGACCTCTTGCTTGATGGCTTTTTCAAGCCTGATCAGGCGGCGTCTCTTTGGCGGGGCTGTGTCTCTTTTGCCCATGGAGTGATTGTCAAAATTTTCCATAACAACGTTTTATTTTAAGAAACTTTCCTATGTCTAAGAGCCATGATAAAAAGAGTATATACTAGAAAATACACATATTTAATTTGAAAAGCTTCTCCTTTAAATAAGAATGGCAAAGAGTTTGCTCTATTCAGAATAACATGATAAGGAAAAGAACTGGAAAGAACATATTTTTCTTTACTTATGGATTGAGTTGCTTTGAGCTGATGGTCTCAATGATACAAAAAACAAAACGTTTTTTATATTTGCTTAAACTCACTTATTTAAATTCATAGATATGCCCGCAACCGAATAAGTTCGAATTCATGAACAAAAGATATCACTGCCCATAAGGTTTGACCTCCAAGGACTTTTTATATGTGGATTAAAATAACACTTATTACCCTGCCGACGTTGTTGGTTACCTTTTTGCTCGCTTCTTTTTTCTTTGTACCATCAGGAGCCGAAATTGCCCAAAACGCAGATCGTGGAAATCGTCTTATTAAATATCTCACAAGTGATGTGAGCGATCTTAATCCCTGGCTTTCCACAAGTGCGACTGATTCAGATGTTCATGACTTCATCTTTCAAGGACTTTTTAGTTCTGATGACAACTACCAGCTGAAGCCAGAGCTGGCTAAGAAGGTACGAGTCGGACAAGAAATTGTAATTGTTTTGAACCCCCAGGATAATCCAGAAGAAATAAAAACCTATCTTGACAATAAACTCAAAATGGCCTACCCCAGAACTTTTGGAGGGTTTCGAGATTATGATGCTCGTAACTTTGATACCTCAGAAGAATTTTTTGGCAATTATGGCTTAGAGGGTGAACAACAAGCTGCTCAAGATGGGGCAGCTCGTCTTGTGCTTTACTTCCGACCTGATCTAGAACAAGACTACGAAGCTGATGCTATGCCTGTTGGAATGCTTCAAGACGCACCCAATAAGCTTGAAAGCCTTTTGGCTGAAAAGCTCGGAAACGCTGATTACGTCAAAAATTACAATGCCTTTGAGGTTGCTGCCGGTTGGTATGCGAAGCGTTACGGTTTTGAACTCCCCACTTTTGACTGGCCTGAAAAAGAGGAAGTTAAAAGTGAAAAGCAAGAAGAATACACGAAGCTTCTGACCCAAAGCGCTCAGAACAAAGAACAATCTGCCCAGGGTTTTGATCTTTACCTGAAGTCTTTTCCCGAAGCACGTCTTCAGGAGCACCCTCTTGTTCATATTCAGCTTCATGAAAAAGTTCGCTGGCATGATTATGGCATGGAAGTGCCTGACTACGACGAACATGGCAGAGAGCGTAAAGATCCAAAAACAGGCAAACCCTTAACCAGGATTCTTCGGGAAGAGCTCGACGCCAAGGATGTGGTTTTCACCTTTGCCTTTGGGCGAGATGAACACGTTAATTCTCCACGCAGAAGTTCTTCGGATTCAATTTTACAGTTCCGGGTCCATGATAATCTTAACTTTGATGTGCTTTACAAGGGGCTTTATTCGCCGGCTCTCTCAGACTTGGGGATGCCAGTTCTTCCTGAACACAGATTCAGCCAGGAGGAATGGATGGCTCAGGCCATCAAACGCGGGCTTGGACCAGAAACTTCAGGAGATCCAAACTACAACGTACGAGCAGCCCTACCGGCAAAGCAGCTTGATTTTTCAAAGGCCCCCATTGGAACGGGACCAATGAAAATTCACTTCTTGAACGGCAATTCCTTGCCTGCCTGGCGTTCGGGCGAACTGGTTCGCCTTGAGCGTTTTGAAGATTTTTGGGATCCTGAATTTAAACCGGCTTATCAGTATATGGATTTTTATGTTTTTGATGAAAAACTTGGACAAGAAACAACAGAATTGGTCTTCCAGGGCGGAGGACTTGATCTCTATGGACTTCGGCCTTTTCAAGTGACTGACTATGAGAAGGAGAGGGAAAATTATTACCTTTACAAGCGACTCGCTCTTTCCTACGACTACTTTGGCTTTAACCTTGAGCGAGAAATATTTCAAGATAAACGGGTTCGCCAGGCCTTAACCATGGCCGTGGATGTGGATAAAATTATCCGCTATGTACGTTACGGCCAAGGACGAAGAATTAATGGCCCAGCTTACCCTTTGCTTGATTATTATGATGAAAACTACATTCCAAACTACACCTTTCGCCAGGGAGTCCATAAGGGAAAAACACTCAAGGATGCAGGCATCAAGTATTACCCGTTTGATTTGAAAGAAGCCGAGGCGCTGTTGCGAGAAGCTGGTTGGAAAAAGAATGCTCAAGGCAAGCTGGTCAACACAAGAGGAGAGGTTTTTAAACTTACCTTTTGTATTTCCGGTGTCACTTCAGTTCGTGGTAAAGCTGCGGCCCTTGCTCGTGAGAACTGGGGAAAACTGGGAGTTGAAGTAGAGCTTGAAGATAAGGAATGGAATGTTTTCTTAAATGAGCATATCCGCCCAGGTAACTTTGATGTTGTAGCCCTCGGCTGGACGGGTGGAACGGACTACGATAGTCGCCAGCTTTGGCATAGTGACTTTGCACCACCAAATGGTCTCAACTTTGGGAAGTATAAAAACCCTAAAGTTGATGGACTTTTTGAACAGATCCTCAAGGAATATAACCCTGAAGAACAGGTCCGTATATCCCATGAAATCTTTCGCACCATTGCTGATGACTGTCCCTATATTTTCCTTTATTCTCCATACCAAAACGTTGCTGTAAGGCGGGATCTTTACTGGAATGTGCCACTTATAGACAACCAAGGAAAAGTCACGGGTTATGAAAAACGTTCGGTGGTGGACCCTGCCACAATGGTAACAAAAAAAGGGCCGGGCTCGCTTTACAAGCGATTGCAGTGGAAACGTTCAAAGGAAAGACTCTTCCCAGCCGACGAAAAAGAAGTCGGTACTGTTCGAAGTGAAAAGGCTTTTCAGGCCTATAAGGATAAATATAACAAGTGAAAATCTAGAATATAGGGGTTCAACAGTCTGCACATTGAATATTTTCAACGTTTTATCTCAATACACAATAAATAAGGGTCATAGGGAATGCTTGCATATATCATTCGACGTATTTTTCAAATGGGTATAACCCTTGGGGTTATCTCTCTTTTAAGCTTCTTTATTATTCATAGTGCGCCGGGCGACCCTTTTTCTGGTACACTTGACCCCAAGGCTGACCCTGTCACTGCAGAAATTGAAATTCAAAAACATCACCTGGATGAACCAATTTATGCGCAATACCTCTTCTTTTATGGAGAGCTCTTTCACGACCTTGGAGTATTTTTTACAGAAGGGGTTGACTCTCCTTCCTACCGGCTTGAAAGCTTAAAAAGTCCTGAAGCCGTTGTGCCAACCATGATTCGAAAGATGTTGGTTACCTTGCCTCTTGTCGTTGTGACAACAATTATCATGTGGCTGCTCTCCTTTCCCATTGGGATTTATTCTGCCATGAAACGCGGCGGCAATTCTGATCGCATTATTACTTTCTTCAGTTATGCTTTAATTTCATTGCCTTCTTTTTGGCTTGCTTTGCTGGTTGTCAAGTTCTTCACTGGCATGCTTGGCGTTCCTGTCGTCTCGCCCAAAACCCTTGGCACTGAGCTTGAAGGCTTCAGGGCCTTTATGGACCGAGTTTGGCACGTGGCTGTTCCAGGTATCATCAGTGCTTTTGGTGGTATTGCTGTTTTGACTCGTTATGTTAAAGGTCAGATGCTTGAAGTTATGAATGCTGATTTTGTTCGTACTGCAAAAGCCAAAGGTCTTGATACTGACACCGTTCATTACAAGCATGCACTTCGGAACGCAGCCCTGCCTTTTGTTACTATGATTGCAGGTTTTTTACCAATGCTTTTCTCCGGCTCAATTGTTTTTGAATCAATTTACGCCTGGCCAGGGCTGGGTCGCTGGTCCTTTAATGCAGTGTTCCAGCGAGACTATAATATTGTTATGACAACACTTTTCGTTTCTTCTGCATTAACGCTTGTTGGGATTCTTATTTCGGATCTGCTTTTAGTTGTGGTCGATCCTCGTATTAAACTTAGCTAGGCAAAAGGATGCTTCATGGCAGCAACACATCACAACAATCAAGTACAAGCTTCTCAAAGAACTATCACACGAACTCCGACCCAAGAGTTCTTCTACCATTTCAGGAAAAATCGTCCTGCGGTCATCGGTAGTATTATTGTGCTCGTTCTTGCACTTGTTGGCATCAGTGGTTGGGTCTTTACCAACAAAGCGTTTGGTGCTTTTGATCCAAATAAAACGGAACTTGAGATTCAGTTAGAAGCTCCCTCCCTTTCTTCTGTGGTCAAAGATGTTGAAAGAGTTCAACCTGATGGCTCAGTCCTGACCAAAAAGCACGACTTCGGGATACACCCGCTTGGAACAGACGAATTGGGCCGAGATGTCCTGCTGCGACTTTGGAGTGGCTCAACGGTCTCCTTGGCAGTGGGTTTTGTGGCTGTTGGCATCTCAATTCTGATTGGGATTTTAGTCGGTGGGATAGCTGGTTATTATGGAAAAGGGAAGGCTCGCTTGCCTTTTTTGATAACGATACTGGCCTTTCCTCTTGGAACATTGTGTGCAACGTTTGATTTTCTGGGCTCGTTTGGAATGATTTTCTTTCAATGGGGCTTTTATGGTCTGGGAATTGGGGCATTTGCCCTTCATATCATGGGTATTCTTCATTTAAAACAATGGAAAATTTTAGGGCTTTTAGGGCTTTTTATTGCGCTTTTTGCCGGAATGCAGGTTTATAAAACTATTACTGAAAATAATGATCCCTATGGCCAAAAACTCCATGTTTATCAGGATGCTCAAGAACTTCAGGAAGAGTTAATTACGATTTATGGCGAAGCCCAGGAAGCAGCAAAATCCTATGCTCAGCTTGCTAAAAATGAGACCGATCAAAAACAGGAAAAAGAACGTGCTTTGGCTCGTTTCTCTGCTCAACAGCTTGAGCTTGAAAAAAAGAATATGGAGCTTGCTTTCCTGGAAGCTCTCGGGGCAAAAGTCTCAAAACAAGCTGATATCCACCGCTTGAATTTAAGTATGCAAAAAAGTTCTGCTCAGGATTCTGAGCAGGAGAAAGCAAAACAAGAGCTGGAAGCAAAGCTTCTTGCAGAAAAAAAAGAGCTGGAAAAAGGGGTAACAAAAGCACAAAAAGCATGGAATGAAAGTCTTGAAAAAAAGGAGCTCAAAGAGAGCGATCTTCTCGATCTCAAAACCCTCCAAACACAGCTCAGCACCTTACGATCAAAAGGAAACATGTATAAAAGCGCTGCTACGACGAGTTCCAAAGAACTCAACGAAAGCAACGGACTTTACAAATTTACAAATCAGATTTGGATTTTAATTATCTTCTGGTTTTGCTTTTTATCCATTCTTTTGATGGCGCTTAAAACAGGCCAAGATGGCGCTCTTGAACTTCCAGCTCTCCGAAAGTTTTTCATTCCCATCATGACCATTGATAATTTTGTGATGCGGGTGATCGAAGTTTTGATGACTATCCCTCAGCTCTTTTTGCTTTTAACTATTCTAGCGGCTTATGATAAAGATGTATGGCTTGTGATGTTTATCATTGGGATTACATCCTGGATGGGAACGGCTCGTTTTGTACGAGCTGAAATTTTAAGCTTGCGGGAGCAGGATTTTATTCAAGCAGCCCGCTCACTTGGGGTTAAGGATGCTCGTATCATCCTGAAGCACTTGATTCCAAACTCTTTGAGCCCTGTTTTGGTCTCAGCAACCATCAATGTTGCAAGCGCTATCCTGCTTGAATCAACCTTAAGCTTTCTTGGTATTGGAGCAGGCCCGGACCAGGTCACATGGGGTAAAATGCTTTCTAACGGACGGCAGTTTATTACTTCCGCCTGGTGGCTTGCCATGATTCCTGGTCTCGCAATTTTTGTTGTCGTGCTTGCTTTTAACCTCTTAGGTGAAGGCATGCGCGAAGCCATGAATCCGAAACTTCGACGCAGCTGACCTGACCTTATACCTTGCTTTCTCCAGGCCGCTTTTCATGGCTATTTTCGAAAAGCCCTGAGGAAAAGAGTATAATAAAAAGTATAAGCCTGCTAAAATGCACTTCAAGGGCCTTGTCGTTGCAAGGCTGTTCTTAGGCTCAACACCTATACCCTTTATTCCCTTTTTCAGGAGCTTAAGGGTAAAGCTTTGATATTTTCAGGCCAGGCTTATGAAAATTCTGATCGCTGATGATGAAAAAGGTATCCGCATGACTCTAGCGGATGATCTTAGTGATGCTGGCCATCAGGTAAAAGCCGTCGAAAATGGAGCAGAAGCCCTGCTTGAGCTTGAAAAGGGGAATTATCACGCTCTGATTTCTGATATTGTGATGCCAAAGCTGAATGGACTTGAGCTTTTAGAAAAAGCTATGGCTCTTGACCCTGATCTTTTTGTCATCATGGTTACGGGCAATTCTTCAGATCAGCGAAATCAAAAAGCTGTTGAGCTCGGTGCGAACTACTACATTGAAAAGCCCTTTCATAACGATCAAATTCTTTTATTAATCCGAGAAGCAGAAGAAAAGCGGCTTTTAGCTCAAAAAGCCAGAGAGGTTTCAGGCTTTCAAAACCTTGTTGGTACTTCTGCAGGCATGAAAAATCTTTTTGAGCTGATTGAAACCATTGCAGATAACGATTTTGACATCCTGATTACGGGAGAAAACGGCACAGGAAAAGAAGTTTTAGCTCGAACGATTCATCGTAATTCTCCCCGCGCACAAGGGCCTTTCATCCCAGTTCACTGTGCCCTTTTTTCGGAGGCCCTCATCGAAGATGAGCTCTTTGGTCATGAAACAGGAGCTTATACCGGAGCCCAAGGCAGCCGAAAAGGGCGATTTGAAAGGGCTCAAGGGGGAAGCGTTTTCCTTGACGATATTGATGATGTTCCTCTTTCAACCCAGGTAAAACTTTTGAGGGTACTGCAAGAACGCGAAATTGAACGGCTTGGGGGAAGTTCTCCACAACCAATAGATGTGCGCGTGATTGCAGCCACAAAAAAAGATCTTGCTCACCAAGTAAAACAACAAAAATTTCGAGAAGATCTTTTTTATCGTCTTAATGTGATCCCCCTTAATATCCCTCCCTTGCGGGAAAGAACAAGTGATATAGCTCTGCTGGCCACACACTTCATCGAAAAACACGGTAAAGGCAAACACTACGAGCTTGACCAGCGAAGCCATAAAATGCTGGAGGAAAGGCCCTGGCCTGGAAACGTTCGAGAACTTGAAAATGCGATTAAACGCGCCATTGCACTTTCAGGCAAGCAAAGCATATTAAAACCCGAGCATTTCCTTTATCATCAAGACTCGAACATGGCTCTGCCCCAAGCTCTTGGAGAAGATATCACCCAAACACAAGATATCCTTCCCCTGAAAGATCTCCTTGAAAGGGTTGAACGAGATTATCTTTTAAAAGTGCTGAAACACACGAATGGAGCAAAAGCTCAAAGTGCGAAACTCTTGGGGATCTCTCGCAAAAACCTGTGGGAAAAAATGCGTAAATATCAAATCGATGATAATGCTTAATTCTTAGAGAGGTTTCGCCATTTACTCAACAGCTGTTTTTGAAGCTACACACCACACACTCTCAATTTTTTCTGCATCTTTTTCAATCGAGGTTCGTTTCTAGTTTTGAGAAACCATGCAACTCAAAAAATATAAAAAGGACCACTTCAAGCAGGATTTTTAGTTATGAATACACGATTCCTACAATCAATACTTCTCTGGATATCCTTCGGCTTCATGATAATTTTGTCTTTGACGATCTTCTCTTCACAAGCAAGGGGGGAAGAAAATCAAAAAAGAGATCCCGTAAAGACATCGGAGAAACTCCAAACAATTTCAGGAGAATTTCGATTGCTTGGGAAAAATACCCTGCTTCCACATTTCAAATTTTTAGTGCTTGAAGAAGATGCCGATGGCTTTCAGCGCAAACGCTACTCAACAGACCATTCGGGCCGTTATCATTTTGATCTTAAACAGGGCGTTTCTGCCCGGCTATTTGCGCTTGGAGCGTACGAAATTCCTGCAAGCTGGAAAAATGTTCAGGGCGAAAATCAAAAGCAGGAACACCTGGTTTATGTACGGCCGATGGTTCGTGTGACCCTCTCAGGACAGCTTCACGTCCCAGAAAAAACTTCTCTTGAATTTGCAAAAGTCTTTGCTGCCCCTTTAGACCTTTTGCCAAATGGAAGCTTTTACTCCTTTGAACCCCCTTTGGTTGCTTATGTAGATGAAGAGGACAATTATACTTTAGAACTATCGACCGGCTACTATATGGTATGGGCCCATTGGGAAGATCGTAAGAACTCTCATTGGAATAGTTATTTTGCTCTTTTTGATATGTTAGAAGTCTTTGAATCCCAAGTCTTTGACATTACCCTTCAGGAACAAGCCTGGGTTCAAGGCAAACTTGTTGATAAAAATTCAGAGACTCCGATCGATGGAATTGTTGATCTTTACAGCAATGCTTATCTTCACCAGCGTTATATTTTTACAGGCAGTGATGATGCCTGGGAAGAAATTGGGAAGGGCCAATTTCAAGCACAACTAAGAGCTGTTAATCCTGATGATTTTATTGTGGTTGCCCGTCCTCAAGGAGCAAGCCAAACCATAAAAATCATCAAGGATATGAACCTTGAAAAACTTCAGGAATTACCGGAAATTGTTTTTCGCGATGAAAAGAGCGGCAGACTTGATGTGAAAATACGTACTGTTGATGGGCTTTATCCGGTTGCCCCTTTAGAGATAAGTATCTCTCCGGCAGATTCAGTTGATGTGCCTGCGTTTCTACGCCCAAGACTGGAGCTCTATGGAAACACAGATGCTCAAGGGGGCATAACGTTTTGGGGCCTCCCCCCGGGCAATTACAACCTTTATACCCATGGCGGAACAACCCTGCTTGGAACAATTCAAGTTTCTGGAGGCAAAGAAGAACACGCCCTGCACTATGAGATCCCATACTTGCAGGGAGAGATTTTTTACCCTGATGGGAATCCTTGTACTGAGGCTCTTGTTCGGGTTGAATTTGAACTTGCAGATGGAACAAAGGGAACACCACGCCAGTGGCATGCCTTTGATAATCCTGCCATGCTTCAAGAAGGACGTTTTTTTGTGCCCCTGGCCTGGAGTGATGCAAAGTATCGTATTTCTTTTGCTGCTCCTGGCGCAGGAGAAAGTATAAACGGAAACAACTTTGAAAACATGCCCTATCAAAGCGAAGCTTTTGAGCTGATTCCGGGCTCAATCAAGGGTTTTGAATATACCATTCAACTGAAAGAAAATTCCAAAAAAGAGTGATGAAAAAACGAAGGGGTTTATGGAAAAGAATTTTGAGCTTGAAAAAATCAAAACCAGATTCTTTTCCTCAAGACCCAAGATTTCCTCATAAACAAGCGTCTGGCCAGAAAGCAGAAACGTTTACCCAAGAGGTGCTTCAAAAACGAGGGTATAAGATCATCCATAAAAACCTTTCTGATAAACAGGGCGAGATTGACCTGATTGTTCAGCACAAAGGCTATCGAGGCATTATTGTTGTCGAAATTCGTTCCTGTGCTGAAAACTCCTGGATGCGATTGGAAGATATTTTTTCTGAAGCAAAACAAGAACAGGTGATCCGAACATCAAAACGTATTCTCACTCGTCACCAATTACTTCAGCCCTTGATGAACTTGCGCTTTGATGCTGTGTTAGTAACTTTTGACCGGCTTGGCAACCCAGCTCGATTCGAACACTTTCCCAATGCTTTTGAGGCAAAAGAAGAATGGTTTTGAGCATTTATTTGTTTTCTTATAAGAGCATATGATGCATTGCATTTATGCTGCTAGCCATTTTGAGGCCTTGCTCCCAGGGCTTGAGGCAGGTTGAGGTCTAAACTTTCAGCAAGCACATAAAGATCGAAATCCTCTTTTCGAATACGCTGATCAAAATAAAAAAGCACAATCCATAAGCTGGAGAGAGGTTGAAGAAGAGCATTCCAGCCTTGATTCCCTAAAAAGCCAACGAAAGGCAAACCAAGAGCACTTAAAAGGCCATTCACCATCGTTCCAGGCAGCCCTAAAATGCTGATGAAGAGCATCATGACCAGAGTAATCCCAAGGAAACGAAAGCGATAACCCTTTGTCAGCACAGAACTTCGCCTGAGAGCTTGAAAAGCTCCTTTTTCTTCGAGCATCACAACACAAAAGACCAACCCAAAACGAACATAAAAGTATGCACTTAGAGAAAGAGCCGCGGGAACAAGCACTATTCCAAGAAGAAGAGCAACCATAGCATCATGGGTTAAAACGAGATAAATCAACAGTGCACAGAGCGCAATGCCTGAAAGAACCATTAAAAAGTAAAGGCATCCAGCAATCAGAAGAGAAAAAAGACGAGGCCACGCGGCCTGAAGAACTTCCAGCAAGCTGACTTCAGCCCCCAGATACTTTCGAGCACCAAGATAAAACGACCCAGCCCCGGCCAGGATCGCCCCTAATATCCAACTCAGACCAAATGTGATCAGCGAAAGATAATCACTATCTGCTGATGTCTGAGAAGATAAATCAACGTGAAGCAGGCTGGAAAAAGTCCCCGTAAGAAGCACTAAGGGAAAAAAATAAAAAAGCAAGTAAAGCCCTGCAAATAAGGGTAAAGCGTTCATATAAAGTGAAAATGTCTTCGTGATAAGATCGCTGAAAGAAAAAGGACGAGGCTCAAAGGTATAAGGTTTCACGGCTTCCTCTGCTTGGATTGACGCCTCTGAAGCTTATTGATGACACGAAGGCTATAAGTATGAAAGCGGATATGAAAGCAAAACTTCAAATTCTAGCGACCACCCCGCTTGAGTAAGTGTGGGTCAGTATGGGGTTCTGCCGGTGCTTGTCCCTGGCGCTGAAGATAGTGACGATATTCCTGCCAAACCTGGTGAACCTCTTCCTTGGATACCTTTTTTTCTTCGAGTAAAATATCATGAAGCCGCTTAATGTCTCCCAATGCTTTAAAAATCTGCTTTTGAAACTCAAGGGCTTCATTCAAATCACTTGCTGACAAAAAGCCACGACGAAAAAGACGCCGGCCAATGCGTTTGTCTTCTTTTCGCAACAAGGCGAAATTACGAGCCCGTACCAGGCGGTACATTTCCTGACGCGAGACATACCCCTGGGATACAACAAAATGAGCAAAATCTGGTTTGTCTGGATTTTCTAATCCAAGATAATCTCTTACAATTTGAGCAAGAATATCTTGTCCTAAAGACGTATTTTTACCCATAAGTGCAAAAAGCACCTTATCGAGTTCTTGAAGCTGGTCTATTTCTGGCAGCATAAGAGAAAGGATCTCTTGCATAAAAAGCTCAAGAAAATAACCTTTTCCTGAGAGGATAAAACAGATTATAAAAAACAAATATACATTTACTATTGTGCTTATTCTTGGGAAACAAGCAATATTCTTTGTCTTCTAATGAAACACAAAAACGTTCAGGCAGCTTTTATCCACAAGCAAAGATTACCCCAAGATTTAAAGGCAAAAACAAGAATAAGTGTCAATTCGGAGAAGAAATCATGAGAAGTTGGACAACTCAAGACAGTGATGAAATTTATAATGTTTCTCGTTGGGGCAAGGAGTTTTTTTCAATTGCCGATAATGGAAACATATTGGTTTCCCCGACGGGCAACGAAAACCATTCTATCGATATCAAGGATCTTGTTGAAGATTTAAAGGGCCGAGGTATTGGGCTGCCAGTACTCTTGCGTTTTTCAGATATTCTTGGAACACGTATGGGGCAAATTCATGAGGCTTTTAAAAGCGCTGCAAAGGAATATAATTACAAAGGAAAGTATCATGTTGTTGTTCCGATTAAAGTTAACCAACAAAAACACGTTCTTGAGGATATTATAACCCAAGGCCAACCGTACCACGTTGGCCTTGAAGCAGGCTCAAAACCTGAGCTCCTTGCGGCCATTGGAATGGTAAGTGATCCAGAATCTATTATTATTTGTAACGGCTACAAAGATTTTGAATATCTTGAAACAGCCTTACTCTCCTGCAAATTAGGCCTTCAAACCATTGTTATTTGTGATCGTTTTCGTGAAATGAAGGATCTGGTCCACCTGAAAGAAAAGCGTGGTTTGATTGGGCCAATTGGGATGAGATGCAAGCTCGCAACAAAAGGAGCAGGACGCTGGGCTGAATCAGTTGGTGAAAGTTCAAAGTTTGGGCTTTCAGCCTCAGAAATGGTTCAGGCTGTTAAGCTTTTGGAAAAGGCTCAGATGCTTGATCAACTACGCTGCCTTCACTTTCACATAGGTTCCCAAGTTACAGCGATTCGAGCAATTACAGCAGCAATCAAGGAGGCAGCTCGTATCTTTGTTGATCTTTCAAAAATGGGGGCAAAGCTTCAGTATATTGATATTGGCGGCGGGCTTGCGGTTGATTATGACGGTTCAAAGACAAACTTTGCCTCTTCCATGAATTACACCCTTGAAGAATATGCAAGCAACATCGTTGCTGAAATTTGTGATGCCTGCGATGCAGCTAAACTTGAGCATCCGACTATTTTGAGCGAATCTGGTCGGGCATTGCTTGCTCATCATTCGGTATTGGTTTTTGATGTGCTTGATACCAACGAGCTCCCTGAGGTTTCTTCGGTCAAAAAACCAAAGGCAAATGCCCATGAGCACCTTCAAACACTCTATACCCTTTATAAGGAAACAAACCAGAAAAACCTGCAAGAGAGCTATCACGATGCCATTGATGCCCGTGAACAAATGCTGAATCTTTTTTCGCTTGGTTATGTTGTTTTGGAAGAGCGAGCCAAGGCAGAGGAACTCTTTTGGGCTTTGGCTCATAAAATTTACAAGCTCTCACAATCTCTCGATTATGTTCCGGAAGACCTCAAGCTGCTCGAAAAACGTCTGGTTGACACATACTACTGCAACTTTTCGCTTTTCCAGTCTTTGCCAGATTATTGGGCTGTAGATTCCCTTTTTCCAATCATTCCTCTTCAGAACCTTCATATTAAGCCTTCTCGCAAAGGAGTCTTAGCAGATTTAACCTGCGATTCTGACGGAAAAATTTCTCGATTTATAGACCTGCACGATATTAAAAAATCTCTCCCGCTCCATCCTTTTGATGGCACCCCTTACTACATTGGCATCTTTCTTGTGGGAGCCTATCAGGAAACACTCGGGGATTTGCACAATCTCTTTGGTGATACCGATGCTGTGCACGTTGCTCTTGACAAAAAAGAAGGCTATCAGATTCATCACCACGTGATCGGTGATAGCGTTGCTGATGTGCTTGGGTATATGGAATACGATGCAAAGGATCTTGTCCGAAGGGTTCGCATGGCGACAGAATCTGCCCTTAAATCAGGGCGTATGAGTTTTGAGGAAGTTCGACTTTTGATGAGACGTTACGAAACGGGCTTGATGGGTTATACCTATTTGGAAGGAGAGGACCAGATGATCGAAACACTATAAGCCTGGGGTTATAAACTTTCAGCGTAAACTCGAAGCTTTTGTTTCTATTCATGTAAGCTCTTCTATTTCTTTACCTTAGAGTTCATTTTAGGCTGTATTTTTTTGAAATAAAAAAGATACTACGGAACGTAAAGTATCGTTTATTTTGAAGTCTAATAATTAACTTACTCAATCTGAAGGGAATAAAACGATGGGTGGACTTGAGCAATTTATACCTTTGCTTTCAGCAGCCAGTGAATACGCTGAAATGCCTGGCCTTGAACTTGAAGCAGCCGCTGGTGCTGCTCAAACCACAATGATTATCATGGGTGTTGTCTATGGATTCATAGCCATATTCGTGATTGCTGGTGTTTGGAAAAGTTTTTCAAAGGCTGGTGAGCCTGGTTGGGCAAGTATTGTTCCTATTTATAATATGATTATTATGGCAAAGCTTGGTGGTCGGACCGTACTTTGGGGGATTCTACCAATGCTTCCCATTGTCGGAATTGTCTTTGGTATTATTGTTACCATCGATTTTGCAAAAGCCTTTGGCAAGGGAGCAGGCTTCGCTGTTGGTATGGTCTTCTTGCCCTTTATCTTTTGGCCGATTTTGGGTTTTGGTGGCGCTCAGTACCAGGGCCAAAAAGGATTCTAGTCCTAGTACCCTCGTTTGATTAACCTATATGAACATCAAGGGGAGGCGTGAAGAAGGCCTCCTCTTTTGTTTTTGAAGCCTTTCAATACGTTTTGCTCTGCTGATGCTTCTCTGAGAAAAAACCATATAATACACAACCTTACTCTTCAGGAAAAATCCTGATATAAACCCTTGAGGGTTGCCCTTGAATAGGCTATGTTCAGGCCTCGTTTTTCAACCTTTACGTGTGGCAGGGAAGTGTTAAGATCAACGTCATAAAGACAAAGAAGACCTTTGAAATAAAGACTTGTATTCAAGAATAGTCTTTCAACAGGTTTTTGATCAGATTTCGAATAGAGCATTATTAAGTTCGCTTTAGTTAAGCAATGAAAGAGGAAAATTTCTATGAGTACAATTCGTCCGGATGAAATCGCTTCAGTTTTGAAAAAACAAATTGAATCCTTCGATCTTCAGCTTGAAATGGATGAAGTCGGAACGGTGCTTGAAGTTGGGGACGGAATTGCTCGGCTTTATGGGCTTGATAAGGTAATGGCCAATGAAATGGTTGAGTTTGAAAGCGGCGCCTTTGGGGTTGCGCTGAACCTTGAAGAAGATTCCGTCGGTGTTGTTATCATGGGCGATCCCCTTTCCATTCGCGAGGGCGATTCGGTTAAACGTACTGGACGGATTCTTTCGGTGCCTGTTGGACAGGGTTTTCTTGGTCGAGTTGTGAACGCTTTGGGTGAGCCTATTGATGGACTTGGACCGATTCAAAACGATGGTTTTCGTGCCCTTGAGAGTCCTGCCCCTGGGATTGCTCCCCGTCAGCCTGTGCAAGAACCCTTGCAAACAGGCTTAAAGGCTATTGATTCAATGATTCCAATTGGACGAGGTCAGCGAGAACTGATCATTGGAGACCGTGAAACAGGCAAAACTGCCGTTGCGATTGATACTATTATCAACCAGAAGGGCAAGGGTGTTGTCTGTGTTTACGTGGCTATCGGACAGAAGGCATCCACCATTCGAGGCGTGGTTGAGCGCTTGCGCGAACATGGCGCTCTTGATTATACGATTGTTGTTGCTTCTTCTGCGGAAGAGCCAGCTCCTTTGCAATATTTTGCTCCTTATGCTGGTTGTTCTATGGCTGAATACTTTATGTATGAGCGCTGGCAGCTGAACGCTTCTGGTGAACCAGAAAAATCAGAGGACGGTAAGTTCATCAAACAAGCTGATGGTCGTGGCATGGCAACCCTTTGTGTTTATGATGACCTTTCGAAACAGGCAACCGCCTATCGTCAGTTATCTTTGCTGCTTCGTCGCCCTCCAGGACGCGAAGCTTTCCCTGGCGATATCTTTTACTGTCACTCTCGCTTGCTTGAGCGAGCAGCAAAACTCAGTGATGCTGAGGGTGCTGGGTCACTAACAGCTTTACCTGTGATTGAAACCCAAGCTGGTGATGTTTCCGCTTATATTCCTACGAACGTTATTTCTATTACTGATGGACAGATTTTCCTGAGTCCTGATCTTTTCTACTCTGGAGTTCGTCCAGCTATTAACGTTGGTATTTCCGTAAGTCGGGTTGGTGGAAACGCTCAGATTAAGGCTATGAAGAAGGTTGCCGGCCCGCTTCGTCTGGCTCTTGCTCAGTATCGTGAACTTGAAGCTTTTGCTCAGTTTGGTTCGGACCTTGATAAAGAAACTCAGCGTCAGCTGGCTCGTGGTGCTCGCACCGTTGAAATTCTGAAACAGGGGATTTATGAACCAATGCCTGTGGCGGAGCAAATCGCTGTTATCTGGAGTGTTACCCAAGGCCATCTTGACGAGCTTGAAATTGACGAAGTAAAAACCTTTGAAGAGAGTTTCCTGAATTACTTGCGCAAAGAGAAGAGCCAGCTTCTTAGTGAAATTTTTGGTGCATCAGATATTAAGGACCAGCTTAAAGATCAGCTTTTGGAGGCTGTTAAAACGGTTAAAGCTCGTTTGGCTTCTCAAAAAGAAGCTTTAGCACCAAGTGCATAGAGTGGGTTTCGCAGCAGAAAAGCTCTGAGTGAAAAGGGTCAGGATCTTCCTGACCCTTTTGAGTTTTCTGGCGATTTTTCAAAGAACGCAATGATTAGGGCCACTCGAAGTAATATTTCTATGCTAGCAAAGTGACTAAAGTCACTTTTTGGGTCAGGGGCGAGAGAGCCCGTTTTTATATCTCCAAAGTGTGACTTTAATCACTTTTCCTGAGGGCCTCCCAGAGCTATAAAATCTTAAGCTCCCCCAAAGAATGGTTTAGAACTCATCAAACCTTTGGTTTAAGATCATTCTCAAGTCGGGCGATGGTGCTCGACGACAATTGTATACGCGGTCAACCACCAACGACTAATTCAAGCGCTTGTGCGTTTGATTCACGAACCGCGAATAGCCCTGCACTTTTTGGGTGCATTGGGATGTTCGCTTTCGTGAAGGGCTTTAGTCGGCCTGTGGTTGAAGCGATGCCTGGTGCACCCTTTCGTTTTTAGGCCTCTTTATTATTTTTAGGCTTTTGGCAGCACCCAGCTTCGCTTTACCGCCAAACCTTTCTCAAGGAGAACGAGCGATGCCCAAGCGCTACCTTTTTACCCTTTATGGCTATGAACTTTTTCATGGCTCTTTCCTTAAGACCTTTGATCTCAATGAGTGTCAGGTTTTGCTAACAGCGAGCCCAGAACGCCTGGAAGCGATGCTTGAAGTTCTGCCTCTTGACCTTGTGATTTGTCATGAGGATCGTTTAGATCAGGCCCACAGGGTCATCAAGAACTCCGAGTACAAGGTCAAAGTGCTTGCAGTTACGGACAACCCGTGTAAGGACCATCATAAAAACCTCAAAAGCCGCAGCACCGAAAACTTACTTGTCATGCCAGAGAGCAGCGATCGTATAATGGCCAAGATCAAGAGGCTTTGTCCTAAGC
>CAZJPQ010000037.1:0-32483 GCA_964548115.1 uncultured Planctomycetaceae bacterium
GCTAGAAAACGTGGTTATTCGGTTCGAGCCGCAATTATAATTGTCGTCGAGCAACTCTTGCCCGACTTGAGAGCTATCATAGACCAGAGGCCCAATGAGTTCTAAACCATTCTTTGGGGGAGTATAAGATTTTATAGCTTTGAGAAGTCTTAAGAAAAAGTGACAAAAGTCACATTGGAGGGGGAAGAACAAAGAACAACATAATGCAAGAAGCTTCCCTGACCCCGGTTGAAAACTGAACTCTCTATCCCATAAGAAAAGCGATGCTTCATAACTTATGAAGTCCCTGAAGAATTGCTTTGATCTTGATAACGGTAAGAACACCGTGAGCTCCGCGGATTTTCAGCTTTTCGTGGTAGTCAAGGGCATGGTTGAGAACTTCCAGATAAGAATGAAGGAAGTGAGTGCTTTCAACGGCTCGGACGACCATTTTTTCACTGCGCAAAATCTGGGCAAAAGTTGCTTAGAAAGATTTTGTTAAAGTGAAAGCTTTTCCACTTCAGGAAGTGCCCCCAGCACTCTGCTCCCGCTCCAAAGTCCCACTCCGAAGTTTTTTCTCTGCGCAGGAGCTGGGCAAAAGTGGTTCGAAATATTTCGTCGAGATGAAAGCTTTTTCACTATGAAGGGTGCAAAATTCAATAATTATTTCGTTGTGTGACGACCTCGAGAAAGGGACAGCTTCTCACTCCAGATCGATTCACTGGATCCGAAGAGTGACTAAAGTCGCTTTAAGGCGTGGAAAAAGGAAGGACGCCATGGTTTAGCCGCCAGCTGCCAGCGACAAAAGATTCTCCACTACAATTTAAAAAGCTTGTGAGCCAGCTCTCAACTCCCCAGATTTTATTCATAAAGGCTCCACGACTTTTGCTCAAGCTCTTGTCCAAAGCTTCCGATTTTCCAAGGTGAGTAGGGCCCAGACTCTTTCGCTATCAGAAAGAGAAAGTGAAGCCCAAAGCTTTCTCAGCAAAAATATTCTGAACTCGCTTTTCTATTAGATTTGCTTCTCATGAGTATAAATACGAATACAAGCAGCTCGTCTTTCTCCTTTGAGAAACTGAAAAGAAGCTCTGAGGCTCCTTCCCGTTTGCTTTACCTGATGCTTGTCGGTTTGTTACTGCCCTCGGGAACGGTTGTTCTGGTTATTCATTACTTCAGCCGCCTCTCCACATCAAGTGGACTTGAAAACCAGTGGATCTACACCCTGCTTGCTTTAGCTGGAGGTCTCTCTGCGGTTATGGCTGCACTTTTACTGGTCTCCGTTCTGGTCGTATACCAACAGCGCAATCGTTTCCAACGTCTCCATCTGAAGCAAAACCAATTTTTAAACAGCGTGCTTGAAGAACGTTTGCGGATGGCTCGCAGCCTTGATGTTTTAGGGGCTGCCCACCAGGTAACTTTAGCGATCAAGCAGGAAACAAGTTTTGAACGGATTGCTTCGGTGGTGCTTGAGCAGATTGAATTCTTCAGTCGAGCTGAAGACGTAATTGTCTATGCTTCCAGTTCCGAGAGAGAACTAGAAGCTCGGGCTCGCCGTTTTCTTGGAGTCAACTCCTTCGGTGAAGAAACCAAGCTCAGCCCGTTTGAACCAGACCTTGCTTATGAAGCTATCCTGAGTGGAAAAGCAAGCAGAGATTTCAACCCTCAAACCGGCAGCTATGCCGTAGCTATCCCTTTTTCAGCTCCAGGAGCAATTCAAGGTGTGGTTGAGATTCGCCGCACAACCCATGATGACCCAGACTTTCAAAATGAGCTTTTGCATTTTGAGGCTTCTCTTCAGCAACTTGTTAAAGCCGTTAGCCTTGGCTTGAAGTTTTCAGCACTGTGGGATCGTGCTATTAAAGATGAAATGACGGGCCTTTATAATAAGAACCACTTCAACAAAGAGATGCCGGTTTATCTTGATCAAGCTATGAAGAACTCGAAAACGCTGAGTCTTATCATGCTGGATATTGATAAGTTCAAAGAAATCAACGATTGTTTTGGACATCTTTACGGGGATCAGATTTTACGCCAGGTATCAGCTATTCTGCTTGAAGAGCTGCGAGACACTGATATTGCTTTTCGTTATGGCGGAGAAGAATTAAGCATTGTTTGTCCCCATACGAGTGCTGATGATGCGGCTCGTTTTGCTGAACGCCTCAGGAGTATTATTGCCCATACCGAATTTCGTTCCGAGGCAGGACAACTCATCCCCGTCAGTACCAGTGTCGGTGTCGCTGAGTTTTTGCCCGAGCACATGAAGAATGAAGAAGAGCTGAAGGACGCCTGTGATCAAGCCCTTTATTTCGCCAAGGAACATGGTCGTAACCTGGTTGTTGTTAACCGTGGTAGCTTTGAAAATAAAGAGAAAAGTCAAAGCAAGAAAGGTGCTTCCCAGCCCTTTGAAGCTTTAAGCCGGTCTGGCGATGTTGAATCAGAAGTGAAGCGACGTCTGGGATTAGCTGGTGATAACAAACCGTTGGAACCTGCCAAACCTCTTCAAGAACGTCGAAAAGCCCGAGCAAAACCAGACAAAACGAAACCGAAGAAAACACAAGAGAATACAAAAAAAGAGGATATCAAGGCCGAGCTTGAAAAACATAAAGCTGCATCAAAGAAGAATTTTCCGCTTTCCGAATCCTTAAGGGCCTCGATTGCAAAAGCGTGTGAAACTCAAAACCAAAAGTCTGAACAAACCTCTCAAAAAGCTCAGGAGGAAAGCCCTGAACAGGTTTCAAACAACAAACCATTGAAAGCTCAAAAAGCATCTCTTCGTAAAGCGCCTCGGAAAAGTTCAGCCAAAGGGGCCAGTGACCCCGCCAAAAGTGTTGGCAAAAGCATCAAAAAAACAAGCGCCAAGAAAGCCAGCCGAAAAGCGAAGCCAAAACAAAGCCAAAAGCCTGACTCCGTGCAAGAAGGTTCTGAGGCTGTGATACCAGCTGATTCTGGAGCACCAGCCAAAAAGGTTAGTCCGAGCAAAAAGAAAGTTGCAAAACGAACCCGCAAAAAAGCAGCCCAAAAGGTTCAGACAGCTCAAGATTTCCTTGAGGATAAGCCGGAGCGTACTATGAAACAGGAGTCTGCCGTGCTTAAGGCCATTGAAGCAAAAACATATGCTGAGCTTGATGCCTCTGATGATTCCGACCGACTTGATTTTATTTCCGAGCAGGAAGGCGAGCAGCTTCTCTCTGGGAAACCTCCAAAGAAGAGCTTACGAAAAGAACAAAGCGAAGATCAAAAACTTTCAAGCTCTTGGAAGCCTCATAAACATTGGTAGAAATAGCTTATCAATAATTGACGCCAGCACATGATAGCCCCCAGGAGCTGAAGTGTTTACGCGCAGTTCCAATCTGGCGGGCTCGGGCTTTCAACAAGACCGTATCCAAGACCGTGCCATTTTTGATGTGTTGTATTTGGCGCTCTGGACCAGGAATAGAGCGTCAGGCTCTCTGGTCCAGCAAGCGCATCTTTGCCATTTCCAGAAAACTTCGGGTTTCGTCATTCGTATCAAGAGCTTTTTGGATCTTGCGGATGGAGTGCAGCACAGTGGTGTGATCTCGCCCGCCGAAAAACCCACCGATTTCATTCAGCGTTTTTTCCGTAAGGTCTTTCACCAAATACATGGCCAGTTGTCTGGGATAGACTAAGCTCTTAGCGCGACGCGCACTTTGGAGCTCACTTAACTTAACGTGAAAATGATCACACACAAGCTCAACAATCATGTCAACAGAGATTCGCTGATTATAGCGTAAAGAACAAAGATCACGTAAGGCTTCTTGCGCAACTTGACGAGTGATCGGTACCCCAAGCATATGGGCTGCAGCTGCAACCTGAACAATTGCACCTTCAAGTTCACGAACATTGGAAGTTACCTTTTCAGCAATGAATTCAGCAACTTCTGGAGGCAGCTGAATATCACGCCGATGAGCTTTGGCTCGTACGATTGATTCTCGCATCTCTGCCCCAGGAGCTTCAATCTTAACCGGCAGGCCAGAAAGAAAGCGACTGGTTAAACGCTCCTCAAGATCAGGAATTTCCTTGGGAGGACAATCAGAACTGATAATAATTTGTTTACCAGCGTTATAGAGGTCGTTGAAGGTATGAAAGAATTCCTCCTGGGTTGCTTCTTTATTGGCAAGAAAATGGATATCATCAATTACAAGCAAGTCGATGTCCCGAAAAGCACGACGAAAACTGCTCTGCATACCAGCACCCAAGGCTTCTATGAAGTCGTTGACGAACTGTTCACAGGAAACGTAGTGAATTCTTAAGGTTGGATCTTGTTTGATTAAAACTTGAGAGATCGCCTGCAGAAGATGGGTTTTCCCAAGACCTACCCCGCCGTGGATGAAAAGAGGGTTGTAGGCTTTGCCAGGGTTTTCCGAAACAGCTTTGGCCGCAGCTGCGGCCAAACGGTTTGAAGGCCCAACCACAAAGTTTTCAAAGCTGTAAGCTGGATTGAGTGCAATGCACTTTGCAGCATTGCTTCTTGAATTTGAAAATCCGTTTGCGGGTCGCTCTCCCTGGTCTTGTTGAGTCAGAGAAGCACTTTTCCCTTCTTCTGTATCACTTTCATCACCTTCGCCAGACTTCGTATGCTTTGCTGTGTTCGCTTGGGGCTGATTGTCGAATGATGGTGTTTTAAAAGCGTAGTTTTCCTCTAAATAAATATGAGGACTGAGACCAATGGCATTTGCAAAGGCTTTTCGAAGCGGCGCCAGGGCCCGATCCTGAAAGGTTTCCTTTGAAACCCCCTGGGGAATTTTAACCACAACGGATTCGTCCCGTGAATTATACTCTTCGAGCCGAGCCGGTAGAATAAGGTCTTGAAAGGTTTTCTTATCGCAATAAAGTTGAGTTGCGGTGAGAACCGTATCCCAAATTGCTGAGGCTCCAAAGGAGTCGCTGAGCATATGTTATCCCCTGTATGTCTTTGTATATATTTAAAAAATCCTAATAAGTAAGCATGAAACAAGCGCTCAAAAAAGCGTTGAAGCTTTTCTGCTTTAAGAAAAAGATAGGTATAAAGTGCACTGCGATGTTACGAAGAAGCCCTTTGAACGGCTGAGAGAAATTTCGATTTTAGCTCATGGAAAACGAAGTATGCATGCTTGTTCAATAAGCGTGAATTTCTCAAGTCACAACCTTCATTCTACTAAGCATGTTAAGAATCTTTTAAAAGGTTTGGTGGAAAGAGAAGTGTTCTCATTGAAGCCATGTATAGTTTTCATTTTTATCTCATTTCCTTTTATTGTATTGCTTGAGTGTGAAGCTTTGGGCGAGTCTTTAAATTGTACTTTGAGGAATCAAACCTTAGCGATCTGATAGAATACGAAAAGACACAATGCAATTTGATCCCACAAAAAAACTCTCTTTTTTAAAACCTTTTTTAAAGAATGAAGCCTCTTCATAAGAGCTATTACCTATAGCCATCATCTTACGCAAAATATCACTATAAAACCCCTGTTCATGCTGCTTTTAAGGCTTGTTGTAAGGTGTTTTCTGAGAGTACAGATTTCAGAACACCGAGCAAGCTTGTTTTTTCTGACATTCCCAGCTTTAAAGCGTCAGAAACGTTCTATCTCCTTTTATTCACGAGCTTTAAAAAAAATACAAACTTTTTCAAAAAGTAAGATCCATGCTCTCGGTTTCTGAGCCCAAAAATGCTTTGACTTTGCTGGCAGAACACCCACCCATGTCATCATTTGTCCAGGAATAAGCGGTCCTGTAGAGGATGTTTGGTGCCCGATTTCATTTTCAAACACGTAAACGAAGCAAGCAAATTTTATCAGAAATTTATATTGAATATACGCCATGCTTTTATGGTTTTTTTGAGAGTCGGTGCTCTCGGTTTTTAAGCTCACTTCAGATGTAAAGGTTTCGATTATTCCTGGTTGCGAGAGTTTTTATGATGATTGCTAGACATTCTTAGGGCAGGGGTTTAGAGTATGGATTGTTGTATATGTTTTCGGTTGAGAAGTTTTGAGTCCATGATTATAGGCATGGTTGGAAGGAAGCTCTTGTGTACGGATTTTCCTGGATAAAAGAAGGAGCATTAGCAGGGGCACCGAGGCCTGGCAGCCTTGGCGGGCTGGAGGTAGACCTGGCTTTTCTTGAAGCTCAGAATGTTCGCCTGCTGGTTTCTTTAACGGAGCAAAGTATAGACCCGGATGCACTGGCTCGTTTTAATATTTCTGGCTTACACATACCGGTCCCGGATTTTTCGGCGCCGACTCTGGAGCAGCTTCAGCGTTTTCTGGCTGAAGTAGAACTTACTTTGCGTTCCAACCAGGCATTGTGTGTCCATTGTGCTGCTGGAAAAGGTCGAACGGGAACCTTTCTTGCCGCTTATTTGATTTCCCAGGGAATGTCAGCAGAACAAGCAATTACAAGGATCCGAGAACTTCGACCGGGTTCAATTGAAAGTGTAGAACAAATCAGTGCCTTGCAAGCTTTTGAAGCAGAGCAGAAAAGGTAACAATTTTTGAAGAAGAAAAACCTGAAGCAGGTATCTGTATTTTCCTGATATGGAGAAACAATTCTTAAGGTTTTGCCTGAATTCCCATTTCGTAAAGAATATATTTTACCCCCGATGCTTTTATGCAGATTGCCCTTATTCGCCAATACTTTGATCGACACCATGGTGGGGCTGAACGCTATGCTGTTCGGCTTGCCCGTGGTTTGCTGGAACAAGGGCATCATTTAAGTATCATATGCGTAAAAGCAAACCCTGAAGATGCCGCAGGCATGCAGGTTATCAAGGTGTCGAAAGGAAAATGGGCAGGCCCTTACCGTCATCAGGCTTTTGCCAGGCATGCGGGAAAAGCCGCTCAACGCTTGGGCTCAGATGTTGTAATTGCTCTGGCGCGCGCTTATGGTGCAGATTTTTTTCGGCTTGGAGATCCTTTGCATCAAATCTGGTTGCGTTTACGCCAGCAGACTCCTGAGGCCTATCAAAAAGCCCTGCGACATCCTCGCCACCGTTCTCTGCTTAAGCTTGAAGCAGACTTGCTTTCACCCACAGCCCATAAACGAAACTTTATTGTGAACTCTGAGCTTGTCAAACGGCAGGTTATTCATGCCTATGGAGTGGAGCCTGGCCGTTTGCATGTGCTTTACAATCCTGTTGACAAAGAGCGATTTTCTCCCCATTGCGAAGGGCTTGGACGCAAGCAGCGCGAAGCTCTTGGGATTGCCCCTGACGAATTGGTGATTCTTTTTTCGGGTATGGAGTATCGACGAAAAGGACTCATGCCAGCGGCCCGTACTTTTGCAGCTCTTTTCCAAAGTTCTGAAGATCTTGGCTCAAAGCTTCGTTTTGTTGTGGTTGGCAAAGGAGATGCATCACCAGCCCGTGAGCTGCTCGCTCGCTCGGGTTGTGCCGACCGTATGATTATTGCTCCGCCGTCAAAAGAAATTGAATGTTTTTATGCTGCTGCCAATGTTTTTCTGTTGCCAACCCTTTATGACCCTTCGGCTAACGCTGTGGGAGAAGCTTTAAGCTGCGGTACACCGGTTATTACCACAAGACTGAATGGGGCAAGCGAATTCATCAGACCTGGAGTCAATGGCCTGGTACTATCAAGCCGCGAGGATGCACAGGCCTGGGCTCGGGCAACCGCTCAGATTCTTGCAACGGAACGGATTCAACGCAGTCGATCCTACGTTGCTATGGCAAGCCAGTTGCCGGATTTAGAGCATCACCTTAAAGCCTGGCAGGAACTTTTCATTGAACGAGCCAGAGAGCAGGAAAAAAACCGTTTCAAACACATCAGACCAACTCTCAGAAGCACGGTTAAACGCGTGGTTCAAAGCCATGGCCTTGTTCTTCGCAATAGTGTAATCAGTGCTCAGGAGCTGATCGCCCAGCTTCCTTTTGAGTTGGATAGGGTTTATGATTATCCGGATCCCGAAGCTTTAGTGAAGTCACATCGAGGAAGCCAAGTTGCCCGTTATTCGCTAAGCCCGAGCTTTTTGAGGGATGATCAGGACCCTTTTGAGCCCTCTCAGCCTCAAGCCCTTTATTTGAAAATTTCGCGGGACGAACCCGAAGCAGGGCCCCATGAATTTGAGGTTTGTATGAGAGCTGCTGAAGCAGGCGTTCAAACCATGCAGCCCCTATTGGCTGGAAGCAATGGCAAAGATAGTTTCTTTCTTTCTGCTGAGGCACCGGGAAAGCGGATTGATGATTTTCTGGCCCACTACTGTCAGGGGACACGCCCAGCAGCATGTCGCCTCCGCGCCCAGGTTTTATCTGAACTTGCTCGTATTACGGTGCGTTTTCATAAAGCAGGCATGAACCACCGAGATCTTTATGCTCCCCATATTTGGGTGAGTCTCAATGCTCAAGGGCAGCCAGAAATTACACTGATTGATTTAAAGCGCGTTCAAATAAGGGATCGTGTTCCTCTGCGCTGGCTGGTGAAGGATCTGGCTCAAATCCATTTTTCACTTCCTTCGCACTTCGTATCAAGCAGTGAACGCTTGCAAATGTTGCGTTATTATGTTTGGGAGCTTGGCTTAGAGATTGATCGCCGCAGGCTTTTACGTTTGATTGCAAAAAGAATTGCAAAAATGAAACGCCACCAGCCAAGCGTTGAACAACGTCGCAAGCTTTCAGATCAAGGGTTGGCACACTACCAGGAAGCTTCTCTTCAAACGCTTCGGCCAGCGACCCAAAGTGAAATCGATGGCTAGTTGAAAAGGTGAAGTATAAAAAAACGGGAAAGCCCAAATAAACCCTTGCGATTCAGGAAGAGATCTTTATGAAAGATATTCTTAGTGGGAAAGCGAATCTTTATATTGCAAGATCAGGTTTTGATTGCTTATGATGCAACACCCCAAATGAGAGCAGTATTTTGGGTAAGCTATTTCGCAATGAACGTAGAGGTTCATGAGAAGTATCGCTTTTTGAATGTGGGAGTGCTCCGGAGATGGTGAGCCGGGCCTGACTGTAAATCAGGTGGCATTGCCTGAGTGGGTTCGAATCCCTCCACTCCCACCATTCAAAACTTTTCTTGCTTATCTTCATATGATTCTTCAGGCAAAAAACGCAAGAGGCTGGTCCTGTGTTTTTGTTCTAACTTGTGAAAAGATGCAGTAAAAGTTTGTATTTGAAAGCGTGGTAAAGTCAGACTTTTAAGAATCTCGAGACTGAGTTTAAAGATCTCTCAAAAATTCTTGATCAAATATTTTATCGCGGTTGCGAGTATTGACTTTGAGCACCTTTGGGTTGCACAGGTTTGTAATTTTAAGTCCAGAAGTTTCAGCAAGCTCGAAAACCTCTTCCATAATAGCTTCCTGCTCAAGGTTTGAGACCCTTGCGCGTTCAGAATCAATTGGGTTGCGATCGATATGGCAAACGTGATCGGCCTGATAGCCGTCGAGTCCGGTGATCAGGAGCTCTCCTTTTTGAGGGCTGTGCAGCCAGGAGCCATTGTCTGAAAGCGGTGGCAGCAGCATGAAAAGAGCCAGTTGTAAAGCAACTCCACCAGCCGTGTTGCAGGTTGCAAAGGAACGTATTTTTTGATCGATCGATTTTTGCTGGTGCTTCATATCCCGCGGCAGATGAAGGCTTTGAGGATGAGAGCAGATTGCTTGAGCGTGTGCATAAAGTTCAGGGCTTTGCTTGCGGAGTTTGTAATCGATTTTATGGGGTGCATTCGTGGAAAGGATGACTCTTGAGTGTTCTGGGTTAATCAGGGCGAGATATTTTAAAAAGGCTTTGGCATCAATAAAAAGATAATAGTGAGGGGTTATAAGCTTGCCACTTGCATTCATGCCAATAATAAATAATTCTTGGTCATACAGCTTTTGAGCGTATTCGAGTCCTTGGGGAGCTGATAAGCCATTGCCCAAAACCAGCAGGGTTTTCCCCTCAAGGCTTGCCCGTAAGCTTTCAAGGTTTGCTGCAGGCCGCTTTGGAATCCCTTTGCGCCAGTGTTTGAAGCATCTTTTCCAATCCATGCTTGCCCTTGATAGACGTAAAAAAACTAAGCCTTTACAAGATGCTTCGGAGTACTGCCTTGCAAAGCTTGAATAATAGCCTGGGCACACATCCTGCCCATGGTTTCCCGAACCTCGTAAGTAGCACTTCCAATATGAGGAAGCAAGACCACATTCGAAAGGTCTTTGAGCCCAGGATTTAAAGCTGGCTCATGTTCAAAAACATCAAGCCCAGCACCCCCAAGTTTACCATCACGAAGAGCTTTTACCAAAGCCTGCTCATCAACAACAGCCCCTCGGGCCGTATTAATCAGAAAAGCTTCTGGTTTCATCATGGCAAGCTGCTTTGCATCGAAGAGATGATAGGTTTCTGGAGTCAGTGGACAGTGCAGGCTCAGATAATCGGACTCCGATAAAAGCTCAGGCAGCTCAGCCCAAGAACATCCAATTCCTTCTAAATCTGGTTTACGACTTCGTGCACTATAAAGGACTTCACACCCAAACCCAAGGCGAAGAGTTTTTGCTACTTGAGAGCCGATTTTACCCGCTCCAAAAACTCCAATCTTTTTTCCATAGAGTCCTCTACCCAAGTGAAAAAGAGGCGACCAGCCTTGAAATGATTCTGAGCGCATGATCTTTTCGCCTTCATAAAAACGTCGACTTAGACTGAGCATAAGCCCAAGAGCAACTTCGGCAGTAGCCTGTGTCAAAACGCCAGGGGTATTGGCAACCAGAATATTTCGGCTTGAAAGTGTTGCAAGATCAAGATTGTCAGTACCAGCAGCAAAATTTGCTATGATTTTCAGATTAGAGGGCAAGTTTTGACAAAGCTCTTGATCAAGCTTATCACAAAGTGTTACGAGTAAGGCATCACAATTCTTGCCTATCTGCTTGATGAGTTCGTTTCGAGATAAAGGATGCTTTTGGGAGCAAGCTGCGATCTCTGCATCGGGAAATGCTGCTTTAAGCATTTCAAGAGCTGAAAGGGGGATAGCCTGAGTGATAACAATGCGAAAGGACATAAGCTGCTTTTAGCCTTTGCAGGCTCCAGGTCAAAAAAGTTTTTTTGATGGACGATATTTTTTCAACGCTCGGCGGCAGGAAATCCCCATCTCTTTAAGATCAAAGGGAGGGGTTAAGAGGGTGTGTGCATAGCTCTCGACTTCAGAGGCCAGGGGCTGTTCATGATCAATAAAGAAAAGCACAGGAATTTTCAACTTGAAGCTGATCAGGAAGTCAACGATTTCCTTGCCAATCAGCTTGCTGTGCTGAGTGCGAAGATCTGCCAGCAGGAGGTGATAAACTTTTTTATCAAGTAATGAAAGAAGAGAAGGCTCAGGGTTGGCATTTTCTACTTCATAGCCTTCTGCCTGCAAGTAAGAAGAGACTTCCTGAGTTTCTTTTTCTTCCTGTAAAACAAGCACCCGAGCGACATCAAAAGCAAATCCTCTGCGAGCAACCAAAGGCTGTTCCTCTTCATTATACTGAAGGACTCGTAATACTTTTTTGAGTAAGTCGTTGGTATTAAAAGGCTTTGCAATATAACCAACAGCTCCGGAAAGGTAGCCTTGAAATTCATCTTCTAGAGAATCAAGAGCCGTAAGGTAAATGATTGGAATGTTTGAAAATTTCGGATGATCCTGAAGCTTTTGAGCGAGTTGAAACCCATCCATTTCTGGCATCATGACGTCTGAGATAATAATATCTACACTTTCCTGCTCTAATTTTTTCCAGGCTTCTTTTGCACTTAAAGCTGCATGAACGTGAAAATCATTGCGTTGAAAAAAAGATTGTAAGACCTTAAGGACAGCGCGGTTGTCATCAATCAGTAAAATAGAAGGTTTCATGACCTTTTCCTGTGTTGTAATCTTTACTCTTTTGATATGAGGCGTGTGTCTAAGGCATGAAGAAAAGAGAAAAGATTCTGTTGGGGTTTACTTTATTTTGCACTCCGGTAAAGAGCTCTTCCAGAGCAAATAAAACTTTTCTTTCGGTTTAAAAGACAACTAGAAATAAAGTAAAACTTTACGGTGTATGGTTCTAACAAGTGTAAAAAACGGAGCCGAATCCCTTTCTTAAATTAGGTTTTGTTGCTACTTGAAAAAGATAAGCACTTTCTTGAGTGACCTGTGAAATAAGTGATAAACGTACAGGATGCTTTTTAGAGATTAAAGAAATTTTTCCTTTTTATTCAAATCTTTTCGTTTCAACCTGTATTCAGTACGAGCCTATTTTGGAAACACAACAAAGATTGTAAAGTACTCTAAAATATGTAGCTTTCATTTTATTGAGCGACTTGTATATGAAAGTCTTTATGATTATGAGTCTTTGACCGAAGAGAAAATTTTTCAAAGGAATTGTTGAAAGCCATGAACCGAAAGGCGATTGAGCGCCAAAAAATTCGCACCATGCAAATGACCCTTACCATTACGGGAGGCATTTTAATTCTTTTTGGAGTCTCTCGCCAGGCTTCAATGGCTTCTCTGCGTGAGGGCTACCAGGCGCTTTGGAGTGGAAGTCCCCAAAGTGCTTTAGAGTTTTTTCAGGAAGATCTTAAGAGTCAGCAACGAATGGAATCACATATCGGTTTGATCCTTGCCCATCTCGAGCTTGGAGATAACCAGGCGGCAGAGAAAGAATGGAACTATCTTCAAACGCCTCCAGAAAACTCTGGGTCTTCTGCGCCGAGTCGATTGCTTCAGTGGCAAAGCCATAAGCCTCGAGTTTCTGGTCGCTATCAAGGAGAGCTTCATCTTTTGCAAGCTCGTCTTACGGGGGAGCGTTTGCTGCGAAGCTATCGTCGCGGAGATCCTCAGGAAGTCAGTGATCGCTTTGAGGCAGACTATGACAAAGCCATGGAGAGGTTTCGGAACTTTGTAGAAAAACGCGAAATGGACAAGCGCGAGGAAACTTCTTTTTATGAGCTTGGTACATGGACGAAGCGTTATCTTCAAGTTCAAAAGCTTATCCGTGAAGGCCAGCGGATGACAGATGTAGAACTCGCATTAAATCGCATGCAGAGCGATACAAGAAATCCTCGCAATGAGGAAACATCCGTTTTACTTGATATGCTGGACTTAAATCTTAATCGTGCTATTCGCGAGGCTCCTGAGCGTTTAGCACCTCATACCTGGAGACTGCTTGTTTTAAGTGAGCTTGCTCGCCGCGACCAAAGAACCCGTCAAGGGAAAAAAGCTTACGAGGTTTTGAATACCTATTTGGCAGAAAAGCCCAGTCAGTTTTTTAATTCAGAGAGTTTGCCAAAAAAAGAAAACTTAAGTGAAAGCATACGCTTTCAACTTGCTTTTGGGCTGGCGTGTAAAACTCTGATGCGGCACGTTCCTGAAGAAGAGGAATATTTACTTGAAGTCAAAACAAAAGCACTTTTAGAGGCCCAAAAGGGGCTTGAAGAGCTTAAGTCCAAGAGTGATGAACGGGCCTGGCTTTTGGCGCTTTACCATGAGGTTGCCAACGAAGCCGAATAACCAAGTCTTATATGCTTGTTTTAGCTCTTACTTATGAATTCAAGAAGGTTTCATAAACTTCCTGGCAGCTGAAGTGAGTTTGCAAATAGGTTTTTTCTTTAGAATACAAAGCTTTTTCTTTATGAAGCTTAGCAGAAATCCTCTTGCACCATTGAAGCATGTGAAGCATTTTTTATAATGGCAAACCCATAAATGCTTGTAGTATTTTGAGCGAAGAAATAAAACGAAGTTTACTGCTAACCAGAAAATGAACCTTTATGACAGACAAAGAATCAAACGCAGAACCTTCTTTGGGCTCTGAAAATATCGATGAAGACTTGAGTAATCGTCGTACTGATAGCTCAAGGGCGCGTATGAACGCCCCAATTTCAGTTGTTGTCACAAGTCAGTCGGGAGAACGAATTGGCCAGGGGACAGCAACCCTTAAAAACCTTTCCTTGCAGGGAGCGTTGATCACCGATCTTCATCTTTCAAGTGGGGCCTCGCCTTTGGAAGAGGGCAAAAGCTATTCAATCATGTTTCGTTTGATGGCCGGGCCACTTGCAGGCATGGAAGCTTCTTGCGAAGCCATACGCTATGATAAAGAGATGACGGGTTTTGGAGTGCGTCTTCCTCAAGGGTTCAATTTGCCTATTGTTTGAGTGATGCTTGAGCATTTTCTGTGGAGCAAGAGGTATTATCAACCTGAAGACCTCCATCACCTCTTGTTGATGGGGCATGAGAAAATTGCCATTGACTCTCAAAAAATATATCAAAATGAAATATTTTCTGAATTTTAAAATTCCAGCTTTCTAACTCTGAAATTTATGCTTTTTTGCCCTGCCTGTGCTTGGTGCTCAAACAGGAAGTGGACGAGGTGATTTGGTGTAAACTGTTTTTATAAATTAGTTTACGATTTTTAAAGCCGGCAAAAGGCTTTTTATTCCTGCATTAGTCGTGGGCCACTTTGTTTGAAAAAATGGCAGTAAAGGGCTTTAGCCTTTAAGTTTGTAAATCCAGACTTCTAAAAAAAACTTTGCTTTCGTTTTAGCATGATTCTATACAGGGTAAGTTTGGTATTTTACACCGTGAGATTTCTGGTCTCTAATTAGACTTTTTTAATTTAATGATGTGTTTTTTATAGTGAGGGATTTTTTATGCTGGGTTTGGGTCAAAATAAAACGATTTCTTCTCGTTTTACCTTTCTGCTGTCGCTTGGGGCTTTATTGTGGCTTTTTGGAGCTTGTGATGGTACGCCTTTGCCGGAAGATCTTGGAAGCTCCGGGTCAACAGGCAGCGCTACTTCAGCGGGCTCTTTGGCGCCTTTGGAAGTTGAACTCAGCGGATTTGTTGGCGGAGATCCTGGGGATGGTTCAGCCAGTGCTGCTACTGCCGGTCGGAATTCGCAAAGCAGCCTTGCCACGAACTCAAGCGGCCAGGTGATCGCAGGTGCGAACGGGGTTGATCTTAAGGATCTTGGCTGGAATAACCTTTACTCTGATGGTCTGGCAAATACTCCATTGCCCGGTGCCCAGATTCAGTTTTTTATTGAAGGTGATGATACCCCTTTAACGGAATTACCAGCTATTGGCAGTAATGGAAGCTTTTCTCACGGCTTTGATGCCCGCGAAGTCCAAACCGGCGGTCACCTTGAGCTTGAGATGACGGTTGCTGATACAAAAAGTCGTATTATGCTGCCTCTCCTAAACCTTCATGACGGTGATCAGCTTGGTTTTAACGCTATTCGTCGCCAGGACGGTACTCTGATTGTCGAGCTTTTCGTTGACTCCCTCAACAACGAAAGTTTGGTAACAGGGCCTGATGGTTTGGCTGATAACGGTATTCGGATTGTTGTTGATAACGGAACAGACATTAATGGTGATGGAACTCTTGACACTGCTGCTCGGATGGATACAGCGGATGGTTTGAGCTTTTTTGATTTAAACCTTGATGGACGTTTTGGTGATCCTGTTGAAGACGCTTTGACCTATCTTGATATTGACAGTGATGATTTTGCTGAAACCCCCTTTATTTTAGCTGGTGAAGCTGACCAGGCAGCTTTAAATGAACCTGAAACCGTAAGCTTTCTTTTCGATCCAGAGCTTGATGGAACCCGAGAAGAAGGTGCAGAACGTGACCTTGGGGCAAAAACAGAGAGTGATCTTATTGAAGATATTTTTGTCCAGCTTACGCCAGAAAGTCTTTCTGCTAATGGAGTCAATACCGCAACCTTGCGTTTGGAAGTTTTGTCAAGTCGATCAGGCTTGCCTTTGGATGCTCAGCTTGCTTTTGGGCTTGAACGTGACGGAGGAGAACTCGCTGGGGACAGCCAGGGTGCTCGCTTTATCGGAAATGAGCAAAGAAATACCAGTCGTCTCTTAAGTCCCGAAGATCCAGAAATTCGTTTGCTTTCTGATGGCACCTTCTTGCTTTCAGAAACCTTTATCGTGCCATCGTTGTTAACATCTAGTGTTACTCCAGAGACAGGAATTAATACCAGTATAGAAGCTTTGGGTAGAGCTGAAAGCGAAGAACTCATCAAAGAGCAACGCCTTTTCCTTACCCCAAGTAATGCTCCACAGCTCAGCCAGGTTAATCTGCTTGGGCAGGTTGATATATCGAGTCTCAGCTTGAATGGTCTTGAAAATATTTCTCGCACTGCTCGCTTGGTATGGGGTGATAGTGTCGAGGTTGTTGGAGAAAACTTTGCTTCTCAAATCGAAGACAATATCGTTTCGATCGATGGTATTCTTGTTGACAACCTGCGCTTTAACAATGATAGCACAGGGCTGCTCTTTGAAATTCCTGAAGGAGCAGAAACCGGACCAATCTCGGTTGTTGTTAATGGTCTTGGTGGTAAGACATCTCAAAACTTAGTGATTGCAGGACCTGATTTTGTGCCAGAACAAATTTCTCCTGAGCCAGGTTCCGATGATGTTGCTGAGAACAGTTCTTTCTCAATCCAAATGAATCGCCCTGTTGATTCTGACACGGCCTTACCAGCAAACTTCTTTATTCGAGAAGCAGGCACAACCACTTCTCTGGACTGGTATGTCAGCCTGAGCGATTCAAGTACTTTAATTCTCACCCGTGAAGATCCTGATGCGGTTGGTTCTGATGGTAGTGCTTTGAGCTCAGGAACAGATTATGAAATTGTACTTTCTTCAAACCTTCTTGTGGAGGGGGAAGAGCCTGGGTTGCACTTTGATGCCGATCCTTCAACTCCTCTGGCAACTGGTGGCGAAGAGCAACAGGTGGTGGCAACCTATACTGTTGTTGTTCAGGATTTGACAGCCCCAAGCCTTGTAAGTTCAACGCCTGCTGACCAAGACCTACAGGTTGATCCAAAGGCTCAAATTACTCTGGTGTTTGATGAGGCCATCAACGTTGCCTCAGTGGCTGATGCTATTGCTCAAGGCAACTTGCGAATTGTTGATCAGGTTGAAAATAAGGCTCGTAAGTTTTCATGGAGGCTTAACGCTACACTTGATACGTTGACGCTTACTCCTCGGGAGCCACTTGAGGGTGGTAGTGCTCATACTCTTGAAGTGCCAGGCAGTGGCAACAACGCCCTGCGTGACCTTGCAGGCAATGCCTTTAATGGTGGAGCAGATCTTTCTATTGACTTTACTACAGCTCTTGCCATTCGTGATATTTCACCACGCTCAGGCCCCGTTGGCTCAAGCATCACTGTTTTTGGTGGAAATTTTGGTACAGATCCAAGTGCTTTGAGTTTAAGTCTTGGTGGAGAAACAATTACTGAATTTGATTCCGTTGATGAGCGGGAAATTGTTTTCACCGTACCTGACAGTGCCCAGACAGGAGTGGTTGAAGTCAGTGTTGGTGGCGAAACAGCGACTTCGCCAACACCTTTTACCATTACTCTTCCGCTTGCCCGTCGAGACTTAGTGGGAAGTGAAGATTCCAAGCCAATTGGAATTGCTATTTCAAACGATGATTCCCGCTTTTTTGTATCAAATCAGGGAACCGGCAGCATCGCGGTTTATAATCTTGATACTCTTGAGATTGTTGATGCTGATAATAATTCAGCAAACGGAACGGATACCCAGATTCAAGTGGGGTCTGTACCAAGTGAAGTCAAGCTTTCACGCGATGGCAAGTTGCTTTTATCCCTTGATTATGGGTTGCGAACAGCTCCTGGCGACAGCTTTTTTGTGGTTGATGCTTCTGCTTCTGTAGGCGAGCCTGAAAACGAGCGTTATGGCTTAAGTGCAAGTGTTCCTGTTGGCAAGCGCCCAACGCGGATTGCGACTTCACCTGACGATCAACGCTGGTACGTCACAAACTTCTTGGAAGACAGCTTAAGTGTGATTAGCGCCGAAGCTCCTTATAGCGTAGTTGCAACAGTCCCAACAGGTGATGGGCCTAATGGAATTGGAATTAGTCCTGATGGTACCAGAGGGTATGTTTGTAACTTCCTTGAAGGAAGCGTTACGGTTTTTGATACCATAGGAAACGAGCCCGTTGGAACGGTGTTAGTTGGTGCTGGTCCTGCCCGTGCGCGGGTAAGCCCTAACGGCCGTTGGGTTTTTGTTTCTTGTTTTGGAGATTCAACCCTACACGTTATTGATGTGGAAACCAACCAAAACCTGACGGTGCTTGATGTGAATGCTGCTCCTTCGGCTATGGCTTTCTCTCGTACAGGGGACAAGCTTTATGTTTGCTCACGAGACCAGGATACCATCACGATTTTTGATATTGCTGAAAGTACTGCTGGTGATCCCATTATTACAGAAGAAGGTAATATCGCAGCTGGCCGTATCCCTTCAGGGGTTGCTGTAACAGCCGATGGAAGTCGTCTTGTTGTAACAAATGAAGGAGATGGTTTTCCAAGTGTTATCTTTTTGCAAGACCCTGTTCAGACTATTATTGATATCGTAAATCCTCTTGATGGTCGCTCATTACGCTTTGCTGATGTCGGGCAGTCAATCGATATTCTTGGTGAAGGTTTTGCTCCTGATCCTCTTCAAAATACCGTTCTCTTTTCTGGCAATGTTACAGGCATCATTGATGAAGAAGCCAGCGATCGGGAACTTTTACGGGTAATGGTTCCAGAGGGAGCCCTTTCCGGCCCCCTTACTGTCAGTAAGGAAGGGAATCTTTCAAACTCAATCGATTTTCTGATTGCTCCTGATCAACCAAAGATTCTTCGTACAACTCCTCCTGCGGGCGCCCTTGGGGTTGCTCCAGATGCTTCCATTATCGTTCGCTTTAACGAGCCAGTGGTTGTTTCTGCATCAGATTTTGAGCTGCGCCAAATGGAAGACAGCCTAAGCTTTGACAGTAGTACTCAAAGCTTTACCCGTGATGAAGGAGCTCTTGTCAGTGGCAGCATCAGCTTGCGTGACTTTGGACGTGAGGTTGTGTTTACTCCAGATGCACCTCTTACAGAAAACCCAAATTCAAACAACGTTTATCGTTTCACGATTTTCCGTACCGTGACGGATTTTGCTGGTAAGCCTCTTGAAAAGACCCGCCGCATTTCATTCCGACTTGCTGATACTCGCGGACCAAGCTTGCTGCAGGCATTTTACCTTGATGTTGATGGCAACGGCCTGGGGCAGGGAGACATCGTTGACTTGCTCTTTGATGAGGTGATTGTCACAGAACCAAATGCTTTACCATTAAGTCTTAGCTCTTCTGAAGGCGGAGCCACAATTGGAACCAGTGACTCCACAACCTTTGGTTCTGGAGCTCAAATAAAACAACCGAGTTTAAGCGGTATTACCCAAAGCTCCGATCTTTTTGTTGGTCTGTCACGAAGCCTGACCGTAACTCTTGGTTCCGGAGCGAATATTCTTGTTCCTGGTTCAAGAACAGCCGTTTCGCTGCTTGAAGGCCTTGATCAGCTTGGTAAAGTTGGAGATGCTTCCGGGAACGTTTCCTTTAATCTTTCAGATTCAGGTGGTATTGATATTCAGCCTCGTGTTGTTGAAGGAGTTACTCCTCGGGTTCTTGCCATTGTGATCGATGATACCAATGGTAACGACCAGGGTGATGAGGGTGAAGTTGTGGGTCTTTACTGCAACCAGCCTTTGAACGAAATTGTACCACTTTCACCAACTCATTTTGAAGCTGTCAGTGGTGGTGATCTTGGTTCAAACTTTAGCGTTGGCTTGCGTGACGATAACAAACGCGTTATTGAAATTACCCTTGGAAGTGGTGCTTCTTTGGATCCTGCCAGCCACAGTATTGAAACCCTCGGTGCCATTTCTGATTTAGTGAGTTTTGATAATATTCCTCTTCAGCAATTAACACTTTCTGATGGCGTGCCTATCAGTGCAGAAGTTCCTAGTGCTGAAGGACCTCAAATTGATGTCAATGAAACCGACAATGTCGTTTATGTTGATTCCGCATCGCCGGTTGGACCAAGCGCTGGTGATAAAATTATCGTTGTCTTTAATGAAGAAATTCAAATCAGCAAAGCGTCTGCTGGGCTTGTCTTTTCAATGGCGGTTGAGGGAGACCGCTTTGGTCGAGGCGCTTTCATTCAGCCAAGCTCTGATACTGGTTTAACGCCGCTTGAACGCGCTCGCCGTTGTGAAATTGTGCTGGGATCTGATGCTTTCTTCCGTCCAGATGGGAATTTCTCAAGCAGTAGTACATTGACTTTTGGTTCTTCTTCCGGGCTTGATGTGAACCCTGATGCTCCGCAGTGGGCTTTGGCTGACGTCTTCGGAAATACGGCGGTGCCAGATCCTGTCCAAGGGCCATTTGGATTAAAATCAGCCGATGACGAGGGACCATCTTTGGTATCAGCAACCCTCAAGGATCAAGATCAAAACGGTCAGGTCAATGCCGGCGATCAAATCACCGTTGTTTTTGATGAGCCTGTACGTCGTAACGCTGTGTCAACGGCTGATTTTGAACTTTTTGATTCGCCCAACAGTGCTTCCGTCAGTTTTGGTTCCGGGGCAGTTATTTCCCGAGGTGCAAACACCACAGTTGCCGGAGACACCCTCGTTATCCAGCTTGGCAGTGGAACAACCCTGCCTTTAAGCACCGGTGTCTTTCTTTCAACAACTTCAAGTAATCCTATCAGTGATTTCAGTGGCAACCTTGTCCAGCTCTCAGAGGTTCAATTGAGTATCAGTGTCAAGGGAACCCCTGAGCTGCTAGCTGTTGCTTTTGATGATAACGATAGTAACGGAGTTGATGAGGGTGACAAACTCTATGTGCTCTTTAATCAAGTCATGGTACTCGATGATTCACTTGAGCCAGACGAGGTCTTTGAGCTTACGAATTCGAGCGATAGTTTCGGTTTCGGGGCGAGCATGGAAATTCTTGAGGTAACGTCTCGTGAACGAACCCTTGGTATTACTGAGGTTGAAGTTGGCCAAAATGATCCACGCATTGTGGAGATTGAGCTTGGAAGTGGTGCTGATCTCTTTGGAATTAGTGGTCTTTCTTCCGGGAAGGTTCTTCAATTTGTTCACGATCTGCAATCAGATTTCCCTACAGAGGGTGACACTTCTTCTTTTGATTTGAGCCCAGTTGGTCTTTGTGTGCGTCCTCATGACAGTTTTGCTTTAAGTAAGGATCAGCTCGAGGATCTTTTTTCCGACCCAAGTTTTGGTGATGATCCGCTTGTTTTTGAAAACATTGAAATTAACTTTTCGAACGATACTTTTACGGATGTTTCACTGAAGTTTCCAAATGACGCTACGGCTTTTGACGGTTCTGCAGAGCATTTTCGTCGGATTGTGAATACCTTTAACTCCGCATTTTTGAGAGCTGGAAAGCGTTACCGTGCTTTCTTCAATACTCTTCCTCGTGAGCTTGTTATCTTTGCAAATGGAGAGAGCGGCGCTGGTAGTTCTGGTGATATCCTGATCCTTGAAGACAGGGGGCAGAGTGAAAGTAGTTTTGAATCTGCGTCCTTTAGCACGGGCTTTGGGTTGGTTGATGAAATCACCAACCTGGCAGGCTTTATCCCTGTGGGGCAAGCTGATATTCAAGTCCTTGGTGATAATACTTCCCCAAGCTTGCTCGAAGCACTTTTTGATCCTATTTCAGAGCAATTGCTTTTAACCTTTTCTGAGCCTGTGGAAATCTTCCCTGGTTTGCTTCCAACTCAGCTCTTTGATTTGCCTGTTGCTGGTGATAGCTTTGGCTTGGATGCTTTCTTGCACCGTGGTGAGTCAAGTTCTGAGGTGATCGTTCAGCTCGGATCCTCCTTTACGATCACAGCAAGTGGAGATTTTGATATAAGTAAGTCAGACGCTGGAGAAGCTTCAGGTATTGGCATTCGGACGGGTGTGAGTGCTGGAGCCCTTTCTGATTTCGCCGCAAACCCAGCCACAAACGATTTGATCGATATTTCTTCTGGAGGGAACCTTCCCACACCAGTGCTTTCCAGTGTTATTCCTGCTATTGGTTCAGCTGGTGGCGGAACCCTTGTGACCTTATTTGGCACAGGCTTCCTTCCAACCTCAAGTGCCCAAAACGCAGTAACGTTTGGAACAAGTCCTGCAACGGAAGTTATAACCCTTGATGATGGAACGATCACATGTCGAACCCCTGCTGGAACCCCTGGTGAAATTGTCGATGTTACCATTGAAAACCTTGCGGGAAGTTCAACCTTAACTGCTGGTTTCACGTACTCCGATGCTATCGTTGAAAGTGCAAACCCTTCGGTTCTTTCTGCTTCCTCTTCCTTGCTTGTTGGCCAGGGGCGTCAAGGGCATGCCAGTGTTGAAGTTGATGGTGAGCTTTGGGGTGATGATTACGACGAAGATTTTGTCCTGATTTTTGGAGGTCAAAACGCTTCGGGAAGCTATCTCAATGACCTTATCCTGATTGAAAATGATGGTGCTTTTGTTGCCGAGCATGAGATCAATGTTCTGCCTGATCCAAGCAACGGCTTGCCTGAGCCTCGCAGTGACATGGTGCTGGCATACTACGACTATATGGATCAGGTACTGCTTTTTGGCGGACGTGATGGTAGCCAGATCTTTGACGATGTCTGGTGCTTGATGCCCGTTAGCAATGATATTGGTATTTTTGCCGAGGAAAACGCAAGTTCAGGTACAAACTTTCATGCCCATGATGAAAACGAAGGCTTGCCCGTTTACCAGTGGCGACTGCTTAGTCCTTCGGGGGCTGCAGCACCTGCTCGTTGGGGAGCTGTTGGCTACTATGCCCAGAACGCTCAAGGAGTCGGAGCGCTTATTATCATCGGTGGATCTGATAACCTTAACGGAGATCCTGTAGGTGCAGATCCTGTTCAAGTCCTTGATTTTTCAAACATGATCTGGCTTGATCAACCAGAAACCCAATCATCAAATGATTACTTCCGCGACTTAATCGGAAACACAAGCTTGGATGATCTCAAAATTTTCCAGGCTGCTGCGGTTGTTGATGATTACCATGATTATGGGTCTTCAAGCAATGATGCGACCTTCTATATTTTCGGAGGTGTTACGGACACAGGTGTTGTTAGTGATGTGATCCAGGTAGTTGCCAATACGACCGGAGGAGTTCAGGTCAGTATTGAAAAGCTCGCGGCGAATCCAAACACAACTACCTGGGAATTTGGTGATAATGCTGCGGCTGGTTATATTGAAAGCCTTGATTCTCTTGTGATCTTAGGTGGTCGGAATGACAACGGAGATATTGGTCAGGGTGGTTCAATCTATTCTCTGCAAAGTGGAGAATGGTTGCCAATTGCTTCGGCTTCATTCAAAGAAGCAAACCTTGGACGCTTTGGTGCCAGCTTCAGTGATGGTCTCTTGGCCTTTGGTAATGATGGAAGCGCATTGCTGGAAGATATTTCTTCGCTTTTCCTTGATACCATTGATAGTGATCGCCGTCCTTTTGCTCCTCTGGCTGTGATTTATGAGCCAAAAGACACCAGTGATAGCGGTACTTCTGGGGTTGATCTTGGTGAAGAGATGACGGTTGTATTTAACTCAAGCTTAAACCTGAATAAGCTCGGTGGTTCTACTTCCTTTAATGAAACAGACCTTTCGAACTTCCTGGCAATTTCTGATGGCAGTCAGCTGATTACCGACTGGCCTTCAGGAACGAGTGCAAGTGTTGAAACAACTCATTATACAAATGATACTCTACGGATTATCCTTGGTGATCCCAGCACTGCTACTTCGTTTGCAAGTCTTCTTGAGTTCAGTGATGATGCCTTCCTTGACTTTACTAATAATGGAGAAATTCAAGGTTTTGTTCTCACAGGCATGGATAACGAGTTAGCACCTTTCCGAGGCTTTTTCCCAATTGCTGGTAGCATCAGCCAGGGGGCCTTTTATCGCTGGACAGGGGCAGGTGACGAAGATCCAAATAGTTCATCGAACTGGCTGCTGGATGGCAGCGTGCCATCTCAAGCACCTGGTGCTTCAACAGAAGATATTATCTTTATTGATACACGCAGCCCTGTCAGCAACATGCCAATTTTCACTGATCCATTGACGCTTCATCAGTTCCTTTTCCTTGGTCGTGGTGCTCTTCCCTTTGATGGGGACCTTACGTTGGAAGTAACAAGTGGAGAACAAGCTCCAAAGCTGGTTGCTGGTGGTGGCGCATTAAACTTCCAGAGTTCAACAACGGTTACTATTCTTGATGGAGATAGCAGCAGTGTAGTTTCAGGTTCTCGTCTGATTTTTGGCAACCTTGACCTTAACGTTGGAGGCTCACTCGATGCTGAAAATCGTATTCTTGGTGGGAACTTAGAAATTCGAGGCAATACGGTTTCGGGAGATAACACTTTAATCGATGCTTCCAATGCTTTTATTCTCTTAAGTGGCTCTGGCAACAATTCATTCTTTGGAAGCTTTGCTCTTGGTGATCTTTTCGTTGCTAAGGAGTCAGCTCAGGATGGTGTTTTCCTCGGTAAGCCTACAAATGGGTCGAATATGAGTGCTCAGCTGATTGCTGTGCTTGGAGGCAAGCTTGATTTTGGGCAGGATGATGTACGCTTAGATCGCGAGCTTGTTGTGTTGGAAGATGGAAGTGTTCAGGCTGATGCAGCACAAACCCTGCACGTTGGTCGCTGGGGTTATGCTGACATTAGCTCTCTGGCTCCAGTCGGCAGCGTGACTCTTGGAGGCTTGGAAGTAGAGAATCCTGGCCTCGTAAGTGATACTGGTTTTGCTTCAGGTCAGGGTTTAAGTGCTTGGGATCTTTCGGGAGATGTCAGTCCTTCCAGTAGTGCAGGCCTTGCCGGCCCAGATTCTGGTGCTGCTGAGATTACTTTTGGACCTGGTGGTTCAGGTTTTGCTGAAATCAGCCAGGTGCTTGCTGATCGTCCTATCACAAATGAGGATCAGCGAGAAGTTGTCGTTGGGGTGAATCTGCGTCGTAGCGATGCTTCGTTCTCAAACTTTTTCTCTTCGGGTTCAGAAATTACGATCGGGTTGCGTTCAGCTTCAAATTCGTCGGAAGTTTTTGGAAGCAGTCATATTAGTTCTTTTGAGCTCGCCCGAGATATTTGGAAGCACCATGTCGCCTGGGTTGATATTCCAGAGGGTGGACAAGCACTGAATGAAATTACGAATTTCAATCAGCTTGAAATTTTCCTTGAAGCTTCTGGTAGTGAAGGAACTTTGTTCGTTGATAACTTGAGTCTTTACTATGATTCTGAAATCTATGGAGACTTCCATTTCCAAGGCGATTTGATCGTTGGTTCTTCCGACCGTGATGCACCTGCAGCTCTCTTTTATGAAGGGCTTGATAGTGGTGTAAGTCAGCTTAAGGTTGATGGAACAACTGAGGTCTATGGAACCTTTGACGGAGAGTTCTTTGGAAGTCAAACTGATATTCGTTTGAACGGATCACCAACAGCCATGATCGTAGGACAAGGCAGCAGAGTAGGCCTTCAGTCCGATGACATTAATGATTTCGGGGGCTTGCAAGCGAATGGTGATTTTACGGTTGAAGGTGAGCTTTTCGTAGACAACATTAAGGTTGAAATGCTGAATAGTTCAAACAATATCATCAGTGTTGAGCCACGGGCGAGTCTCTCGCTTGATTCATCGAGCCTTGATAGTGGTTCGATTCAGGTGCAGGATACCGCTACAAACCTTCAAAGTGTAGGCCTTGCAACAGATCCTGTTCAACTGAGTGTTACTTCGCTTACGCTATCAGGAGCCCCTGCCAGCTTCAGTAGTGGGGCAGCTTTCTTACGCTTTGAGGAAAGTGACTTTAACGTTTTACGAAGCTTTGAGATTCCTTCGCACGTGCTTCAACAGGATGTCGATGCAAACCAGAGTGGCACGTCAAATGATCTTGATGGCATTCAATTTGATTTTGACGGCGACAGCTTCGCAGATGTTAGTGTCTCAACTGCAACAGGTAACTTTAGTGGTAGTGTTAATACCCCTGGAGAGGTTGCAGATTTTGCGACTGCTATGAACCTGGCCTTTGCAAGCTTAAGTTTTGATAATTTAATTGCCATACCTTTTGAATCTGGTGGCCAAACAACGTCTTCGCTTTTTGATGCTATTATGGTTCTTGATGATACAGGGGCGACTCTCTCAGGTCATCAGGCTGATCTTTTAGCCGGTGGGGACTCGTTCACGAATGCTTCATTCTCAATAGAAACTCTGGCGTCGGATCTCCAGCACATTTTCCTTGCAGATCTGACTTTCGATGCCTCATCAAGTGGCAGCGCAAGTCCTCTTTCTGTCAATTCAGGCACAAATGCCCTGGAGCACAGCTTTATTATGGTCCATGGATTTTCACAGGGTACAGGCTTCCTTGATTTCAATCAGGAGGATGATCCTGAAAATACGACCGGTAATGAGGCCGAAAGTGGTCGTGTCATATGGAAAGACCAGGGCCATGCCCGCTGGACCTATACTGAAAGAGGAGAACAGTTCATTGCTCCGGGTACTGCTAATATTGTGCTTGACAGCTTTGCCGTTCGGGCAGGATCTCAGGACCTTACCTTGTACCAGGTAAGTCTTGATGTTCAAAGCACTTTGGTTGATTCTGATTCGAACCAGATTACGAATTTCCGTCTGGCTCAGGATGTGAATGCCAATGGTCTCTTTGACTCAGGGACTGATCTTATTCTGGATAGCATTGCTGATCCAGGTGAAGATGATCCAACCCTGACTTTCAGGGCTTTCAATAGTGGGAGTGGAGTCAGTCTTTCATCGGGAGCAGAAGAGCACTTCCTCTTGCTTGCTGATATTGGTTCTGATGCTCCTGTGGGCAGTTTCTTTACCACTGCGATTAAAGATTTTGATGAGTCAGGTTCAGCGAACTTAAGTGGCCAAAGCTTTGATTTAGGTCCTTTTGTTTTTGTTGACCCAAATAATTCGAATAACAGTGAGGCTGTTATTCTGCCAGGCAAAGGCTCTGGAATCTTCCTTGATCCTAAAGGAGCTGGTGGAACCGTGCTCTTTGGAGTATTGAGTGGAGCTACTACGACCAATGTCTTTGCAACTGATAGCGATAACAATGGAATCCTTGAAACTACGGAACTTGAGGCAGGCTTTAACGCGGCTTTTGGAGCCAACGAGTTTGAAGTGATAGACAGCACTGGTGACATGGTGATTCTGCGAATTGGCGCAGGGAATTCAACCACGCCTTTTGCCCTTGCACCAGCAGAAAACGTCAGAACTCTACGCATCAGCGAGTCAGAAATAAGTGGAAATATATTCGATGGTGGTCAGTCTGATGGTTTCTTTGAGTTCAATATTGACGTTGATGGTGATGGATCGGGCGATAGTCTTGCGCCTCTCAGCATTCCTGCTTCAGGTGGAACAGGAGCCAGCTTTGACTCAAGCGCAAGTGGTGATTATCCTGCTCTTGTTCAAGCTATAGGGGCAGCACTTCCTGCAGACATGGCTGTTTACGTTGAGTCTAACACAGGAGACATGATTATTGTGGATGCAGGTGCTACCTTTGAATCTGCGGGCAGCTCCCCTCATGGAATTATTGATGCTGGCGCTGGAGATGTGTCTTCTCCAATCACCAGCTTTCCAACAAGTGCAGGACCCTTTTCAAACATACTCTCTGATTTCTTCTTCCTGAATGACTTTACTGCTTCGGTTCCAGGAAACTTCGTGTTTGTTGATACTTTAAATGATCCATCGATCGCCTTTGGAGGCCATAATTTCGACTTCAGTGGCAGGACAACCACCATTGGAAATGGAACGACCCCAACCCTTCAGTTGGTACTCTGGGATGACAACAACTTCAATGGAACCCTTGATAGTACTGATGGAATTGAGTTCTTTGGGCGTAACCTGCCGAATAATAGCGGTACTTTTGTCGATACCGTGAGTATTTCGGACTCAGTTGGTAACAGTCAGGATCAGTTTTCGTTCTTTGTAGAGAATAACCGTATACTAAGAGGTGTTACAGCCGATGCAGGTGTCTCATCCCCGTCTTCTCCTTTGAGTATCACGATAGATCTTACAATTAATGGAGAAAGCGTACGCTGGGTCTTCAAGGATGCTATCTTTGACTTTTCCTCTCAGGGAGGGCCGAGCTCATAAGAGATGAGTATTTTGAAGAATAATTTGTAAAGACGCTTCAAGCTCCCTGGAAGATTGACATGCTTTCAGGGAGCTTTTTTGTGATATTATAATTTGAGATCTTATTTTGAGGCCCTCGTTGTAACTTTATTGCTATCTCGAAAAGGATTTCCAGAAGACCTCCAACCTCCGTTTTTTTTGGCAACTTGAAACACGCTCTTGAAGCAGGAGTTTTCTTTGAAGAAAAAAGGTCATTCACGTGTCAAGCAAGGGAAAGGGCCAGGCGTAAGGTTATAAGACAAACATGACTTGAAAGCTTTATAAGAGTGCTTCTCGAGGGAAGAAAATGGTTTGTACCTCTTGGCAAATGGAAGCAGCGAATTTCCTTATAATATCACGATTTTGTCGATAGCGAACATGAGGGCGTGCTTGTTCTAGGCGAGCTGATCAGTGGGGGGCATCTCTGGGCTGGTTTGGGTGATGTGTTGCTTTTCTTCTTAAGCTTGATGATATCTGGATAATATTTTTTGCACAAGGTTCTTGGAGTGCCGTAAAACCAGTGGAAGAGGAGAGTCTCAGCTTGAGCAGCTCTTGCCTTATTCCCGAAGCTTTGATCTGACCGGAACCCTTTTCGCAAAACTCAAGGCATACATACACAGACCCAGGGAAATGACTATCAGGGCATTGTGGATGCGAACCGAAAACGTGCTCAACTTCCTTAGAGTGTTTTTAAGGTTTACTTGCAGCCTGTCCACAGTGTCTGAAGGGGCTCTATTCATGTGGAGAAAAGAAGTTCGTCACTTTTCCAATTCGTCGCCGCTGTTTTGCGAACCCCAAGCGCCTTGTGGTTGTCCATTACGGCGATGTTGCCAGTAGTGAGTATTGGCATAAGAAATTGTTCGACTCAAGCCAGAAACGCTTTGCCATTGATTGCCCATCCAACACGAGTACGGGCGTAAGCCACTCATAGATAATACAGAAAGGAACGTTGTCCTTTCTGTATCGTTGCTTTATCGTTTCTTTCTTGCCATGGATAGCACGATCAACCACCTCTTTCTCACGAGGGGTGTATCCATAGAGCCGCGCCTCATTTTCGCCCAGGTTTCATCAAAAAAGATAAGCCGTGTTGGAGGGACAATCCTCTTCATCTCCTCTTGCCGTTCTCTACGCTTTTGTTTGACATCTGCTCGGCGGCATGAGTCACCTTTTTAAAGACAAACCCAGTTGTTGGAATACTTTTCTGTGTTACACCGCTCTGGTGTGTACTGGAAGTGGAAGCTGTGAGCGAATTGAGTTCGATCAGGATGCTGTACGCGCGGAAACCAGGTAATGCAGACCAACCGTTCCAGTCCAGGAGCTTCCTATCATCATAAGCAGAAATAACATGTTCACGAAGATCGATAATGACAGATATAACGCAAACTTAAGCAAAAAATGATCTCAAGAAATAGTCTGGAGTGGACGATTGTTCCTGAGGAATCAGCTCTGTTATTGCTTGGAGTTTTGAACGTTTATTTTTTTGAGTTTTTCGTAAATTATAAAAGATAAAGCTTTGACATTGATGGCTGATTCCTTTATAAATTTGAACTTTACATTTCGACCATGTTGAAGTGCCCTGTCTGATATAGATGTGATAAAAAAAGCTCTTAGTAAGGCGTTTATGCGTGTGTCATGGGCAAGTTTAAAGCTTGTTCACAGGTATAAAAACCTGAAAAGAGCCAAAATGAAGGATGTTTTAAAGCTTTTAAGTCGTTGTAAAAGTACTGTCTTGATCGCCCGCCTCTATCTTCCCTGCAAAGATAAATAAAAAAGAAAATAGTGTTCCTATTTGGGCAAAAGTCGCAATTTATGGTATAATTACGAGCTTGTTCCAAAAAGTATAACGCATAAAAAGATGCTAAAGGAGTTAAAACAATGAAGTGGTCTTTAAGTCAAAAAAACAAGAAGGACACTGAATCGTTGTGGATGCGTTGCGAGTCCTGCGAATCAATTGTTTATAAAAAGGTCGTCGCTGAGCGCCAACACGTTTGCCCGGAGTGTGGTTTTCACTTTCGAATTTCGAGAGAGCAGCGTCTTGAGTTTACACTTGACGAGGGGTCTTTCGAGGAGCTTTTCAGGGGGTATCAATCGTGCGATCCTTTGCGCTTCAAAGCTAAAAAGGCTTACAAAGACAAGTATGCTAAAGCCCGCAAAGCCACTGGTCAAGAGGATGCTATCACTGTTGGTAAGGGGCGCATTAAGGGGATTGAGCTTGTTTTTGGTTTGGTTGATCCTAACTTTATCATGGGTTCAATGGGATCAGTGGTTGGAGAGAAGATTGCTTTAGCCGCGGAATATGCTTTGGAGCAATCGCTTCCTTTGGTGATTGTATCTGGTTCTGGCGGCGGAGCTCGGATGGAGGAGGGGTTGTTGTCTCTTTTCCAAATGGCAAAAACTTCAGCAGCTATCAAGCGGCTTCAGGACGCTGGTGGAATCTACATCTCAGTGCTTACGAATGCTACTATGGGTGGTTCTATGGCAAGCTGGGCCAGTCTTGGGGATATTATCCTTGCAGAACCTCAGGCTTTGCTTGGGTTTGCCGGTCCGCGGGTCATTGCCCAAACGGTGCGTCAGGAGCTGCCAGCTGGGTTCCAGCGTTCAGAGTTTCTCCTGGAGCACGGCTTTATTGACCAGATCGTTGTTCGCACTCAGCTGCAAAATCAACTTCACAAGCTTTTACGCTATGTGATCAAGGATCAGCCGGCTTTTGGAGCACGGCAACAAACTCAAAAGGTTACTCAAAAGGTTACGGAAAAAATTGCTCGTTGAATGGAGAGGGGCTGTTGAGGCTCGTTTGTTCAGCGTGTGAATAAGCTTTCTATGTAATGGTGCTCATCAATAGTTTCCTGGCCTGGAAAGATTCTGGGCCAGGTTATTTTTTGCCGAATTGTTTTTATAGTCCAGAAATACAACGTTTCAAAGAGTTTAAAGTGTGATGAAGAAACAGGTCCAGGTTACCCGCAACTCTCAGTTCGGGAAGCATAAGGCCAGCAGGCTTGCTTTTTTGCGACCTGTGAGGATGATGTACTATTTTTGTATTATAGCAGGGTTGTATCTTTTGAGTTTCGTTGTGTTTGGAGCTTGCTCTTCTGGTCCTTTGCGCGTGGATCCACTTCAAAAGCCTGTGCTGACAAGGAAAGTAGACCAGCATTTTGAACTTGCTCGGCGCTATGCTCCTTGGATTTTTCATGCTTCCCACAAAACCAAGGGTCGTCAGGATATTCCCACGCGTGTTGATTTTGACGGGGATATGCGAGGAGACAACAACTGGGAGCACTTTCCACTATATGAGTTAATACCAACGGTTTATTACGCTTGTCTTGAAAGTGAAACCCACTATTTCTTGACGTATCACCTTTTTCATCCTCGGGACTGGAGCTTTTTTGATTTTGGGATTCATACAACCCACGAGAATGACGGCGAGAACCTGCAGGTTGTGGTTGAAAAATCATCTGGAGAAGTTGTCCTGCTTGTTACTCAAGCTCACTTTAAGGCTTTTGCCTATGCTCTACAAAGTTCAAACATAGGTGGCGGGGCACAAGGTCTTCGTGGTGACTTCCTGCTGATGAATGAGGAGGGAGAGCTTGATTCTCAAGGCAAGCACGTTTGTGTGTTTGTAGAAGAAGGAGGGCACGGCATTTACAGTGCCAGCGATGAATGTGCTAAGCTTGACCTTGTACCTGGCTCTAAGCTTGTTTTTGAAGACTACGGTTTTGTTTTACACCCCGCTAGCGAGGGAGAAGAGGTTGGAGAGCCTGTTCTTGGTACTTCTGGGAAGGCGTTTGGCTATAAGCTTGAGTCGAGTTTAGAGAGCTTTTGGAAACCGTTTTTACAGGGAGTACTTGTGGGTGAAGGCAAGCTGCTGGATGGAGCCGTTCGCTATCAGGACGAACGCAACCTGCTGATGCTTCCTCGTTATTATGAGGCTAATCGGTTTTCTGGCCCGCTTGGGCCGGATCGCGGCATTTCTCCTTTTGCCTTTGATTTTTCCTTTTGCGAGGGTCAGGTGGGTTGGCTTTTCTTTGATCCTGCTAAGCGCTACTCAGAGACGCTAGAGATCGCGGGGCCCTGGTCCTTTGTGTATCAGGACTACTCTTTTCATGTGTTGCCTTAGTGCTTAGGCCTTCTATAAAGTATTCATTGGTATCTTTTAGGGGGTATTATGTGACCCTTTGAAGTGGGACTTTGGAGCGAGAGCGGAGTGCCGGGGTTGGCACTCTGCGGAGTGGAGAAGCCCCTTACCATAGCACTCAAACGAAGGGGTATTTTGCAACCACACTCGAGTGTTTTTCAGCCGCTGTTTTAGAGTTGTAACCTATTTGAAAATAGCAACTTACAAATGCAACCAAAAGTGGTTGGGTGGTTGCAAAATGTCATAATTATTTGAAAGTTTTACGCTCATAAAACTTTGGAGCTTTTCCGTTTCACGGAGTGCTCCCAGCACTCCGCTCCCGCTCCAAAGTCTCGTCGAAGGGTTGCAAAATTCGTTAATTATTTTGTTGTATGATCACCTCAAGAAAGGGTCGGATTCTCTTGATTAAGGCTTCTCCATTTCGCAGTGATTCACTGGATCACTGCTCCCATTCCGAAGTGTGAC
>CAZJPQ010000038.1:0-31618 GCA_964548115.1 uncultured Planctomycetaceae bacterium
CATCTCGACGAAATCTTTCGAACCACCTTTGCCCAGGTTCTGCGCAGAGAAGGCACTTCGAAGTGGGACTTTGGAGCGGGAGCAGAGTGCTGGGGGCACTCTGCGAAGTGGAAAAGCTTTTTATCACAAAATCGTGCTAAAACGAAGAAGCACAGAGTCGTTGAGAACACTCACTTCCTCCACTCTTATTTGGAAGTGATCAGCATAGACATTATTCTTTTAGACGAGCACTTCCTTGATAAATGCTATGCTCTTTCCTGCCAGCACCCGACCTTTCCAAAGCTTTTGGTCTTCACCTCAAAACGCAGCCCCCAAAAACACCAAGAGTTTAAAAACCGCGGCGCCGATGACCTGGTCGTTATGCCAGAAAGCAACGATACGATTATCACGAAGATCAAAAGCTTAACTTCTTCCTGAGGCAAAAAGTGACTAAAGTCACGTTTTAGGCAAAGGCTTTTCTTGGCGTAAAACCCTCAAATAATTATGACATTTTGCAACCCTTTGCAGTGGGAACGGAGTGCTGGGGGCACTCCGTGAAACGGAAAAGCTCCAAAGTTTTATGAGCGTAAAACCCTCAAATAATTATGGATTTTTGCAACCCTTCGGAGCGAGAAAAGCGATCCAGTGAATCGCTTTGAAGCGGAGAAGCTGTCCCTTTCTCGAGGTCGTCACACAACAAAATAATTAACGAATTTTGCAACCGGCCAAACATTTTTGGTTGCATTTGTAAGTCATTATTTACAAATAGGTTACAACTCTAAAACAGCGGCTGAAAAATGCCGTACTGTGGTTGCAAAATAGGACTCTAAAAGCCCCTAACGAACACTTGGAGCTTTTCCGTTTCGGTGCAGCTTGGGGGCTGCACCTCTCACTCCAAAGCCTCCCACTTCAAAGGGTTGCATAATAGCCCTTCGTTTGAGCGCTATGGTAAGGGGCTTCTCCACTCCGCAGAGTGCCAACCCCGGCACTCCGCTCTTGCTCCAAAGTCTCCGTTTCGGCGCCATAGCGAAGAGCCTGTTTCCTCTTGCTTAAAAACTCCAGCCCAAGAGGAAGTGGATTTTCAAATCGCTGCGCCGCTGCCCGGCTGGCGGCTGATTGTCAAAGCTGTGTTGGAAAGCAAGGCTTGTTGTGAAGTTCTCCCATGTCTGAAGATGAACGGCAAGACGGCTGATCATTTCAAGGTTGTCTTTGCTGCCAGAAAAGAGCTCCCAGAAGAGGTCACTCTTAGCTTCAAGTTTGATCTTTTCCAGGGCCTGAACTTCAAAGAAAGTTCCAACCTGTGCAGAGCCATAGACTTCATTTGGTAGATCCTTACGGTTTTCAGTGGTCAAGGCATAACCGGCTTCTACCCGCCATGCCATGGAGGCTTGCTTGAAGATGTACTTATTCAACCCCAGGATATCCGTGTTTTTGATTTGAATCGCTTTAAAGGCGTCGTGTTCAAGGTTTTTACGGATATAAGCTCCAAAGGTGTCGCCTAAAAGGTAATTGTATTCAAGCGTCATCTGGGCGTATTGACTGCTTCGTTTGCCGAACTCTTCAGCATAAGCGCCATCAAGGCTGGCCCGGAAAGCATGGCGTCGGTAGGAAAGTTTAAAGCTGGCATTTCCAGCATAGCCAAAACCTCGACTGTTGCCTTCACTCAGATCAAAACCAAAGGAAAGGCGCCCTTCCCGCTGCCATAAGCTGTACTCTTCTCGTTCAACCCTGAAGAAGTTGTCATCAGTGAAGGGTATGCGCTGATCTCCAGCGGTGATGTACTGGCCTTGGCCATCAAGCTTGCCAAGGTGGATGGAATCTTCTTCGGTACGCTGGAAGAAAACCTGAATCTCTTCTGAAAGGCTCAAGGCAGCAAGGTCTTTTGGCGCTACTTTAAGAGTGCCAAGTTCATCATCAAGAAAAGTATACTTGCCTGAACGCAGGCCCTGGAAGCTTCCTTTGAGCAGCGATCCTCCTTTTGTCTTAAGTTCTTCTCTCATTTGGATCAGGAGGGTGTTTTCTGAAAGCGATGGAAAATGAGCTGCGAACAAAGCGCTTCCAAAGGTTGCGGCAAACATCAAAAGTAAGGCTGGTCGAAAGTGCATGAAATATCCTTTTGGTTTTAAAGACTGATAAGAACATGAAGCCTTTATTGAAAGTCAGAATCTTGAACAACGAGCGATTACAATCATAGCCCTCTCGACTTTTAGCTTGCTTTGTTCTTTCAGGCAATCAATGAGTAAGGTTGTTTCTCAGGTTTTGTGGTAACACGTTGGAGATAGAGTAGTTATAAGGGTATTTTAAAATTTCTTTGGGTTGCAGAGTTTTTAAAAAGAAGTTCTCTGAAGATTTTGAAAGACCTTTATGGTTGAACCTTTCTAAGCTACACTTGTGGGAAATCTTATAAGGCTAAGCGAGCATGAAGCATATGCTCAATCATAAATGTATAAAAATAAGGAGTTCAGAGGTATGCGTATAACCTGGACTGATACAGAAGAAATTGCTTTACGTTTGCTGGAACAGTTTCCTGACAAGGACCCTTTGAGTGTTCGGTTTACAGACCTTTATGCCTGGGTTACTGAGCTGCCTGGTTTTGAAGGTGAGAAGAGTGGTTCAAAAGAAAAGATTCTTGAAGCGATTCAGATGGCCTGGTACGAAGAGAAACAGGATTTGGATTAGGATTCTCATTGAAGGGCCTGCTGAGAAAGCACAATAAAAAGGCAGTTTCAGGAGAAGGAAGGGGGGGAGTTATGCATCTTGCAAACCTTCTAACGGCCTCGCGTTTTTTATTAGCCGCTTTCTTTATGCTTACTTTTCTTGATCACAGCCTGCTTGGTTTTGCATTTGCATTTCTTTTTGTGCTGCTGGCTATGCTGAGTGATTTTTTTGATGGTTATGTTGCCCGTAAGCAGGGCACGAACTCTGATTTTGGAAAGCTTTTTGATCCGATTGCAGACGCCTTTTTCTTTTTGCTGGTTTTTTTTACGTTTGCATTCGCAAGCCTCATTCCCTGGTGGCTTGTTTTGCCCTTTGTGTTACGAGAGTGTACTCAGCACTTTTACATCCGTCCCCAGGCCCTTCGCTATGGAGTTGCGCTTCAGGCGAAGTTTATTGGGAAAGTGAAAACAACACTTCAATTCGTAGCTGTTTTGTTGGTGATCTTGCTTGAGGGCTTGCGTTTTTTCGATTGGTGGTTAATTCGTTTTTACCGTACTGATCAGCTTTTTGCGCTTTTTGATTGGCTGATCCTGGGGCTTGTCTTGAGCTGTGCAATTGTCAGTGTTTTTTCGATTATCCCCTATATTTTCCAACTGTTTCAGATTCGAAAAAAAATGAAAATATTAAGCTCTGAAACTTGAACAATAAGACAAGCAGATAAGAAGCTTCAAAATATCGTGAGCTTGAAACGTAAGAGAGCTTAAGAAAAAGAGAAAAAAACCAACATAATGAAGTGGAAAGACGTATAAAAGGTGCAGGTGTAGAGTAAACAACCTCTATAGTCTTTTGATACACATAGCTATTTGCTTTTTTGCTCATTTTTTTGCTAATTACTTATGAGAGAAAGATAAAGAATGCCCGTTTTCGAGTACAAGGGCCTTGACGGGCGAGCCAAGAACTGTACTGGCGTCATTGATGCTGAAACGCCACGTGATGCACGTGAAAAGCTGCGTACACGCAAGATTTATGTCACAGAGCTTGAACCTGTTGGCGAAAAAAAGAAGAAGGAAGGCCAAAAGAAGAGTGCTTTGAGTTTTCTTCCTCGCATCGAGCTGGGCCGGGGCAAGCGTCAAGCAGGAGTAGGGCAGTTTACACGTCAGCTTGCAACTCTTTTAAAAGCGGGCATCCCACTGGTTCAGTCTTTAAACGCTCTCATTGAGCAGGTGCAGGAAAAAGCTCTGCAAACCGTGATCCGAGATATTCGAGAAAAAATTTCTTCTGGAACGGATTTTGGGGATGCCTTAGCGGATCACCCCAGCTATTTCGCTCCTCTTTATCGTAGTATGGTTAAGGCAGGAGAAGCTTCTGGTGAGCTTGATGAGGTGTTGACCCGTCTCGCTGATTTCATGCAAAAGCAAACTCGGCTGCGGGCAAAGATTGTCTCGGCCTTGACTTATCCTGGCATTATGATTTGTATTTCAGTTGCCGTGGTCATTTATTTGATGGTCTTTGTCGTGCCCGATATTACTCAGATCCTTGAAGAACAAGAGATTCCAAAACCGCTTCCCACTCAAATTGTTACAGGAGCAGCGGATCTTCTTACAGAGTTCTGGTATGTTTTTTTACTGGCAGCACTTAGCGCGTGGGCTCTTTTCCAGGCTTGGAAGTCAACCGACAAGGGGCACTACGCCTGGGATCGATTCATGCTGAGAGCCCCGATTCTTGGTTCGCTTTTTACGAAAACTTCAGTGAGTCGTTTTTCGACAACCTTTTCAGTTTTGCTGAAGTCAGGCTTGCCGGCCTTGGATAGTCTTAAAATTGTAAAGGATGTTGTGGGGAATCTGGCCATGTCTCGGGTGATTGAAAAGGTGCACGATTCGATTATTGAAGGAACGGATATTTCAACTCCAATTAAGAAGTCAGGGTTTTTCCCACCGGTTGTTGGGTATATGATAGCGGTAGGGGAGCAGACTGGAGAGCTTGAGGAGCTGCTTGATCGTATTTCAAAGGCCTATGACGAAGAGGTCGACCTTGCTGTACAACGCATGACTTCAGTGATTGAGCCGATCATGATTGTTTTTATGGCAGTTGTTGTTGGAGGAATTATTGCTTCTGTGATGCTGCCTTTGATGCAAATTTCAAGCGGTGGTGTTCGCTGATTTAAGGAAGAGAAAAAAAAGAGTAAGGTTACAGGAGTTATCAGGAAAGCTTTTGAGTTTAAGACAAAGGCCTTTACAATTGAAAGCACAGAAAAGCTGAAGGGTAGTCAAAAAGCTTTTTTACACGTAAGGAAGCAAACGCAAAGAAAATCTGAAAAGGATAAAACCTAATTTTAAGTAGAGGAGATATGTGATGAAATATTTTCAGAAGAACAAAAAGTCTGAGTTGAAAACAAAGCGCGCCCAAGCTGGTTTTAGTTTGATTGAGCTGATGGTGGTGATTGTTATTCTTGGAGTTCTTGGAACGACAGCGGTTATTGTCTTTCGAGGTGGGGCTGATGATGCTCGTTTTACTCGGGCAGCCACTGAAATAAAAGGCATGCGAGATAATATTGATACTTACCTTCTGAAATATGGTGAATTGCCAGCAGAGTTGATTGATCTTGAAGAGTTAAAAGGAGTGAGAATTCCAGAGAACGACCCATGGGGCAACCCTTATGAGTACTACCCTGGTGATGGTGATTCTTATGAAATTCGCTCTGCTGGGAAAGAAGAGGGTAACGAGAGTGATGACGTTTACTATACCCCTGAAGAGGGAGTTGTGCTTCCTAGTCAAGAAGAAGAGTAAGGGATAAGTTTCATAATGAAAGCCTGCTTAGAGTCGAGAATTTTTTCTGCTTTTTTAAGAAGAAATTTTTTAAGAAGAAGGATGCATTCAAGGGCTTTTTCGCTGGTTGAGCTGATGGTGGTTGTAGTGATTCTTGCTCTTTTTGCAGCCATGACTTTGAGTTCTGCAGGTTTGGGAAGTGGCCCGGATTATGAGATTCGTTCATTAGCAAGGCGTGTGGCAGGAACCATGGAGCGTTCAAAGCAACAGGCTGGAATTACTGGGCGGCTGGTTCGGTTGGTTTATGATTTCGATAATCAGCAAATCTATCTGCTTGTGCCTGAAAAACCCGATACTCGAGATAATGAAGTCCCAGAAGAATTTGATGAAGAGGATGCCGAGTTCCATATGCAGGCAACCTTTAACATTGGGGAGCCAGGAGATCGAGAGGGGTCTTCCGTTTGGCTTGATTCCGTGCAAACCTATGATGGTGAAAGCTATGATTCTGGACAAATTGAAATTGATGTTCGGCCAATCGGTTCTTCAACGGGCCATGTTGTAAGGCTTTACAGTCGGAACGATGAATACTTAAGTATTGAGATGAACCCATTAACAGGAACGCCCCATATTTACCAGGGCACTAAAGAAGTGGAAGAACCGATCTCTGATTCTCGTTATTAACAAGCAACCGACTCGTTATAAAATCAATATGATTCCTGATAGATACTGGTTGTCTGGATGGGAAAGTCTGAATCATGAGATTTGATTTTAAGAAGAACCCAAGAGGTGCTCGCTCTTCACGTCTTCGCAAGCAGGGGCTTACGTTGCTTGAGCTTGTGATTGCGCTTGTCATTATTGCAACGGTTCTCCTTCCCTTGAGTGATATGGTCAGCCGCGCAACTTTGTCATTTCGGCAATCCCGTGAGACTATTAATGGACAATGGATTGCCAATGTCATTATGAACGAGCTTTCAAGCCAGGAGTTTCCTTCTTTTGAGGGCGATGGAACGGCTTTGTTAAGTGGGCAGGGGAATTTTCGAGAGTTTCTTGAAAATATGGGGCAAGAAGATCTTTATACTGATCGTCAGCTTGAAGATTTTGAGCGTTGGGAATACGAATGGAAAAAGGAAGTTGTACTCTATAATAAGCACGGGGGGTATGGACCTCATGAAGATGGGAACGAGCCAGATTTTGGTGAGGATGAATATCAAGAGGTAACGCGGAGAGGACGAGAAAACGAAAGTGGTGCGGTCTCTCCAGAAGAATTGCAGGAATTACCAGCGGCTCGTCTGATGCGGATTCGTCTGGAGTTGAATGTCCCCGGGCAATCGAGAGATGAGCGAACAGAGGAGGAAGAAGATTATGATGAGGATGACCCTCGTTCACAGGCAGCTTTTAACCCTCGTAAAATTACGCTTGTGAGTTTCCTTGATTTTGATTCCTTCAGGCCCGATGCCGAAGACCAGGACCCGTATCAGCCAGAGCAGCCAGAACCGCCGCCTGCAGAGCAACCAGCGCCGGATTCTCAAAATCCTGACGAAAATACGGGGGAGCAGGGATGAGGGCAAAACTCCAAAAACCTGATCGTTTGAAACCAGAAAAAAGCCAGGTCCGATCAAGACAACGGGGCTTTAGTTTGATTGAGTTGATTGTTGTCAGTGCTATTCTGATAACGGTTTTTAGTGCTCTTTTTGGTTTTATTGGTGGCACGCTTCGCCGATTAGGAGAAGTTACAACGCTTGTGAAACAAGGACGGGAAGGCCCTGCCATTATAAACTTAATTGAGAGTGATCTCAGCAATGCCTATATTGATACTCGCATGAAAGATCTGTTTGAGGCAGAGAAAGACGAAGGTACAGAACTTCGCTTCGTTACAAGCCGCAATTCAATTCGCTTTCTGAACGGTGCTCAAGCAGATTTAACGGAAGTTGGCTATGCTCTCAAAGGAAACGATCTTCCCGGTTCGGTTCCTCTTTATACGCTTTATCGCAGAGAGGATTACCTGCTTGATGAGGAGCCCCTTGAAGGTGGAGAATGGATCCCTGTTGCTGATAATGTCGTAGAATTTCAGTGTTATTTTTATGCTTTACCAGAAGAGGAAGAGAGGGGCAGGGATTTTGAATTTTCTGAGTTAACGCTTGGAAGCAGCGAGATTGAAGAGCTTGATAGTTGGGACAAGGAAGATTACTACCTGCCCTTTGCGGTCAAGATAACTTTGAGGCTTGATATCCGTGAAGAAGACCAGCGTTTAAGAGAGGATACAGAAGAAGAAGGCATTCAAGCTTATACCAGTTTCATACGTTTACCCCCTTTTCCTCATACCCTTGAGCATGAAGAAGAAGAGCGCAGTCTTCTTCAGTTAAATACTGGAGATTCAGGGCCTCAAAAGCCAGAGGAAGAGAATCCCAACCCAGAAGAAAATCAGGATCCTGACCCAGAAGAAAGCTCATAAAACAAGCGTGAAACGCTGATGTGTTCCAGGAGGGGGAAAAGAAATTGTATGAGTGAGGCTCTATCAGAAGTTATCTCTTTAGATTCATCCCATGAAGAAGAAACTTATCAGATCGCTGAGCGTCTTATTCCATATCTTCTTCCACGAACTTTAGTTACGCTTTGTGGTGAACTTGGCAGCGGGAAGACTCACTTTGTAAAGGGGCTCGCGCGAGGGTTGGGCTATCAAGACTGGCGCAGAATCACCTCTCCGACGTTTGCATTGTTACAATCTTATGAGTGTCCAAAGGCTTTGTTGCATCATCTCGATTTTTATCGTTTAAACCGTTTGGAAGAAGTGCCCGATGAATTTTTTGAAGCTTTAGAGGATACTCCTGGCATTGTTGCTCTTGAATGGGGTGATCGTTTTCCTCAGCTTCTTTTGCCTCCTCTGCTTGTTATAGGCATACAAAGTTCAGGGGAAAATCAGCGAAGCTTTTCGTTTCAATTGCCTCAAAATGCTGATCAGAAGTTGCGGCTTGATCTTCAGGATGTGTTAGCTGGTTAGAATGATGCTTCTGTCGTAAGTAAAAGAGTCAGGATGCTGAATTGTCAGAATCTTTCTGTTCGCTCTCTTTTTCTTCATTTTTATGCCGCATTTGAGTCCATTCATCTCGGGCAGCGGCCATACGTTTTTCGAATTCTTTAATTCTGCCAGATTGCTTTTTGGTAAGTTCGGAAGCTGGGGTCAGGACTCCACCAGAGAGAATAATCATAAAAGCTTCTTCCACACTCATATCGACTTCGACAACTTGATCGGCAGATACGAAGAGAGTAAACCCTGTCATTGGCAGGGGAGACATTGGGATAAAGACCGTAATAACAGGGCCTTTGCAGCGTTCAACAAGAGATTTAAGGCCACTGCCTGTAACAAAACCAAGTTGCCACGAATCCCTTGGCCACTCCACTGCTACCACAGAATCAAATTCAAGCTGTTTTTGTTCGCTGAAGAAAAAATCAACCACTTGTTTTGCGTAGGGGTAAACAAGGTTAACCAGGGGCAAGCGCTTTAAAAAACGGTCAAGGGTGTTAACCAGATACTTCCCAAAGTAATTGCGTGCAAAGATTCCAATTATACTAATCAACAAGAGTGTCAGCACAATGGCAAGGATATATTCAAACCAGCTGTAAGAAAGAACCTCTTGAGAGCTATAGTTGTACTCTCGTTTTTCATTGAGATAGCAACTGCCGATAGCTAAGAGTGAGTAAGACTCTCCTTTAATCAGATAAACGTTGCGCTGATCCTTTTCGGCCTCCAGGTTATAAATAAGATTATCAGGAGTTTCCCAAAAAGGAAATTTTCCTGTTGGCGAAGGGTTCCGCTCAACCTCTTGCTTGATATCTTCTTGAAATGTTAAACTTTCCGGTGCTGCGAAAACCTTTGGGGTATCAAGGGCTTTGATAATAGCAACAACGCCGTAATCTCGAACGACTCCCCAAGACCAGGCAAAAATAGTTAAAGTAATAAAAGCCGGCAGAAGAATCGCAAGGCCTTTAAGAAGCGTTTTTCTCACTGCTTGAGCCAATCATTTTAAAGGTAAGGACTATCTTTTATAATGAAGGAAACCATTTTGATATCTGAAAGAATATCTTAGGATAAGCAGGGAGCTATGTACAGCATTAGCATGTAATTCTCTTCTGTGTTCATAAAGCTCAAGAACTCTGGAAGCAAAAATTGTTCTCTTTATTGCAGGTAGGGGCGAAGAATGGCCAGTCGAAAATCAGGTCCACAGGGGAAACTTATAGCCAATCGGGTTTTGATTGTTGATGATGATCCTTTGATCACCAAGGTTCTTGAGACGGGGCTTAAAAAAGCGGGCTATCAGGTGGCGTTTGCACGGCATGGTGAGAAAGCTACTTATCTCGTACTTGAGTTCAAACCCGATATTGTGATTCTTGACATCATGCTGCCAGACATCGACGGTGAGGAAATTTGCAAACGGATTCGGGCTCATTCGGAAACAAAAAAGATAAAAATCATTTCTATTTCAGCGGTTGCTGATCAGGACAAAGTTAAGGCGATGCACCAGGCTGGGATCGATGCTTTTATCCCCAAGCCTTTTCAGATCAAGAAGGTTGTTGAAAAAATTCAAGTTTTGATTGGTCCAATTCGAGCCGCAGAGAAAACTCAAGTTATGCGCAAGCGCAAAAAGATCTTATTTGTAATCGGGCTTTTTTTTGGTTTGCTGGGAGGGGGGGCACTTCTTTTTGGCTTTTTAGGAAAGCGAAAGGCTGATCAACAACAAGCCAAAGAAGAACAAGCTTTTCTTATGCTTCAAGAACTGGCAGGTTTAGCTCAAACGATACTTGAATATGACAGCAATCAGGATAAGCAACTAACAGCGCAGGAATGGAAGCCGAGCAAAGATTCTCCAGACTTTGACAAGAATAAAGATCAGCACATTTCGCGCTCTGACGCAAAGATTATGCTCCAGTCTTTCTTCAAAAACCAAGCGAAGAAAAGCATTTCCATGGTAACCTGGAAACAACATAACCTCTCAAACTTGGCTTTTGATTTCCTTGACTTCAATAAGGATGGGATTTTAGATCTGCAGGATTTCTCTGAAGAATAGGGTTTTGATGGATGATGATAAGAAGATTTTGAAGGTTCATGAGCTTACAGCAAAGCTCAAGCGAGAGATAGAAACTCATTTCTCTGGTTTATGGGTCAGTGGTGAAATTTCAAATTATCGAGGCCCTCATCGCAGCGGTCATGTTTACTGTACCTTGAAGGATGCAGAAAGCCAGGTTCCACTGGTGATCTGGCGCTCCCTTGCTTCGCGTTTGAAGTTTAAACTTGAAGAAGGAATGGAAGTAAACATTTTTGGCAACGTCGAAATTTATGCTCCTCGTGGAAATTATCAATTGATTGCCCAGAACCTTGAGCCGCAAGGTGTGGGAGAGCTGCAGCTCGCTTTTCGCCAGCTTTGTGAAAAACTTCGTGAAGAAGGACTTTTTGAACCAGAACACAAAAAAACGCTGCCAGCTTATCCACGTGTGATAGGAATTGTCAGTGCCCCTACAGGAGCTGCTTTACGGGATATGTTGCGAATTCTTTATCGCCGAGATCCTCGTATTCATGTTTATATTTATCCAACCAAGGTCCAAGGCGAAGGAGCTGCTCAGGAAATTGCCAGGGGCATAGATTGGTTCAACCGATTTGCGGAACACAACCCCCTTGATCTCTTAATCGTTGGACGGGGTGGCGGTAGTCTGGAAGATCTCTGGGCCTTTAACGAAGAGGTTGTTGCACGTGCTATTTTCTCAAGTGCGTTGCCGGTTATTTCAGCGGTTGGTCACGAAATTGATACTACCGTTGCTGATTTTGTTGCAGACAGGCGGGCGGCAACTCCCAGCGAGGCCGCAGAACTGGCTCTACCTGAACACGCTTTTTTGAAAGAGCGAATTCTCATGTATCAAGAAAGGCTTGATGAGGGGCTTTCAAGCATTCTTGATGTTCGCAAGCAAAGGTTGGATGAGCTTGCTTCAGAACTTAAATACCATTCACCAGCCCAGAGGATAACCCAGGAAGTTCAGCGTCTTGATTTTCTTTCTGAAAAACTTCAGAGGCATATGCAGCACTTGCTTGAAACATCAACCCAAGGTTTAAAACATTATCAAGAGCAGCTCGATAATTTAAGTCCTCTTGGAGTTTTATCCCGAGGATACGCCATAGCACAAGGTCTTGATGGAGAATTAGTCACGAAGGCATCCTCTCTGAAGAAAGGAAGCCCACTGTTGCTTCGTCTTAAGGAGGGGCAAGTAAAGGTCGAAGTTCTTGAGCAGTCCCCAGACCTTCCTCAATCAAAGTGACCAAAAAAGAACGGGTTAGGACTCTTTCCAGCCTATGCTTGGATACCTTGAGCCAAACTCTATATTGCTTTTAGAGTCTAAAGTAAGTTAAAAGCTCGCCAGGGTTTTCTTCGAAAAGGTCCGCAAACTTTTGAGGCTCGTCCCGCATTTCAATAACATAGTCATACATCGGCGATTTTGTAAATTCTTGACCACGCAGTTTTGAAATTTCACAGGCAGAATCCCAGCCTTCTTCCGAGTTTCCAAGATAGTAAGCAAGGAAAGTAAAGCGCAGCATATAGTTTTGATAACCCAAAGAATTAAAACTTTCAAGATCAACCAGTTCCTTGATTCTCCAGGCTACGAAATTAAAAAGCTCACGGCTTGGTGGATTTTCCGGATCAGCATGTAAAATCTCAAGACAAAGAATCGAGCACCAGGCATCAATTTCAGAGGCTTTAAAGCCTTTTGCTCGTTCAAAATGTTCCATCATTTGCCAGCTTAAAGCTGATAAGTGATGGGCACGCTGAACATCTCTATAGTGCCGATTGTATTGAAAGATATTCCAGTCAAGCCCAAGGTTTTTCGGCGATCTTGATTCAAGATACGGCATACATTCCATAAAGTTCTGTCGTAAGATAGCAACGTCTTCCTTATGCCATTCCCTCAAGTATTTTGGGAGTTTATTTGCATTGCTTGCATTTGAAGGTGTCTTAATGAAGAAACGCAAAGCGTGGTGCCATTCTGAGTAATCAGCTCCTGTAAAGAAGGTGGTTGGACCTATAATTGGCGGCAAAAGGTTGGCATCAAGGGGATAGCTTCCAACTTCTTTGCTCTTGCCGACAGAAACGCCTAGATTCGTCCGATACCAGCCAAAGCGATAAATATCCTTCATTTCATGGGCTTCAAACTCATTTTGATCAATAGGATCAATAAGCTTACGTTTAAACATCAGCTTATAAATAGCTTTCAGGTCTTCGGGGGTTGGTAGTTCTGGCTGCCAACCCTCTGGAGAACTTGGGATCCCACCTTCAAAATCAACAATGCCTTCTGGGGTATTTTGCGCAATTTTGGGCTTTTCCATCATTCCAGGTCTCCAGGTTGTCAGTGTTTTTTTGTGAAAAGTGTTTTTAGGATTATTTTATGAGAAGCAGCTTAGGTCAGAGTGAAGAGACTTGCAAGCCTTGGGTCGAACTCCTGCAACTTTTATGAAGAGTGTCTTATGAAAGAAATTGAGCGAGGCTGAGTGCTTTTTGTCACTATTTATTGATAATAGAGGCAAGTTGAGAAAGAAGAAGGAGATTCGTGTTTTGAACTCTTGCGGAAGGACCTCAAAATAAGGATAATGTTTTTAGCGCGGTATCCAATTCAAAGAAGAGTGGAAATGGTGATAAAAGGAACACAAGGGTGGGGCAGGATACACTTATTTTGAGAAAGATGCCCAAGACTGCTAGGGATGCTGGTAGCCGTTTTGTCCCATTTTCAAAGGGTTCTTCAAGGCGTAAACTCCTTCAGAAAGCAGAGCCTCTCAAATCCCCATTAAAAAAATATCCCCCTCTTTTCTTGATCCAGTTTAAAAAGGGACAAGGATTTTTGCAGGAAGGGGGCCTGCTTTTAACTGGCAAACCGCTTGACCTTACAATTGGAGGAGCGGGGTTTTTTCTTTTGAAGAGCGAGCACGGTTCCCTGCTGACTCGGCATGGAGCATTTCAAATACGTTTTGATGGTTTTATCAGTGATTCTCAGGGGCGCGTTTTACGTCCAGGGATTCAAGTTCCTCAAGAAACAAAAACCCTGATTGTGAATCGTTATGGAGATGTTTTTAGCCGCTCATTTAAAAACCAGCGAAATTACCTTGGAACTTTAGAGCTTGGGGTTGTTGCTCATCCTTCAGGACTTATGAAAGTCGAAAGGAACCTTTATCGCCCAACTTCTCTTTCAGGACCTTTGTTGCGCGATAATCCGGGACAATCTGATTTTGGTTTTCTTGTTCAAGGAGGCCTTGAAGTCAGTACTGATGATTTTATCTTTACTCCTGAAAGCTCTGTTGTGAAACGACGAGCCTTTGCCCTTCGTACAGGTTTATTGCATGGAGGAGGAACGTTCTTATCTTCGAAAGAATACCTTGAGCAACAAAATGCTTTAAATCTTGGGGGAGAGGGGCTTAACCTTTCTTTGCAAGATTTAAGTCGTACTCAAGCGGAAAGGCTTATTCTCCTGCTACAAGGCAATTTAACCTCAGACTCTCCTTCGCATCCTTTTAAAGCTTCGGTGAGCGCATATCTGCGTTCACGTCGAATGAATGCGGAAGGGATTGATCTTTCTTATCGAGATGCGCGACGCTTCTTGCCTTTACGTATGAATGTCAGGGCGGGAAAAAATCCTCGTGATAGTAGCGATTTTCCAGATGATTCAAATCCTCATGTGCTCGAACATACGTTAAGAATTGCTCGTCGTAAAGCAGCTGCTCGTCGCAAAGGAGTAGCTTAACTCTTCGTTGGTTTCAAGCGCGAAAATTTGGAAACAATCAAATAATGAGTTTTAAAAGCGATGAAGCTTAAGATCGAGCTTAAATTATTGTATGCTGATCTCAGGTTTTTTTTGAAAGACATAAAAAAACGCGAGCACGATTTATCAAAAAGCATTTTGGAGAAAATATTGTAATTATTAAAAATAAGAGCGTTCAAAGATAAGATTTGCTCGCAAACGTAACAGATTCATCAGTGTTTTAAGGATACAAGCCCAGGAAATCAGGAGAGCGAAGACCATGAAGGAATCCTTACGAGTTCTTTTCTGGTTTTTTGGATACTTTGTTATCGGAGGGCTTCTTTTTGGAGTTCATTCTTTTTCCTCCCTTCAGTCTCAAGAGGCTCCTTCTGAAGAAGGAAGTGAAGCTTCAGAGACTCCCAAGGCTTCAGAGTTTATTCCTGATCCTCAATTTTCAAGCGCCGAAGCTTTATTGCAATTTGTTGCAACACAAGAAATGAGCACTGCCATAGAGAATGGACTTGAAGCTCTTGTGGAGCTTCAGAACGAAGCTGATGGAAGCTTTGGAGATGGAAATAAAGTTGCAACCACTTCTTTGGCTGGCCTTGCATTACTAGCTTCTGGGTCTTTACCTGGCTCTGGCCCCTACGGAAGCCAGCTTGTGCGGGTTATCGATTTTTTGCTCAGTATTCAAGATCCGAATAATGGCTATTTCAGCTTACCAGATGATGGCAGCCGTATTCATGGACATGCCTATGCGATTACTTTCTTTTGTAATGTTTATGGATATTCACAAAATGATCACCGCATTCGGGCTGCGATTAAACAAGGGGTTACTCTGCTTAAGGCTGGGCAAACTCAAGATGGGGGCTGGGGGTATGTTCCTGATGATTTGCAGTTTGACGAGGGAAGCACAACGGTGTGTTGTCTGCAAGCTTTGCGGGCAGCCCAGGAAGTTGGTATAGCGGTTCCTTTTTCTGTAATTGCACGAGCTATTGGTTATCTTAAGAAGATTGCGGTGCCTAAGGTTCTTCAGGTTGATACAGAAATTTTTGATGGATACACCTTTAAGTATTCACTAAGCACGAATACGCTTTCAAACAGCTGGGCTTTAGTTGGAGCTTCATGTGCATGTCTTAATAATATTGGAATCTATGCTGATCATGCCCAATGGGATGAAAAGAATATGGGAAGTATTCTTGAAGGTGGAATGAATTGGTTGCGTTATAAGCAGCAGGATTTTATCGAGCGCTACCAGCGACGTGAGTGGGATCTTGATACATCTCATTTTTATTATGCCAACTTTTATGCCTGCCAGGCCGCTTGGCAATATGCGGATACAGAGTATTTTCGAAGCTACTTCCCTCGGATACGTGATCTTTATATTCAGGAACAAAAGGAGAATGGCGGAAGAGCTTGGAAAAATAGTCGTTATGGTCAGGCATACTCTACGAGTATGGTGCTCTTGACGCTTCAGCTTCCCTATCAGTATCTTCCAATGTACCAGCGCTAACTGCTTGCCGTATGAAGAGGCATAGTCCAGAGCTATGAGTTCCTTGAGCCAAGCTTTTGAGGCTATTTTAAGCGGAAGCCTTACCTATTTAAAAGATAGACCACTTTTGTCTTCTTGATTTTCTTATTTTGTTTCTTCTTTATTCTTCTTCTCTTCTTTATTTTTCTTCGCGCGGCTTATAATCATTTGGGAAATAAGAAACCTCGTGGTCTGCCAATAGTTGGGCAGGGTCAAGCAGGATGCGAAGCTCTTCATTACGAGCTCGCAGGAGATTTAAAATATCACGCTGATAAGGTCTTAAATCTGATTCATCCGCTGGCAGACGCTCCTGGTTGTAACGTTTACCTTGGAGCATAGCTATACTATAAGCATAAGGGCTTTCTCCAGGATTGTCTGGCAGGTAGTTGCCTTCGAGAAAGATTGCACTCAAAGGCTTCTGGGGAGTTATCTCTTTCAAAGCATTAAAAAAGCTTTTGTAAAGAGATGAATCATTTAAGCCAAAAGCACTCGTGCGATCAGGGGCAGGCGCAATTTGAAGCGCAGAAACAGGGGCATTCCAGGCAAAGAAGTCGCTTATCTTTGATTCTAATTGACCTTTTTCCACAAGCTGGTCGAGAAAAGCTTCAGGGGTATTGGTATTGAGTGCTTCGTGTCGGAAGCGTTCGAGTTCTTGCTTCGCAAGCTCTCGACTTATGGCTCTGATGGCACTCTCGCGACTTAGATTGAGCTTTTCCTGGGGGGCATAGTGTACTTCGTTTTGAACCTTTCGAATGCGAAGAATATAAAAACCATGGCCCGGGCGTTCAATCACCTCTGACACTTTTCCAGGCTGGTGGCCTGAAAGAAAACTTTTGGCTTTTGCTACTTGGCTAACCCAGTGCCAATCTTTATTAACAGCAAGCTCGTCAAGGGTTTGAAGCTGATCGTTTTCACTCGAGCGCTGATAGGTCAGGCCATATGCAGAGGCAAGCTCGTTAAAAGCTATAGAACTTTGGTCGTTTATAATTTCATCTCTTTTCTTTGCGTTGCGTTCAATAAGAGCTTGGCGTGAATCCACTTCTGCTTGTAAAGATCGCTTGTGTCCTTTGTCGATAAAGTTTTTTGTTACATTGTGAACTTCTTGCTTGAAAGTAAAGGCCAGTTCTTCAAGTAAGCTTTTGTAGATTTTAAAGCCAGTTTGTGTGCTTTCCTGGCTTATACTTCCAATTCGAGCTTCTAAACGAGCTAATAGAGTAATCATTTGCTTTGAGCCTTCATCGATGATTGTTTTGAGATTTTGAGCAAGAGCATAGTGGGCACGCGCTGCCTCTAAGTCGTATTGAGCTTGTTTGATTTCTTCTGCATCGAGCAGGCTCTGTAGGGTATCTGAAATTTCTTCCTCTGTATCATCCGTTGAATTCTCAAGATCTTCAAGTGCTGTGGCAGCTTCTTCAACCTCTTGCTCAAGCTTTTCAAGCTGGACAAAATTTTGGAGCGCGAGAACCTTTGATGCAAGACTTGAGCCGATGTTCGTATTTGTAAAGGCTCTTTGAAGGTTCTCAAAAAGAGGGGCCAGGCGTTCATCAGCAGTGTTTACGAGAGCAAATTCTCGTAGAAGCTTATCACTTTGAGTTGTAATTGTTGAAAGCAGGTCATCTAATTTGCCTTCAAGATTTTTATAGTAATCAAGCTGTACTTGAGGTATGCGTTTCCATTGGTTTAAAGTACTGCGTTGAGCATCAAGCTCCTTGCGTTTGTTTTCTCGAAGCTCTTCAAGATCCTTAAAGGTGTCTTCACTGCGAATTTGGGCCAACTGATTTGAACGAAAAAGTCGTAAGAGTTTGTCAACACGGGTTTCAACTTCTCGGTAGTGGCGAAAAACTTTGAGCTCTTCTTTTGTTTGTTTCTTCCACTCTTCCCAGTCAGTATAGCCTGCAGGGACCTGTCCCCCTCGACGGTCGTATTCCGTTTCGTAAACATCTTTGATACGTTTTTCAAGGGCTTCCTGAGTCCAGGCTTCTTCTTCAACGAGGAAAACTTCTCCCCGGACGTTGGTATAAAAAGCGTAGAGCTCGTCAGATGAAAAGTTGAGGTTTAAACCGATTTCTTCGTAGTCGGCAACAATGGCATCGAAAGCAACACTGCGTTTTCTTGTTAAATACTGGCTTTGGTCAAAACTTGGAGCGTGGAGAATGTTTTCGATGGGACCAACCACAGGATCAAAGCTTCCGGCGCCGGAAAGGGCTGAAGAAATTGTCGCCAGTTGATTTTCTTTTTGCTTTTGGTCGTAAAGTTGAGTTGCTTCAGCTTCAAAATCTTTTGAATTTAAGCTCCAGATTTTAGCCTTTTGTTCAGTGTTGTGAAAACGAAAGAGCTCAACGAGTTCTTGTTCGCTGACCTGATCTTGGTTATTGAGAGACTCAACGTACTCATTGAGAACCATCAGGCTCCCTAAGGCATCGAGGAAAGCTCGTGCATCGATGCGTCGATTGCTGAAGTATTCTTCAGGGTTTATGTTTTCCTGATTTGTAACTTTGAAATACCAGTCGCGGATGGCTTCTCGTGGTAGTGGTTTGAAGCCTGCTTTTTTAGCTTTTTCTACAGCAGCCATGAAAAGCCAAATATCCTGATCATGCTGACGGGGCCAGAGAGCAAAAAGTGGAAACCCTACAGCTCCTTCTGGGGCTCTATAGTGAACCAGTCGATCCTTAAGGTTTTCGTCAGGAAAAACTGAAACTACTGGTCCAGGAATCATGCCCCGTGATGCTTCTTCTATCACTTGCCTGAGGGTTTGGAAGGAGGCTCGGTCAATGCTGCGGCCATCAAAAGTCCCAGCGGTTGGTCCAGGGCCTTGACTTTGTTCGTCACACGAACCAATCACGGCCATCATCGTGCCAGTTACCATAAAGAGGCTTGCCCCCAGGATGGTAACAATAGTGAGCATGATTTTTTGTCTTTTCGTATACTGGTCAAGAGCCATAGTTGCCTTCTTTAAATGTTTCAATTATTCAAAATTGTGTTCATGAACCAAACCATTACTTATAGCAAGCTTAATCCTTCTCTGCAACACGCTCTCTTCTTTAATTATGACCATGAACAGTTTGTCCCATACCCATTTTATGTGATAGAGGTTTTAAGCAGTTTTCTGAGTCGTCATTGATTGAAAAGGCGAGATATAAAAAGAGGGTCGGTTTAAATTTTAAACTTTTTCTTAAAGGCTTCGAAGTCTTTCTGGGAGGGGGCTCCTCCTGGCAGGGATGATGCCATTGCGGAAGGATTGAAGCCAGAGGTTTGTTTTTGCTGGCTGGCTTTATGCTTGCGTTTTTTATTGTTTTGCTTGAGGCGCTTGCGTTTTTGACGTTTGATTTGGAAGTTTGCCATCTTTCCGAAGAGCCCCTGGTTTGAAAGGGTTTTAATCATTTTCTTCATCTGCTCGAAGCTTTTGAGCAGACGATTTAACTCATCAATGCTCCGTCCTGCTCCCTGGGCAATCCTTCTTTTGCGAGAGTTATTCATTTGTTCGGGCAGCGAGCGTTCACGAGGTGTCATTGACTGGATTAAGGCCTTGATATGGAGCAAGTTTCGCTCATCAAACTGATCAAGGGGAAGTTCACCCATGCCTGGCATCATCTTCATAAGATCTTTAATCGGACCCATTTTTTGAATGGATTCGATCTGCCCTAGAAAATCTTCCATGTTAAATTCTTCTTGAAGCAGTTTTTGCTCCATGAGCATGGCTTGTTTTTCATCAATAACTTCTTGGGCTTTTTCGACCAGGCTTACCACATCACCCATGCCAAGAATACGGCTGGCCATGCGATCGGGGTGAAACTCTTCAAAGTTCTCAACTTTTTCGCCAACCCCAATAAATTTAATGGGCTTTCCAGTGACGGCCTTAACGGTTAAGGCTGCTCCGCCACGGGCATCACCATCAAGCTTTGTGAGAATGACGCCGGTGAGGGGCAATTCTTGATCAAAAGCCTGAGCAGACCTCACCGCATCCTGCCCAACTAAGGCATCACAAACTAAAAGGACCTCATCAGGTTTCGTACGCTGAGCGATCGTACTGACTTCTTTCATGAGCTCTTGATCAATGTGAAGTCGCCCGGCGGTATCAAGAATAATTAAATCATTGCCGTTCTTTTTTGCGTACTCAAGAGCGTTCTGGCAGACCTGAATCGGGGAGCTTTGGGCTTCGGCGTAAACATCGATGTTAATTGCTTTACCAAGCACCTTCAGCTGTTCAACGGCTGCTGGTCGCTGCAAGTCGGCAGCAACGAGAAGGGGCTTTTTCTTGAAACGTTTATGCATGAAAGCTGCAAGTTTGGCACAGGTTGTTGTTTTACCCGATCCTTGCAAACCAGCAACTAAGAAGACGCTTGGTCGTGAACTTGCCAGGTTAAGCTTGATATGCCCATCCGGATCGCGTTGATCAGGATCACTCATAAGCTCTGTAAGTTTATCGCTTAAAATTTTGATAAAGTGCTGGGTAGGATCAACCCCTTCGATGACCTTTGTTCCGAGTGCTTCTTGTTTAACGTCTTCAATGAATTTTTTAGCAATTTTAAGGCTGACGTCAGCTTCGAGCAGGGCTCGTTTAATCATGCGAGAAGCAATCTGGAGGTTTTCTTCGCTGAGTAAGTGCTCACCCCGAAGTTTTCGAAAGACTTCTTGAAATTTTCCTGAGATTGCTTCAAACATCTTGAATATCCTCTTCCCTTAAAGCATGACATAGTCTTATCTAAAGTTTATAGATAATATGAATTTTTAAGCTTAGCTCAAAAACCGTATTTTTCCAAGCTTTTTGATAGCTCTCGTTTCTTCATAAAAACATCCTGCAAGATGAAGGAGTTCTGATTTTGTATGCGCTTTGATTTGTATGCAATGAAGGGTAACAGTAAGTTACGAAATCATCTTTCTTAATGTCAGAAGAAGAATGCTAATACGCTTTTTTCAGGCGAAAACCACTTGGCAGCTTTTGGATATGACAGCCAGCTTGGGTTTTTGTTTGGCAGAGCAGCAGGGCTTCTCGGTCTTCCATGCCAGGCATTTGGACAAAGGCTTTGCAGTTTTTACATGTACCTGCAAGACAAAAAAGCCCAAAATCAATAGTCACTTCTTTTTTGATCAAGCCCCAGAATTGGAGACCACGCCATAAAGAGTTATTTTCAGGCAGATAAACCTTATGGTCAAGTACTTGAATAGGGAGCAGTTTCTCAAAAGGCTGAAGAATATCTTGAGCATCTTCCAAGGTTTCTTGGTCAACTTCAAGATCTCCTAATATTTTGATATCGTTTTCCAGGTCCATTTGATTATTTTCTATGTATCTTATTTTTATGTGGCAATTTCGCGCACAAATCAAAAAAGGGTTTTTGCAGGTTTTGTTTTATTTTTATAAGAAAGAAATAAGCCAAAAAGCGATCATACAAAAGCTCTTGTATAAGGTATAGTATGATATTGGTGACAATGATACTTATTGTCTGATAAAGAAAACTTTGGAGGCCTTGATTCCCATGGATCATACCCCAATTCCTATTATTCGGGAAAAGCAGCAACTCCGAGATTATTTAGATTCTTTGCGTCAAGCAGGAAAAAGCATTGGTTTTGTCCCAACCATGGGGGCATTGCACCAAGGGCATGCATCGCTCATTCATAAAGCCGCAAAAGAAAACGAGAGTGTCGTTGTTTCGATTTTTGTGAATCCTCTACAATTTGCTCCCAATGAAGACTTTGAGCAGTATCCACGGAGGCTTGAGGAGGATCTGGCTCTTGTTCAACAAGCAGGGGGAAGCTGCATCTTTCAGCCTGAAGCAAAGCGTTTTTATCCACCTGGATTCCAAAGTTACGTTGAAGTGAAGGAGCTGACTCAAAAACTTTGTGGTTCTCAGCGTCCTGAGCACTTTCGTGGTGTGACAACAGTTGTCACGAAGCTTTTTCATCTTGTGGAACCTGATAAGGCTTATTTTGGGCAAAAAGATTTTCAGCAGGCTTTAGTAATTCGGAAGATGGTTGAAGACCTTGATATGCCGATTGCTATCAGGCTCTGTCCAATAATTCGAGAAGCCGATGGTCTTGCGTTGAGCAGCCGAAACGTTTACCTTTCAGAAAGTCAGCGTAAAAGTGCTTTATGTCTTTATCGTTGTCTTAAGCATGCCCAGGAATGTTTTGAAAAAGGTGAAAGCAATCCGGAAAACTTAAGACAAACGTTGATTCAAATTTTGGATGGATATGATGGAGTAGAACTTCGTTATCTTGAAGTTCTTTGCGCTGAAACTCTTCAAGCTATTTCAAAGCTGGAGAAGGGGAGCCTGGTTGCTCTTTCGGTCCAAATAGGTTCTGTTTTTTTGATTGATAACACTCTTTTAGGTACTGAAAAAATCTAATCGTTTATGCCTTTTGAGAGTGGGAACGCAAGAAGACTTCCAGGACACCAATATCGGCTGGTGAAATTCCTGCAACTCTACTAGCTTGCCCTAAAGTCAGCGGGCGAAGGTTTGAAAACTTTTCTTGAGCTTCTGCTCGTAAGGGAGAGATTTCAAGGTAATTAATACTTGCAGGTAACTTGACTTTCTCGAGTTTTTTCATACGTATAATATCCCGATCCTGACGCTCGATATAACCTTGGTATTTTGCATCAATTTCTATTTGCGTTTGGAAATCGTCTGGAAGTTTTTCGAGCCAGGGGGCATGTTGAAAAAGGTCCGGAAGTTTTATTTCCGGTTGGCGCAGGAAACGTGCAAGGCTTTTGCCATCATCAGAAAAGGTTTTTTCAAGTTGAGTTAAAGCTTCTTGAATCGCTTTTTCTTTGGCCTTGACATTTGTGGCTCGGGTTTGGCTTACCAAACCAAGCTTGCCAGCAGTGGGGGTCAAACGTCGATCGGCATTGTCCTGGCGCAAACGAAGACGAAACTCTGCCAAAGAAGTAAACATTCGGTAGGGTTCTTCTGTTGAGCGGGTTGTGAGGTCGTCAACAAGAACGCCGATATAGGCTTCGTGGCGACCAAGTATAAGCTCTTTTTCGTTGCTGTGAAGGCTGAGGGCTGCGTTAGCCCCTGCTATAAGTCCCTGAGCTGCAGCTTCTTCATAACCCGTTGTTCCATTAATTTGGCCCGCAAAGAAAAGATTTTGTACGGCGCGGCATTCAAGACGTGTTGTGAGTTGGTGGGGGGGTAAAAAATCATACTCAACAGCATAACCATAGCGTGTGACATGAGCCTGCTCAAGTCCGGGGATTGTTCTTAAGAACGCTTCCTGAACCCAATGGGGCAATGAACTTGAAATGCCATTGGCGTAGAATTCATTCGTGTGTCGGCCTTCTGGTTCTAGAAAGACGTGGTGTGAACTTTTATCAGCAAAGCGTTTGACCTTATCTTCGATTGAAGGGCAGTAACGAGGACCTTTGCCACTGATAGCGCCTGAATATACTGGAGAAAGCTCAAGATTTTTTTGAATAATGGCGTGGGTTTCGGGGGTGGTGTGAGTGATCCAGCAGGGCAGAAAATCTCTTTTAACGTGAGTCGTTTCAAAGCTAAAGGGCTGAGGCGATGAATCGGCTGGTTGTTCTTCAAGTTTTGAGAAATCAATACTTCTGCCTGCCAATCGTGGAGGTGTACCAGTTTTAAGCCGGCCTGTTTTTAATCCAAGAAAACGAAAAGAATCAGTAAGCTCAAGGGAAGAGGCTTCGCCAGCTCTGCCTCCACTAATCTGTTTGTCACCGAAATGAAGGCGTCCTCCCAGAAAGGTTCCAGTTGTAATCACGACTCGTTTTGCAAACAACTCAAGCCCGTAATTCATGCGGATACCTTGAACTTCAAAGATTGGCTCAGGTGGTGGAGCTTTAAAATAACCGTTGGCATCTCGGAGCTCTTGATTCAGCTGAGCTTTGCCTGGAAGAGTTTGAACGATTAAACCTTGGACTTCACCTTGAAGAAGAGAGAGGTTCTCAGTCTTTTCTAAAAGATATTTTGCTTGTCGCCTATACTCATCCTTATCTGCTTGAGCCCGAGGGCTCATGACAGCAGGGCCCTTGCGGGTGTTCAGCATGCGAAAATGGATACTGGTTGTGTCGATCAGCTTTCCCATAAGACCGCCTAAAGCATCAATTTCGCGTACAAGTTGGCCTTTTGCAACACCTCCAATCGCAGGGTTACAGCTCATCGTTCCGATCTGATCAAGGGCAAGTGTAACAAGCAAAGTTCGAGCACCAAGTCGAGCACTTGCTGCTGCTGCTTCAATCCCAGCATGACCTCCACCAATAACAATCAGATCGTAAGTTTGCTTCATTTTTTGTAAACCCTGTGAGAAAAAGAAGGCTAAGTCTTTGTGTTTAAAACATTCATGTATTCTAAGTCCGAATTCGCTCAAAGCATACATGCCAAAAACAAGGCAGTCCAGGCTATAAAAGCCTATTATTATGAGGGCCAGTATATGAAAGTGTATGGATTGCCTGGCAGAAATTTTTGGTAAAGGTTCATTTTATTGAGAACCAAGTTTTAAACAGGAGTGGTTTAAAACCAATCTTAAGAGGGTCCTAAGAAGCTGTTTATCTAAGATGTTTAAGAGTTTCATTTTTGAATATTTTGAGCATACTGGAGCAGGATTTTATGGGGTGAATAGAAAGTTCCATGCCTAAAACTATTTTACGAATTCTTTTTTTTGACACGATCAAGCTTTTTGTGCTTAGTCTGCTTGGATTAAGTGGTATTTTTGTTGTTTTGCTTTTAATGCAGGCCATGCAGCGAATTGAAGGGATTGGAGTAACCTCTTTGCTGAATTTTGTGCCTGCTCTTCTTTTTGGATACCAGGGATATTTAATTCCTTTAGCGCTTTTGATCGCGACATCTTTAGCTTATGGGCGCTTTAAAGCTGATGGTGAATTCTTAATTACAAGCGCAAGTGCTATCACTCCCTGGAAGGTGCTCATTCCTGCGTTGCTCCTTGGTTGTGCCGCTTGTATTCCTGCAGGCTGGGCAAATTTTATTGCAGCTCCAAAGGCTTATGTTCAACGAGATAGTTTGAAGCGTAAAGCGCTTGCTGATCTTCTTTTGCATCCACCAAATGGAAGCCGTACGTTGGTTTTCCCAGAGCTCAGTCTAAGTTATCGTGACTTTAAGGATGGAAGCTATGAAGGTGTTGTTATTCATCTTAAAGAAGAAAGTAAAGGGAAAAGTAGACTCAAGGCAACGCTGAGCTGTTCTCAGGCAGAACTTCGTTATGACGAACAAACAGGTATATTAAGATTTATTGGTGCTGCTGATGCTCACTTCCTCTCTTTTAATCAAGAAGGACAGCTGGAAGGGAGCCCTAGCCACCTTCAGATCAAAAGTTTGGCCCATAAAATTCCCTTTGGTTCTAAATCTGGAAGAATATCTTTTAAGGCTGATTTGCCATCAGAACTTCTTGTTCATGTAGGCAAAGAGCTTCAAACTTTAAAAGCCCTTCCAGTTTCTAACGATAAAGCTGAGAGTACAAAAAAACACCATAAGTTTGAGTCTATAGGAGAGCTTTTACGTCGCAGTCTCTTTTCTCTGGCTCCTCTTTTTTTTGCACTTCTCGGGGCTTTTGCTGGCTTGCTTGTTCCAGGGAAGAATCGCCTTATTCCTTTGGGGATAGGCCTTGTTCTGAGTACAGGCCTATTTTTTGGTCTCAGCTTTTTTGCGATTCAACTTGAAGTCAGGCACCTTGTCGCTTTTATCCCTCCTTTTTTCTTAGGGGCAAGTCTGGTTTTCTTGCCTTTGCTTTTTTTGCTATGGAAGTTTTTTGCCCAGCTTCATCGTCCGCGTTTTCCTGTATCTTTTGCATTAATCAAGAACCTTAATATTGCTAAGCTTTTTTATCGTAAAAAACAAAGAGGACATCCAAAGAAGCCTCAAAGCTCATTAAGCCTTTCATTCTTTATGAAAGTTCTAAAACCTTTGGGCCTGAAAAGTTTTGATCTTTATTTTTTACAGGTCAGCATAATCACTGTTTTCATGGCGTTTTTTATAATGGCTTGTCTTTATGTGAGTATTGATTTTCTTTATAACCTTGAAACTTTTTCTCGGCACACTTTCGGAGCGATTGTCAGGCATTATGCTTTAAGTTTGCTTGAGCTTGTCTTAGTACTTGCGCCGCCATTGGTTCTCTTGGGGGGAATTTTCGGATTAACTCAGTTAATGAAAGAGCGTGAAATCCTGGTTCTCCAGGTGGGAGGGATGCGAAGCATCAGAATTCTACGTTCTTTTTGGATTACGGCTTTATGTATAACAGGATTGACTTTTCTTGTGCAGGAAAAGCTCTTGCCAGATATGCAAGCAGATGGAAGGGCAGGCAGCAGTATGAATGTCAAAGCTGAACGGGGCAAAGATGTAACCCTTTTCGATCAGGCTGGTCAGCACTGGTATATTGGAAGTTATGACTTGCAGGCAGGAAAAGCTCAGCTCAAAAATGTTGAAATCTCTTTCATGAATCAAGAGGGAACTATGACAAAACGTCTTCGTTCGCCAGTTTTAAAGTTTTCACAAGAAAGATGGTGGGGGGAACAGTCTGTTTTTGAGCTTAGCCAGTTTAAAAATCCCCAAAGTTCTTTTCCTGAAAAAACTCTGGAAGAAGGTTTTGTTGAAGGAGTAGATTTGGAGCCAGCGGATATTACGAATTGGAAAAAACAGCAGCAGCGTTCAATTCAGGAGTTGATGAATTTGCGTAAAACCTTTCCCCATCGTAAGGACCTACAACTTAATCTTTACCGAGCTTTTCTCTACCCTTTTGGGTGCGTCTTGCTGCTTGCTTTTGGAGCAGTGGTTATTCTCCGTACAAAGAGTCAGTCACTCTTTCTTTCAACTCTTTTCATGCTTTTTATTGCTTTTGGAAGTTATGCCCTGCAATTTCTATTAGAGCATCTTGCATTACGAGATATTCTAAGCATAGAATTTGCCGCTTTTGCACCTTATGTTCTACTTGGAGCAGGCGCATTGATTGGGCTTCTTTTCTTTTCTGATTGAAACATCTTAGGGCACCACAACAGATCTAAAAGAAGTGTGTCGCAAGCTCGTAGATTTTATTTGGAACAGTTTTAAGTTTTTGGGTCACGTTTTGAAAGGATGTTTGAGTCAGTACTTTACCCTGTTCTCCAACGCTTATGCCACTGGAGCCTTCAAGGAGCAGCTGAGCAGCAAAAACTCCAAGTTTTGTGGCAAGTATGCGGTCATCTGCAATTGGAACACCGCCGCGCAAGAGGTAGCCCAAGTTTGTCGAGCGAGAGGAATACCCCAAGAGTTCTTCGATGCTTTGCGCGAGTTTATGGCCAATGCCTCCAAGTACGGGTCGTCCTAGATGGTCAAGCCGTTTATCTTTGGGGAGTTTAATCGTTCCCTTTGATTCACTGGCTCCCTCTGCAACAACAATTAAACTGAAAGAACGTTTTTGAGTTTTATGTCTTTGCTCAAGGTGGTTTGCCAGCAGATCAAAGTCCCACCTTCGTTCAGGGATCAAGATCATATCAGCTCCTGAGGCTATGCCTGCAAAAGTTGCAATCCAGCCAGCATGCCGTCCCATGACTTCAACAATCATGACTCGATCATTGCTTTCTGTCGTTGTGCGAATTCGATCAATAGCGTCAGTTGCGGTTTGAACCGCTGTTTGAAAGCCAATAGTATAATCTGTGCCAAGCACATCGTTGTCGATTGTTTTAGGGATACCGATAATAGGAAAGCCTTGTTCTGCAAGTTTAAGCCCTCCTTTGTGGCTGCCTTCGCCACCGATTAATAAGACTCCTTCAATTCCCTTTTGCTCAAGCCCTTTGATTACTTTTTCGACGTCTCCTTTCTCGGTCAAGAGAGGAGTTCGTTCTGATTTTAAGATTGTTCCACCCTGCTGAATGATGTTGTGCAGGCTTTCCCTTGTGATTTGCTGATAGCTGTCTGTGATCACCCCTGACCAGCTATAGCAAATGCCCTGAACATCAACGCCTTTTGAGAGTAAAAAACGGCTTGCTGCTCGAAGCGCAGCATTCGTTCCAGGGGCATCCCCTCCAGAAGTAATAATTCCAACACGTTTCATGTTTACAAACCTTTGTATTTTGAGCTTAATCACAGCTGAAGCTGCGATAGTGACCGGTTCCTCGCGGGGTAAAAGCAACCTTTTGGCCGTCTTGTTCAGCCATACGTTCGATCAGATCAACAACTCGATTTGAGTAGCCCCATTCATTATCGTACCATAAACAAAGTCGCAAGGTATGATCGTCAAGACATTGGGTGAGAGTTAAATCAGCAATTGAAGAATGAGGGTTGCCGATGATATCAACGCTTACAATTGGATCAGAAGTCACTTGTAAAATGCCCGAGAGTTCTTTTTGAGCTGCCTGGCTCAAGAGGTTATTCACTTTTTCTTCATTGACAGCTTGTTGGGTTTCAAGAATGAGGTCGACAATAGAGCCATCAGGAACGGGAACTCGCATGGCAATGGCTCCCAGTTTCCCTTGAAGTTCGGGAATGACTTGTCCGATTGCTTTACCTGCTCCTGTTGAAGTTGGGATAATTGAAAGGGCTGCGTTGCGAGCTCGCCTAGGGTCTTTGTGTGGGCTGTCAAGCAGGTGTTGATCATTAGTGTAAGCGTGAATAGTATTGAGCATACCTTTTTTAATACCAAAAGTTTTATGAAGTAAGTTGACTACAGGAGCAACACAGTTTGTGGTACAGCTTGCGTTTGAAAGAATTTTATGCTCGGGTTGGAGTTCATGATCATTAACGCCCAATACAATTGTAGCATCAATGGGGTCTTTTGAGGGCACGGTCATAACAACTCGTCGAGCACCAGCTTGCAGGTGTTTTTCAACCTCGGAACGTGTACGAAAGACACCAGAAGCTTCAATCACATAATCAACTTGAAGTTTCTTCCAGGGAAGTTGAGCTGGATCTTTTTCTTGTAGAAAGATAAAGCTGTCTCCTTCGACCTTTAAACGTTCGCCGTCAAAGTCCATCGAACCTGGAAAGATTCCATGAATGGAGTCGTATTTGAAAAGGGTCAGAAGCTGTTTTGCCTCTCCAAGATCGTTCACTGCAACAATATTAAATTCATGGCGCAGTTTAGCGATGCGTGTTGCCAAGCGACCAATACGACCAAAACCGTTGATTGCAATCCGAATAGCCATGTTTGAAGCCCTTTTGATTAAAGTATTTTGATTTTTTAAAGCTTTTATACAACGTTTTTAGTTTTTGGAGAAGGAAGCGTTTGAGTAAAGATTTTAAATTTCAATTGAGGGGTTTATCCTATAATTTTTCAGTGAGAAGAGAAGGGTGCTGGGCAGGAGGTCTTAGCTTTGTGTTTTTGCTTTGTGTTTTAGGGAGCCCAAAATTTTTGAGGCATAGTTTGGGGGATAGAGATATATAAAGAAGAAAAGAGAAGTAATACTGAAAGATATTGGTTGTTATAATCGGGGTTTATCTCAAAAAATGCTTGAAGAGAAGGAAGCTGCAGTTTAAAGGTAAAAGCTATGAAAGAATTTGATTATATTGTTGTGGGGGGCGGTTGCATTGGTGTTGCTGCAGCCTACCATCTTGCAAAACTCAAACCTGATGCTTCAGTTGCTCTGCTTGAAAAGGGGAAGTTTTTGGGGCAGGGTTCTACAGGAAAGTGTGCTGGAGGGGTGCGAGCACAGTTTTCTACGCGTATAAATAGTCAGCTCAGTTTACTTTCTCTTGAACAGTTTGAGCATTTTGAAGAAGAAACGGGTCACCCCTTGCAGTTTTTGCAATGGGGGTATCTTTTTTTACTTACAAATGATCAGCAGCTTAAGGATTTTCGTCAATACCATGAGGTTTGGACAGAGCTTGGTATGGAGGTAGAGTGGCTTGAGCCCTCTCAAATACAAAAACGTTATTCTTATGTTGAAACTCAAGGCATTCAGGCTGCCACTTTTCATCAGCGCGATGGCTTTGCTGACCCTAATGATATCGTGCAAGGCTATGCGTCAGCTGCCCGTAAACGAGGAGTCCAGGAATTTACAGAGTGTGAAGTGCTTGAATTTGGCTGTGACCAATCAAATCGTTCAATCCAGACTCTTAAAACACATTGTGGTGAATTTGCCGTAAAAGAGAAAGTTGTCCTTGCTACAGGAGCTTGGACAGGGAAGCTTTGTCGCCAACTCAGGGTCGAGGTGCCGATCGAGCCTTACCGCAGACAGATTTTGGTCACAAAACCATTCGATAAAATCAAAACCCCTTTTCCCATGACTGTAGATATGGGGTCAGGACTTTATTTCCACCCTGAATCGGGGGGAGTGTTAATTGGACTTTCAGATCATGCTGAGCCTGCAAGTTTTAATGAAACACTTAATGAAGACTTTGTTGAAACCATGCTGATGGCAGCTATGGAGCGAGCACCACTTCTTGAAGAAGCGGCTATTAACAGGGGCTGGGCTGGGCTTTATGAAATAACCCCAGATCACCACCCTGTTTTTGATTGGTTAGGCCCAATTGAAAATTGCTATGTTTGTGCCGGTTTTTCTGGGCATGGTTTGATGCATGCCCCTGCAGCAGGCTTGCTTGTTGCAGAAAAAGTCGTTGAGAGCAGGAGTTCTTCTTTGGATATTTCAGCTCTTTCTCTTGAGCGTTTTCATAATCCTGAGCTTCTTCAGGCAGAAAAAAATGTGATTTAACCCTGGTTTATATCTGATTTTATATTGGAGAGTAAAAGGCCAAAGCTCGAGGTATTCTCAAGAGCTTGCGAAAAATAAAAGAAGGCTTAAAGAATGGGTTTGAGTGCCCAACAAAAGCGTGCGGTCGCAAATCTTTTGAATGCTGTGGATTTGATGCTTCGCCGATATTTACCAAGGTTGAAAGAGCCTTTTAACCTTAATATTGCTGAGCTTGGACTTTGGAGACAAGAGCTTTATCTCTTGGCTGACCAATTGCGAGCTATTCGAGAACACGCTCGCAATTGTTTGTTAAATCCGGAAGAGTTCCTTGCTGACTTGGGGCCAGATGACGAACCTCTTGATTATGCCGCGGTTGAGTATATACCGGAAGAAAAACGTGCCCGTAAAGAAGAGCGTATCCGTAAGGCTGAAGAAGAGCGAATACGCAAAGAAAAAGAGGATGAAATCTTGCGCCAGGCAGGAGTGTTGTTAGACCAGGAAGAATCTGGTGATGACGAAGCTTTTCCACAAGAACGAAGAGAAGGAGGTCTTGAAGAGGAGGGCAAGAGTAAGACCGATTTTGAAAGTGATGCTGATGATGATGACGGAGAAGAGCTTTTTGTTCCACCATTTGAAGAGCGAGTCGCTTCATTTCGACAAGGGCATAGAGACTTGATTCAAGCCTTGGAAGCGGGGAGTAAGGATTTAATGCAATGGGTCGCTGAGAAGCCAGAGGTTTTTCAGCCTGAACCGAAGGTGAATCTTAATATCTCTTATGGTGTTCAAGAGAATGAATCGTAAGATCTTGTCCAAAAATAACTTTTTTATGATGGTTTTTATGATAAAAAGTAAGGACTTGTAAGAGGACTGAAAAAAAACTAAAGGGGACTTTCTTTCAGCTTCTTAAAAAGCTAAAAGCATAAGCAGTCAGATTCTTTCCAACAAGAGCTTGGCTTTAAGCAAAGAGATCTACTGATGATATGAGTAAGATCTTTCAGCAAAAAGCGTTTGGGCCGTGGTGTAATTGGTAACACAGCAGATTTTGGTTCTGCCTTTTCAGGTTCGAGTCCTGACGGCCCAGCCACGCTTTTTCAAAGATACCTAATGATGATTTACTCTAAATACATTAAGGCTTTACTTAAGCTTAACGTCATACAAAAATAATTTAAGTTTTCTTTATTGCTTATTTGCAAAGATATTTTTTGTTTTGCCGATTCACAACGGAACTTTTTTTCTCACCTGATAATTCTCAAAAACCATCTTAAGATTTCCTTTCATACAAGCTCAAGAGCAGACAAGTGTGTTTGCAAGCAGGTTTATTTGCGTTAGAGAAAATAAAAACC
>CAZJPQ010000039.1:0-31043 GCA_964548115.1 uncultured Planctomycetaceae bacterium
TCACCCTGAAGGTTTTACCCCTGAAAACATGAAGCCTCAGGTTTTAGGAGAGGAAGTTCAAGAACGTGTTTCATATCATGATAAGAGGCATCGTTTGATTAATGATGCCTTGAAGGCTGTATTGAAGGTTGAGGAAGGTCGTTTCCCTCACGGTGGTATTCGTCGGGTTACGCATTATTTTAATAAGCGTGGTAAGCCATCTCCTAGAAAGAAGGCTGTTCAAAAGCTGGAGATCGAATATGATGCTGAGGGTCATGAGATCTGGCGCAAAGAAGATTCGTTGCGTGTATAGTATGTTGTTGATTGGATCAGCATTCTTTTGGTGGTGGGCGGTAGAGGACTTGAACCTCCGACCTCATCCGTGTCAAGGATGCGCTCTAGCCAACTGAGCTAACCGCCCTTCTTGTTTCATGCCCTAGCAAGTCTAGCGTCTTTTTAATACATGTCAACGTTGTGGTTTTAAAAGCTTTTCTAACTTGCCAAATAATATAGTTCTTTTGCTAAAAAGCTTAGCCTGGTTAATGAAGGAGAATTCTTTTTATTGCTTTTCCAAAAGTGTATCTTCTAAAAGGGTGTCCAAGTATTTTACAGACGATTTTCTTTGGGCTTCTTGAAGTTTTTCATTCTGGGAAAGATGTCTTTCGAGTTTGAAGAGTGTTAGGCCCTTGGTCTCCTGTGGAAAGATTTTTGAAAATTGACGCTCAAAGTAGATAATATTGTCGCGCTCCATTCCTAGGTATTCCGAACTTTCAACAAAAGATTTATCAATATCGCTAATTTCCAGGGACTCTTGGTATGGTTTCATAAGTGTTTCCCAGGACTTATTCAGCCCATGGATAGAAAAAGAGCAAGCGCCAAAACCTACAAGAAGACATAAGCAGAGAAAAATAGTTTTGATAAGTCTTTGAAAAAACATTTATTTGCCTTTTTATCCCAGAGAATTTTTATAAAGAAGTTTGAAACTTTTACTTCCAAGGTTAATCTTTCATCTCCTGTTTATAGCAATAATCACGAACAAAAGCTTTATAATCTTCTGGGGTGTTAATTTCTCTGCCAGTATAGGAACTTTTTAGTACAAAGATTTTATGGCCATACTCAAGAGCACGAAGCTGTTCTAATTTTTCAGCCTGTTCCAAAGGTGTTTGTTTCCAAGATGCATACTGATCTAGAAAGTCAGATTTATAAATATAAAGTCCAATGTGTCGATAATGCTCTGTAGGCTTTTGCTCTTCCTGAATCGTTTGAAAGGGAATAGGGGAGCGAGAAAAATAGAGAGCACAGCTTTGCAAATCCAGAACAACCTTAACGTTTTCTGGTCTCTCAAGGGGTAAATCTTTGGGCCAGGGAGTCGCTACCGTCCCCATTTTGAAACTCTTGCTTTGGAAATTTTCAATAAGTTCATCAAGCACTTTTGGGCACATTTCCGGCTCATCACCTTGAACATTTAAGATACAATCATAATCAGGAAAGCGTCGAGCGATTTCAGCAACTCGGTCGGTTCCACTTTGGCATGAATGGGCTGTCAGATGGGCTTCAATTCCAAACTTTTCACAGGTTTGAATAACTTCTTCTGAATCAGTGGCAACAATAATTCGGTCGATTTTTTTTGCTTGTACGACATGCTGATGAACATGTTTTATAAGAGGCAAGCCTGTTTCTGCAAGCAGTACCTTGCGTGGCAAGCGCTGACTTTCGAGTCGTGCAGGGATGACGGCGAGAACATTTTTTTGCATGGGTTAAGGTTTCTGTTGTGGAGCGTTTGAGGAGCTTTCCTGAGCTTGAGCAAGTATTCAATCGGAATCTGAAAGTTTTCTTTGTTTTTTAATAAAGAGTGGCTAGAAACCCAAACCACTATCTTATATATAAAAAGTTGTTATAGAAATTACAAGGTTTACGAGCTCTTCCATTATATCATAATAGCCAGCGTAGTGAGAGATTCTTATGATGTGTAATGGTGGAAAAAGAGAGTAATCTTTGGGGGTAAAGTATTCAGAGAAAGGTTATCCAGGCATGACTCTTGAGCCAGCATGGTAAATTCTAAAAGAGCAGTACATTCATTCTTGTGTCCATACTGTTCTTTCTGTGTCCCTCACAAAAAATGAAAACAGAGTCTTTCTCGAAATGAAATAGTGTAGAAAGAAGGAAAAACGATATGACCGAAGCCGCCAAAGCAGGACTTGAAAACGTTACCGTTACCTCATCGAGTATTTGTTCTATTGATGGACAACAAGGAGTTTTACTTTATCGAGGTTACGATATTCATGATCTTGCCCCGAATTCAACGTTTGAAGAAGTGCTTTATCTTTTGTGGCACGGAGAGCTCCCGAATCAAGAGCAACGGGCTGCTTTAGTTTCTGAGCTTCGGGAGCAACGAAAGCTTCCGCCAGAGGTTTTTAAATTTCTGCGTATGCTTCCCAAAGAAGATGAGCCTATGAGCCTTCTTCGAAGTGCCGTCAGTTTTTTGGCCTCTTTTGATCCTGACCGCACATCTTCTGAGCCTGAAGCCCGAATTCGTAAGGCAAAGAGATTAACAAGTCAAATGGCAACAGTGATTGCTGCGATTGCTCGTATTCGACAAGGTCTGGAGCCGGTTGAACCAGACCCTGCTTTAGAACATGCTGAAAACTTCCTTTATATGTTGAGGGGGGAGAAGCCTGATGAAATTTCTGCTCGAACCATGGATGTTGCACTTATTTTGCATGCTGAGCATGGCTTTAATGCCTCTACTTTTGCAGGACGAGTTATTGCGGCGACCTTATCTGATATGTATTCCGCTGTTGTTGGTGCTATCGGGGCGCTTAAAGGTCCTCTTCATGGCGGCGCAAACACGGCTGTAATGAAAATGCTGCTTGAAATTGGCGATATGAGCAAAGTTGAAAATACTATTGCAGCAAAGCTTGCTAAAAAAGAAAGAATCATGGGGATGGGACATCGCGTTTACAAAACCATCGACCCAAGAGCTGAAGAGTTGCAAGAGCTTGCGCGTGCGATGGGGGAGAAGGTTGGCAATACCAAGTGGCTTGAATTAAGTGAAAGCATCTGGAAGCTTGTGAATAAACAAAAAGGCTTATGGCCAAACGTTGATTTTTTCTCTGCTTCTACGTATTACACCATGGGCATTGATCTTGAAATGTACACCCCAATTTTTGCCTTAAGTAGAATTGGTGGCTGGACAGCCCATATTATAGAACAGCTTACAAACAACCGTTTAATTCGTCCAAGAGCTGAATATATCGGGCCAGCAAAGCGAGAATTTGTTGCAATAGAAAAACGTTAAAGTTCCATCTTTTTGTTTTGGCTCTATTTTTTGGTGTAAAACTAAGCTTTGTTCGTAAATAGAGGAGAAAAACATGGAGCTCCAAGCTTGGGGAGTCGGTAACTTTGAAAACGAGCCAGCCAATGATTGGCTTGAAGATCTTTGTGAAAGCAAGGATCTTCAAGCTATTATGATAGCTCTTTCTGGGGTTGTTGAATTTTCAGGGACTACGGAACTTGAAATTGCGGATTGCTGTTGTGCCTTAGCTGCCGCAGAAATAGTGGCTGCCGCAGCTTCTTGCCCTGTATCTGAACTCCCTCCCAATGGACGTAAATTTGTAAAAGAGATGTCGCTTGGTGTGACAGAGAGCGTTCTCGCTTTAACAATCAAGGCTATTGAGCAAATTCGAATCGCTTCCAGCTTATTGCGTTACTGGAAATCCCAGAAGAAGCTCTCTGAATGGCTTGGAGTTCTTGAAAATCTTGAGGAGCGACTTGAAGAAGCTTCTGCCAAGATAGCTTCTTGAGGTTGATAAGAGCTATTTCTCCCTTTCTCTCAAGTATTTCAAAGCTACTTGTTTCGTATGGCTTGTTTCATGAGAGTCTGCTGTCTCTGAGGTATAAGATTGGAGGCAGGGATTGTTTGATAGCGTTCGAAGATAGGCTTAGAAAATATTAGAATTATTTTGTCAGAACACTTATTTCGAACGACTTCATGATATAAATTTTTTGAGCATGATTGCTCCAGTTGAGAAGGAGATATTGTCTATCTCATTTCTCAAAGTTTGCTAAAACAAGGGTCTTATTGTAATATGCGCTTCCCTTGTTTGACCTAAGATAAAGGTTACGTTTATGTGCTACCGGATTGTTTTGCTGGTTTTATGTATTTTTGTCGGGCCAACATATTTATGGGCAGAATTCAATAACACTTTTCCTCGTACGCGATTCTTTCGAGATCTTTACCCTCAAGATAGTGTTTCTCAAGGGGGAAGGCAGCTGCAATGGTATGAAGACCGAGGAGGAGCCCTCTCTTTAAAAGAGGGCAAGGCTTATGATATGGAAATGCCTCGAGCAGGTCTTGCTCTGCACTATGCTGATGGTTATTTATGGCGTGATTTTTTGCTTTCAAAAAGCGATCAGCTTTTTGCTCTTGATGCCTATCTTTCAGCCTACGGTTTTGAAGCTAGCGTTTTTACAATACGAGATCTTAAAAGTAATAAAGGCTACTCCGGATCTCTTGAGCTTGATTATCGTTTTTCCTATACCTGGAACATAGAGCAGTCTTTCAATACTTTTTCCTATACGCTTTATGATTTTTCCGACTCAGCAAAGGTCCTTGGGACTCCTCAGCAAGGGTTTGGCAAAACTCCTCCGAAATTTGATTCTGAGCAGCATGAGTTAGCAGTGAGCAGTTATTGGCTGAATGAAGTTGTTCAAAAAGAAGGCGCAAATTTTTATGTTGGGGCAGACATGTGGTATGGGCTTGATGATTCAGCTTTTCGCTCTCAAGCAGTAGCAGGAGCTTTTGGTAATAGAAGTGGACTTCATCTTGCTCCAAATGCTTCGCGTATTCAGGCTTCGGTCGTTTTTCAAGCGCATTATCATACGAATAAAGATTCTTTGACCGGGAGCAATTTCTATTTTGATGCTTCCTGGGATTTCCAAGAAGTGGATATTCCAGTCATTGCCACTTTGGGTGGAGAGTATTTTTTGCCTTGGGGGGACGATCAGTTCCCTGATGCTCTTCTCTTCTTTCTTCGCGTAGGTCTTGTTTTCTAATTTTTTTGATTTGAAAGTTTAAAAGCTTTATAAAAATTATGGTTATGCTCTAGTCTTCTCACAGGAGTATTATCACTCAAGAGCTTCTTAAAAAGCTTGGTATTGAAAAATCAGGATAAATCATATGTCTCAGTTTCAGACAAAAGCCGAAGCTATTCGTCGTGAGCTTTCAAAACGTATTGTTGGCCAAGAGAGAATTATTGAAGATCTTTTGATTTCTTTTTTTGCTGGCGGGCATTGTCTCTTGATTGGCGTTCCAGGGTTGGCAAAAACTCTTTTAATTCGTTCTTTTGCTGAAACTATCGGTCTTTCTTTTAATCGCATACAATTTACCCCTGATTTAATGCCAAGTGATATTACTGGAACAGACGTGATTGGAGAGCGTTCAGGATCAGGAGAGCGCCGCTTTCTTTTTTTAAACGGCCCAATATTTTCAAACGTGGTTTTGGCTGATGAGATTAATCGAACACCTCCTAAGACTCAATCGGCTCTGCTTGAGGCTATGGAAGAGGGGCAGGTGAGTGTAACGGGCAAACAGTACCCTCTGCCGCAGCCCTTTTTTGTAATGGCCACCCAAAACCCTATTGAGCAAGAGGGAACCTATACCTTGCCTTTAGCGGCCCTTGATCGTTTTCTCTTTACGATTCTCGTTGACTATCCAAGTCATGACCATGAGCTTATGATGCTTTTCCAAACCACTTCTCAAGATGAGCAGCCTCTCAACCAGGTACTTACTTTGGAAGAGGTTCAGACCTTTATTGCTGAGGTGAAGTCAGTAGAAATCCAGGAAGATGTTCTCAAGTATGCAACCCAGCTTGTGAGAGGGACTCGTCCCAAACAATCAAAGTTACCCTATATTCAAGATATGGTTGAAATTGGAGCCTCCCCTCGAGCCCTCCAGGCCTTAATTCTTGGGGCAAAATCTTTTGCTGCTTTACAAGGGAGGAAAAGCGTCCAGGGAAGTGACATTCGTCGAGTTACTTATCCTACCTTGCGGCATCGCATTGTCCCAAGTTTTCATGCAAACGCTGATGGCATTGAAGCGAATGTATTAATTGATTATCTCCTTGCGCATATTCCTCGTCCAAGTGGGGATGTTGAGACTATTTCCAAGAAGAAATCTCACTTCAATCTTTTTCAATGGCTTCTAGGAAAACCAAAACCCAGAAGAAGAAAAGAGCCATCTTTGCTTTAATAGGTTAAAGCTCTCTCAGGCCCGTTTTTCAACGATTAAAGTCCCAGGTGTTTAAGAAAAAGGCATTCCTGAGAGAATGTGTTCGATGATTTTCGGAGACCTTCTATTCAGGCTTCGATTATGGCAAGTGGGTCTAAGGGAGTAACCTTAGCAGTTGGTGTAAACTGGTCCACCTCCGCCTTCAGGGACTACCCACTCAATGATTTGATAAGGGTCTTTGATGTCACAAGTTTTGCAGTGAACACAGTTTGAAGCATTGATTTTAAGCACTTTGTCTTGTTCTGTACTTTTTCCATCGCCTTCTTTATTGAGCTGTGGACTAAGGCCAGCCCCTTCTTCTTTTGGTACCATCTCGTAGACTTGAGCCGGACAAAAGTGTTGGCAAGGATTGCCATATTCATTATAGCATTGGGTAATGCATATATCGGGACTTGTAACCTGAAGGTGAAGAGGTTGATCTTCTTCGTGGGAAGTTCCAGAGTAGTAGACATCCTTGAGTTTTGAAAATGTAAGCTTTTCGTCAAAGGAATGAGGATCTGTAGGAGCAGTTGTTCCAGGCTCAGCGAGCTTATGGAATTCCTTGTAATCAGCTTTGAGTTTCATACGGTTGCCAAGAAGACCATAACCATTTGTCATAAGTCCAAAGGCTGTGTTAAGCATTCCAAAGAGTTCTCCTTTTTGTTGCCCCTGTCGAAAGTTGCGTACAGACCAGAGTTCTTTCTTGGCTTCGCTTGTTTCATAGAGGTTTTGGTAGCGCTGGAGAGTTTGTTTTGAGTAATCTTTTTGTAAAAGCGCATGGAAAAGCGTTTCTGCAGCCATCATGCCTGATTCAATAGCAAGATGAATGCCTTTGAGGCGAAGAGGATTGAGCATCCCAGCACTATCCCCAACCATCAGCATGCCATCAGCAGAGAGTTCAGGTTGTGAAAAATAGCCCCCATCAGGAATAGTTTTTGCGCCGTAATGAAGGAGCTCTCCACCTTCAAGAAGCTCACTGAGCCAGGGGTGGGTTTTCCACTCTTGAAAAGCAGCGTGTGGATCAAAACGAGGGTCGTGGTAATCGAGCCCGCAGACAAGACCAATACTTACTTTGCCTTTGCTCATGCCATAAATCCATCCGCCTCCAAAAACATTTTTCTCGGATAGTGGCCAGCCCAAAGTATGCAGGATATCTCCTGCTTGCAGGATTTCTTGGCCTTTTGGAGAAAGTTGCCAGACCTCTTTACAGCCAAGTTGATAAACTTGAGGGTTTCGCCCAAGATCCAGATTCAGTTTTTTTGTAGCTTCTTTTGCTAGAGAGCCTCGGGTACCTTCGCCAAGGACTGTTACCTTTGCTCTTAACTCCATGCCTGATTCAAAATGAGGCTTTTTCTCTCCCCAACGATCTCTGCCCATATCGCGGGTGACAACGCCAGCAATTCCAGATTTTTCTTGATTGTAAAGGAGCTCAGAGCCTGCAAATCCGCTAAATATCTGGACCCCAAGTTCTTCTGCTTGTTGTCCCAGCCAATGGGTGAATTGCTGAAGGCTGATGACGTATTTGCCATGATTTTGAAGAGCTGCAAAGGGAGTTGGCATTCGACGAAGTTTTTTTGAGTTTTGAATAAGCTTAAAAAAGCCTTCTTGGTTTGTTTTATTGCAGTAGGCTTCGTAGGGAGCGCCTTGTTTTTTCCAGTCGGGGAAAAGTTTGGCAATTCCTCGAGGGTCCATTACCGCACCGGACATTTGGTGATGTCCTATTTCTAGTCCCTTCTCTATTAAAAAGACTTCAGGCTCTAGAGGATTGTCGGGATGAGACAGGTTGTGCTTCTTTACAAGTTGCATCAAATGGATGCCGCAAGCAAGGTTTGCTGGACCACCCCCAACAAGTAAAACATCCATATCCATAACTTCGCGGTTCAGAGTGCTATCCATGATTTATATGGCTTTCTTCTAAAAACTTTTGCTTTGATTTCGTTCTAGCTTTAAGTTGAGGGGCAGTGGCGTCTCGTTAAAAAAGACGTCTCTCATGTGATCCTTGTTTTGCCCCCTGCGTTTCATAAACCTTTGCTATTTTTTGTAAAACCCTATATTTATTGGGTTTGTTGGCGACAAACCACCAACAAGGTGAGTTGTCCTGCCTCTATAACACACTACTTTAAGGTGCGATTGTGGTCTACAAAAAAAATAGAGCATAAGACAGTAGCCCTTTTACCCATAGCAAGCTGAATGAAAACCTCAAGAAGCAAAGGTTGCAAGTTCCTGGAGGTGATTGAGCAGTACAAGGAAGAGATTATCGAGATAGAATTCTATCAGGCTCCCCAGGAAAGCTATCTGTTGAATAGAAGGAGAAGCTCAAGACTGCTCTTCTGGGGTTGGAAGCTGTGGCTGAATAGTTTTTTTGTTTTTAAAGCTATTCAAGGCTTGTTTCCATTTTTCATGGAGTTCTTTAAGTTGAGAAGAATCGGCATCGAGAAAAGCCAGGTAACGAGCTCTTTGTAGAATTTGTTTTGAACGAAATCCATTGTTCGAAGCGTCTTCTTTCAGTTCTTGAGAGACAAGGGCAGTACCGTAGAAAAAAATATTCCATTGAAGCTTAAGTAAGTCTTCTAAGGAAGTTTGGGGCTTTGGGCTAGAAGAGGATGTTGCATTGTTTTGTAGAATCTCCCATAGGGTTTGACTTTCCTTTGTTTCTTGAGTGGGAGCTGGTTTTCCTGGAGGGAAAAGCTCTGGGCCAAAAAGACGAGCATAGGACTCCCATAGTAATTTCATTTTTTCTTGTAGGAGAACATTTTCTTTTTCTGCTGCTTTTTGGGCGAATTCTTTAAGTAGCCTGAAAGCGAATCTTTGGGCATTGATGTTCGAAAGTTCTTGAGAGATTCTTGATTGCAAAAGATCTTTCTCTTTCAAAAGGCTGTTTTGAATACTTTGTCCAAGCAGGGTAAGTTCATCTAAAAGCAGGTAGGTTTGATTGTTCTCATCAGATGAGCTTGTAGCGGTAAATTCTTCATAGCTTTCGTAAAAATTTTCGAGCTCTGGCTGTAGAGACAGAAAGAAGTTTTCTCGTGAAAATGCGACGATTTGATGAAGACTTGCTGTATAGTGGGCTATGTCTTCAAGCAGATTGAAAAGTAAGGTTTGTTCACCCAGAAGTTGCTTTTGTGCTCGTAAGATTTGTTTTTCTGTCGCTTGGATTTCGTTGAAAGATAATTCGAGTTCATTTTTTTCTTCTTCATATTTTTCTATGAGAGAGAACTCTGAAAGAAGATTTTCTAGACGCTCTCTTTTGGGCAAAGCTTTGCTTTCTACCTTTTCCTGTTTTGATGTCAGCGTGGTGATCTCTTCTTTTAGAGAAGGAAGAGATTGTTCGTACATGTGGGTTTGAAGTTTAAGCTGGCGAAGTTTTTCTGCTTCTTCCAACAGAAAAAGAGAGAAGTTCTGGTTGAGAGCATAGCGGTTTTGAAGGTCATTGAGCTCTGAATCTGCTGTCGAAAGTTTTGCTTGAAGTTCTTCAAGCTCTGATAGGAGCTTCGCTTGAAGTTTTTCGTTATCTCTACGTGTATTTTCGTAATGCTCTAACTGTGTATTCAGTTTCGAAGCTTCTTCGAGAAGGCGTGTCCATTTATTCTCGTGTTGAAGTAGTTCTTTTTCAATGGTTTGGGTCGTTTGTTCTAACTTGTGAATCTCTTTGGGAAGAAGGCTTTCTTCGCGTTTTTCAAGAGGTAAAAGAGCAAGCTGAGTCTGAAGTTGAACGATTTGAAGTTCGGTAAGTTCAAGCCGATTTTTTCCTGAGGTTATGGCTGAAAGTGTTGCGATAATTTCAGCATCTTTTTCATCTAGGGTAAGCCGAGTGGATAAAAGCTTGCTTGTAATATCTTGAAGAAGAGCATTTTTTTCATTGAGCTCATGGCGTTTTTCCTGGGTGTGTTCCAATAACTCTTTGTAGTTATTTTGAAGAGTCGCAAGAGAACTTGTAAGCTCGATACTCTCTTTTTCTAATTCAATAAAGGTCTTTTGAGAATAACGGTTTGTTGCAAGTGTATTTTTAACTTCTTCCCATTGATCCGAAGCTTCCTGGTATTTTTGTCTTAAAGGAGAAATTTTCGAATTTAAGGTTTCAAGCTGGGTTTCAAGAGGGGCCAATTCTAAACGTAAAAAATCAATTTCTGAGCCTAATCCCTGGCATTGTAAGATTTTTTCTTGAAGTGTTTCGAGTTGTTTCTGAATTTCAAGACGTTTGCTGCCATCAGGATCTCTTTGGTCACTATTTAAACGTTCTTGTTGCAGGTTTTGGAGTGCTTCGTATGCAAGTTTTGATTTCTCAAGCTTCGTTTCATTTTCTTGAATGACTTTTAAAAGGAGTGTTGCTTTACTGAGAGCTGCAGATTTTTCATTTTCATGATTTGCGAAAACTTTTATCAGGTTCTCAAAATTCTGGCTTTTAATAAGTGCTGTAGAGGTAAGCTCTTCAGCTTTCCAGTCTTCAAGGATCACAAAGAGATTATCCATACAGCTCAAGAGTATCTTGAGCTCTTGAGAGCTTAAGGTGCTGTGATCCTGAGGATTTTGAAGCAAAGCTCTAAGCGCAGTATCAAAAGTTTCAAGTGAAGGCGAGAGCAAAAGAGCATCGCGTTCTTGAACCCAGTCTTGAAGGTCTGTAGATAAAGATTGAAGGACTTTTGTTTTGAAATCGGTAAGGGTTTGAAGCGTATTTTCGCGAAAGAGCCCCAGTGCTTCTTTTCCAAGAGCATCAACCTTTAAAAGCTTTTGTTCTTTCTCAAAACGGTTTACTTTTGCCAGGAGTTCTTTCCAAAGGGGGTAGGGAAGAATTTCTAGACTAAGAGGAAGCATTTTCGGGGAGCGCCAATTCCAGTTTTGTTTGAAATGTCCTTTGGATTCAAAGCGAAGCTTTGAGTAATGAAGGTGGTCCGAATCTTGAAGCGGGATCAATTCTTTTTTTTTGCCTTGAATAATATAGGCTTTTCCGCGTTCGAGACTCTGAGCCTTGTTGTGTAAAGAGAGTGATGCCTCTCCTTCAATTAAACGTAGGATCAAGTAAACAGAAGTGTCTTTTTTCGTATCAAAATTTCGAGGCAACAGGTTTTTACAAGCTGTTTTGCCTGCGATAAGGTTCAGCTCAGCTTTTTTTCCTTTGATTTCTATTCCTTTAAGAGAAGGAAAGCTGAATGCAAAAGAGTCGTTTTCGTCTATAAAACGGGCCCAGATTTCTCCTTTTTCAAGCTCCAGATTGTAGTAGATTTCTGGAGTTGGGGTTGAAATTTTAAAGCGAGTGTTTTGATTAATGTAAAGGTCATTTATTGAACCAATTTGGAGGTGAGCTTGAGAATCTTGGATAGTGTCAATGCTTGTATGAAAAGGCAGGGGAATTTCGTGTGTTAAAGCCTGCTTGTTGGCAAGCAACTTTCCTTCAGACCGAATAATATCGAGAGAAGGAGGAGTAATATTGTCTGAAAATTGAAGAATGAGAAATCCAAAAGCAGAAAGCAGAAGAAGCTGAAGGCAAAATGCTAAGACTGGAGGAAAATAAAATTTTCGATGAGGGTTGCGGCTTCGAACTCCAATCAGAATACTTGAGATATCGCTTGTGGCATGGGAGAAGGCCTGGTCGATCCAGTGGTTTTCCTGTTTGAGGAGTTTCATGAGTTTTTGCTTGTGGTGATCTTTAAGAAGTGCTGTTTCTATTGCTTGAGCTTCTTGAGGTGTTGCTTCCTGGTCTATGTAGCGCGGTGCAAGTTTAAGAAAGTGTTTATCTTCCATGGGAATATATTCCTTATTACTTGCTTTGTGCTTTAAGCGTTGAAAAGCTTAAGCCTTTGAGAGAAGTTCGATCAAACTTGTTCTAAAAGTATGTCGTGCATGAATAAACCGTTCTTCAAATGATACTCGAGCTTCTTTGATGATATCGGATATTTCATCATAAGAAAAACCAAAATGGTAGCGAAGGGCAAGAAGTTCTCGGTCTCGAGAAGAAAGAAGATTTAAGCAGGATTGAAGTGGTATCAGGCTTATTTCTTTCCAAGGTTCTAATGCTGAAAGGGCAGGCGGGGCATGGCTTTTTTTGATCTTTGCTTTTTGATTATAAAGTTCAGTATAACGCTTTCGGAGAGTGCTTGCTGCAGATTCAAAAGCAAACATCCTTAAACTCGTATTACGACGACGTAAAAAAAGTGCAATTTGGCGAAGAATATCTACAAGAATATCTTCGTAAATACGTTGAAAAAGAGCGTCATCTTGCTGTGAGAAGATCCGAGTATATTCTACAAGCTCATGGCCATGCTTGGCTAAGAGCTTATTAATTCCTTTGGGATTACCGGCTAAGATCTCACGAACAAGATTCTTGTCATGAGGTAGGGTCGAAAGCGCCATGAGGTTGTTTTACACAAATTTATTATAAAAGACCGCGTTTTGTTTAAGGGCTTTATGTCAATTCATAAACATAAGATATAAAATAATTGAGGAATCGTTTTACAATTGTTTTTGAGGATACATCGAATTTTCAAAAACTCAAGGATTTGCCTTTTCTTTGCCTGTTGAGATCGAAGAAGTATGATTTTTTGTTCACGTTTTAAAGAAAATAGCAAGATAAAGCTTTTGCGCTTGTTTCTTTTTTCAGAGTTCGTGATACCCTTGATTTGAAAGAGTAGGTTGTCAAGAGCTATAAAACATGAAAACATGTGTTTTGAGGTATGAGGGCTTGCAGGGAACGTCATCAAGAGGTGGCGTTGAAGTGGAGCAAGCCAAAGGTTCATGGTGAAGCTCAAGGTTTTTAAGAAGATAATTAAAGAACATTAGCCTTGTATCGCCCCAGTGTTTAAAAGAGGAAGAGGAAATGATAAGCAAGAAGACTGTCTTTTTTTTGTTGGGGTGTCATATTTTTTTCTTTGGTATTTCCCAGGGAATAGCATCGAGTGAAACAAAAAGCTCTCTCCAGGCCCAAAAACAAGAAGCTTTAGAAGCAGAGGGCGAAGCAGAAAAAGAAGGTCCAGAAGAGCCAAGTATTGTAGAGCATCTTGATCTTTTGTATTTCCCTGAAGCTGAAGCCCATGAGCGCCACAAGTTGGATATTTACATGCCAGAAGGGGTTGAGAAAGCCCCTGTTCTTGTTTTTTTTCATGGTGGAGCTTGGATTATGGGAGGAAAAGGCCAGGGGAAGAGACTTCAAGAAGCGTTTTGTCAGGAAGGTTATGGAGTTGTCAGCATTAATTATCGGTTGGCAAATCCAAGTGAGCCAGAGAAGGGAGTGCAGTATCCAGATTTTGTAGATGATGCTTCAGCTGCATTGAACTGGGTTTATAAGCATATTGCCGAATATCAAGGAAACCCCGAGCAGCTTTTTGTTATAGGGCATTCTGCAGGTGCACATATCGGGGCGTGTTTAGCAACCAACGAAACGTTTCTTGCTTCTCATGGGTTAGAAAATCACAGTCTTATAAAGGGGTTTATTGGAATTTCAGGAGTTTATCAGATCCCTTTTGGAAATCCTTTTATTGACGCTTTCTTTAACACGGCTTTCCCTCACGATGAGGCAATTAGGAAAGAGGCTTCGCCGATGCACCATGCGGATAGTCTCGATCCACCAAGTCTGCTGCTCTATGCTGAAGAAGAGCTGCCTTTTATTGATACTTGGGCAATTGCTTTTCAGAGCAAACTTGAGAAAGCCGAAGTTGCTGTAAAAATCCAGGAAGTTAAGGGAGAAGACCATGAATCTGTGTATAAAAAGCTTAAAGAAAAAAAAGGTGAAGCTTACGACGCTATTTTGAGCTTTTTAGAAGAGCATACATCTGAAACAGGAATACAAACTCGCCTTGAATATATTGAGCGCATACTCCAAGAGCGCACTAAGAATGACAAGGCGGCCCAGAAGAAAAAATCTGAGGAGAGTACAGAAAAGCAAGCAAGTGCAGGCTAGCCCTCAAGTAACCTCGCTTGTACAAGTCACTGGTCTCGTACTGTAATTATTCCAGGTAAACTTGAGATTAAAAAAGAAGGTATAGCAGCTGTTGTTGAAACACAGAAAGAAGTGAGAAAGGTTGAAAGTTATGAAAAGTTGGATCGTATTTTTTTGTATCATATCTATGATCTTGGGTGTGGTTCCTGGCTATAGGCTGGCAGCGCAGGAAGAAGATCAAGAGCCGCAACAACAATCAAAGCTCATTGGGCAGGCCTGTCCGCCATTAAGTTTAGCAGATTATATGATTCAAGGGGAGCTTATTACCCAGGATGATTTTTATGGCAAGGTTGTCTTTTGTGATATTTACCAGGCAGGCTGTCCTTCATGTGAAAGCCATTCGATGCCTCATTTACAGAAGCTCTATGAGAAGTATCAGGATAACCCTAATGTAATTATTTTGGCTATTAATACAGCTTTTGAAAAAGAGCAATATCCCTGGATGGCAGATGAAGAGCAAACAAAGCTTCGCCTTCAACAAAAGAAATGGACCATGCCTGTGGCTCGAGATAAGGATGAGGCTACGGTCAAGAGTTTGCGTTTGCCCCATTGGGAGGTCGAAGGAAAGGATGCATACGGCACGCCTCAAGCCTTTGTTTTAAATGCTGCAGGAGTTGTTGTTGCTCATAGTTGGAACTATTCCAAAAAGCTTGGCAAAAAACTTGACAGTGCTTTTGAACAAGCTTTGGCGGAGTTAGACGGAGTGAGTGTTCCGACTCCTCGCAAGGTTGATGAATCGCTTCAGGGAATTGCTCAGAAACTTGAAAACAAGGAATATCATAACGCTTTTCAGGAGGCCCAGGAACTGCTTTCCCAGGGTGGAAGTGAAGAGAGTGTTGAAGATCTTAAATATTTAATTGCTTTAATTGAAAATTCTTTAGAGCGCAGAATCGATAATAGTCGTTGGATTTTTGGGCTTGAGCCTCGCAAAGGTATTGCTCAGGGAGAAGAGGTTGTTCAGAGTTTTAAGGGGTTCAAGGGTATAAGCACTTTTGAGCAAACTCTTGAAGAATGGAAGCAGTCATCTGAGATCGCTACTTATGATGAAAACAAGGATGAACTTGCTGGCTTGGAGAAAGAGCTTGGTTACCTTGAGAGTGCTTCGGAAGAATTACTGAAAAAACTTGAAGCGCTTTCAGAAAAAGCTGATGAGAACCTTGTTGGGTGGAAAGCAAAAGCTTTAGCATCACGTATTAAAGGTTTTCTTGATGAGGCCGGAAAGAAGGATACAACGACTCAACGTCTCGAAGCTTACGAAAAAGCTCTTGAGGGCTCAAGCAAGTAAGCAAGAGAACGTTTTTCCCAGTGAAAATTCAAAACAGGGATTGGGTCTTATGGCATCCGCTTTTTGCCAAGAGTTCTATGAAGGTGAAACGAGAGGCAAAGGCTTGGAGTTTCAACAAACTCAAGAAGTGAGTTTTTGGATAGTTTCCTGAAGTGATGAATGGATAAGTTTTGCCAGCTCCATCCCTCCAACGCAGGGTCCTGCCAGGGTGAGTAAGCGGGTTTGAGCTCTTTTCAAGGGGTCAGTTATGCCTTGGGTCTTGCGGATCAGGCGTTGAATTTCAACGCTAACCGCTGGTTGAAGCGTTTCCAGCATTTCAATGATCTTGGTATGCCTCTGAAGCTTCTCAAGTTCTGGTTTTAAGTTTTGTAATTGAAGTTCAAGCTCCGCTGAACTCTCTTCAAATTTGGTACGAAGCTCTTCCGCTAGCTCAATAAAGTGTTGTGCATCATCAATATAAATTCCCAGTTCAGTTTGCAGCTTCTGAAGAGAAGCTTTTAAACTTTCTTGGTTCTCTTTCTTCTTTGTTTTTTCAGGGGCTTTTCCAGGCAAAAGAGTTTTCATTTTTTTGATTGGAAAAGAAGGCAAAAGTTCTTCCAGCTTCTTGTAGGGGATGCCTGGAATTTTTGCTCCTTCTAAGGCACAGGTGAAAGCACTTCCTCCTTGGGCTGCAAGCTCGGAAAGCTGATAAACGTATTCGCGCATATTTTTATGGCTTAAAACACTTTTTCCGTCGTTTGCCACGATCTCTACCATGTGTTCTTGGGGGATTGTTTTCCCTTCCTGGTAATCTTGGGGGTGGTGGATAACGCCTTGGGCATAAGTGCGCCCTGAGCGTTCAAATGCCATATCAGTTCCAATCAAAACAATTGGATCACAACCAAGACCTCGCGCTAAAGAGAAACTGAGGAGGGCAACATTCCCAAGTGAGCCGAAACGGGAGGGAGGAACGATGGAAGTTGTTGCCGCCCAGGTGCTCAGTGGATGTTGGTCAACTGCAAATGCCCGCGGGCCAATCCAGGATTGAACAATATCACTGTGGCTTGAAAGAAGAGCGACAAGCAGGGCATCTTTGGCGTAGTAGCGTTCGAAAATTTCAGCCTTTGTCGCAATAACATCAAGAGTTGTAACAATTTCAGGGGTGATTCCTGCTTCGATTAAAGGTGGTAAAGCCGCATCAGCAGCGATGATCAATCCTTTTTCTTTTGCTTCATGAAGATAGGGCAGAGCTTGATCAAGGCTTGGGCCTGCCCCGATACAAAAAGCAGGAACGCCTTTGAAGCTGTTAGCAAGAGCTGATATATCGTAAGCAGCAAGAGCTGGAATAAGGTTTGTACAGATAGAGCGAATAGCCTGCTTTCCGTATTGGGCGGCAGTTGCCATTCGCAACTCTATGCCGTTCATGGCGCCGCTCAGGAGTTCTGCTACCATTTGAGGAATTTTTTCATGCAGGGGTCGCATGGGGTTTGGCACAAGTTGGAGTTCTGAGAGGCCCCATCCAGTAACCAGCTCAGAAACTTGGGATTGTAGTTCCTTATCTTCGGCGGCAAAGCTCATCGTTGTATAGCGGTTTTTGAGGGCGGGAGTGAAGTCGTACTGACTTAAAAGTCTTATGGCAATTTCAAGAGCGGGTTCAATAACAATTAAAACCTGGTCTGGTGCTAGAATTTCTTGAAGTGCAGATAGTAGTGCAGGTGAGCTGAGACCTAAAAGAACAATTCCATCTCCTTTAACCTCTTCTTTTACTTTTAATGCAAAAGCTTTGACTTGGTCGCCAGGTACCTCAGGCAAAGTGATCGTTGGAAGGCTTTCAAGTTTTGTTTCAGGGATTTCGCGCAAGGCTCGCGCTAGCGCCGGCAAGCTTGTACTCAGGGCGTTGGCATTTGCTTGTAAGGTTTTTAAGCGAGAAGATGGTTCCATAAAAAACGTGTTCTTTAATTTTTATGCCGTTCAATAGAGAGGCATTCTGGTGAAATACTGTTTGAAGAGAGTGTGTTTGGGTTTTATAGGGGTAAAGATGTTTGAAAGAGTGCCATTGGGGCCTGGTCTAAAACTAAAGGAGGCTTATGTGTTTGAGGAATCATGGGATTAAGAATCTTTATCTGGTGTTGATAAGCTTTCTTCTGCTTCTTGATTTTCCTCTAGTTCTTCTCGGATCTTATCTCTTATCCGATAAATCAAGGTTCCAAGGGATTCGATTTGAGGGGCAAGGTCAAACTCGAGCACATCACCAGTCATGGTGAAATCTTCATCTTTAAGAGATTGTGTCAGTTCCTGGAGATCTTTTGCAAAGTTTTTAAGGAATTCATCAACATTCATATCATCATCGCTCAAAGCACTCAGATCGATGCCCATGAGTTGTTTTATAGAGCTGATGGCGTTAATCACATAAAAGATAGATGCGTTGAGCTTCTCAAGTTCTTGTCCAGCTTGGGTTGATTCACCTGTCTGAAGCATTTCAGTAACTTTTACAGCATGTTTACTGAGTTCAGGCATATTTGATCCTAATTCGTCAAGAACGTCATAGGAAACAACTTCGACTCCTACTACATTGACCTCAAGTCTTTTAAAGTTTTCTGGGGTTTGTTGCAAAACAGGGTCGTCGCCGTCTGGAAATATTTCCTGGCCATCAAGAACAAAAGAACGAGCAACCAAGCGCTGTTTCCCAAATTCGCCACGAAGATACTCAAGCAGCTGACCGATCAAAACGTTGTCATCACTCGAAGCAATGTTGGCTTGGCCATTCACAAGAATTTCCATTACTATCCTCTTTTCGTTTTTATTCTCTTAAAAGCATTCTTTCTTTTATCTGTCTTTGAGCAGTGTTCGAGCCCGATTTTTCAGGTGATCAGCTGCGATTGGAGGGACAAATTTTTCAATCTCTCCTCCTAGTGCAGCAATTTCACGAATTAGTCGTGAACTTACATAGCTGTATTCAAGCGAAGCCATAACATAAACCGTTTCAATTTCTGGCGCTAGAGTCCGGTTTGTAAGGGCCATTTGAAACTCGTTTTCCCAATCCGAAAGTGTTCGAATTCCTCGAAGCAAAATTCTGATCTTTTCTTTTTGCATAAAACTGACGAGCATGCCAGTAAAAGAGCAAACCTGGACTCCCTGAATCCCCCGTTCTTGAACAGCTTTTTCGATCATATGGCAACGTGTCTCAAGATCAAAAAGAGGATCCTTGCCAATATTGATTGCTACTGCCACCCTCAGGTTATCAAAGAGTTTAGCCCCTCGTTCAATCACATCAAGATGCCCATTGGTGATGGGGTCAAAAGATCCTGGGTAAACTGCTATGTTTTTTTTCATAGGACTATTCTGCCCTTATTGGAAATTATTGAATTCATATGAATGAAATTACACCTTACTGCTTTAAGATAGGCAGGGCAAGTATTAGAGTGGAAACAAAGATCGATCTTTTTTGTCAGAAATTTTTAATTCTTGAGGACCAAAGGTTAAAATAATGAAAGCTATACGAGTACAAGAGCATGGAGGCATAGAAAAACTTCAAGTATCCGAGGTTCCGATTCCTGAAATTCAAGAGGATGAAGTTCTTTTGCGGGTCCAGGCTGTGAGTTTGAATCATCTTGATCTTTGGGTACGTAAGGGGGTTCCGGGACATCGTTTTCCATTGCCGATGACGCCGGGTTGTGATATTGCAGGCAGGGTTGAGAAGCTTGGCAGCCTTGTTCAGGGATATCAGGTTGGTGATCGAGTGGCCGTTGCGCCTGGGTATGCTGGAGCCTTTTCAGAAGCTGCCTTATCTGGCCAAGACCAGCTTGATCCCAATTATGGGATTTTCGGAGAAACTCGGGATGGAGGGCTTGCTGAATACGTGAGTCTGCCTGCTCGTAATCTTATGAAGATGTCTGAAAAGATGAGTTTTGAAGCTGCAGCTGCTTTTCCCTTAACGTTTCTGACAGCTTGGGGCATGCTGGTTAACAACGCTCGTTTGCAGGCAGGAGAAGATATCTTAATCCATGCTGCCGGCTCAGGAGTTTCAGTGGCATGCATCCAAATAGCAAAGCTTTTAGGGGCAAGCAAAATTTTTGCAACAGCTGGAAGTCCCGAGAAACTGAAACAAGCCGAAGCTCTTGGCGTTGATGTTGCCATGAACTATCGAGAAGAGGATTTTCTGAAAATAGTAAAAGAAGAGACGAATAGAGCTGGAATTGATGTTGTGGTTGATCATGTGGGGCCCGATACGTTTAACCAGTCTTTGCGATCTCTCAAGCGTGGTGGAAGGCTTGTAACCTGTGGTGCAACCAGTGGGGGCGAAGTCGAGCTTAACTTGCGCCTGGTTTTTTTTAAGTCCTTGAAAGTCTTGGGTTCCACTATGGCTCCCCGCAGTGATCTTGTAAAACTTTGGAAGCTCCACTGTATGGGACAGCTTCAACCCGTTGTTGACAGAATTTTTCCTGTAAGTGAAATTGCCGCTGCCCATGAGTATCTGGAATCTCGCCAAGCTTTTGGCAAGGTTGTGATTGATCTGTCACAAGGGTTTTAAAGAATGAAAGCCCCTTTGAAGTGAGAAGCAATCAAAGGGGCTTGTAAGGTTTAACATTTTACCAAACGTTTTTTCGTTGGTAGTGAAACTTTAAGATCGTTGGCTTTTCAGGATCTGTTGTTGGTGGAATTTGGACTCTGAAACGCACTTCCTCATTAGTCTCCTGTTCTGCAATTTGTACAGGTGTTCCAGCAAGATTTGTATCGTTTTGGAATTCCCATTCCCCGTTGATGCGTTCTACAACTGTAAGCTCAACAGGCTCTTGTTTGAAATTTTTGATTTCATAGTGCAGCCATTCATCGGTGTCATAAACGTTGCCTCGGATATTTTTCTTTTCGTAGCTGAAGAGTTTACGTTCAACCTTAATATCTTGAGCGGTTCCAATGAAGAGTCGCATGTTCTCACCAACAGGAGTAAATTCTCCCCAGTCTTCACCAATGAAAGCAGTGCCTCCTTTGCCGTCAGATTGGTAGATCCGAACCTTGCCATATTCAAAAGCTTCCTCTCCAAGGCCTACTCCAGAAGCATTTTGAAGGACATAGTCGGTTGAGACAGCCTTACTATCGCGCCATTGATCAAAGACATATTCTTTTTGGAGCTGGACTTCCTCGTAGCGACGAGCAAGCATGCGTTTTGCTTCGCCGTATTCCAAAGAGCGCTGGAAGTTTTTCCCTGAAGCCATGACAAAAGAAGCATCGTCAAAGTCTTCACCGGAGTGGTTTGTGATTTTGAAGTAGTGTTTGAGGGTTGCACTTTTTTCATCAGCAGAGACTACAACTTGGTAGCTCGTTTTTCTGTCAATAGACCCCATTAAATAACTGACACGAAATTGTTCGCTGCGAGCATCGGGTGAAAACACTTGCCATGTCAGAGCATTTTCTCCTGGAGGATAACTGGTAGAAAGAATTTTAATGGGTGTATCGGGGTCAAGGGGGCGAAATACAATGGAGCTTTTATCGATAGTTGTTCCGGCCCAGGAAAAATCGATAGTGTTTTGTCCTTGTTGTAATGCAATTTCTCGATCCTCTTCAGCGAATACCAGGTAGGGATGATCAAAGCGAATTTTAACATTTTCTTTATCAGGCAGGGTCGCAAGCTTGATGCGAGCGTGAGAAGTTTCTGCTAAAAGACCCATGAAGAGGGCGATAGCACTTCCACAGAGTAAGGCTGAATAGAGCTTTGGTTGAAAGAGTTTAAAAGCCATGATGATTTCCTCCGATTTCTATTTTCGTGTGTTTTTGGAGATCAGATTTAGCGAGCGTTTTCGCCGTGTCGTGTGACAAGGGTATAGCGGTATTCAATTTGATTTCGCTCAACTTTTTCGTCCCTCGTGCCTTCAGGAATAGTGACCATAATCTTTTTGGTATAAGCATCGTGGGGAAGGAGATTTGCACCCTCCCCAGGTTTTACTTCGTAATCACCTTGAAAGTGCAGGAAGATTTCAGCTTTGAGCGCTTTGCCGACTGGATAACTTATTTCGATGACGAAATCTTCTTCGTCATCCCAACCTACGAGTTGTGATTCTTTGCGGCCTTTTTCACCTTTTTGAAACCAGTACTCTTGGAAAGTAAGGCGTTCTCGGCGATAATCCATGCGTTTGATGGTCATTGTGAAGTTTGGATCAGCTTCTCCAACAATTTTAATCTCTTCACCCTTTGGAACATAATCAATGTAGGTCTCGGCTACATAAGCCAGTGAGTCGTCCGCTTTGGTTTGGAAGAGTCGAACGTTGCCGCCTGGCAAGGGTTCTTCTCCCAGCTTGAAGTCCTGATGATTTTTAAAGGTGTAAACGCGTCGTAACTTTTGTCCATATTTCCAGGTGTCATAGGTCCAAACCGAAGAAAGTGGAACGTCTTGCTTATGGAAAGATTTCAGGCGCTTGGACCAGCCATTGGGGATAGTTTCCTGACCTTCGATACTATAGATATAGTATTCGCTGAGACCTTCTTTGATAATATCTTTTGGTGCGGCGTTATCACTGGCGCTTTCTTCCATTGGTGCCATTGGCATAGCCTGACGAAATTCTCTCTGAGCCTCTTTACGTCTTTTGGGGCTTGCGCTTGCGAGGTCTTCAACGTTTTCAACCAGATGGATGGTGCCAAGCACCACACGGACTTCAGCGTTTTCATATTCTTCACCGGAAGCGTTGTAAACGCTGAGATATGAAGTCAGGTCCATATTTTCCATGCTCTCATCGAGAATCCCGTGGTATTCAGAACTCCACGAGATGCCGGAAGTAAAATAGCTGATTTCAATTTTGTAATCTCCAGCCTCTTCAGCAGCAACCGTCCAGACCAGCATATTTGATGACTCTGCTGGAAAGCTGGTATCAAGCACTTCCAGCATATCAGGCTTATTGATGGCTCGAAAAATCACAGAGCTTGGATCAATCAGAGTACCAGCCCAGGAAAAGCTGAGATCGTTGTTGCCCTCTCGAAAAGCCAGGGTGCGGCGTTCTGCGACTAGTGTAAGATCAACGGAATTGTAAATAGTAAGCTGTACGGAATCCCGTTTAGGCAGAGTAGTGAGCTCTTCCCGGGCGTAGAGGCAAGCTGTGCCTGCAAGCAAAGGGACCATTAAGAGGGTAAGAAGAAAACGCATATTGAAACTCCTTTCAAAAATAGTTTATAGCTTTTTTATGTTTAGATCTTTATGTTTGGATCAATTTTTAATCTGTATTAAGGTTTGTTTAATCTGGTTTACGGTTCGTGCCTTCACGAAAGGTGACAGTGTAGTTAAAGCTCTCTTTTTTCTTTCCAGGAACTTCGAATCGCCATTTGTAGGTTTGATAGTCTTCTTTTTCTCCTTGACCAGTTTGGCTGAGATCGTAATCAGGGTGGGGGTAATTTACGTAAAATTCAACGCTAACAGGGAAGTCGTGGTGGTTCAGAATCTCAATTTCCATGGCAAGTTCCATGTCATAGCCAACAAGCCTGGTGTTTTTTCCAAAGCCTGAAAAATCAAGGCGCTTGCGTTTTTCTTTTAGTTTTCTTGAGCGATAGTTGACGAGTGGATCGGCCCCAAGATTCCATTGAGCTTCTTCACCAACGGGCAGGTAATCGATAGTGATGGAGGTTATGTAAGAGAGTTGGTTGTTACTTTGGATTGTATAAAAGTTGATATTTCCAGGGGGCATGGGTTCATTGCCAAGTCCGTGATCCTGATCGTTGTTGAACTCCATAACCCGTACAAAAGCTTCTCCAAATTTTTCAGGCTGGTAAAAATACGAGCGTTGGGTTGAGACTTCTACAGGCTTAATGGCCACAAGTCGCTTGGCCCAAGTATCTGGAATAGTTTCATAGCCTTCGATGGTGTAGATAAAATATTCCGAGAGCTTTTCCTTTTCAACTTTTTTGGCCTTTGATGCTCCACCCATACCACCACCACCCTCCATGGTAATCGAGTCCTCACCTTCTAGTTTCAGATCGAGAACTTCATTAGCTTCGTAGCGACCTTCTGAATTCTTAGGACGAGCATAAAAGTGATTGAGTTTACTCCAGCGAGCCTGCTCAGCCAATCGACGAATTGGCTCAACCAGATGAACATTGCCGATAATTAAACGAACCTGAGCATCTTCGTACTCTTCTCCAGAATTATTAAAGATAGTGACATCACCCTGGAGCAGCATGGAGTCCCTTTCGGGGTTCAGTTTTGCTTGATAATCAGCCGTCCAGCTGATTCCTGAAGTGAAATAGCTGATATTTATGGGAAACGAACCTGCCTCTTCGCATTCAATAGTCCAGATCAACTTTTCGCCAGATTCCGGTGGATAGCTTATATCCATGACTGTGAAGTCTGAGGTTTCTTCTCCCTGAGGTTCAAAGGTGACCGAGCTTGGGTCAATCAGCGTATGTGCCCAGGAAAATTCCAAGAGATTTTGGCCAGCTTTGAAACTCAAGGTTCGTTGTTCTCGAACGAAGGTAAGATCCACTTCGTTATAAATCGTGAGTTGAACATGATCGCGTTCAGGTAATGTTGTGAGTGCTTCTTTTGTGTAAAGTGGTGTTGTGACGAGAAGCAAAAGTAATAGCCATAAAAAGTGTCGCATTGAAAGTTCCTTATGTTTGGCCGCGCTTCTTAGCCTTAAAGTTCAAAATACAAAAAGATTTTACCTGAGAGTTTAAAAGCTTAGACGACTTTTTATTCAGGAAGTTCCCAGTTTGTGAAATATTTTTCATAAAAAATCAGACTTGGAATGAAGCAAGGATATTTTGCTTGATTTTGTCTCTTGGCGAAAGTATGAATCTTTTCGAAAAATTTATCAGGTTTTTATGAAATGTTTTTGGACGAAATAAGGAGGACACTATGCGTTACTTTATGAGTTGTGCTGTGATTGCTTTGGGGTTGATTCTTTCTTTGAGTTCTTCTGTGGAGGCCGTTGCTCCAAGTGTACAGCCTGAAGACCAACAACCCACTTTGGTCTTTATGGGCATGGCTATTGATTTTGAAGATCGAGAATATGATGTCGTCGATGGTATTGCGATCGAAGTTGAAACAGGAGAGATTTGGGCAATCTTAATGGACCTTGAGCCTGGTACCATGGATGGGGCTGTTGCTATGCTTAATCACCCTATCACAGGTGAAGTTCGTTTCATAAAAAATATAATCGCAGGAGCAAATCAAGACAAATAAGTGGTGAAGTTAAGAGCTTCATTAAGAAACTCCCTTTCCTCCTGATAGGAGGAAAGGGAGTTTTTGTTTAAACTTTTATCAGAAAATTGAAGTGAAGAAGTTGCTTTGCTGATAGAAAAATCCCAGATGCTGAAAGGCCTTCCTTCTAATTTTTGCAAAGAGATTTTGTGAAAATTTCTGAGCGGATAAACAAACTCCAAACCCGACTTTGAGTCATGAGAAGACAAAAAGCCTGAAGCGCAGGAGGAGTAATAGCTTTTCCCACTTTGGGGCTGAAGAAGAATTAGCGTTTTGAGAACTGGGTGCCTTTTCGAGCACCGTGCTGTCCGTATTTTTTACGCTCTTTCATGCGTGGATCGCGAGTAAGCAAACCCTTAGCCTTCAGTTTTTCGCCAAGATCTTCATTGATGCTGATCAAAGCGCGAGAAATGCCCAGGAGAATAGCTTCGGCTTGAGCGCTTTTGCCCCCGCCTTTGACATTGACGAAAGTGTCAAACTTGCCAGTCATTTCGGTTGTGCTGTAAGGGGTATCTAAACAAGCAAGTTGTGAATCTGTAAGAAAGTAACTTTCAGCCTTACGCCCATTGACTTCGATTTTTCCTGAGCCAGCTGACAAACGAACCCGTGCAACGGCGCTTTTCCGACGACCAATTCCCCAGGTTTGAGACTTTGCTTGATCTTGCTTCACAGCCATAAATATATTTCCTTATTGGTCATTCCGTAGAGAAGTGTTGTTATTTTGTTTCTGAGAGAGCAGCTCTGCCCTTAAGTTCGTAGTTGTTAGGGTTTTGAGCTTCGTGTGGATGCTCTTCTCCAGTGTAAAGCTTAAGCTTTGTCAGCATTTTACGCCCAAGGCGATTCTTGGGAAGCATGCGTTTTACAGCCAGGCGTAATGGCTCTCCAGGGCGTCTTTGGTTCAGCGAGTCAAAGTTTTCAAGCTTACGGCCGCTGGGGTAACCGCTGTAGCGTTCATAAAGCTTCTTCTTGTTTTTTTGACCGCTGACTTGAAGCTTGCCAGCATTAAGAATGATGACAAAATCTCCTCCATCAACATGAGGAGTATAAGTTGGCTTATGCTTGCCCATCAAAAGCATGGCTACTTCCTGAGCAAGTCGCCCAAGAATCTTTCCTTTGGCATCAATCACGTGCCATTGTTGAGAAGCTTCTTCCTTCTTCATTTGGTAGGTTTTTTGAGAGTAATCTGCCGCCATTTGTCTACCTGCTTTATCCTTATCTAAAATATGAATACTTCTTAATGTTAATTCTTTTTAATTCTTTCAAACGCCCTCTTTTCCCATTGAGTAGATCTGGAACAAAGAAGGCTAAAAAGCCTAGCAAAGTTCAAAGTGAGGTCAAGTCTTTTTGTAACATCTTTCAGTTAATATCTTTTTTGTACTTTTTATTCAAGCTCAGGCTTAAAAGCTTAGCGTTTTTCTTCATTTTGTCGTTGTGCATTTTCTGGTTATGAGAGGGGGGTCAGGCCCTGCCCAGGTCGACATAAAGAGGATGGACAAGGGGGAATTTTTCTTCTCCGCACCAGGCTTCGATCCAATAAGAGCCTGGACAGGGAAGGCGAAGATTCTTGAGCTCAAGGCTCAGGTCTGCTCTTTGAAGCATATCATCAAGTTGAATTTGAGCAGGCCTGCCTCCATCAAAGATCAGTTTGTCCTCAGGGCCTCGTATTAAGAAGCGAATATCAAAAGTTCCATCGCCATAGGCAAAACGTCCAAAGATCGTGGAGCGTTCAAGATACGCAGGATATTGGGGGTGAACGATTCGATCGATCAGGCCATAAAGGGTCTTTCGTTCTCCAGGGCCAACAGCCATAGCTTCGCAGAGAAGAAGAGTTGTAAGCTGGGGGCGTACCATCATAATATCAGCATTCTTATTTGAAAAATAAAGTAAGGGTTCATCACTACTATAGTTGTATTTTCTATTTTAAAGAAGAGCTTTTCTGAATTTGTTTTCGGGTTGAGTTCGTAAGCAAAAAAGAGGCTCAAAGTCTGTTTTGTTTGTTCTTTTAAGAGGTTTTTTTCTGGAGTATATCATCTAAAGCTTGTTTTTGATTTTCCAGGCTTGATTGTTCTTTTTGGAGTTGCTCAAGCCTTGTTTCGATTTCAATTTGAAAGCTTTCAAGCATCGTTTTGAAACTTTCCCAGGCTGCCAGCTTAAATTCATGTTCGAGCGCGTCTGTTATGATTGCAAGTTCTTCTTCAAGTGCTGCTATTTCTTCTGAAAGTTGCCCAAGTTGAGCTTCGGCTTCTTCTTTTTCACTTTCTGCAAGTATTTCTTCTTTTGTTTGTCCCTTCATAAGGTCTGCTATTGTTATTTCGCGATAATTTTTCCAGTATATCCCCCAGGTAAGAAAGGCTTCGCGCCACGATGAATAGCTCGTTTGAGCGGATTCAAGGCTTCGAAGGGCTTTTTTATTGTCTTTGTTGTTGAGCTCTTCTTTAACCTGAGCAAGTTTATTACTCAATTGTTTTCGAGCGAGCAGGCGTGCGGTAGCATCACGTTGTTGGGTTTGATTAAGGGTGGTGCGTACACTTTTTATTGATTGCTCTATTTGGTCAAGGATGGTTTTCAGCTCTTGATGGTAGTTATTCAGTTTTTGGGCAAGCTTCATACCTTGTTTTTTGAGCTCGATTTTTTCTTTTTCACTTCGGGCACGACGCTGTTCCGCAAGATTTCTTTCAAGCAGATCTTCCTTTTCAAGCCTTTCTTCTTCGATCACTTTAAACGCATCAAGCTGCTCTTGCAGGTGCTGTTTCAATTGTTCTTTTTTGTGTTCTTTTTCAGCTTCCTGAGCCTGAATTGTATGGCTTATCAAAACCTTCATCTCTTCACCGTTGAAGGCATAAAGGAAAAAACCAAGGCTGATAGCTAAAGCATACTTAAAAAGAGCCTGTGTATGGAAAAGTTTCATAGGTTTTGCCATTGTTCGCTATGGGGTTCATTTATGAGTCTGAAAATGAGAAATCTCTATTTTGGTTTTAAAAATCCGTATTTTTGAATTTTATACTGAAGGGCTGTCCTTCCAATGCCAAGAGCTTCTGCTGCATGGGTTTGGTTCCAATCATGATTCTCCAAGGCTTTATGAATGCGAGCTTTTTCAAGAGCTTCAATTTCTTGGGGCAGGCTGAGCCTGTCCCCTGGGGAGGCTGAGTGACGAAGAGGTTCGGGTAAGTCGGCTTCACTGAGACTGGGCCCCGAGGCCAGAGCGACAAGGCGGTTCAAAGAGCTTTCCAGCTCTCGCAGGTTTCCTGGCCAGGAATAGCCTCGTAAAAGTTTTTCTGCCCGGGGAGTGAGTGTCAGGCTTTTTTTATGCTGAGTATTCGCTTCTTTTAAAAAGTGCTGAAGCAGGGCAGGAAAGTCTTCTTTGCGCTGATAAAGAGAGGGCATTTTGATGTGAGCATGAAAACGATAGTAAAGATCTTCGCGAAAATCTTCCGACTTGATAAGCGAAGCCAGGTCTTGCGAACTTGTTAAAACAATCCGTGAACATACTTGTAGTGTTTTTTTGCCATCTTGGCGTTTGAATTCGCCTTTCTCAAGAAGCTGGAGCAAGCGGTACTGTGTTTGAACATCCAGAGCATCAGCATTTTTGATGACAAGTGTTCCCTGTGCCGCTTGTTCGAGAGCTCCTTTACGGGATTTAGAGCGACTTGTACTCTTTTCGTGACCAAAAAGATCGCTCTCAAAGCCTTGATCGCTGGGCGAAAGCGGATCAAGACAAATATAGGGTGCTTTGAGGTTCTGGCTGAGCTGATGCAGAAGCTTTGCCGCTTTTTCTTTGCCCGTTCCTGGAGCTCCCTGGATGAAAAGAGAGAGCTTTGTTTCAGCAAGTCCGCGTATGGTGGCAAGAATTTCAAGCATAGCTGGTGAATGGGCAACGAAACCCTCTGGGTTTTTTTCACCAGATCCAAGCGGGGCATAAGCGCCAATGGCAGCTGCGACCTTGTATTCAAGTTCTTCGAGATCAAAAGGTTTTTCTAGAAAATCAGCGGCTCCTGAATTCACAGCTTCAACAGCATCAGGAATTGAACCATGGGCTGTAATCATGACAAAAGCTGGTGGTTGAGGCAGTTTTCTTGAAGCTTTAAGAAGTTCTAGTCCATCAAGCTTTGGCATTTTTAAATCAGAAAGGATCAGATCGTAGCTTCGAGTTTTTAGAAATTGTAGGGCTGCCAATCCATCGGCAGCCTGTTCTACCTGATAGCCGCTTGCTTCAAGGGCTAAAACAAGGTTTTCTCGGATATCCTGGTAATCTTCTACGACTAAAATTCGACCCATGCTCATTATCAAGACTCCTTTTGTATTCGTTTTTGCGGGGAGTTATTTTTTACATCAAGGTTCTTCGGTTTAGGGATATGAATTCTGAAGCTTGTGCCATAAGGCCCTGATGCTTTGAGGTGGATCGTAGCGCCACTATCTCTGAGCAGGCGCTGAGTAATGGCAAGCCCAAGCCCTGTGCCGTTTTCTTTCCTGCTTACAAAAGGCTCAAAAAGTTTCTCCTTGATAGCATCTGGAATCCCGGGACCATTATCATTAATGCTTATGATGATCTTTTTATCGCTTTCTTCAAAAAGCAGTTGAACATGAGGGGTAAAGGGGGTTGCTTGATCTTTTTCTTGTGAGTTGCGAGTAGATTTTTCAAAGCAGGCTTCGACGGCGTTTTTGATCAAATTGACCAGGGCTTGAACGAGAGCAGGGCGATTGCCATGCCAGCAGAGCTCAGGTCTTCCCGTAATTTCAAGACAAGCCTGTTGGCTTGGAGTCAGTTGACTTAAAATAGCGCCTTGAATATCTTCAAGGTACAAAAGGCTTTCTTCGTGCTGAGCCCCTCGCGCAAAGATCAAAAAATCTTTTACAATCTGATCAAGATTTCGTATTTGGTTCTCCAGCCGCAGCGTATGTTCCTCTTCTTTTTCGCCAAGGGCGCGTTGGAGCAGTTGCAGACTCGAAAGCATGGCTGCCAGAGGATTCTTGATCTCGTGAGCAATGCCGGCAGAAAAGTGAGCAAGCTCTGCTTTACGCCGTTCCTCTTCTAAACGTTTTTGCTGGCGAAGAAAGAGTCGAGCAAAAATCCCGCTGGTAAAAGCTACAAAAAGGCTCAAAGCAGAGAGGCCAACGAAAAGAATTAATCCGAATTGTTGAACTTTTTCACGATAGTAATTTTGGGTTTGGAGAAGATTTTGTTTTTCTGCTTTTTGCAGGGCTGCAATCTTTGTTTTAAAGGTCGCTGGTAATTCAAGCGCAATAAGAAACGCTGGAGTTTCAGTTGCTTGAGTAGGAGAAGCTTCAGAGAAACTCCCAATAGGAGCATAGCAGGTCTTGACATATTTTGACCCAGGGGAAGAGATTTTATCTGAACTTTTGTCTTGAGAGGGTTCTTGGCTAAGCTGGTAGAGAGGAGTGCTGACAGCCGCTCCTTGTTTCAGGGCTTGCTCTATCTCGCTTTGATCAACTCGCAGGGTGTGGTCGATGGAACCATGTTTGTTTGAGTCTTCGGAGTCGACAACGATCTGTCCATCTGGTGTTAAGAGAATAATTCGCCGAAAGCCAGCCTGCTTTCTCAAGTCTTGAAGTTTTTGAAAGAGTTTGACCGTTTGGCTTGTAGGAGAAGGTGGCGAATTTTCCTTAAGAGCTTGAGCTAAAGTTGCAGCATCAAAGGTTTTGGATAAAGCAAAAGTTGATCGCTCTAATTCTTGTTCCATGATGTTTTCCATCTGACTTATGCTTACCTGAAAATATTCTGCGTTACTTTTTTTGCGATCCTCTACGGTGCGGTTGAGCAATTCTTCAATGCGTTGATAGGTGGCATATCCACTGATCCAAGCCCCAAGGATCAGAAGCAGGGCATAACCAAAAGCAAAGCCTTGGACTCGCTGGCTTACCTGAGGGGGTTTCTTTGATCGCGTTTTTACTGCCGAAATAATGATTCCCCTTTTGCTTTTTTGAGCGTGAGTTTTATTTATGAGTTTTACTTTACTGAGCCTATTGTGACATGCTGGGGGATAAGAATCACCTTTCCAGCTCCTTCATGCCAAACTTTTTGCACTTTAAAAGCTTCCTGCAGCTATAATGGGGTTTTGCCTGTTATTCTCAAACAACTCGAAACAGAGTTTCTTTGTTTTATCACCCTTAGGAGTGGAAAAGCCCAAAATCGCGCTGGAACGGAGAAGCCTCTTTGCTTATTGAGCCATGCTTCCCACTCCGAAATATTTTCTCTGCGCAGGAGCTGGGCAAAAGTGGTTCGAAAGATTTCGTCGAGATGAAAGCTTCTTCACTTCTGTGAAATTGGAAAAGTATAAAGCTATTCTATCAAAGCTAGAGTTGGAGCGGGCGATGGGATTTAAACCCACGGCCTTTTGCTTGGGAAGCGCTCTACCAGCTGAGCTACGCCCGCATTCAGAAAACCAATTTATAGCCTGCTACA
>CAZJPQ010000040.1:0-16908 GCA_964548115.1 uncultured Planctomycetaceae bacterium
TACCGTCAGAAGTGATGGTAAAGTCTTGGAGTGTTCCAGCCTTAAAGCCATCTTGGTTAAAGAGGAAAACATCTGTTGGATTTGCAACACTGCCATCAGGTGCTGTGTCAGCAGCAAAACCGGTCAGGCTGCTAAGATTTAAGGTATAGACTACAGGTTCTTCAACTCCAAAGTCATCAAGCTGAATTTGAACTTGTTGACCTGAATCAGAAAGGAAACGACCATTCGTATCAAAGTTCAAGGTTCCGCTTCCAACAACAGTTTGGACATTCGTTCCTGGAGTTACGTTATTGTCTTGAGCTGTTGCCTGCCAGCGCCAACGAGTTCCACCGTTTGATTTTGATTCAAGCCAAAAAGCCATATCTACTGCACGTGGATTGCCAAGTGAATCAAAAACGGTAACAGTACTACGGAAACTTTCGCCGCTAGCTTCGTTGATTGTCGTAAAGCTTGAAACGACGTTCTGTGTGCCGTCATTGTTTCGAACCTTAAGTTCAAGGTTATTCAAGCGGTTGGTAGAGCCAACGTGTCCAGAGATACGTAAACGACCAGCATCGCTGGCAGTATCAAGACCTGCTGGTGGATTTGATGCTGAGAGATTCGAGTTAACACCAATATCTACAGCAGCTGCTTCGTGAATAGTATAGGCAGAAGGAACTGTATCTGATGGGAAACTGTCGCTTGATTGAATTTCAAATTGTAAGGCATGGGGGTTTGCAATCATATTGCCTGCGGTTACCGTATCAGGAACAAAGCCCACTTGAGTGATGCGAGCAATCAGACCAGCTGAAGCACCCGTTGAGAAACGGATGAAATCTCCAACTTGAACACCAGCAGATACAAAATTTTGCTCGTCATCAATGATTGTGCCAGTTGCAACACCGCTTACAAAATCAGCAGGAGCAGGTTCAATAAAGCTGTCAGATGATGCTCCAGCCCCAATCAGCATATTGCCTGCTTCAATAGTAAAGCCAGCACTTTGGTTTTGGACGATTGATCCGCCTTGGAGAGCATTTCCCTGGCTTGAGCCAATGGAGCTGTTATCGGATATTCTTAAAAAGGTACCAAGGGGGGTGGCTGAAATTGGAGGGTTAATGAAAATCGAGCTATTTAAAGCATCAGCAATGGCTTTGGCTGTTAAAGCCGGGGTTGCTGCAACTTCAACACCAGTAAAGCCTGGAACCGCTTGGCCATTCTGAGGTATTAAGCTTACCTTGATGCCGTTTGATGAGCTTGAAGAAGCGGTACTGAAAAGTTTGGCATAATCACCAGGATCTGTTTGTGATGCTGAAAGTGTTAAACGAGCATTGTCTGGACTGATAATTTCAATCACGCCTGTAGTATCATTTGTGTTTGCTCCAACTGCAAAGTTGTTAATTCCAGCAGCTGTGACGTCAGCGTTGGCATTCAGAGCTGCAGTGATTTGAGTTGCAAGATCCGTTGCTTCTGTACCTGCCCCAAAGCCACCAGCGATTGAGAAAGAGAAGGGGCTGTTTGAGAGATTGTCAATAGTGGCCTGAAGCTCAAAAGTTGGCTGAGTTAAGCCCGTAGTATCGGTGAGACCAGTCAGAGTCCCAGGAGTAACACTTGTGGCTTGCATGGCTGATTGAACGGCGTTGCCATCTGCGCTGACATCAAACGTATCGCCTGCAGCAGCATTTGTTGTTTGGATCCCAACCGTTGAATCAACAAGAGCCCCAGCAGTATTTGTTGAAAAAGCAAGTTGGAAGTTGCCATCAACACCGGGCTGTTTTGCTAAGAGCTGAATCTGGTTACCTACAACACTTGCGGTTACAAGACCAGAGAGAGTAGAGTTAAGATTAACTGCTGTTGCAATATTTGAAGCTGTTTCTGCGGCAGTTGCTCCAATTTCAAACTGATTGGCACTGCTTCCAGTTCCTGAGCTGACAGCTGTAAGGGTTTGAGTTGCCATTAAAGGCGTGAAGTTATCAAAAGTAACGGTATCTCCAGCTTGTAAAGTAGGCTGTTGGGCTGTACCAAAGCTGGCGTTGGCGGCAGAAGCAATAGCTCCACTGAAAATAGCCGTTGCAGCCCCAGCATCAGAAGAAAATGAATTGCCCTGAGTATTTATAATGGTGAAACCCGTATTGCTATTCCCACTTACTGAGAACTGCGAAGCTAAACCGTTTGAAGTTGCTAGATTGTTCAGAGCAGCACTCAGGTCGCCGGAAGTGATTTCACCACCAGCTCCAGTACCCGTAACAATAACCGCTGTTGGTCCGCCAATCAACGAAGTTGCTCCTGTGGAGTTAAGAAGATCAAAGGTTAAGGTTGTAGTACCAGTTTGGTTTGCTCCAGTTCCTGCATCTTGAACCACGTGATAGTTTGCGCCAGCAACGTTGATGGTGGCATATCCCGCTGCTCCAACCTGATCAAGAGTGCCGTTTACGGCTTCTCCTGAGAGAGCATCGATACGCTGCGCTGAGATCATTTCTGAGCTGGCTGCTCCGGAACGATTGATGCCTAGCGAGCCTTGGAGCCAGTTGCGTAAGTCTCCGAGTGTCGTTCCACCCGTAGGAGGGGGATCTCCGACCACAAATTCTCGAGCGACCTTTGAGCCACCAACATTGGCTTCAACCGTGATAACACTGCCGATATCAACGTTGAGATCAATGGGGTTTCCAGTATCATCACCTGTTGATGAACGTACAAGGTTAACAAGCAAGGTTGATTCGGTCGCAGATATAAGCGTACCAGAACTGCTATCAAAAAGGCTTTCAGATTCAAGAACACTGGCATTGTCAGCAATATCTCCGCCACTGTTTAAGTTGCCACGCCATTCGGTCAGCGTTGTTTCTTTAGCAATGGTAAGGTTGCCAAGCTCGATGGAAAGATCTTCCAGTTGGCCACCAGTTGTTAAGGCGAAATCAATAGAGCCATCAGGTTGAACGACTTGAGTATTGGTATCAGCCATGAAGCCCTGTAAAACATTACCTGTTGAGGCGTCAAAAACCTTGCCATCACGATTCATGGAAAAGGCACCGTTGCGGGTATAGACGTTACGCCCGCTGACATCCTTTGTAATAAAGAAGGTACGGGCCTGGCTGCCATCATCAATCGCAAGATCTGTAGCAATACCCGTTGCTTTCAAAGCGCCTTGAGTCCAAATTCGTTGGATAGAAGCGGTTTGTACTCCTAACCCAACTTGGGATGGATTTTTACCACCAAGGAAGCCTGAAGGAGCAGAACCAAAGCCAAGATTCTGGCTAAGCAGTGTCGAAAACACTGTTCTTGAGGCCTTGAAGCCGGAGGTCGAAACATTTGCTATGTTATCACCAGTGACATCAATTGCCGTTTGTTGGGCCCGTAATCCACTCACACCTGTTAAAAGCGACCGTAATAAAGCCATGATTCATTTCCTTGCGTAATCGTGTTTGTCAGTAAATAATTCCTTATTGATGACTCGAGTATAATGTTTCACTTGTATGAAAAGTTAGTTTTGTTCTTCTTCAATGTTGCTTGGAGCTGCAGCAATACCAAGCATAGGGTCTTGAATTTGTGAGATCGAGGCTAATGGCACAAAGACCTCTCGTGTTACAATGTTTCCATTCTCATCCTCTACAGGAAGTCCCTGGGTGTCTAAGACGGGGGTCAGCAGCATAACGTTGAAAGAATCACCTTCAAGCTGGACGCGACTTGCAATTCCTTCAATTTCCTGAGCTTCAAAGATCGGCTGGCCGTCTTGATCAAAACGAGGCAAGCCCTCAGCATCAAGAGCCTGTTCCTGGGTTGTTCCAAGAACAACCTTGCCAAGCAGGGAAGAGGCCTGGTTCAGCTGGCTAAAGCGCAGGGTGCTTGTTAACTCTTCGATTCCCTGGGTCATTTTTGTCTGACCGTTTAAGGTTTCAAGCTGAGCCAGTTGTCCCAGAAACTCTTGATTGTTCATGGGTTCAAGAGGATCTTGGGACTGCAATTCTGCAATTAAAAGCTGAAAGAATTCCTCACGGCTTACATCAAGGCGCTCTTCTGCACTTTGATTTTCAGTGACCTGTTGAGGGTTCAAAAAACTGGGAAGCCCATTAAGACTGGTTGTTCCTGCCATTTTTATTCCTTTTTGATTCGCGATCCTTAATTAAAATTCAAATCCTGTTTTTTATATTCTTCTGCTCTTTCAGTATCTTTGTTCTTACTTAACTTGCGCAACTAGAGCTGAAGGTTGACCTTACCAAGTTCCAAACTTTCCTGAGCTCTTTGTCCTTCATTTTCAAAGTTGCTATTTAAAGATCCATTATGCCCTGAAGCTTCTGGAGCGTTGCGTTTATTTGAGTCCGAATTACTATCTTTGTTCGCTTGGTTTTGTCCCTGGTTTCTTTCCTGGGTATTTTGGTGATTATGGCGTTCTTCGATAATCAAACGTCCAAGCTCAATGTTTTCCTGGCGTAAAGCAGCACGAAGATCCTGGTCAGAACTCAAGAGCAGATGTCTTGTTCCTGATTTTTCAGCGTTGCCTTCGATATGAAGTTTTCCTTCAGCATCAAACTCAAGCTCAAGCTCTAATTGCCCGAGGGATTCCGGGCGTAATAAAAGAGATACTCGACCGTTTGTGTGCATGGCTGAACGTAAGCCAATGGCTTTTGCCACTTGCTGTAAAACCTGTTGCTGACGAGTTTGACGGAGGCTTGAAGCGTTGCCACTGGAAGAATTCTTCTGAGCTTTGAAACGAGAGAATTCAGAGTTTTTAGAATCAGTGCCAGTGCCTGTAAAGTTTTCTCCTTTGCTGCTTGAATTTATGCTTGAGGTTTCAGCGGCATTGGATAGAGGGCTGATCCTTGATAAAGCACCAGCCTTTTGAAGAGAGGTGTTAGCGCTGGTATCAGCTATGCCATTTACCGCAACCTGCACAAAAGCAGGATTTGCGCTGGTAAAGTCAGAGGTCTGATTGATTTGTGAAGTTGAGTCAGATGCTGCTTGAACTTCAGGTCCTGATAAAGGAGCAGCTTCTTCAACTGGCAAAGAAGATTGAAGAGTTGTTGGTTGTGTTTCTCTTGGAGTTTGAACCGTTTGCAAATTTTCTATTGGAGTTTGCGAAGCTTGAATTGGAGCTTGTGGAGTTGGGGGTGCCTTTGGTTGAAGCTCTTTACTGCCAATCAAGTCTGAAGCTTGTTGGACTTCAGGTTCAATAGAAGAGTCCTGAGCTATGGATGGCTGAGCCAAGGGAGTTGGTGTTTGAGAAGTCGGTGGAGAATCTGTGTTTTGTTGGGATGCAGCGGATGTTAGAGGTGTTTTAAGCTTTGAAAGTGCGCCTGTATTTTCTTGTGAAGCATTTTCTGCTTTGAGTGGCAATGGGGCCGCAGATGGTTTGGAGCTTAAAGGTTCTGAAACATCTTCATCTGAAGAAGAAGGTGCCGTTGTTCCCTGAACAATAACCTGATCTTTTTGAAGTGGAAGCTCTTCGGCGGCTTTTTGACTTTGCTGCTCAATAGAAGCAAGAAAAACGCTTTCACTTTCTTCAAGTGCTGGTTCACTTTCAACTGGAGCTTCTAAAGCCGGTGTTTCTTTGCTTGGAAAAGAAATTTCATCTTGATTATTTTCAGGTGTTTCACCTTTGAAAGCTCCATCTTCTTGTGGCTTTTCACTTTCAAAAGAATCTTCGGAATAATTAAAGCTATCGTCTTCAACTTGATCTTGAGACTCGAAAGAAGCTTCTTCTGGTTCTGCCTGAAATTCTTGTACTTGTTTGGAAGAAGGCTTCTGGTCAACGTTTGATGAAGTATTCTCAGGTGCTGTTTTTGTATCTTTTGAGGGCTGATCCTTCGTTGTTGTTGGGACTTTTGCAGGAAAAGTCGTTTCAACCTTAAGTTCAGTTGCTGTTAAAAGTTCTCCTAAAAGGGGAGCAAAAGTTGAACTCTTTCCTTTAGAGACAACTCCAGAAGCAACTCCCTGTTTATGAGGGGTGTTTTTTGAATTTGTACTTGAAGAAATTCGCGAATCCATTACTTCAGAAACCTTTACCTTGTTGATCGAGAAAAAATTTCTCCTCGAAGTACTTTTTTACCCTGCAAAGAAAACCCTCATAAAACGAAAAATTTTCACAAACCATTTATTTTTAAACACTTAAGAGTATCGCAGGCCTATCTTTACCTCATCTCTTATGCATATGATATTCCTTGAGCAAAACTCTAAGCACAATCTGTGCCATTAAGATCATAATCTAAAAGACAACTCGTTCAGGTTTTATAGTAAGGAAACCAAAGAGGTTTGAGGGCGCCTAAAATGCAACCAAGCTCCTCTATGAGAGAAGCTTGGTAAGGATAAAAGTTAAGAGAGACTAGTTTTGAGGAAAGAATTCCTGGTAACGTCGTGTGCGTTGAGGGTGGATTTGGTTAAGGTTACTTAATTCCTCAATTGCTTCGTTCACTCTTTCAAGGCGGTCATCGGGATCTGGGTGATTTCCAAGATAAGGGCTTTTGTCTTCTGCTTTTGCCAAATAGCTTTTTACCTTATTCAGGAGAGCAACAAGAGCTCGGGGGTCATAGCCTGAAGCCGCTAAAATCTTAACGGCAAAGGCATCGGCCTGATGTTCGTCTTCCTGTTCGTACTGGTTGTCGCGTACAAAACTGGCAAACCACTCTGAAAGGTTCCACCAGTCTTGAGCCATTTTGTTGAGAATCTCGCCGCCAAGATCTCCTTCAAGAGCAGCACTTATCCCAGCATTCCAGTCTTCTCCACTGCCAGCATCATCAAACGTGCGAATCGCATGCATATAAAAAGCATGTCCTAATTCGTGGGCAAGGATAGCTGCTAGTTCATCTTCATTTTCACACATTGCAAGCATGCCTGTGGAGATCATAATAAAACCACCTGGCAAGCTATAGGCTGCTGGTTCATCGTCTTCAATAATAAAGAAGTGATAGCCTCGGTATTGTTGAGGAGGCGAAGCATAGTAAACAAGATAATTTCCTACCTTATTAAGGTATTCAAGTTTTTGAGTATCAGCTTCAGAATTTGCTTCAATCAGGGGCGAGTCTTGACTCACAACTGCTGCAACACCATGTCCAGTATAGTAGCGGTTCATGGGGCTTAAGCTTTGGGCTCGTAGTTCTCCACTTTCAGAGTAGGCCGAAACTCCTCGGTAAGTTCGAGTCGCCGCATCGGTAAGGGCTGCTTCGTAATCACCCTCAATGGCGCTATAAATTGCGGTACAGCCGAGAAGAAAGACGCCAAAAAGGCTTCCAAGGAAGAAAGAATAAAGCTTTTTCATGATCCAAGCCCTCCTTCCTGGCCAAAGTTTAAGAGCCTGCGGATAAAGGCTTTCTTTTCTTTTTGTGAGAATTCTGAGAACTCTTTCACTTCGCGAAGCTTTTCGTTTACAAATTCTTCAAGTCCATAGATTTTCTGAACCCGGTTTTTAAAATCAGGATCAGCTTTTTCTTTTTCTGCTTCAATTTCTCTTGTGAAGCCTCGGGCAGCAGCAGCAGCTCCTTCTGCTCCTGCCGATGTCTGTAATTCAGCGTCAGCTTTTGCTTTTGTACTGGGAAAAGAACTTAAAGCACTGGCATAAACATAACCAGTTGTCTCATCCTCAAGTTCTATTTCAATGAAATCATTTGTTCTTCGTAAGTCTTCCCAGTCGTCTTCATCTGCTTCAACCTCTGTGTCAATAGGAAGTTCACGGAGTACATTGGCAAAAAAGGGGTCGTTTTCGTCTCGCACCTCAGTATTGTCAATGCCTACAAAGAGTTTATCGGCCAACGAAAATCCTCCAACGATCAGCAGGGGAGTCAAGAGCATAGCCATAAAAAAGATTTTAAAATCCATAGTTCTCCTTCGATAAATAAAAAGCATTCAAGATACTTCAGTCAATAAAATCATTTCTCTTTTTCTCGTTTGAAAAGAGCAGTCTTTCAAATACTTCTCGTGATTTCACTTGAAATTTTAAATATGGCTGTAGTTTTCTCCTTTAGCCCTTTTCATCAGGGGAAAGTTGGAATTTTTAACTCAAGTCGTTTTTCAATTTGAGTATAAACGTCTTTCATCAGCTCGACTTCAAGATCTGGGTTATTTTGGTTTTTGTTGAGGGTAAGCGTAAAGGTCTTTGAAAAGTAACCAGGATGAGAGACGCGCAGAATATGGGGGTAACCTGATGCTTCAAGTTTTGTGCCTTCAAGTGGTGTATGCCCAAGCTGAACCCAAAAGCCTTCAGAGTCATATTTTTCGACCAAAGCCTGGGGTGGGTTTGATTGAAGGTTGAATGCTTTAAAGGGAGCATAGCGTTTCCAGGCACTTTCGGTCTGAGGCGGAAGAGCCTGAGTTTCACTTTCTTCGGGTTGGGCACAACCAATTGTTGCAAGTACCAGTATTAAAGCAGAGCAAAGAAGGGATAAAAACTCTTTGGGCATGAGAAAATCTTTCTTGCAATAGGAGTTAGGCTGAAAAGTTACGTGCGAAAATCATAGCTTTCTTTATAGGAGATGGCAAGTTTGGCTGCAGCAAACAGAGTCTGGAGGTATCTTAATTTATAGCTAATAAGGAGAGTAATTTTGTTTCAACGTATTGAGATTCGTGAGAAAATCCATAAATGCTTAGAAAAGAAATCATTCCTCACGCTTTCTTTCTGTCTCAATACTGGCGGGTAACTCATTTTTATGGCCTGACGTTTCGGTTGCTTCTTTTTATTGCTTTCCTTTTGCTGCCAACGTCTTTGAGTGCTGAAGATCGGGTTAGCAGCCAAGATGATGTTACCGTTACGGTTTATGGAGAGCGCCATCAATCCGTTGCTGAAAGACTTCGGATCAAAACTCCTCAATACATTAAAGAAATTCAAGAGCAAATTGGCATTGGTTATAATGGTAAAGTCAGCCTGGTGCTTTGTACAACCCGCGAGGCTTTTCGTCGTTATTATACTCGCTATAGTTCTCAATCCAGTGGCAATGTTTTGGGGGTAGCCTATGCCGCTGATCAGAGTATTGCCCTTAATCTGGCCATGATTGGAGAGTTAGGAATTCGACCAGAAGTTGTTTATCAGCACGAACTTTGCCACCTTGTGCTTGGAAAGCATATTGAGCCTCGTTTACGTCCTCTCTGGTTTGAAGAGGGGGTAGCGCAGTATGTGAGTGAAACCCCCTATGAAGCCCTTGGCAAAGCTCTTGGCTGGTCGCGAGGGCTGGCAGAAGAGCCTGATTCTTTTGCTGAAATTTCGGCGATGGCTCGAACGCCTCAAGAAATGGCTGACGGTTATGGTCATGCCGTTGCTGCTCTTCGAGACTTAGTGAAAAACTATGGAGAAGAAGGGTTACAGCGCTTTATTGCAAATTTAAGCAGGGCGCAAGCAGCATCAAGCTTTGCTCAGACTTACCAAAAAACGTTTAAAGTCTCACTTCAAAGCTGGGAAAAGGAGTTTCTTTCAGGACGAAAGCGCTCTGCTCTAGGGCGTATTTTTTCTTTTCTCGGAAGTTATATTTTTAGCTTTGCGATGCTGATTGCTGTAGTTGCCCTTTTCTTTGTGGTAGCAAAGAAGAAGCAGCAGCAAAAAGAGTTACTGGAGCGCTGGCGTGAAGAAGATGAGCTTTTCCCACCTGATCCTTCCTGGGCCTCGGCTGAAGAGCCTGAACACGATATAGACCAGATTGTTCAAGACTCTTTAGAACAGAAATGGGACAAAGGCTAAGTAGGGAGTGTGAGCTTTGAGCACGAATCTCTTTGCTCTCGTATGCTACCCCCTGTTTATATGCTCAAGTCTTTGTTGAACGCTACAGATTGGTTCCAGAACGTCCACTCTTGTTATTATTACAAAAAGCTATTCGTGATCCATTTTCTTTTCACTGCGAAGATACCAGCGTGAGCGCAAGTGGCGAATCGAATCACGGTGATTCTCAAAGCTGTCCCCGAGGCGTTCAAAACGTACAAGGTAAACCCAGTCCTGAAGTTGGTATTGGGGGAGGAAAGAAACCTTGTCTATTTCTGGTGCATCAGGAGAGCTGGCCGCAGGCAGGGAATACTCCTTAAGCACTTGGCCTTTTCTTGCGATTGGTGAGCGCAGACCTCGAATATGAATATTCATATAGTCCCAATCGCGGTCAAGATCTTTGAAAATGAATGCTCCCCAACGCTCGGAAATATACTGAACATGAGCCCTTGGAGCATCACTGCCATCAGCCCTGCGAGCTGGACCAATTCGCGTTGTTACCCGAGTTTGAGCATGTGGATTCTTGTCTTCATCAACGTAAACCAGTGGGGGAGGAAGTGTCCAGCGATCAAAAGTTTCAATGGCCCCCTCAAGTTCATTTTCCGGAGCGTTTGAAGGTCTTGCAAAATCTTCAGGCAGAAGTTTCTTTTTTGCAGATTTTTTACCAAGTGCAGCAACTATGGACTCGTAGGTAAAACGAGGGATACTGATCGTGTCAATACTTTCTCCTTCCATAAGGAGTTCTTCTGGACTGATGATGCGCTGGCTTGAAGAATCATAGTCGTCTGGATCAAGGGTCAAGCGGTTAAAGTATTCTTCTTCAAAGCTCTCTCCCGTAACAGGATCTTCTACACTACGGACATCCATGACATGATAGAATGCAGGGCCAACGAGAACCTTACTTCCAGAGGCTTCTGAAAAGATCATAGAAATTTTTCGAAAGCCTTCGTTGGGATCTTCAGATAACCCAAGTTCATCTGAGCTTGCAATTTTCTTCCAGTTTTCATCCTTTTCCTCAAGTGGCGCAAACTCGTAGGCATAAAGATATTCATATTCGTAAGCCTTAACATATTGAACCTGGTCCTGGGCATCACGAATGACCTTACCGTCAGCGTCAAATAAGGGGATTTTACCGCCAGTGACAGGATCAATATAATCTTCCCATACATCGAAGCGATCAAAGAGTGGCACAGGAAAGGCTCCGTCAGCTGCTTCTCCCAGCGGAGCATAAACGTATTCTTCTCCTTCTGCCAGCCTTGCTCCAGGAGGAACAGGAGCTTCTCGGTTTGTAAAGAATGTACCATCAGGATCACGCATGAAATGTTCAGACTTTATGAGACGTGGGTCGTAGCGTCTTCCCGTTTCATAGGCTTGAGTTTGAAGCTTTGAATCCTGGCTCATGCGGCGTTCAAGGACCTCAGGTTCTGCAAAGCTTTGATCAAAAACTCGACCAAGTTTGATTTTTGGTAAACCTACCATAAAATCATCGGGCTGAAGAGGGCGGGTCCATGGTTCAGCTGGAAAGCTTTTTATAATTTCAGTTGGAAAGCGTTGTGCCCATATGTGGTATTCATCCTCGGTGACCCTTTCTCCTGCTTCATAGGTTACAAGCATGCGTTTTATAGCTCGTCCTCGCGAATCAATACGTTTGACAGGGATACGTTCTTGAACAGGGTTGCGGCCATAAATTTCAAAGTTTTGATCAAGAGTAAGTGCACTTTCATAGCGTGATGTATCAGCAGCTTGTATTGCACCTTTACCAATTTCAGCCTCTATCTGCTCTGGTGTTCCACGGGCAGAACGTCTTCGCTCATCAACATATGCTTTGAAAAAGGCCATATCTTGAGGATAGACGAGCATGCCATTGATAATATAGTTCTGATTGGGACGCTTGGGATGGGGAATACCCGTATCCCAGTCAACCAGCATATGGTCACCTTCACGATAAATTCTGTAGGTGGGACGCAGGGCTTTTTCTCCAATAAGGTGTTCAAGCTTCCCAGGGACGTTGTGAGCAGGTATGGCTTTTTGGATCTGGCCGCCAGCTCGCAAGGCATCAAGATAACCAGGTTCTTTTGTACTTACAATGTTTCCGAAGCGATCTACAACATGACCATTTTCATAGCGGCGAGCGGTAAGCTTGCCATAAAAGGGATCATTTGGGTCTTCCACCAGGCGGGCTCCTGGAGGAAGAGGATCATCCTTGCCAAAATAGCCAGCCCAGGTTCCATCGCCTTCGTAAATAGCCGGATAGCGAGTGATCAGGAGAGGGTTTCCTGAGGAATCAATTCTTTCCACTTGGCGAGGAAAAGCCCGAGGACCATTAAGCCAGTCAGATTGAAGTTCGTGGGCGGGAGCAATTTCATGCTTGAAGGCTGAGATAGAGTGAAGGATGTGTTCACGACGGTCTTCTCGCCATTCCCAGATTTGTTCCCGTTCGGCGATTGCTCCTAAAACATAAGGGTCGCTGATGTCACTATACACTTTGCGCGCATGGCTGTAGCGTTCGTTAGCAAGTTCCTGGGAACGCTTTTCATCTTCAACTTTTTCCTGCTCAGAAAGCCCAACGCCTAAGGCTTTTCTTGCCTCTTCAGAAAGAATATCTTTCAGGTCGTCATGGTTTTGAAGACCATTTTGTATCGGCTCTTCAAGGGCATCATAGCTCAAGGTTTCCACAAGCATGTCAAGAGTCGTCTGGACCGGCACACCCTCCCAGGTATTTTTCTTGATGATCTCTCTTACATCAACAGGAGTAGGGGGAGAGTCGACTTTACTTGGATCAAAGGGGGTATAATTTTCAACCTCTCGGCTGCTTACAGGGCGATAGTTGTCGTTGATCAAGCGGAAAAGCACGTACCAGTATTCTTCTATACTACCATCTGGGCGTTGGATTGTAATCTGGCGGGGTTCTTTAAGGTCAATTCCAAGCTCCCAGGCAGCTGAATCTGATCGATCAAGCAATTTATCTTCGAGCTCTTGAAAGCTTTCACCAGCATAGGGACCATAGTCGCGTCCTATGGGATCACCTCTTTCGCTGGTATTGCCTTGCCGGATATGACCGTAGCCCTGGCGGGTGTAAGACTTTTTCTTGTCTTCTCCAGAATCCGCAGGGTAGGTCCGAGCATCTTCGAGTTCGCCGGAACGATAGAGTGATTCAGCATCACGATCCTGTGCTTTTGTGAAAGAAGCAGTAAAAATGAAAGGCAAGACAATAAAAAAAGTAAAGCTGAGCTTTTGGATCATTATCGTGAGTCGCTTTCTTTTTAAATTCTTTATGAGAAAAATTGATAATCAGCCTATGAACACATCATATTCCTTTTATCTTAAAGCAGGCGATTTTAAGTTCAAGTCTCAGTATAAGAGCTTTATTCAGCTTCATGGCTCTGTCATACAAAACTTCTTACAAGCTTTGAATAAAAACATGATGAAAATAGAGTGATCAAAATTCGCAAGTAATGCTTTACTTGGAGAGGATAAGCTTTTATCCATAAAGAATCCTGCTTATTTCAATGGTTTTTAACGATCAGAGCGTAAGGCTTCTTGGTTTTTATTATTTTGATTGCCTTGTATTTGGTTATTTGAACGGAATGTTTCAAAATATTGGAGTTAGAATTATGGCGCATGAATTAATTGATCTTGAAGAGCTTGGCTTGGAATTTGGTCTTCAGGATAAGGATTGGAAGCCGACACCTCATGGCCTTTTCATGGCAAAAGTGCTTTATGATCACGACCTTATCCAGGGGGCTGATGTCCTTGAACTTGGAGCTGGGGTTGGGATTCACACGATTATTCTTGAGCTCAAAGAGGCAAAAAGCATTACCGCTACTGAAGTCACTCAGGAGCTTTTGAGCACAACTCGCTTGAACATGGAGAAGAATGGTTATGGAAGTAAAACTCGCTTTGTGGTTGCGGATTGGCTGAACCTTGAAGGCAACTATGATGTGATTGTCGCAAACCCACCTTTTGCCCGTAGTGGCAAGCAAAACCGTCGCTACTTTATCGATGAGCTGATCCTTAATGGGCACAAGCGACTACGAGAGGGTGGGCGTTTAATCTTTGTACAGTCTTCAATGGCAGATCTTCAGAAAAGTCTGCAACGCTTAGAGGAAAATGGTTTTCAAACAAGAATTATTGACCAAACCCGTGGGCCTTTTCGTGACTATTATTATCAAGATGCAAGTTTCATGAAAGAAACCCAGAAGATTCCCAATAGCTTTGAAATGGTTAATGACAAGGAATGGGAGACGCTTTCAGTCCTTGAAGCTGAGCTGCAACCTTACCAGCCACCTGCAGGAGCTCATATCGTTTAAGCTTTAAGCTTTAAGTTTAAAGTAATAATTTTTAAGCGAAGCGGTTTTCAAAGGATAAATAGAGCTCACTCGTTTTGCGAAGCATTGCGCTAAGAGAGTAGTCTTCGATAATAAAGGTTCTAGCGGCATTTTGGAATTGTTGTGCTCTGTCGAGTGGCTGAGCCAATACGTTTTTGATTGCCTTGGCAAATGCTGCGTGGTCATCCGGTGGTATCAGGCTGCCATATTTTCCTTCTTGTAATAAAGCTTTAAGACCACCGACGGAGCTTGCTACCACAGGGATCTTGCAGGCCATGGCTTCAGCAGCCACAAGTCCATGAGCTTCGCTACGGCTTGGTACGATCAAAAGATCAAAAGCAGGCATCAGCTGCTCAATTTCGGAACGAAAGCCATGAAAGAAGACTCTTTTTTCAAGGCCTGCTTTTCGAGCTTGTGCTTCCAGTTGAGGGCGCTCTGGGCCATCCCCTATAATTGAAAGCGCAAATTCGGAAGGGAGTTGAGCCATAATCTTAAGGGCATTGTCAACAGCTTTTTCTGGTGTTAGCCTTGCCACCATACCAATGAGCTTGCCGTTGAAACCTTCAAGAGCAAGGCGTTTTCTTGCTTCTGCTTGAGAGCCTGGAATAAAGCGTTTCGTATCGATTCCGTTGGGAATCACATGAGCTTTTTCTGGCGAAAAAAGCTGGAGTGCGAGGCCTTCCTCTTGCTCTACCTTGTTTGGCAAAATAACTTTGTCTGCAACCAGAGATTGCCATTGGGTTAACTTCTTGAGAACAAGCCTTTTAAGACCTTGTGCTGGTACTCCAGTAATCTGCGCATTTGTTCCAAAGATATGACCGTGGGGAGCAAAAAGAATCACAGGAACCCTTGCCAGGTAAGCCGCAAGACATCCCAGCATCCCAGCCTTACTTGTATGAAGGTGGACAATTTTGGGACGTTCTTGGGTAAAGAGTTTATATAACCTTAGGAAGGCTGAGAGGTCGTGGTAGGGGTGAATATCTCGAATGAAGTTTGGAACGTTAAAGAGTGGAAGCTGAAGAGCTTTTGCTTCATCCCAGAAGCTTCCTTCAGCGCCCGTTTCGTTGCCAGCCGCCAGGGAAAGCTGGAACCTTTTTTTGTCAAGACCAGAGAGCAGGTCGAGAACAACGCGTTGGGCTCCGCCTCGGACAAGCCTGGTTATAACGTGCATGACTTTTATGGGTTGAGCTGACATGACTTGAGCTTGAGTTGTGTTGAAGGTGGTTTATAGAAGCGAACCTTTATTCGAGTTCATGTTTGTTGAAGATCACGAGCGATGACTTATAGCATATTTTCTTTCAGGTGGAGATAAAGATCGGTATAAGAAGTTGAAAGAAGCTTTTTAGTCAAGCTTTTCATAGATCAGGATTCATCAGGTTTTCCCTAGGAATGTGACCTTTCAAAAGGCAAATACAAAAGAGGCAAACAACTGAAAACACAACCCTCTAAAGATCGAAAGTTTGAAACGAATAATGGAGGCGTAGCCTACCGTTGGACGGATTTTGCCTTAAGCTTTCGTATGGCCTTTTCGTTTGAAAGACTTTTACTGGCATTTCTTATTCTTGTGATAACAGTATCAGCTGCTTTTGTATTGCTTGGCTTCACTTCTCTTCCTCTTTATCTTGAACTTGAAGATGTTCTCTTTTACCGCTTCTTTTTGAGCTCCTTACCCTTGATGCAGCTTGATTGGATTGCCCAGGTCGGGCTTTGCTTGGGAGTTGTCGTATTGTGGTGGCTTGGATTTGCTTTTCTATCACTGAAGCTGATGCGAGGTGTTGCCTTTGAATTAGCAAAAGCAAAGCCTTTGCCAAAAGGCAGTGCCTATCACTATGCAAAGGGCTATGTGTTCTCACTTTTCCTCACGCCATTTTTACTGCTCTTTGTGCTTTCTCCTCTTTTGCTCCTGATCTTAGGCTGGTCTGGATTAACACAAGTCTCAGGCTTTGGTTTTTACCTTTCGGCATTGATCTTGCCTTTGGTATTGCTTGCAGGTGTTCTGGTTGCTGGGATGGTACTCGTTTCGCTTTTGAGTTTACCAGTTTTAGTGCCGTCCTTTGCCTTTCACGGAGGAGGGGTTTACCAAGGGTTTTCACGGGGGGTAAGCTATGTCATTCTTGCTCCTTTAAAGACCTTTGCATTGCTGATGCAAAAGCTCTTTGCCAATCTTCTCGCTCTTTTGGGCACTTGCTTTTTGCTCTTTCTTTCTCTCTGCTTGCTTTGCACTCTTTATGGAGTGTTGGTAGAAAGCCAGGCGGGATATGCCTTGTTTGAGCTTTTGGTAGGGCTTCGTTCTCCGGACCAGCTTGAACCTTGGATGAATCGTAGCGAGGCAACGGCTTTGCTTTCAGGGTTTTTATTTGGAGTGAGTATAGCTTTGGCCTATCCCATTGTCTGTGGGGCTATCAGTGATGTGATCTTCTTTATCCTGCTTCGCCACGCTTGCGATGGGGTTCCGGTGCAGGAGATCTTGATCCCGGAAGAGGATGTTCAGTTTAAGCTTACATCTGTAGAGCGTCAGCAGGCGCTTAAGGTACTTGGCCTGCTGGAGGATGCCGCTGCTTCTCAGCCCTCAAAACAAAAGGACGCTTGAGGAAGCCCCTCAAAGAGCACCAAAACGAAGCCTTATTTTGCAACCCTTCGGAGTGGGAAGCGCGATTTTGAGATCGCGCTGGAACGGAGAAGCCCTTAGTCAAGTCAAGTGCAAAATTGGAACAATTTTGCAACCACAGTGGGGTGTTTTTTAAGCGTCGATCTATAGTTGTAAACCTTTTTAAAATAATAACTTACAAACGCAACCAAAAATGTTTGGGCGGTTGCATAATTCAATAATTATTTCTCGTTTTTATACTCAAAAAAGCCTCTGCTCAAAATGTGGGTTTAGTCACTTTAGAGGCTTAACTTCAATCACCAACAAAGTCTCTTGATCTTATCAAT
>CAZJPQ010000040.1:17008-29126 GCA_964548115.1 uncultured Planctomycetaceae bacterium
GAGTGAAGGAGTTGGGTGCTTTCGACGGCTCGGACGACCATTTTTTCCCTGCGCAAGATCTGGGCAAAGGTGGTTCGAAAGATTTCATCGTGGTGAAAGAAAATGATTTTCGGGGTTGCTGGCATCGCTGGCTCTCCTTTGAAAAGGTTTAGAGCGGGAAAGCGAAGCTGGCCGTAAAGATCTAAAACAAAAGGACACGCCAGCTATCGCCCACGATCCGGGCCAACCACAGCCCCTACAACAAGCGAAAAACCAACGTGCCCAAAGGCAGTTGTCTTCGATGTTGTAGACGGCATGAAAACGTGGTTGTTCGGATCGCGCCGCTATTCAATTGTTACCGAGCAACTCTTGCTCGGCTTGGGAAGCATCATAAACCAGAGGCCTAGGCACTTCTAAATGATTCTTTGGAGAGTATAAGATTTTATAGCTCTGGGAAGTTCTAAGATAAAGTGACAAAAGTCACTTTAGAGGCTTAACTTCAATCACCAACAAAGTCTCTTGATCTTATCAATAATAAGGTTGGTATGTTCTGGCATGACGATCAGCTCGTCTGCTCCGCGTTGCCGTAGTTCTTGTTGTTTCTGAGAAAAGTGCTTTGAGGTGAAAACCAAAAGTTTTGGAGGAGTGGGTTGTTGAGAAGCAAGATCATAGCACTCATCAAGAAAGTATTCGTCTAAAAGAATCAGGTCTATGCTGAGCACTTCTAGATAAGAGTGAAGGAGTTGGGTGCTTTCGACGGCTCGGACGACCATTTTTTCCCTGCGCAGGATCTGGGCAAAAGTGGTTCTGAATATTTTGTCATGATGGAAGTAGATAACGTGTGGCGTCTTCAGCATTGCAGGCCTCCTTAAAAAGGTTTGGCGGTAAGCGAAGCCGAATACTGTAAAGAGCCTCAAAAGAGGCCTAAAACAAAAGGATGCATCAGGCATCGCCTCGTTCTCAGGCTGACTAAAGCCTTTCCTAAAAGCGAACATCCCAATGCACCCAGAAAGTGCAGGGTATTCGCGGTTTAGGAATCAAACACAAAAGTGTTTGACTTAGTCATTTGAGAACGACCGCGTATAAAATTGTTACCGAGCAACTCTTGCTCGGCTTGGGAAGCATCATAAACCAGAGGCCCAGACACTTCTAAATGATTCTTTGGAGAGTATAAGATTTTATAGCTCTGGGAAGTTCTAAGATAAAGTGACAAAAGTCACTTTATGAGATTGCTCAGTCCTAATCCCAAAAAAAATGCTTTACGTTTGAGCCCAGAGTCCTAACAGATTGCCATGAGGATCATTGAACGTTGCAGCAAAGCCATACTGATCAGAGCCCTCTATAACCTGGGTTCTTTCCATCACGACCTTGCCGCCGGCCTTCTGGATGGCCTGAAGTTGAAGAGGAATATTTTCAACTTGAAGATAAAGCAGAACTCCATGACCAGAAACTTCTTTACGGGAATCAAGGCCGCCCATCATATCTCCTGCCTGAAACATGGCATAAGCAGCTTTACCAAGGTCAGAATCCTGAATTTTCCACCCGAATACATTGGTATAAAAGGAGCTGGCTTTTTCCAGATCAGGCGCCGGTATTTCGATATAACAGATGTTTCCGTATCGAGGTTGACTCTCTGACATTGCCATGATTCCTTGAAAATTCTTTATCCAGGATCGTTCAAAATGAAGGAGCTTCGGCAAACACTCCATCCTGCATAAACAAAGAACGGTCACACTCTTGTGCCAGCTGAGTATCATGGGTCACCATCAAAAAGGTATGCCCCTCTTCCTGGTTCAGTTTTCTTAACAAACCCATGATTTCTTGGGCTGTTTGAGAATCAAGATTGCCGGTAGGTTCATCACAAAAAACAATTTGAGGTTGATTAATTAAGGCTCGAGCAATAGCAACCCGCTGCCGTTCGCCGCCCGAAAGCTGATGAGGTAAATGCGTAAGCCGTGAATCTAATCCCAAAAGAGCAAGCAGGTCTCGAGCCCGAGTTTCAAGTTCCTTTGCTTTAACAAGCCAGCTCAACCCACCGATCCCAAGTCTTGCAGACATCATAACGTTTTCAAGGGCTGTAAATTCGGGAAGCAGATGAAAAAACTGGAAAACAAAACCAAATTCCTGATTGCGCACGTTGGCTGCTTTTTCAGGACCCAATAAAGCAAGGTCCTGATCTTTATACAAAATGCTTCCAGCGCTTGGTTGGTCAAGTAAGCCCAAAATATGCAGGAGTGTTGATTTTCCTGCTCCTGAAGCGCCAGCGATGGAAACAAACTCTCCCCGTTGAAGTTTGATATTTGCACCCTTAAGCACCTGAAGCTTGGTTTCTCCCATTTGAAAAACCCGCGATATATCCCTTGCTTCCAGAATAATATCAGTCTTTGCTTCCACTTCTTGAGGGGTTTCCTGTTCTTGAGGGGTTTCCTGAACTCTGGTTTGAGTCGATTCCATCCGTATTCCAGTTCTAAAGAGGTTGAAGATAAAGAAGAAAGAGTTTTCCTAAGGGCCCGTAATTTGAATGCGAAAAGCACGAATGCCGCCGTTGGTTGCATCAACACCGACGACGAGAAATTCATTGCTGCTGTTCGCTGCTACACCAGGAGGGGCTGGGGCAGAATGAAAGGTCGGACTAATACTACTCAGAACAGGAACCAAGATTGGGTCCATAATAAGTGGGTTGTTTGCATCACTTTCGAGTCCTTGATAGATATTGATACTGCTGATAAGAAGAGCACCCTGGGGGCCACCCACAATGGCATCAAGGGTTCCAGCAAGACTGATATTTGCTGTCTGGCTAGGAGTATCCTGGCCAGGTTCAAGGCGCAGAACTTGAGTTTGGGTTCCATCCACAACCGTTACAAGAAAGCCACTTCCAACAAGCTCAAAACCAGTCGCGCCGCCACTTCCAGCCGTTGAAAAAGTGATATTCGAGCTGCCAAGCAGGCTGTCGTTTGCACTGTCAACCCTGCGTCCGAGTACTCCTCCTGTATTATCGGAAAAAGTGATAAGCACTTCTTCACTATTTCCTCCAGCAGAAGCAAGCCCTCTGAGAATTTGAGTCGTATCACTTGTGATCGCCAGCGTGCTGCCGCTTTGGGTTCCATCAGGATCAAAGAGTGCTAATTCAATCCCGTTGCTGGCATTCATATAAGCAACGATGAATTTATTTGATTGGGCGTTATAGGCTAAGCGTGGAGCCCTGCCAGCAGAAGTTACTTGAAACTCGGTGGGGGGGGCTAGGGCTGCTCCTTCTTCATCAAGCATAACCGCCCCAATGATGCCATCAGAATCATTGGAAGTAGCACCAACAACCATGATACGACCATTTGCCCCATTGTTTGAGGCATAGCTTGCCCGTAAATGATTCGTTGCAACGAAGTTAACCGTACCTGGAGTGATTGATTCTTCACTACCAAGTAAAGAGCCAGCGGTATCAACTCTTCGTGTTTGAAGGGTAAGATTTGCACCAGAAGTTCCACTTAACCACAGGGCTACATAATCATTACCGTTAAAGACAGCAGCTGAAGCACTAGCATCTTGAACAGTGGCGTTAATAATGAGTTCTGCTCCACTAACGCTGATATCCTTATTACTGGTAAGGGTTGCTTCGCCAGCAGAAGTCGTAAAACTGTGATCAAGAGTAAAGCTTTGGCCATCACCGTCAATAACCTGACCCTGCAGCGTTCCCGAAGAGGCGCTTCCATCAAAAGTCGTGAGCTCCATAGTAACATTACCACCAATATTAAAGCTGGTGAACTGGGTTGCTCCTGAGGTCACAATCACAGCCCTATTGTTGGGGTCAAGTAAATTACCAGGATTCACCGTTGTAATATTAAAGGTAATGGTTGCGGGAAGTCCAGTTGCCAGCCCTTCAGGCATTGTAATGCCAACGCCATCACCACTGACAGGATCACTGAGGTTAAAGGCGAGAAGCCCAGCAGTTTGGTTCAGCGTGCCACTCAGTGGAGTGACTTCATCTGGGTCATCTGGATCATCATCAGGTGGGAGATCAATCGTTTCTCCAGCCAGTAAAACAAAATCAGAAAAATGGCTGACGTCTCCTGCCACCATACCTCGACTATCAACGATATAGTTGGTGTCGGTACTGATACTCTGACCAAAAGTTAAAGAGCTTAAGCTCGAACCTGAGGTATGAAGAAATATCACTTCTTGAGTTGTCCGCTGATAACGCTTGAGCTTTGCTGGGTCCGCAAAGAGTGATACTCGATGGGGGCGAGTTACACTACGATCTGAAATATCATTACCATCGGGGTCAGTAACCTTGACGCGATAGCTCGGGCTTAAAGCGGGTGCGCTTTGGCTTGCATTGCTGATCAAAGGCAGCGTTGAAATGTCTTCGATACGGGAAAGACTTACCTTCGAACCGGCAGGAATTTGGTCGTTAGCACTGCCAATACTTTCTTCAAAGATGATAACTTCAATACCACCAAGGTTAAGAATCAATGATTTTTGAGCGCTTAAGGTTGCCACGACTTGCTTGTCAGCAGTCTCGTTATCGCTTGCGCAAGCTAAGAAACCACAGCTTAAAAGAAAGCAAAGAGCAAAGATGCTCAAAGGACGAAGAAAATAAAAGCTCATAACTCTGCCTTTTCTGCTTTAATGAGGTCGATAAACCCAGAAGTATAGCAGAGGTCAAGCTTGAAAGCACACATTCTCTTGCTGATCTGATTCAGAAAAAGAGTTTTGCTTAGCAAAAGTCCTGTTTGTATGTCGTGAGAAAAATCCAAAAGGAGTGAATCTATAAAGACCATCGCTGGAAAAATGGAGGGTTGGTCGTTTTTGTCACCTCGTACGAACAACTTTAATCGGCGATTTTGCTTCTAATGTGTAGAGGTCTGGTCGTCTGTCTCGGAAGGGACGAACACTTCCCATTTCCCGGACCTGTTCAAGTGCACTGAGATCAAGATCACTTATCACAACCGTTTCGCCGTTAAAGTCTGCCATGGCTGCGATAGCGCCTGTGGGAAAAGGAAAGTCGCTGGGGGTGCAGATGATAGCTTGTCCATAGTTAATAAGAAAATTTTCAACCTGGGGCAAGTTGCCGACATTACCCGCCAGCACGCAATACATAGAGTTTTCGACAGCACGAGCCTGTGCAGAATATCGAACTCTTAAGTAAGCTTTGCGCTCATCTGTGCTAAAGGGAACAAAGAGGACTTCTGCTCCTGCTAATGCCATCAGGCGCGATACTTCTGGAAATTCGATGTCATAACAGATAAGAATTGCGATACGTGTATGCCCGGTATCGAATATGGCTATTCCTTCTCCCGGTCGGATACCGTATTCCTCTCGCTCATTTGGAGTAATATGTAATTTTTCCTGAGTATGGATGCCACCGGTTGGTGTAAAGAGGTGGGCTACGTTACGGATGCCATCTTCACTGTGAACAGGGTGGGATCCAGCAATAATGAAAAGTCCACTTTTCTCTGCCAGCTTAAGAAAGAGTTTTTTGTAGCGCTCAGTCATGTCTGCAAGCGCGGATACAGCTTCAGTTGGCCGCAAGCCTTTTTCAAGTGTACTAAAAAGCTGAACAGTGAAAAGTTCAGGAAAAAGCAAGAAGTGACAATGATATTCTTCGGCCGTCGTTACAAAGAACTCAACCTGTTGCTCAAAATCCTCCCATGATGAGATCGGACGCATTTCATACTGTGCAGCACACACACGGATCTTTCGCACAGGCCGCTTCATGGGTGCCGCAGCTATCCTGCGGCGCTCAGAGCGAAAATCTGGGTTTTCAATTTCTAGAAAGGTAGCGTAATCAAGACTCTGTTCATCGCGCAGATACCCCATGTGGACACTGCGTACTTTGTAACCGGCCTTTAAGTGTGTTGAGAGGGCTTGATCTTTCAACTTTCCATCAATAACTTTCTGGACGTATTCTTCTGCAGTTAGTTTTCCAGCATATTTTCGGTATCCTGGAATCCTTCCTCCAGCAACCATGCGGCGCAGGTTAAAACGATGCAGTGTTTTCATGCGTCCTTCGTAAAGCTTGCCAGCTATCCCTTTGCCACGGTATTCTGGGTGAACTGCGATATCAGCCCCATATAAAGTATCGCCGCTAGGATCATGGGTGTTGAATGTTCCGGCTCCTGTGATCTCGTTATAGGAATACCATGGAGAATCATCTTCGAGCTGAACGATCAGCGACATGGCATAGCCAATAATTTCGTTTCCAAGTATGGCAACATGCTGTCCTTCTGGGAAAGCTTCAATCTGTAACCCGATCAAACGCTCGTCACACAAAGAGGAAAGAGGAAAGCCAGAGTACGCCGCGCACTGGCATTGAAAGATTGCAGAGATATCTTCCTGCTTAGCTCTTCTGACCTTAATCTTTGGATTTCTCTTTGAAGCATTCGTTCCTGGTGTGCGTTGGTTCATGACGTGGCCTTACTGCTTTGGGTTGGAGATTTTTTATTTGATTCCACATTCCATCGGTGCATTAAAATTGAAGGGATGCGACTCTTGTGTCGTAGTCCTGAAGAAATCGCAGCTTTATCTCTTACCAGATGCCACAGTGGTTGTTGAACTTTATCAATGAACGAGAAAGCCTGCTGCAATGATTTATCCCATCGCGGTGCATATGTGATGAAGTCCTCAGGTTGGAGTATTTCACGGCAGCTACGAGATCCACATTTACAATGAAAAGGAGCATCGAGGTTAAGTGAACCGTAGTCACAGGTCAACTCTTCACCCTTTTCAATATCGCGAATAGCAAGCTCAAAGTTCAAACCTGGGCTGAGAGAGTTTGGTTCGCACGAATGATTCATAAGGCGAGCAAAATCCCAGCATAAGATCTGGTTGCCTTTGGCATCGGTATAGGTGTATTTTTCAAAAGTTTCTTTCATGCTTCTGCGGAGCTTTGTCCATCTTTTTTGGGAAATGACCTGGTCAAGGGGGTCAAGAGCCCAGGTAATTGATCCCATAGGGATGCGTTTTGTTGCGAAAACTCCATAGCCTATTTCATTATTGATATACAGAAGTTCAGTGTCTGGGTGTATCACCTTTTTCTCCTGGCGAACTCTTAACCCCCTTAGAATGGTAGGGGTTCATAAGGAAAAATTATATCTTCGGTTGAATCAGAGAGAGCTAAGAATTTTTCCAAAAATGACGGAAAAATAGCGCAACTTCTCTGGGGCAAAGTCGTCACGAATTTGTAGCGATGAAGACTTTCAAAAGCACTCATTGCCTTATAGAGGTTGCAATAGAGCTGATGTTTAAACTGAGATATAAGAGGGCATTACTTCTATTTAACTTCAGTAAATCATTACACCCCAATAAAAATAAATCTTTATTAAAAAATTAAGCTTGGCTTAAGGAACACTATGTACTTTAGCAAAAGTGTTTTGGAGTTCATTCTATTTGTATAGGCAAGAAAAGATAAAGGCACTTTCTAAAGGTAGGTTTTTATAGAAATGGAGCAAAATATGAACTTTGTGAAAAAATCTCTTCTCATACTTTTTCTTTTTCTTCCTATGGGTCTCAATCAGGATTTACTCGCATATGACAATTCAGAACATGATCTTGACTCAGCCCAAGAGCAAGAAATTTTGAATCTTCCTCGCAGGGATGGTGTATTACCAAAGTCAGCTTCAGAACTTGAAATATCCCTAGAGACAAAGTGGACAAAAGAAGATGGCAGCACGAATCTCTTTGATTTCCCTCTTTTAGTTGAATATGGCCTTGCTGAAGGTTTGGAAATAGAGTTCGAAATACCCTATGAATTGGAATCTGTTGACGAAGAGCCAAACTTTTCAGGTTTCAGTAATGTTAACATAGGAGCTCTTTATAACTTTTTTGCCGACTTAGAACGTGGTTTTGCCCTTTCCTCTGGAATGAATTTTGGGTTCTCAAGTCTTTCGAATAAGGTTGGGGAAAAATCTTTAAGCTATGAACCATCGCTAGTTATCTTTCAATCCACCGATATTTTTGAGTTTGATTTATCATTTTCGCTCAATATCGAAGACCCCGAAGAAAAAGATGAAAAAACAGAGGTCACCGAAGCGCTTTCTTTTGAAGCTGTTATTCCCTTTGAAGAGCTTAGCCCCGTTGGAGAAATAAGCTTTGAATCAACTGAAGGGCAGCTTGAAATTATCTTTTCATCTGGGGTTATATGGGAGCCAGATATGCTTGATAGCTTTGAGTTCGAGTTAGGGTTTTTTGCGGGTTTAAATCGTAATTCACCAGACTTTGGAATAACTTTTAAAATTGCATGGGATTTTGAATTCGGTGAGGAAGAGGAAGATGATGAATGAAAACTTTTCAAACCCTTTCCCTGTTTTAGTCGTAGTTCAGTAGTTTTTATTCATTTTTAATTTAAAGAAAAAATAAATATTTGATGAGAATTAAGCCAGGCTTAAGGAAAGCTCTTTAAATTATCTCTATAGAATACGAAAAAATATGTTGCTCTTATAAGGATAAGATTAGGAAGGTTCAGCAGAAATGGCACGTATTCTCATCATAGAAGATGAAGTTCGTTTAGCAGAGATTATCCGTAAGGGTCTTAAGGATGAAAAGCATAGTGTTGATATAGCATTTAATGGAGAGGATGGCCTGTGGGCAGCTCAGGGTAATGAATATGATGTGATTATTCTTGATCTTATGCTGCCACTACTTTCTGGACTTGATATTTGTAATAAGCTCAGAGCAGATGGATGTGATACTCCTATCATTATGCTAACAGCAAAGGGTGATACCAGTGATATCGTTAAAGGTCTTGATCAGGGAGCGAACGATTACCTTACGAAGCCTTTTGCTTTTGAAGAGCTCATTGCCAGAGTACGTTCTTTGCTTCGTGTTCATTCCTCACATCGATCTTCTAAGGTAAGTATTGGGCCTCTTTCTATTGATTTTACAGCCCATAAGGTTGGTTGTGGTGAAGAAGTACTGGAGCTTTCGAAAAAGGAGTATCAGCTCCTTGAGACGCTCGCACGAAAAGTCGGTGAAGTTGTTTCAAAAAACACATTGGTTGAAGCACTCTGGGAACGTGATACTTCCCCTGATTCAAATCAAAATGCTGTAGAAGTTTATATTGCTCAACTCAGAAAAAAATTGGGGAAAGAACATGGGCATAAGCTGATTAAAACAAAACGGGGCATTGGCTACGAACTAAGTTGGGAGGAAGCATGAAATCGCTATCAATTCGTTCGCACATTATCCTCTGGTTTTGCATCCTTACTATTGTCTTGATAGCGGCCTATGGTGCAGTGCTTTATTATAATGCTGTTCAAAGTGCATATGATTTATCAAAGACAAGTCTTGCTTCTGATGTCGATCTTCTTGCAGAAGAAATTGATGTTCAGGAAGATTCCGTAGCTCTTGATTTAGAAGGAGTTCCAAGCAGTCTCAAGGATCATAAATCAGTTGTCTTTGAAATTTATACCTTTCCTGACTTGAAATCAGTAGCAACTTTAGGAAACCATAAGCCTTTACCTCTTTCTTTAAAGCCATTTAATAAAGTAGAGTTGATAAAAGCTGGGTCAAAACATATTGAAGCTGAACGTGCGCTAGGACTCAAAAAAAGCTTTGAAACTATTCATCATGGTGGGAAGGATTTACATCTTTGTACCTCTCTTTACTATGTTCCTTTAGATGACAAAGAGGACGAGGAAAGCCAAGAAAATGAAAATAGTAATGAATCAGAAATTTTTGAGCCTCAACATATTATCATTGTAGTGGCTCATGACCTTGCCCCTCTTCAAACGAATTTAGAAACTGAGCTTTTGAAAATCAGTGGTCTGGCAGCTCTCTTTATCCCCTTTGCAATTCTTCTTGGTCTTTTTCTTGCTCGTCGGATTGTGTCTCCTATTTCAGAAATTGTTTCTCACGCCAATACAATTTCTACTTCTGATTTAAGTCTGACTATTCCCTCGAGAAAGAATAAGGATGAGCTTGACCAACTGATTATTTCTCTTAATGGAGCTTTTGATTCATTGCGAAGAGCTATCGCATCTCAAAAGCGTTTTGCATCGGATGCTTCACATGAACTTCGTACTCCCGTTGCAATTATAAGGAGTTCTTGTGAGGTTACACTACGACATGAGCGGAGCAATGAAGAGTATCGGGAAGCATTGGCTACAAATCTTGATGCTGCTGGTCGTATTCAAGAGCTCCTTGAAGGTCTACTCTTTCTTGCTCAGGCCGATGAAGGTGCTGTTGAAAAAGCAGAGATGTTTTTCCTTCTAAGTCAGGTCATTGAGGAAGCTTGGAAATTATTAGCTCAATCAGCTTCGGAAAAGAAAGTGACTTTAAATCTTGACTGTGATCCAAAGCTTGAAGTTTGGGGAGATAGAAGACTCTTCTTTACGGTTTTTCTTAACTTAATTTCGAATGCTGTGAGGTACAATAAAGAAGCTGGAAAGATCTATGTTGAGGTGTCCCAAAATGAAAAAGATACTTTAATTTCCATTCGAGATGAAGGTATTGGAATTCCGACAGAACAACAACCCTATATTTTTGAGCGTTTCTATCGGTCTGATAAAGCTCGAAGTCGTGTTAAAGGCGGCTTTGGAATTGGTTTGTCGATTGTACAGGAGATTGTGAAATATCACTCAGGAAATATAAAGGTTCGCAGTGTTGCAGGAGAAGGTACAACTTTTGAAATCAAAATTCCAAATACTCGCACCTCAGCTTCTTAAAGCCTAAACAAAAAATATCTTTTACAAGATTTAAGCCAACCTTAAGGAAACTCTTTTATTCTTTCACATGTACAGTTAGAAAATACATCAATACTTCGCTTATAATTTTTATGCTTATATCTGTTTTCATGGAAAGCAACGTTCTACAGACAGGAGGATTCAACCCAATGGCACGTATTCTCATAGTAGAAGATGAAGTGAGCTTGGCAGAGTGTATTAAAAAAGGGCTCGAAGACGAACACCACCTAGTCAATATTGAATCTAACGGAAACGATGGGTTTCAAAAGGCGAAAAATGAGAAATATGATGCTATCATTCTCGATCTTATGTTGCCGAAAATGTCTGGTCTGGAGCTTTGTCAAAAGCTTCGAGAGCAAAACTGTGATACTCCAATTATCATGCTCACAGCCAAAACTACAAAAGATGATATTATTTTGGGTTTGCAGGTGGGGGCTAACGATTATCTGACAAAACCTTTTTGTTTTGATGAATTGCTTGCAAGGGTTGAAAGGTTACTAAGGGATCATGCTTCACAGCGACTTTCAATTGATGAAATTGGTTCTCATGTTGTCGATCCCATAACCCGTAAATTGCGCGATCCAAGAGAAACAGGATTAGGAGGAAAAAAAACACAGGGTGTTTTACTCTTTCTTGATATCCGTGGGTATACGGCTATGGCCCAGCATCGTGATCCTGAAGAAACAATGAATATTCTGAACTCTTTCTTTAATGATGCTGTTCCAGTTATTGAGCGCAACGGTGGTGTAATCGATAAATTTGTCGGGGATGGTATGATGGCTCTTTTTGGAGTCCCTCATTCAGGAGGGAACGATGCTCTCCATGCAATAAATGCTTCCATTGAACTTCAAGCGTTAGTTCGTAAGGTAAATCGAAACCATTACTATGGACATGATGTTCATCTTCAGGTTGGTATTGGTTGCGCTCAGGGTGAGATTATCGCGGGCTATATCGGTTCTCAACATCGTTATAGTTTTACTGCTATTGGACCAGCAGTAAATTTGGCTGCTCGTCTTTGTACCTATGCCAGGGGAGCAGAAATTTTATGTTGTAATACGTGTTATTCTGCTGTTCGAAAACATGTTGAAGTTGAGTATCTTGAGCCAATCTGTCTTAAGGGCATTGATACGCCTGTAAAAGCTCATTGCATTCGTGGTTGGTCTTCTTTGAAAAAACCCTCCCAAAGATATTTTCAAATGAGAAAGCAGAAAAGGCTTTCAGAAAACTTGCAAGAGTTGCCTGCTACACGACATATAAAAAAAACTCAATATGCTGCATCCTAATAGGAGTTCTTAGTATCGATCTCATGGCTTTCTGAACTGTTCGGTACTAAGAACTTTTTCGTTTTGGTTAACAAAGCCTCGGATAGAGAGCAAGAAGCCAATTAAGCACCTTAGTACCATATGCTTAGCGAAGTATTATCAGGGCTTAATCCAAAGAGGTGAGGCAGAATCTCAGGCAGA
>CAZJPQ010000041.1:0-28616 GCA_964548115.1 uncultured Planctomycetaceae bacterium
ATATAGGTTATGATGGTCGGGGTGAGAGGATTTGAACCTCCGACATCTACGTCCCAAACGTAGCGCTCTACCAGGCTGAGCTACACCCCGATGATCCCAGAATAAGATCAAGAATTGCTTATACTATAAAAATCAGGCAAGGCGAACAAGTTTTCGGACAAACCATTCAGTTGCAAAAAGAGCAAGCAAAATAAACATGAGCTCAAGCAGATTATAAGCTGCTTCTTCGTCAACTCCATCGATTATAACTTTTGTCCTCAAATCAGGGCGCAGTTTACTAACTTCAAAAAAAGGATAAGAAAGAGAGAGAGCCGTTTCAGATTCTTGACCTTCAATTTGAGCTGAACCAGGTCCTGAAAGATGGCTGAGGACCTCTGGGCGCAGAGCTGTTTCACTGAGCTCTTTCAGTTGTTCTGCGTTTGCCTGTACAAAGAAAATACTGGGTTTTTTTGTGGTTGCTGGTTCTTTTATAAGGTTGAGTTCGTATTTTCCTACTGCATTTGGAAACAATTTACCTTCGTAGAGGTTTTCCCTTATTTCCGATTGTATCAGAACAAGTTGCCCCGACTGGAGTTGATCATTTCGGAAAGTTGATTTTTTTTGAATTGAGGCATTGCGCCAATTTACAAGTAAAATAGGACGTTCTTGGATAAAAGAGTCTTGTGAGTTCTCGCGAACACGTCTTATTTCTTCCTGCTGGTTTAAAGCTATCTCGGCATATTGCTCTGGAGAACCAATGAGCTCACAATAAACATTTACTTTTTCTCCAAGCACATAATGCTTCTCATCGGTATGGAGGTCGATTTTATTCGTATTGCTTTTAAGCCTGTTTGTTGCCGCCCAGCGAATAGAGTTTTGCCAGAATCGGTACGTAAAGAAATCTCCAAAGAACCGGCGCATGCGCCAAAACTCATCAGTGCCAACAAAGAGAGCACGCCCAGTATGAAAGTCCTTGAGGACAACCAGGGGGTTGCTTGCTTGTGTTTCCAGTCCGTCGTAAAAATTGAGCTTTTCGTTTTCTTTGCCTACTCGAGCGAGAACCATCGAAGTTTTATCTTTAGGACCTTCAATTTTTGCATACCAATAAAAACCGTCAAGTTGGCCTGGTTGATAAAGGCCGTTTGGTAAGCGTTCCCCCCAGAGCTCTTTTTGCCGCCCAAGCCTGTTTGAAAAGCGAAAGATCTCATGGCCTACACCCTCAGGGGTAAGTCCATAGTATTTTTCTGTAGTTGTATCAATTTGGTCATACCCAGAAGGTCGACGGACTTTTACAGGTAAAATTTCAAGCAGGTCAGGGTCAGTATAACTATAGGGATTATGATGTTTCCCTGCGAGCCAGATAATACCGCCGTTTTCTTGAGTAACGAATTTGTTTAACCAACGTCGTTCTTCAAAACTTAAAAAAGTTAAGTCAACATCGCCAAAGATAATGACATCATATTTCATGTCAAACCACTCTTTCTCAGTGGCAGCCCTGACACAATGAGCGTTTGCGGTTCCTTTATTTACAACAGTACAAAAAGGCCAAACCAAAGGAGGCATTATGGACTTTACTTCTTGAGAGTAAGTACTACGTTCTTGGGCCCAGCCGTCTTGAGCGTCAAAAATGAACGATTGGAACTCAAGACTTTTATCCCGGGACATAGCGTTGATCAAATAGCGGGTTTCATAACGAAAGCCATTGTCGATAAGTAATACACGAATCTTACGGTCTTCAACTTCAAGATCGTGGGAAAGAACATTGTTTTCATAGGTATCTTCGCCAGGAAGGCGGTGCCGATTTAATTTAACCCAGTAACGGAAGTTTCCTTCCTTCTCGGGAGTAAAAGAGAGACGAACAAGATTGATCTTTTCTTCTCCTCTTTCGCCAGCTTTAATCTGAATGCGTTTTGTTGCAGGATCGCTTTCGTCCACATCATTTCCGTTAATGGCTTGATAAGGAATTTCGTTTTCAAGGTCACCTTCGCATAAAATAAGCTCTACGTCCCAATTGGCGTTGCTGCGGATACGCAGTTCAAGATCTACGATTTCATCCTTAATAACTTTATTTTCCCCATGAAGAGCAAGAAGCTGGAGAATACGGGGGGGGCGAGGATGCCCAATTTGCAAACTCATAACTCTTGGAAGTCGTTTCTCATTTTTTAAAGCTTCTTGAAGCTCATCGGTTTTATCGGTTTCTAAAATAGCTTCTTGAGAGGTGTCATGGCCATCACTAAGGATTAAAACGTTAGCAAGATCATGAGGCGCTTCAGAAGACAGCAAAGCATTATAGGCGCTATAAAGTTGGGTTGTTCGGCCTTGAGGGCGTAAAAAGTCAAGTACTGCTAGAGGAACTTCCTGAACTACACTTGTCCTGCCAGCAGCAGGATTGATGTCAGAAAAAGTATAAAGTGAAAAATTTTGATCTGTGTTTTGATAATTCTGAGAATCTGATGAAGCTCTTGATAAGAGTAAAGCAAAGTCCTCAGGTAAGAGATCTTGTTTCCGCTGAGGATTTCGTTGAAGGATATCAATCAGGGTAAGGCGGCCAGCTCTGGGAGAAGCAAGAAGCCTCAGGAGCGCTTCCCCTTTTTGGTTTTGAACGCTTAATTCATTTCCCGGTTGAAGAATTTCAGATGCAATATCCCAGCGGGTTGGCCCCCTTTTATCAAGGGTGCTCAGGAGGTTTTCAATAATTTTCTCAAGTGACTCTTCGATTCGTGTTTTATCGATACGTTGGCCAGCAGCTTGAAGATCCTGGTTTGTCGTGTTTTGAGCCTTGAGCCAAGCCTGATAAAGCTTGCTTTCCCGAAGAATGAGATAAAGAGCTTCACGGTTTTGAGAGAGCTTTTTCTCAAGGTCTTCAAGGTCTCTCCGTTGGAGTTCTAAACGGGCCTGATCGCTATTCTCATTTTGTTGAGCTGCCAGAAAAGCATTACGCTTCTGTTCTAAAGCACTCTGAAGTGTTGATTGTTGAGAAAGTTTATCCTGCCATTCTTTGAGTGAAAAATTTTTGCCATAAAGCAGCAGCAGCTTCTTTTGGAGTCTTTGAGCTCGACTTACGACAAGCTGGCGCACAAAGTCACGCATCTCGAAATCTTTGATTTCAAGATCAGTAAAGCTTTGTGCAGGCTGAGAAGAGGATATAAGGTTTTTGTTTTCTAAATCTTTTTCTGCTTGAATAATCTTTTCTTTATCTTGTTTTATCAGCTCTTCTAGTTTCCTCAGCTTCTTTCTTCCGGCTTGATCTTGAGACAATTTTTCTTTTAAAGCCTGTGCTATTTCTATTGGAGAAAAGATTGAAAATTCTCGAACGCTCTCTCCCATGCTTAGGGAATCATCAAGGAGTGCTATAGAACGATAAGGTTTCTCTCCTATGTGGGTCTGGCTTTTGTAGGGGGCACAAAAGAGCAGGAAGATCAGAAAGAGACCTAAAGCTCGAATTCCCATCAAGCGAAGTTTAATATTTTTGGCTATAGGCCTACGTTCAAAAAAGTATTGAGCAAAAGTATAGGCTCCGAGCAATGGAAGAATTATGAGAAAGGTAATCAAACGGTTTGGTCCGCGCTCAGAAAAGGGATTAAATATTTTCCATTCGAGATCCTGGTAAAGATAAGGAATTGCTAACATCAGGCCGAGAAAACAAAAACCAAGCAGAGCAGTGAAGCTTTTATCCTTACCTGCAGGGAGTTGCTGAAGCCCTTGTTCGGACTTTTCTTCTTCTTGCATTTTTTGTTTGCGAAGAAAACGACGAGTATAGAGAAAAGGAAGCGCAATCCATAGCAAGAGACAAAACCCAAAGAAGCCCCAACGTAAGCCACGAAGATCTCCAAAGGGATGGAATAAACGATCAAAGAATGAGGTCGTATCGTAAGCAAAAAAAGATTCAAACATAATAAAAAATCCTCCGAAGCTTCTTTATCGTTGCTATTTTGTTTTGTAAAGAGTGTTATCTATTCCTATAACATGAAGAGTTGTGTGTCTGCATAAACTTAAGCATCATGTTCTAGAAAGTCAGAACGTTTTCCAAGCCACAAAGAAGCGGCCATTTCTGCAAGCAGGAAGAAAGCACTTGCTCCAAGAAAAAGTAACCATAGATCCATTTTATCTGAAGAATCTTTGAAGGGTTTCTTTTTGTCATCACTTTCTTTGCTTGCTTCAAAATGAAACTTGATTTTATTTTTGAAAGCCTGAGTTAGAATATCTTCTGGAGTTTTTGAGCTTTTTGTCGATTGAAAACCTAAGCGTGAAAGATTCGTTTCTTCAGATGCCAGATTAACGGAGAAAAGTTCTTCTCTCACTTTTTTTTCTTCTTTATCATTCTTCTGATGGCCAAAAGATTGAAAACGGTATATCCCTGGCAAGCTTGTGCGTGAGTAACTGAGGCGCTTTCTGCCATCGAGTAGTGCCAGGCTTGAGGGTTGATCAGATATTCCAATAGGATTTTCTATCAGGTTGCCGCCGCTGGTTTGTTCTTGTTCTCCAAGCAAGCGAATGAAGGGCTCTCCAATTGTAAGATCACGTCGCCCTGCTTCTCCCATAGCCATATAGCGAGTGAGCTCTTGAAAAAGCCAAATAGGAAGGTTTGTGCTTGCCCAAAGCTCATGCCAATCTCCGTCAACACTACTTGTCCAGAGTAAAACCTTTCCTCTTTTAAATGGACGCTCAACAAGCAAAGGGGAAAGATCATCGTTATTCAGGCTTAATAAAACACGTGCTTGAGAGTCTGTTTTACTGGATTTCAGGCTTTCCTTTTGAAGGCCAAGCCAAGTGTGAAAAACCTGAGGAGCTTCGAGCAGCTGACGGTAAGAATCTTTTTCTCCAAAATAGCTTAGGGGAGAAGTTGCTCCAATGTCAACACCCTTGATACCATAAAGCTTAACTTCTTCAGTATTTTTTGAACCCAAGGCGCCATGGATCGTATCCAGCTTTGCTGGCAGCAAACCGCTCCCTGATTTCCATAACAATTTATTATAGGTCTCGATGTTAATCTTATTGCCCATGGTAAAAAGCAGAGTTCCACCTTTTTCTCCAACATATTCATAAAGTTTATCTACAAAACCAGGTGATGGGTCTGCAAGGTTTGCCACAATAATGGTTGAAAACTGATCAAGAGACGTAATATTTAAGAACTTTGGTTTTACAACATGGACACTGTTTGGAGTTACTCGTCCGGCATCGTCCCCATCGCCTTGGTGGATCTCAAGTGCCAGTCGAAGGTATTCAGCTTCATCTTTAAGTACGTCTTCTTGAGAGTCTCCATTAACAATCAAAATGGGGAGTTCTTCAACAACGTTCAGCGCAAGAATGCGATGGTTATCGTTTTCAAAGGATTTGTCGCCGCCAACAATTTCAACCTCAAGGGTATGATAGCCAGCTTCTGAAAAAGCTGGTAATGGTTGCCAGACAGAACGAATTTCACCAGAACGCAATTCAATTTTTTCGCGTAAAAGATGGGCTTCGCCACCGTCAATTCGATACTGCAGGCGTAGAGATTTTTTTGAACTTGATTGGGCTCCAAAATAGCCAACTTGAACTTCCAGGGCGGTCGAGATTCCGACACCAAGAACGGGGTCTTCTACCTGGAGATTCATAATAGCCAGATTCTCTTGGGATTCCTGACTGACATCGTGAAAACTCAAGGTTCCACCTTGTTCTTCTAAAAGTACTCCAGCTTTTTCCATTAGCTGCAGAAATGCCTGGTGTTGAGGATTGTTTTGCTGGGCAAACGACCATGCTTGAGCCTGGAAGTCACTGACAACAGCGAGAATGGGAAGTTCCTGTTCAAGATCAAGACTCTCTAGCCTTTGGGTTGCTTCTCGTAGTGCTGGGAAAAGGCTTGCTGAAGCATGACTTGCTTTTGATTTTTGAATGTGATCCCGAGCTTTTTTTACATCAAAAGTCATAATTTCGCGTTTCAGTTTTTCTCGGGTGTTGGATTGTTGTTGGGAATTTTGCTCCTGGGTGTTGTTTGGTTGGTGAAGAGAGCTCATAGAAGCTCGGATGAGCGTGACTCGATCCTTTCCATCTTTAAGCTCAAGATCTGCAAAAAGCTTCGTAATGCTTTTTTGAGCCCGTTCATAGCTGGAAGCATTGAACTCTGAATAGTGCATGGAGGCTGTGTCATCAAGTACTAAGATGAGGTGACGAGAACGACCAAGGTTGGCACTTTTTGCCAAGGATATGCCTGTGCTGTCAAGGAACCATTGGGTCGCTGAAGCAACACCTTGAGGAAAGAAGGCAAAGGCTAAAAAGAGCATGGCTAAAACTCGTAAAAGCAAAAGCAGGAGGTTTTCAAACTGCATGCGTTTACGAGTTTTTTTATAAGCGTTGAGCAGGAACTCCATGGCAGCCCACTCAACCTTACGGTAGCGTGTTCTGTTAAAAAGGTGGATCAGAATTGGAACAAGAGCTAACGCGCCAGCTGCAAGAAAAGTCCACATCATAGTATCACCATTATTTCAACTTTTGATTACCATCAGCATCATATTTAAAGAAGAAGAGGCATAAAGTCTTTAGCTCGCTCTTCTTAAGGCAGAGCGAGCCGCAAGATAAGCCTGTAATGCCACTTCAACAGGTTTTTCTGTGTTCATCAAGTGGTACTCGCTCTTTGTTTTTAAGACAGCTTGACGAATAGTTGACGTAAAACCTTTTATCTCGTCAAGATAAGCCTTACGTAAGTTTCGTGGATCACACATCAACTGCCCTGATCCCTCCAAGCCACGAAACTGTGTTAAACGATCAAAGTTAAAACTGATCTCTTGCTTATCCATGACATGAAGCAGCAGAACATCATGCTTGCGATGGCGCAAGTGTTCAAGACCTGCTCGAAGGGCTTCAGGACGATCGAAGAGGTCTGAAACGACAATCACAAGAGCTCGACGACCAATACGCTCGGCCAGTTGGTTGAGAATCTTTCCAACGCTTGTTTTTTCATGGGCTGGATGCTTGTACATCAGGGCGAGCATTTCAAGCAGCTTGGCATGACTCGTAGAGGCTTCAATAAAACCGTAGAGATTTTGATCAAAGAGCGTTAAGCCAGCGGCATCAGATTGACGCTGGATTAAATAAGCAAGGCATGCCACTACGTAACGTCCATATTCAAGCTTTGAAAGGCCCTGTTGATTCTTGCCAAAGAGCATCGATTCACTCGTATCGAAAACCAGGTAGGCCCGGAAATTCGTTTCTTCTTCGTACTGTTTGATATAGTACTTGTCAGATTTTCCGTATGCTTTCCAATCAATGAAGCGTGGGTCATCACCAGGTGCATACTCACGATGTTCTGCGAACTCAACTGAAAAACCGTGGTAGGGAGATTTATGCATGCCTGCAATAAAACCTTCTACGATTTCTCGAGCTTTTACTTCTAAGTTCTGAACCTTGTTCAGGATTGTTGGATCAAGATATTTTTGGTAGCTCTGGTCCATTCATGCCCTATCTTTGGTGATATTTGATCTTTGTTGTTATTTCTGATTGCAACGGAGTCCTTTTGTTTTCACATTTTTAACTTTGGAGCAACTCCAGAACTTTTGAATAACGTTTGTTCAGCATATCTTTGATCTTTTTATCAGAAAATTCCGGGGCTGTAAGCGAGGCTTTGAGTTCAGACTGAAAGGAGGCAGAATTCTGAGCCCGTTCCTGGATGATTTTGAAGAGAATTTCCAACTCTTCTTCATTACTATTCGGGTCTTGAAGGAATGCCTCACAGAGTTTGAGTATATAGCTTTCGGATAAAAAAGAACTGTAAGCAGAAAGAAGGAACAAAAGACGCTTATCTTGCCCAGGAGACAAGGCTGGGATAATTGTAGCTAGAAAATTTTCTGCTTCTGTATTCCCTTCCATTGTGAACTGATGAAGAGCAAGAGCTCTGATGACAGCGTCGAGCTTTTCATATTTGATGATCTCAAGTCGAAGTTTATTTGTTTGCTCTGAATGATAGGAGGCAAGGGCCTCAAGTGCTAAGAGTGAAAGCTCTTTTTGATTTTCTGAAATCCTGGTGTTGGGTCGGTGGTCAAAAGGTTCAAGAACAAAGAGTTTTCGGAGACGGCTGTGCAAAAATGTTTCGCCACCTTTAAAAGGGCGAATTTTTAAAAGAGAAAATAAAACTTCATCGTTCAGGTGGAGGCTTTCTTGCTTGAACCACTCTTCGATTGTTTGTTCAGAGCATGAGGCAAAACAAAATTCAAAGTCTCTTTTTGTTTGAGAATCATCAGGGGCTTTGAGGTAGGAAGAGTATGCTTTTGATATTGCTTCGAGCTCGTGTTCAGTAAACTTTTCAGGCTGTCCCACAGAATCTGAAGCCAAGTTTTCTAAGGTTGTCTTTGAAACTTCAAGCAGCTCCGGGGTATGGGAGTCCGCAGAGCTCGAAGCCTGGTTCTCTTTTGATTCGAGGAGGATACCAAGCTTGGTCTCGAGTGTCGCTTTTTCTTGTTCTAAGGTTTTGAGCTGATTTAGAAGCTGATAGTATTTCTTTTGCCAATCATCTCTTTCGGAGTCAGCGAGTAACAGTTCCTTGCGAAGCTTTGAAAGGCTGGTTTGCAAGCCTGCTTCTTGTGTTTTCCGAGGATCCTGGGGGGGGGATTTTTCAAGAGAAGCCAGGCTCTCCTGGTATTTCCAGTTTTGTTCTTCCCAGTTTTGTTTTTCTATGGTGAGGAGGTAGTCAAAATATTTTTGAGTAAAGTCCTGTTCTTGATGCAAAGTTTGATCATTTGTGGTGTTCTCAGGGAGGTGCTGGCTCTTGACCAGGCCAGAGAGCTGCCTTTCTCCCAATCCCTCGGTGGTGTTCTCAGAGTATTCCTGGCTTTTGGCCAGGGCATAAAAACTTGCTCCCAGCATGCTGAGGCTGAATCCGAGAAGAAGAGCTCTTCGAAATATTTTTTTTGAGCTCGATGGTTTGGGCCTCGAAGAGTTCGAACGGTAATAGGGATCATTGTATTTTTGCATAATTCTCAACGTTTTCACTTAAAGTATCGAAGAGTCTGATTCTATGCCTGTAGCAATGCATGGTGTTTTTTATGAGCTTCAGCTGGTAACCTTTGGCAAGCGTTCATCATCAAGGCTTTCTGCTTCAGAGTGAGGAACCATCTCAATAAGCTTATCAATGATCAGATTCGAAGTAATCCCTTCAGCCTCGGCAGAAAAATTAGGCAGGACACGATGACGAAGTACGGGATGAGCGACCGCTCGAATGTCTTCAGTGCTCACATAGTTGCGACCATGGAGTACAGCCCTTGCTTTCGCGCCTAGAATTAAGTACTGAGATGCCCGTGGGCCAGCACCCCAACTGACATATTTTGAAATGAACTCAGGAGTGTCCGGCCGGTTAAGGCGTGTAAGTCGTGAAAGCTGCAAAGCATAGCGAATGACGTGTTCAGCAATTGGAATTTGACGTACTACGCTTTGGAGTTCCAGAATTTTTTGGCCGTCCAGGACTTGTTGAACTTCACCTTTATAGGTTGCGGTTGTCATTTTCATGACCTGGAGCTCTTCCTCTTCGCTTGGATAGTCGACAACAATATTGAACATAAAGCGATCTTGTTGAGCTTCAGGTAAAGGATAGGTCCCTTCTTGCTCGATGGGGTTCTGGGTTGCAAGCACAAAAAAGGGAGGTTCGAGTGTATGGCGTTTCCCACCCGCAGTAACCTGAGATTCCTGCATGGCTTCAAGGAGGGCTGCTTGTGTTTTGGGGGGGGTGCGGTTGATTTCGTCCGCTAATACGATATTTGCAAAAATTGGCCCCTGCAAAAACTTGAATTCTCGTTCTCCGCTGCTTTTGTCTTCTTGCAGCACTTCAGTACCCGTGATATCAGAAGGCATAAGGTCAGGGGTGAACTGAATACGAGAAAATTTAAGGCTCATTGTTTCTGCCAGTGTTCGGATCAAAAGGGTTTTAGCCAATCCAGGCACCCCAATAAGAAGGGCATGGCCACGCGCAAAAATACAGGTGAGCAGTTCTTCGATGACCTGCTCTTGGCCAACAACAACTTTGGCCAATTCTTGACGAATACTTTGATAAACCTGGCGGTATTCTTCGATTAAGTTCTGTTCTGGGTTTGCATGTTCTTCTGCCATAAATTCTCCTCAGGGATTGAACAATTTTGTTGGAATAAACTTCGTTTTGCTGCTCATTACCCTTTTATAGTTCGCAAAACGGATTTACTACTTCTGGTTGCTAGCATGAACTTCAGGCATAAAAGACATACCTGAGTGGGCACCAAGGCTGAAAGTTTTGTATATCTGTTGTGTGTCATTCTAACGAAAATACTTCTGTGAGTTGTAAAGTGTTCTCAGTCTTATTGATTTTATTTGTGTGCTACCTCGTTCTAGAAGCTCAGCATATCATGGAAAGGCCTGAAAGTGCTGTTTTTTCTGTGTCTGGTCTGAAAGTTTTAGCTCTTTATCATGTTTTAAAACTTAAGAGCAAGCATTTATTTTTGCTCTATTTTAACGAGAGGACTTTGCATTCTCTTTTTGAAGATTACAAAAACAAGAACTTTGCAAGTTTCATGATAATACAGAAGGCTTTATTGTATTTCCTTTTTGAGGATTGTCTAAGGACTTTAAGGCTTTTCATTAGAGCAGGAGAGTAGGCTGAGCTTTTCGCCTCTTAGAGGTTTGGCAAGAGAGGCCAAATAAAAAGCTTCTCCTTTGAATACGAGAATTCAAGAAGGAGAAGCTTTTTTGTTCAACGAATAAGCTGCTAAATTAGTTATTGTAGCCATTAAGCTCAATCTCTTCTTCGAGATGTATTAAGCGAGCTTGGACAATAATAATCAAATCTTGTTGGCTAAAAGTCTTAGCTTTGCGGGTGAAGAGCCATCCTATCAGAGGAATATCACTGAGAATCGGAATCCCAGATTCAAGGTCGGTTTCCTCCATTCTTCGTAATCCACCTACAAGAAAGCTTCCTCCATCAGGAATCGTAACTGTTGTGCGAACCCGTTGAAGACGCAGCTCAGGGGTTTGAATCGAAACAGGAGGGCCTGTGCCCAAAGTTGTTGTAATGGTTGCGATTGGCCGAACGAGAGTTGCCAGAGTTGGTCGCAACTCTAAGGTTATGTAGCGTCTGTCAGCAGAGACTGTGGGTCGAACGTCAAGTACAATTCCATCTCTAATTTGACCGATACTGGGGTTTGCGATAGAGGTATTTGTCGCAGTTTCAACATCATAATCTTCGATATAATTGATTTCATTGAGCAGGCTGAAATAGCTTCGTTGTGTATTATGGATCAAAATTGCAGGGCTTCGAAGCAGAGTTGCGCGTTCTTTTTTCTTTACAGCTCGCAGGATAGCATTAATTTCAGGGTTATCGACAAAAGCAAGTTGGAATGAAGCGCCACCAGAATTTGTAAGACCAAAACCTGAACGTCGTCCACCAATTGCCTGATCAAAGAGCGCCTCGGTTCGAGCGCGAATATCTTCATTAACAGAGTTGTTATTGTTGATATCCTGGAAGAAGAAACCAGAAGTATTGTTTGTGCCAGCACCTACAGGCAGGTTATTTGTTCCAAAGTTGATATCATCAAGAGCTGCTGCCACAGGTGGTGGGGTGCTTCCAATAGGGGAGCCACCAACGCCTTGAAAATCAATGCCAATATCTTCTAAGAAATCATCGCGGATCGTAATAAAACGGGCCTGTACGTTCACAACAAGGCCTTGAGAATTGCGAAGATCGCTTAGCAACGTTTCAACTTGAGTAACAACTTCAAGGGTATTCGTGACGACAAGCTGCTTTTGGCGAATGATGGGATCAGGCCATGGATCATCTCCCCAAGTGTCTGGGGCAATAAGATCTAATAACAAATCTACCAAATCCTCGGGTTCGGGAAGTGTTGATGTGTTTTCGTCAATATCTTCTGGCCAGCGTTCAATATTTGTGGCCGAATCTTCACTCAATCTTGGTTCTATCGCTTCAAATGAACGTAAGTTTTGAAGGATATCAGCTACTTCAAAAACTCGAGTTTCTCCTTTGCCGGGACTTTCTGGTTCTTCTTCGTCAATCAGGACAGCACCATTCTCAGCCCGCCAACTAAAGCCAGATTTTCTGGCCAGGATATTCAAGGCACTTTTCAAAGGGATGGAAGAAACTTCTCCGAAGTCAATCATGTCACCTTCATCAACTTCATCGCGATTAATGATTACAATATTAATATTGCCCTGGTTGCGTAAGGACTCCAAGATTTCCTGGAGTGCAATTTCCTGAGGAAACTCCAAATTAACAAGAGTTGTTTCTAATGCTGTACGGAGGGCTACGTCTGCTTTTGAGAGATGCAACCTTGATTCTTCACGCAGGCGTAAAGCGCGTTCTTCTGTCCGTCTCCAATCTTCATAGCTTGACCATTCAAGGGTTTTGGTCGGGAAAGTTCCAGAGTGGCGAATTTTTGCCATTGCTTCTTTCCAGTGTTTGATGAAGTCTTGATGAATCCTTTCCTCGCGCTCCCCTTGAGCCAACTTTTCTGCGATTCCCCGCAATTCTTTAACCTCTTCGTTAAAAGGCTCTTTGCGTATAATTTGATTCAAAAGCGTTACAGCTTCGCTGTATTCTTTGTGGTCAAAAAGCTTTCGTGCTCGGTCATAGAGCTGGCGAATCTCATCTCGATGACGTTCCAGCTGGGCTAAACTCTCGGCTTCTTTAAGACGTCGAGCCTCTTCTCTTAGATTGCTGGCGTCGCGTAAACGCCCTTCTTCTCGCAATTCTTTGGCTTGATCAATAATGTTTTTAGCTATTTGAAAGCTATTGGCCTCAGAGAGTCTGAGCCCCGACCAGCGTAAAACGTCAAGAACAGATTGAGCTTTATCGATAGCTTCGGTGTAGAGCCCTTTTTGAAGAGCCTCTTCGGCTTGATTAATTCTATTCGTAACCTCAAAACGAGCTTCGTTGCTAAGAGCGGCATCTTCTTCCAGAACTGAAGAATAGATGCTGCCACCAACTCCTAAGAGAGCATAAATGTTTTCCCGCAATGCAATTGCGCTTTGATTCGATGGATCAAGCTCCAAGGCAAATTCAAGATATCGAAGCGCACTTTGATGGTTGCTTGCAAAGTGTTCATTTTCGGCTTGACTAAGGTAATGGTTCGAAAGACTCAAGCGTTCTGGATCATCCAATGCTAACTTTTGAACTTTTTCCTCATCGCTCAAGTCGCGGGGATGCTCGCCGGGGTTACCAAGTTCCTTAAGCTTCTTTTGAAGCTTTTCATTTTCGTCGTTTTCTGGCCTTTCAACGTTACCCGGTTTTTCTTCTCTTTCCTTTCTCTTGAGGAAAGGGTTTTCATCGGGTCTTGGTTGACCCTGCAAGGCATTTTCGAGGTCTTTGTCGAAAGAGTTGTCAAGCCCTGTGTTTATCAAAATATTTTTCGGCTCTTGAGGAGTGCTTGTGCATGCGACAAAGCTTGCTCCGCACCAACCCAAGAGGCCTGAAAGCATAAAGAAAGGTAGAAGTCGATTCATTATAGGTGATCTCCTGAAGCAACACTTTCTCGGGGAAACCAAAAAATGTTCATAAATGATTTTTGATAGAGGAATGGCAGGGGGATTAGTATGAGCGTCTCAACAATATAATAATATACATGAGTATGGACGAAATTGTAAGGGGCTTAATACAAGTCCATACTAGGCTTAAGACCAAAAGCGTCAAGAGCAAAATGGGCCTATCTTTTAAGCAACTCGAGTCTGTCATTACTTTGTCATTGCAAAAGGGTTTCTTGGATTTTCTTTTTCTTTGAGTCCCACGGAGACAAAGAGTACAATGGTAGTTTCTAAAACCAACAGGTTTTGAGCGTTCATGAGTAATTCAAAACTCCCCTTGTCCGATAGAGAGACACCTCAAAGCGATAATATTCATAAAGAAAGCCTATGCTCTCAGTTTTTTCAGCTCAAAGGATGGGGAATAGAATGCTTGGTCAAAGAGGGCTGTCTTTGGTCGAGCTTTTCGTTGTCATTTCGATCATTTCAGCCCTTTCTTTAGTATTTTGGAGCTTATTGGCAGGGCTGCGTGGATCGGATCCCATAGAGCAATTCGAGGCTCAGCTTCATGCCTTAGTGGAGCGAGGTCGGGCTAAGGCTCTTGCTGAAAACTCTCGTTTCGAGCTCTACCTTGATTATGAAAACAATACGCTTCAGCTTTTTGAGCGAAGTCCAGTTGCTCTTTATAGTTTTGAAAGGACGATAGATCCCTTTGGAAAACCTTTACACTTAAAGGGAGGGGCCCACCTTTCATCGGAAGGGATCCGGCTGAATGGTAAAGCGCTCTATCTTTCTGGACAAAGAGGGCAAGCAGCGTCTGTGGAACTTCCTTTTGATGCCGGGTTTAATCCTCTTGATCAGGCAGGAGGAGTGGTGGTGAGTTTTGATCTTTTTGTTGATGCTATGGTGGGTGAAACGGGAGTGATTCTTGAGAGGGGCAGGCAGTGGTCAATTGAGGTTGTCCGCACAGAAGGTGATGTCTGCTGGCTGGAAGCACGTATTCAAGACCTGGTCCTCGAAGTTCCCATTGGTGTAGCGATACGAAGCTGGAGCCGAGTTGAGCTCGTGATTAACCCGCGGTTTCCAGGGTTGTATTTAAATGAAATTCCTGTTCTTGCTGGTTTGAGAGAAGAAAGACAAAGGATGGCACTCGACCTTCAAGACCGGAGCCCTATTATTATAGGTGGTTCTCGAAATTTTTCTTTTGCACTTGATAATTTGCGAGTGGAACGTCAATCCACAAACCGAGACATTCAGCTTGAAGAAGCCTGGTTTTTACCGCCGGGCTCGGATCCAAAGCGTGCTTCTCGGGGTGAGCTTTGGAGTGATTCTCCGGAAGACCTGCTCGAGGAACGAACAAAAGTACGAATTTCTGATGGTTCTCAGGAAGATGGCGGAGGAGCTCTTTTGCCTTTGCCTCTTGACAGTTCACCACGTCCAGAGCATACCCCTGACGGCCTGCCTGTGCGAGCAGCTTTAATTTTCTTTAACCAGCGTGGCGAGCTTGATCGTAACATTCATTCAGGAGATCAACGTATTATCCTTCTAAGCTTGGCAGAAGATGGACGGGAGATTCTTCATCAAGTTACTCTTTCAAGTCTTGGGAACATTCATTTGGAGAGCTTTGATAGTGTTGATTTCGATGCTATTATTCAGGAAAATTAGAAGTTTTATGACAAACGTTTTTATTAATAGTGGCTCTTTGTCAAACAAGAGGTCTTACCCAGGATCAACAAGAAAGGGCATGTTGATTTTTATGCGGGTTTTATTGCAGGCTCAAGCGAAGATGAGTGCTCAACGTCGTCTTCAAAACCAGCGTGGTGTTGCCATCATGATGGTGCTTGTGACTTTAATGCTTTTACTTGCTGTAAGTGTGCCCTTTGTTTTTATTACCCAATCTCAAAATACTTCAAGTCAGGCCTATCGTGAAAGGGCTCGGGCTCGTAACGGAGCCCGTTCAGCCATTGATCACGCGATGGCTCAGTTACAGCGTCGTAACCGTTTTCAACAGTTTCGTGATCGCATTGTATTCCAAGAGGATGTGAGGGGAGCAGCTTATCAAAACGCTTATAACTGGCTTGAAGACCCATTTCTTGATTCGCGCTGGGAGTATGAGCGAGATTTACCGAGTGAATTGCTTGAAGATTTTGGAACGCTTGCAGTTGAGCCTTCTTCCCGAGGGATCCAGGCTTTTCGAAAGAGTGAAATCAGAATCCCGTTTCAAGCCGATGATGACAGACGCCAGTTATGGTCTGCTTATATCAGTGATGAGCAGGGGAAAATCAACCTGCTGAACGCTCCTCCCACTTTGCTTGGAAACCTTTTCGGTTCAGGTATTATTGACGAGGTCACAGGAGAGCTTGGGAACCGTACCATTACAATGACAGAAGGCTTTGAGCATTTTCCAGAGGGCCCTGGGCATTTTGTGGTTGATGGCGTGCTTTGTCGCTATCAGGTTCGTAACGGCAATACTTTTGTAGGGGTTGAATACCCCGCACCTTACCATAAAGCTTATATTGAAACAGCTCCCAATGGCAGGCTCCCAGGACACATGTTTATAGAAGACCGTGATATTGCCAATGGCATTATTCCTGAGAATACAGGATCTCCCTTAAATAAGCTTGCTATACCAGTGGTTGCTCACTTGATAGCCTTTCAGCGTTTACTTGGGGCTGATTCCAACGGTTTGCGCCCCCTTCAGAGTGTTGACCAGATCAAGCAGGTTGCAGAGCTTTCAATCTTTCAAAATACGGAACAAGGTTTCAGTAGAAGCTTGAGTGATAGTTTTGATCCCTTAACCTGGCTTTCCAAGCGTCAGTATTTTACGGTGCATTCTTCCGGACCTTTCGGCGGAGGCTTCTTTTTTCCTCATCTTGTTCGGCGGGTAAGTCATTCTTCGGCTGGAGAGACTTCGCTGGCGCTTAAAACGGATGAAGTTCTTAACCTTGACTGGCTTTTTCCTGAAGATCCTCGAAGAGTGGGGAGCGGAAGGTTTGGAAGACCTTTAAGCCGTGGTCTAAGCTTTTCCTTGCGCTATCCTTCTGGAGAAACGTTTTATGGCATCCACTCTGGTTTTGCACTTTCTCCCCTTCAATTTCCTCGAGTTCAAAACCCTTATGAACAGCCAATCCTTAAAATTCAAGAAGTTGCACCGATTAATATTAATACGGCTTCCTGGGAAGTCTTAGTCGCTAATCTCAAGGGGTTACGGCATGGTTCCGGTATTGTTTCGACGGCTGATGCTGAAGAGATTGTTCAGGCCATTCAGCATTTGATTTTTGATCAGGATGCTCCGCAGGATCCAAAGTATCGAGAATTTGATCTTGCTATTGATCCACCTGAGCGGGCGGATATTTCTTCTGATCGTTTGCGTTGGGGTGGTTTAAGAAGTAACCAGGAGTTTGAAACTTTACTTCGTCGGTTGGTTGATGCAGGCTTCATTCAGTCTTATGTGCGCTCCGCAATTATGGAGTACCAGCGTTCCCCTTATAATACCAGAAATTTACGTGCTCCTTTTTGCTATCAAAGCTATGGGGTATTTGGGATCGATGGCCATGCCATGACGTTTGCACCCTCTGGCTTTGATACAGCCCGTAGCCATTTGCGTGAAATTGTAAGTGTTGGTAGTGATGGTCCTCAAACGTGGGAGTGGAGGGATCGTGATGTCTTGCGACGTGAGCAGATCAGGCCTCAGGGGAACGTCTTACGCTTTTCAGCTTTTGGAACCCAAGGCCGTCGGGTGCTCGGTGGTTTTGAGCATCCTTTTTTATTGGATCCCAACACTCTGGTGGCCCAGGGGCAGAATACATGGGAGCTGAATGCAAATTCATTCCTTGATCCGAATCAGGTTGCCGCAGGACAATCATTTTTTATTCCCATAAATAATTCTAATACTTCAGGGACAGGGCAGAGTTTGGCTGAGCTTGAAAGTGGCAGCCTGCAGTTCTGGTATAAGATCCCTCCTGGAGGGATAGCTCGAAACCAAGATCATTTTATTTTTGACAGTGGCGAGGCTGCTTATACGAATCGCATAAGTTTGCTGGCTTGGAATGGAGCAAGACGGCAGCATCGCCTAGCTTCTCACCCTCTGGGTTTAACCTTAAGAGTTAAGGACCGAACCCTTGAGCCAGCATTTACAACGGTTCATCTTCAGCCTGATCAAAACCTTTTCCGTCCAGATGCCTGGTATCATTTTCAACTCAATTGGAAGAGTGGGGGACTTGGGCATTTGAATATGCTGGTTGATGGCGTTGCTGAGCGAGGGGTTGGGCCAGCGGCTCGGGCTGAAATGGATCATGTTTTTTTAAACGGAAATAATGCCTGGGAAGCTCGTACGAGCAGGCTTCGATCAGCTTTGATGCCTGATGCAGGTCAAAATATCCAGGATGAAATTACGATTGATATTCTGGATATAGGGGCCTTTCCGGATCGTGGTGTGATTCAGATTGGTAATGAGGCTATTGAGTACAGTGTCAAAACGGCTCAAGGATTTGCCGGGCTTCGCCGAGGAGCGCGGGGAACGACGGCACCAGGTCTTAACCAGCCCCCTTATCCAGCAGGCTCAAAGCTTACGATTTTTGGTTATGCCAGTGATATTGATTCTCATCCTTCAACTCCTTATTTTGTTCGAGGAGGAGCTCGTTTAGCTGACCCCTTGCAGGGCAATGGAATGTATCAGATCACAGGGGTGCCTGGCGGTGCTGATCCAGGGACGTATTACGCTGCTGACAGGATTGGCCCAGATACAGGCTTTCCTGTTGATAGTAACTTTTTACCCTTGGATCGTGTGGCAGGTTTGCCGCAGGTGGGGGTGCTTTATCTGCAGGGGCCTGTCTGGCAGGGCTATGAGAATAACGCCCAGCTTGGAAAAATGGTGCCTGTTGGTTCAAACGCAGTTCCAGGCCAAGTTCATATTAACATGCGTGCTGAAGAGTTTGTGCTCTTTCGACGTTCAAGCGGTGGTGTTCAGGTTCTGGCGCGTTATGATGCGAACTTTCAACTGAAACAGTCAGCAGATTATTACCACTTCATGGGCAATGTTTCTTTGGGAAATAATGGCACAGAGCCTGTGGTAGCTGGTGCTTTTGCAAATACAGGCAGCATCGCAGTGCTTTGCTCTTTCTCCCGTGAGCAGCAGGGGGCTTATCATGATCCTCAAAATTTGAGTGCAGGTTACTCTCAGGTAAATATCGAAGGTGAATGGTTAAGGTATAATCGTTTATTAAGCAGTGCAGGTGCTCAGCTTTTTGTTTATAGCGAGCTTGGTACTTTACAGGCTTCAGTGGGAAGTGCTCTTGCTGATTTAAGTGCAACTCCTGCGCGTACTCCTCTTGGGCCTGCTGGTTTTCGAGAAGTAAACCCTGCTACAGGTCTATTGCACGATCACTTGGCAGGGGCTGAAATTACTCCGGTATTTTTTGTCCGAGGCTTTCGAACAGGTATTGGAGATCGAGTGACCTTACTTGAGAGCCCGAACCAGAATAAAGTCGAAGGTTTTATCAATCGAGTTCAAAACAACCCTGGCCGAGGGGGAGCTCTTGTTTCATTGAGTCAAAATCTGCCCTTTGATTATCAAGCAGGAGCATCCGAGATTTTAAAATTTCCGACGGGCGAACTTCCCCGAAGTTTACCTGCTCGCTTGCGTTTTGGAGGTGATTTCCTGGCAGGATCTGCTGGAAGTTTCCAGGGTGGCGAAGTCGATGAGCTGAGTTTTAATCGCCACAGCCGAGGCAACTTTTTACTGGCGCGTTCTCTTGATCGCAACGATCGGACAGAAGTTCTTGTCAATAGCGCTGGAGCAGGCTTACCTGATACTGTTGGGATGATTAAAATTGATGATGAACTGATTGTTTATCGAGGGAAAGAAGAACGCCCGGTTTATGCTCAAGTAGAACGGCCTCCAGGTTCAGGCCAGTTCGTACAGGTCCATGTTTATTCAAACTGGGCCTTACTTGAACCTTCACGGGGGGTTCTTGGAACCCTTCCTGGAGGCCACGCTGGTAACTCGAAAATTTTGAATATGGCAGGTTTTCCAGTCTTTATATTCGAGCAGGCAGGGAGTTCTATTGGCCCTAATCAGAACATTTTGCCGCTTTTAGGCGGCGAGGGAGTTCCCTGGCCCTATGGTTTTATGCGAGTCGAGGAAGGGAATTCCAGGGGTAATCAGGCAGTCGAGATTTTTGGCTATAACTCAATGCGACGAACTTCAGGAGCTGATCGGTACGAGGTTATTTGTGGGGAGTATAACCCTCAGGGAGCTTCTCCACTTTTTCGCCGTGCTTATGGTACCACGATCCAGAACTGGGATCGTGATGCTGTCGTAACGCAACTTCCCGTACGTGTTCCAGACTACTTTCCGGCTTGGATGCGCTCCCAAAATGTCCGAGGTACGGAAAGTCCGGAAATTGCTTTTGCTGCAGGCAGCCAAAATTTTTCTGATACTGATCTCTTACGGCTTCGCTGGTGGTTAGATCATAAGGATAAGCCTTTCATTCGAGAATTTACTGATGCCCTGCTTCTTATTCGTGTTGATCCCCAGGTATCCTGGGAAGCTCAACCGAATCAAAGCAATGGACTTTATGCCTTTCGTTTTGACTGGGGTACATCTCAGCCCTTTGATACAGGAGCAAGAAGCATACGAGAGCAGGAGATTGATCTGAGGAGTCTGATACCTTCTCAAGTCCAACATTTTCAATGGCGTATTTATCTGTTCTTTCGTGATGGTGCCTATGAAAATGACGCCTGGAAGGATGGTCCAAGGAGTTGGGGGCTTGAACTGGAGCTTGATAAGGAAACGCGAATTTTAAGTCACACTCAGGAACGCTAACGTCTATAGAACAAAAAGCTTTTGCATGAGAGAGTTTCAAACACAAATAAAACGAAAGCGTTTCACGAAGGGCTTTACCTTGGTGGAGCTCTTGATAGCCGTTGCTCTTTTGAGCTTACTTGGGACAATGTTGATCACAACATTACGAACGTCCGTATCTATCAGTCGTCGTGGCCAAGAGCGGGGAGAGGCGTTTATAAAAGCTCAGGCTCTTTTTGCACGCTTTGAAGAAGATGTAAGTCAACTTCAGGGGGGCGAAAGCGGGCGCTTGATTGCGGGTCAAGACCCTATGGGGCGTTTTTTTATGGCTTTTATTCGAAACTTTCCCGAAGAACGCAAGAGTCTTGGGGGATATTATTCAGGCCAGGAAGCTCCTGAAAAGGGTTATGATCAGTATTGGAGAGGTAAGGCCGCTGATGGATATTTTCGAGCATTAGGGGGAAGTGCGGAGATTTGTTATGTCATGGAGCCGGTGCTGGATTCCCAGCGTCTTTATCGTGGCATTTTTGCCCCTGTTGGGGGAAAAGAGAGTAGCGTTCGTGTGAGTAATCCGGGAGCTCCAATCGAAGCAGGAGTTATCCAAGATATGGAAGATTGGCACCTTCAAGCTGCTAGTGCTCGACCTGCGGCAGCTGCCAGTATTTTGCGTCAGGATTTTCACTTTTATGATCACTATCAGCTTTTAGCAGATCAGGTTCTTTTTTTTGGCTGTGAGTTTTGGGCTGAAAACACCCAGAGATGGGAGAGTCTTGGAAGCTCACCATCACCTTTTCTTTCATCTTCTCAGACTCCCAATGATGGGCCTCTTTACCATTGGGAGTCAAGCCCGTCATCACTTCTTTATTCGCAGCTTGATCAGAGCTGGCCTCGCCGTCCCAGCGACTATGTATCAGCGCCTCACCGAGACATGAGTTATCCTCAAGCATTGCGCTTGACTCTTATTATAGCCGAGGAAGGACAATTCGCTCAAAGAAGCACGAGTATTGAGCCTTTTTCTGAACAAGCGACAAGCTTAAGGGTTGAGGATGCAAGTTCTTTTATTGAAAGTCAGACGGGGAAAGGATTCTTGCGTATTGGTGATGAAATCATTGAATACAGAGAGCGACAAGGTGATTTTTTTCGTGGAATTCAGCGAGGTGTAGGAGGCAGCCTTGCGCAGGCTCATCCATTCGGCACAGAGGTAAGGGCAGGCATACGTTTCCAACGTATTTTTCATATTCCTGCAGGGCGCTAAGGTATCTGCTATAAGGTTTTGTACGATTCATGGAAGAAAGTTTGAAGGTGTCTACTCACAAGATATCTGAAGAAGACCAAGGATTGAAAGGTTGTTCAGCACGGCTTCAAGCAAGGGGCCAATTCAAGCGAGGGTTTACTTTGCTTGAAGTTTTAATTGCCATGGCCGTATTGCTGATCGGGTTTTCGGGCATCTTTGCGCTTTTGAGTTATGGACAGATTAATCACCGTGATGCTATTGATACAAGCAATGCAGGGTTATTATCAGCAAATCTTTTTGATGACATTGTTTTAAACTATCATACTCTTTATGCTGATCGTAATAAGAATACGATTGTAGATGCTTTTGAAGATCAAGATCGTAATGGTATTTTAGATGGTGCTGAACAGACCTCAAGAGGCGATACCCTTTTTGAGCGTATGCCCTCTCTGCCAGGCTATCGTTATAATATAAATATTCATCACAGTGCGTATACGACTCGTGAAATTTTTGTTCGAATAGAAGTCTCCTGGGATCAACAAGGACAAGGTTACAGCGAGAGTTTCTATCGTATTATTTTTCTAAAAAGAGATGCTTAAGTATTTTTTATAGAAGTAAGTCTTATGGAAGTATTCTAATCTCGTTTTGGAAGTAGGAGATCTAAACATCACTTTAAATGCTGCTTAAGTGCTGAATTATAGGGGCATCTTGAAAAGAGTAAACACGATGAGTGCAGGAACATTTTTGTTACTCTTTGCGACCCTGGCAATTTCAACGGCACCGGTTTTTATTAATCTTTGTGACATGCCTGCATTTTTTATGGTCGCTGGGCGCATGCTTTTAAGTTCACTGATTCTCTTCCCCTTCGCTTTTCCTTATCTTAAAAGCTTACGAACGCTTAAGCGAATGGATTGGCTCTTGCTCGTTCTTGCAGGCGTTTTGTTTTGCTTCCACTTCTTTTTTTTCATCTCTGCTTTTGAATATACGAGTTATGAATCCGCTGTCATTTTGCTTTCAGTTCAACCAGTGATGGCGGCTTTGCTTGCCCGAATTATTCTTCATGAGAAAACAACCCTGTCTATGTGGATTGCAAGTTTAATTGCAGGTTTAGGACTTGTCTTTTTTGTTGCCAGCGATTTGAAAGAACACCAGGATTTGTTGGAAGCAGGTCCACTCTTTGGTGATTTTTTAGTGTTATGCGCTTGTCTGACAATTGTATTGGCTTTGATTTGTGCGCGTAAGCTTCGGCAAAAACTGCCTTATACTCTTTTTTCAACAGCCCTCTTTGGTTTTGGAGGAGGCACCGCGCTGCTTATTTTTTTGATTTTTTATTTCCCTTTTTACTCCTTGTTGCAAGACCACAAAGCACTTCCTGCCTGGACTTTGGATGGATCATCCTGGTTATGGTTGGGAGCTTTAGCTTTTGTGCCAACGATTTTAGGCCACTCGGTGTTTCAATATCTCGTAAAGCAGGTCAAGGTTTTTTATATTAACTTTATGGTGCTTGCTTCGCCTTTGCTTTCAGTGGTCATGAAGCTTTTGCTTGATAATCCTGAGCGTTTTGGACACTTTGAACTGGGAGCTCAAAAGGTGCTGGGAGCACTTCTTCTCTTTTTTGGGGTTGCCTTGGGACTTATTGGACGCGAAAGAGGAATTCAAGGACTCAAACCGAAGAAGTGAAGTTCTCAGGAGTTAAAAACAGGTCGTGAAAAAGTGAGTGTTGAAAAAGAATTTTAATATTTAGAGCCTGCTGAGCATGTTTTTATAAAAAAAATCAAAGAGGAAAGATTATGTCAGCGCAATTTCAGAGGTTATGGTTGTACTTTAAGCCAGTGTGCAAAAGCCTGTTTTTTTTGGGCTTGATATTTTTTCTTGGGTTTATAGGCCTCTTTTTTTCCAGAGCTATTCAAAGCCAAAATGGAGAGCAAAGCGAAGCCTCCTCTTCAGAAGAGTTCGAAGAGAATGTTGTTTTTCCAAGCTTTGAAAACGCTCCAATTACAGAGCTTTTGGGTTGGATTCACCAAACTTTCGGGATCGGTTTTGTGTATGATGATCAGGTCTTGCTGAACGAAGCAGGAGAGCTTTTGCGCGTTCATCACCTGGCCAGTCCAGAGCTGACAAGAGAGAATGATTGTACATTAGCGCTTTTTGAAAGCCTTAAACCTTTCGGTCTGGTGTTGATTCCTGTGGAGGGCATGGCTGGACCAACTTACCAGCTTCGCCGCTTAGAAGATGCCCTGGGCTATGGCCCAAGTGTTTCAGAAGTTGATGAGCTCAGAGGCTATTATTTTGGGACGTTGGTACTTGAGGCTCGCACTATTTCTCTTGATGAGCTCTTTCAGCTTTGTGAACGATATAGCAGTGAGAGCGCAGAAGTTATTCGTCTTGAACCTGCTTCAAAAGTTTTAGTAGCTGATTATATCGATAACCTTTATAGTTTGGAGCAAGCTGTTGGACACGCCCAGAAGGCTGCTCAACGAGATGATGATATTGTAAGCGAAATCTTTAAACCTGCCCGACACAACGTTTATGAGTTAGCCTGGGTGCTCGACGCAAGTCGACAAGCGGAGGAAAAATACCAAAGCCAGGTTCATCGTGCTTCTGAAGCAATTCTTGTAACAGGCAGGCGCAAGGATATTGCTCAGGCCTTGAAACGGCTTGAAAAGCTTGATCAAGAGGAGTTGGCAGAAGGGTTTGAGCTGAAGTTTCGCCATTACTCGGTGAGTAAAGAGCATCTTGAAGCTGTTCATAATGCGCTTCGAGATTTTTTTGAAGCAGAGCTGAGCGCCCGATTACTTCGCATAACAATTTTGCCAATTAAAGAATCAATCTTGATTCATTCAAGCCTTGAACACTATAAACTCGGCGAAGAGTTCCTTGAAATCTTTATGCGTACTCTTATGCAAGAGGGGTAGGGTTGCTCAAGTGAAAGATTTTAGGCTGAAGGTGTTGCTAAGTTCAAAAAAACATCATTATTCTGAGTTTAAAAAGGTATAGTGCTAACTGTGAAGGTTTTTTACTTTGGTTCAAGGAGCTGAGAGTAGAACTCGAGATTAAGAAGTAAGTATAAAGAGTTTGATAGAAGAATTCAGGAAAAGGTGTAAGAAAGGGAGTCGTTATGAAAGGGCACTTTGTGTTTGTTTGTCTTGTCAGTGCACTGATAGCTTTTGGTGTTCAATTCTTTTTTGTGAGAGCTCAAGCAGAGCCAGAGCAGGGAAGTCTTCGAATCGCCTATGCTGATCTTGTGCGAGTCCTTAAGGAAGATAAAACATTTATGCAAGAGCTGGAAGTTATGCAAAAGTCTATTCTGAAAGATAAACGAGCTCTGGAAGAGGAGTTGCAGCCTTTACTTGAAGAGCAGCAAAGGAAGCTTCGCTCGAATCCCGTTGGCAGTCCTGAGTGGCGGGCTTCGGGAAGGACTCAGGCTGGTTTGATATTAAAAGATATTGATGAGAAGTCTGGTTTGCAAACTGATTATGAGGAGCAACAGCAAAATATCTTCATCGATGCATATAGCCGTATTAAAGATACGGTTGCTGAAATTTGCAAGGAGCAGGGCTATCAGTTAGTATTAAGCTTACATGATACAGATCAGCCTATCTATGATATCGAATCTATTCACAAGGCTTTGGGGCTTCATTCGGTTATATACTTTGAAGACCAGCGCAGTGATATTACTGATGAGCTGATTGCTCGTCTTAATAAAGATTTCGAGGAGAATTCTCAAAATACAGAGCCAGAAGAGTAAGTTGAAGGCTATAAAAAGTCTGGGAATGCTGTTGTTAAGACATGAGAAGGTTTCATGCAGAAGGTTTCTTTAGCTGAAATTGCCGAGTGCGTTGGAGGAGTGCTTGAGGGAGACCCTCAGGTTTTGATTGAAGGTTTTGCCTCGCTCAAAAATGCGCGTAAAAAACACCTTAGTTTTTTTGTTGCTGGTATCAGTAAACGTGAAACTTTTGAGCAGACTCGAGCGGGTTGTGTACTCGTAAAGCCTGGCGCTTCCAAACCAGAAAAGGCTTTAGCCCTGATCTTCGTTGATGATCCAGATGCTGCCTTTACAAAAGTTTATGATACCTATCTTAAGCATCCAGCTTGTCCAGAACCTGGAATTCACCCGACTGCGATTGTGCCTGAATCAGCAACCGTTGCTGAGGGCGCTTATCTTGGTCCTTATGTTGTGCTTGGTGAAGACGTTGAAGTTGGTGAAAAGAGTATTATCCATGCCCATTGTGTTTTGATGGAGGGCGTAAAGGTTGGCAGGGAGTGTACTCTTTATCCTCACTGTGTGTTACGTGAGTTTGTGGTGCTTGGAGATCGAGTTTTACTGCAGCCAGGAGCCATGATAGGCAGTGATGGCTTTGGTTATAAGGTGCAGGCTGGCAAGCTTCAATTAATCCCTCAACGTGGGGATGTTAAGCTTCATGATGAAGTTCATATCGGGGCAAACAGTACCATTGATCGAGCCCGTTTTGGTACAACTTCCATTGGTAAGGGCACAAAGATTGATAATCTTACTCAAATTGCTCATAATGTTCAGATTGGGGTTTCTTGCGGTATTGCAGCTTTAAGTGGTGTTGCTGGTTCAACTGAAATCGGGGATTTTGTTGATATTTCGGGCGGAGCTGCTATTTCCAATAATATTCAACTTGGTTCGGGCAGTAAATTTCGCATGCGCAGCAGTGTTTACAGCGATGTAGAACCGGGCAGCGTTGTTTATGATTTGATGCTGACGAAAAGACAAGCGTTGGTGAAAGCGGCTTTTTTGAAGAAGTTGCCAAAGCATTTGGAAGATGCGAGAAGGCTTGAGAAGCGTGTGGCTGAGCTTGAGCGTCGGCTTGATCAGGAGTAAGTTGAGGTTCGTTTTAATTTTTAACAATTTTCATAATAGTTTGAATGGGAAGAGTATATGGCGCAGGAGGCTCAACGAACGCTTCAAGATTCTTTCAGCCTTGAGGGTATCGGGTTGCATGAGGGAAAAGAGGCGCTTATGACCTTTCATCCTGCTGAGCCTGATACGGGCTTTGTTTTTGTCAGAAGTGATTTGAGCGGTGCTCCTCGTATACCTGCTCGCCCTGATAATCTTGTTTCAAGGCCTCGGCGTACTGCTTTGAAGGCTGGAGATGCTGAAATTCACACTTGTGAGCATGCTCTTGCAGCGCTTTTTGGTTTGGGTATTGATAATGCTTTGATTGAGCTTTCTGGCATTGAGCCACCAGCTGGTGATGGCAGCGCTCAAGTTTTTGCTGATCGGATTATGGCGGTTGGCAGCTGTGAGCAGGATAGAGAGCGCCATTGGTTTAAAATTCAAGAATCTCTTAAGCTTGCTGATGGTGAAGCATGGGTCACTTTGGAGCCAGAATCAGAAGAGGCAAGCCATTTTGAATACAGCTTTGATTATGATATTTCGATTTTAAAGCCGAGTAAGATTTCATTGCAGTGGAGTCCAGAGGCTTTTTTGAAAGAGATTGCAGCAGCACGAACATTTTGTTTAGAGCGTGAAGCAAGGCTCTTGCAGGCAGCCGGTTTGGGCAAGGGAGCTAATACTCAGAATACTTTGGTGATAGGCGAGGATGGGGTATTGGAAAACACCTTGCGCTGGGATGATGAGTTTGCGCGTCATAAGCTTCTTGATTTGATCGGGGATCTGGCTTTAGCTGGTTGTCGAGTGCAGGGGGCTATCAAGGCTCATAGAAGTGGGCATAGTTTAAACCAACACTTGGCCACAAAGCTTTTTGAAATGAAGGCAAAGGTTTACTAAGATCGTTTTGATTAAAAGAGTGTAAGAGATGAGAGGAAAAGCGTAATGGCTGAAGTATCAATTGGTCTTGAAGAAATTAAGCGGATGATTCCTCATCGCTATCCCTTTCTCTTTGTTGATCGTGTGATAGAGCTTAGTGATGATAATAAGAAGATCGCTGGGATTAAGAACGTTTCCATTGGGGAGCCTTTTTTTGCCGGGCATTTTCCTGAGCAGGCCGTTATGCCGGGGGTTTTGCAGGTTGAAGCCATGGCTCAGCTAGCAGGGATTGCCGCCAGTAAGGTAACGGGTGATCCTGATAAGATTGGCCTTTTGACGGCTGTAAAGGATGCTCGTTTTCGGCAGGTTGTGATTCCGGGTGATCAGCTGCGTTTGGAGGCCGAGATTATTAAGATTCGGCGAAGTTTTGTGGAAGCTCAGTGTTCTGCAAAGGTGGGTGATACGGTTGTGAGCCAGGCGAACTTGAAGTTTATATTGGTTCCACGGCAAGAAGCTATTCAGGGGAATGAAAATAATGGGCAATAAGGTTCGAACAGCAGTTATAGGGGTTGGGCATTTGGGACAGCACCATGCTCGGCTCTTAAAGGATTTGCCGCAGAGTGAACTGGTTGCTGTTGTTGATGCTGACCCTGCTCGTGCTCAAGAGTTTGGAGAGCGTTATCACTGTAAAGCTTTTACGAACTATAAGGATCTTGAGGGCAAGGTTGATGCCCTTTCTGTTGTTGTGCCAACGGTTCATCATTATGAAGTTGCCAAGTGGTGTTTTGAGCATGACATTCATGCACTTGTTGAAAAGCCTTTGTGCTTTACGATGGAAGAGGCTCAACAGCTTGTGGAAATTGCTGATAAGCATAAGCGAACCTTGCAGGTTGGCCATATTGAAAGGTTTAATCCTGCTTTAACGACGATTCGCAACCAGATTGATGGTGTTGCTTTTATTGAGGCCCATCGCCTTTCTCCTTATCCTTTTCGTTCGATTGATATTGGCGTGATCATGGATGTTATGATTCATGATCTTGATATTATTCTTGATCTGGTGAATGCCCCTGTGCTTGAGATCAGGGCGAATGCCACTCCGGTCATTTCGAAGGTGCATGAGGATATCGCTTCAGCCCGTATTCAGTTTGCGAATGGGGCTGTTGCAAGCATTACGGCTTCGCGCATTTCTGATAAGGTTGCTCGGAAGATGCGGATGTTTTGTCGTTCGAAGTATGTCAACCTTGATTTTGCGGCGAAGCAGGCCTGGATTTATACCAAGTCTCCGAAGTTTGATGATCCTAATTTTGAGGCGGAAGGTTTGGATATTTCAGGGGTTGATAATTTGATGAGTTTTCTTTTTAACGATTTGATCAATGTTCGTCAGGTTCCTATTAATGAGG
>CAZJPQ010000042.1:0-27498 GCA_964548115.1 uncultured Planctomycetaceae bacterium
CCTAAGTTTAAAAAGAAACGAAAAAGATTTTAAAGAGCGTGACTTACCTCACAAAGTTACCACTTTTTGTCCACATATGATTTTTCGAAATCTTATTGTGAGACAAGACGCCTATGCTCAATAAAGATAAGCCTTAACCACTATCTGAAATTATTTGGTCTAATATATAAACGAACACCCACTTGGCGTGACCAAGATATTTAAAACGAGGTGGAAGAGAACATAAGTCCCCTTCCTTGCTCTCTGGCTTTTAAGACTCTTTTGGTTTTTGTTTCGTTGGAGTGCGACGAAAGGCATCGATTCCAGTAATATAAGAACCTAAAACGAGGTTATGGATATCATGCGTTCCCTCATAGGTTTTAACTGACTCCATATTACACATATGGCGAATCACCGGGTATTCCAGCATAATACCGTTTGCCCCCAGCATATCCCGAGCTTCGCGGGCAATTTCAAGAGCAATTTCACAATTGTTCATTTTAGCCATGGAAACTTGCCAGTGCTGAAGCTTTCCAGCATCCTTAAGCCTCCCCAACTGCAATGCCAAAAGCTGGCCTTTTGTAATTTCAACCAGCATCTTTGAAAGTTTAAGCTGTGGGATTTGATATGCAGCTAAAGGCTCGTTAAAAACTTCACGGTCCTGGGCATACTCCCGTGCTGCTTGAAAACAAGCCGCAGCAGCACCTAAAGCACCCCATGCAATACCATAACGAGCCTGTGTCAAACAACTTAAAGGCCCCTTTAAACCCCTTACTCCCGGCAACATGTTTGAAGTTGGGACCACCACATCTTCAAGAAAAAGCTCGCTTGTCACAGAAGCGCGTAAGCTTACTTTCCCTTTTTGTTCCTGAGCAACGAAACCCTCTCGATCCGTCTCAACTAAAAAGCCACAAACGGAATGGGGGTCGTCATCCTCTGTTTTGGCCCAAACCAGAGCAACATCAGCCAGGTTACCGTTTGTAATCCACATTTTTGAACCGTTCAAAACCCACTCGTTCCCCTTACGCACAGCTCGAGTTTGCATACCGCCCGGATTTGAACCAGCATCAGCCTCAGTAAGTCCAAAACAACCAATAGCCTGACCACTGGCAAGCTTCGGAAGCCATTCATTTTTTTGCTCGTCGCTACCATAGGCATAAATAGGCCACATTACAAGCGATCCCTGAACCGAAACAAAACTGCGAATTCCAGAGTCACCCGCTTCAAGCTCCTGCATCACAAGCCCATAAGCCACACTATTCATGCCCGAACAACCATATTCTTCACTCAAATTGCCACCAAGAATACCCAGATCTCCAAACTTCTGAACAAGCTGAACCGGAAAGCTTCCCTCCTCCCAATGCTTCGAGATGTCAGGAACGATATTCTCTTGGACAAAGCCTCTTACCGTATCTCGAATAGTCCTTTCTTCATCACTCAAAAGCTCTTCAAGATCCATAAAATCCGGCATTTCAAATTTCTTCATACTTCGTTATCCTTTTTTTCAGACCAGCTTGTATCAGCAGGACCACAGCAAAATAAAAAGTAAAAATCTTTGCTTCTTGCCCCTTCTTTATACCTCATAAAATAATCAAGTCTTTTAAAATCCTATCTTGTAAAATCAGAAAGCCAATAAACCCCTTTTATGCTGCAATTTTTTATGACCTAAGCAAGCAAAGACTGAAAAAAGCTGAAAACGAAGAAGCCCTTTTTATCAATGACAAAAATGCGTGTTGCAGTGTGACTTCAACCCCCTGTCTTATCTCAATAAGAAACAAAAGAAACCCCCTGTTCCCTGAGGATGAAGGGAAAAAAGATATAAAACATATAACTATTTTATATTTTTTTTGTTTTTTTGAGTAGAATGTGCTAGCTTCGCTTTATCAAAGAATAATAATAAGATGATTAAACGCCTTTACAACTCTCCCCTATCTTTTGCATGAAAAGTACTTCCTGACAGTCCAAAACATAAAGAAACACTACTAAGCTTTACCAGAAGTTTCACTGCTATGAGAAATAACTCCCTTTCAACTGGAGACCTCGCTCGTTTCTGCCAAGTGACTCCTGCAACGATTGTCAACTGGATCCGTGCAGGGAAACTTGATGTCTATACAACTCCAGGCGGGCAGTACCGTATGGAGCTTGATAAATTCCTTCAATTTCTTAAGGAAAACAGTTTCCCCATACCCGATGAGCTTCAAACCCAACGTGCGCGCAGAATTCTTGTGATGGACGATAATCCAGAACTACTCAAAAGTTTAACCAGAGTACTGAAAAAGTCTGGACTGAAATCTGAAATCATTCTGGCCTCAAATGGTTACGACGGTTTAATTCAAGTTGGCGATTTTAAACCTGATGTCATTAGCCTTGAGCTTGCCATGCCAAAACTTGATGGAGCAGAAATGATCCGTCGCCTGCGCTCGAATCCTGACACAAAAGGCATTCGAATTCTGGTCCTCACAGGACAACACCGTAATACAGATATTGTTCGCAGAACCAGAAGAATTGGAGTTGATGTCTTCATGTTTAAGCCTGTTGATATGGAAGACTACCTTGCCGCTATCACTGAACTCTCTTTTAAGTCTTCATTTTAAGTTCTTCTTTGGCAAATCAAAGACCAAGCTCTTTATAAAATATATTCGTTCGAGCTTTAAAACTTCAACTACAACTTTTGTTTCATAATTTTACCACAAAGACAACACATGTACGCCGATGCGCACGCAGACCTCTTCTATGAAGTCGCTCTATCCGGGGCAGACCTTTTCTCTGGGGCCCACACTCTTCACATTACTTATCAAGCAATGAAAGCCGTAAACCAAAGGCTTCAAGTCTGCTCCCTCTGGACTCCTCCTTCTTATCAAGGCGAAAAAGCCGACCACTTCGGGCAGAAGTTACTTACGGCTTTTGAAAATTGCATCGATCAGCATCCTCAAGAATTCATCTTGCCCACCCAACGCCATGAAATACAAAGGATTTATTCTGGTGAAGACCCGAGAATCGCCTTTATTCCATGGCTTGAAGGCGCATCTCCCCTTCAAGGCCTGCTCCCAAGGCTTTCTTTTTATGCCTCCAGGGGAGTCAAAGGAATTGGACTTGTTTGGAATCATAGCAACGAAGTCACAGACGGCTGCGGAATTGCAGAACCCCGGAGAGGGTTAACCGCCTTCGGACATGAGCTCATTCATGAAATGGAAGCTCAGAGGCTTATCGTTGATCTTGCCCACTGCCCAGAGCCAGCATTTTTTGATGTGGCTAAAATTGCCCGAGCCCCGCTTGTTGTTACTCACACTGGCATGCGGTCGCTTGTCCCCATCACCCGTAATATCAGTGATACTATGGGGCGAACAATTGCTGAAAGCGGTGGCTTTGTTGGCATAGATTTCTACCCTGGACATGTTTATCGCTACGCTTTTCACCCCTGCGCCAGGCAAGCTCAGCTTTCAGATCTTTGCGATCACATCCGTCATGCAATCCATGTCTGTGGTTCTGATAATGTTGTGCTTGGAAGCGACTTTGACGGCTTTCGAGATCCGATCCAAGGTCTTGAGCACCTTGATAAAATCCCAAATCTTCGAGAAGAGCTCAAAAAGCATGGTCTGAAAGAACGCATTATCGATAAAATCTTCTTTGAAAACCTTTTTACAAAGCTGATTGAGCTATGGTGATCGGAGTCACCGAGTGATTACCATAGAAAAAATCGAGCTTTTTGCAAAAAGCTCGATCGCAATTCTTCACCAATCAAAACCTGATGGAAATACCCTAATTCTGACTTTTACCAAGATAGCGCAAACGACCACTCAAAGTTGGCGCCTCCTCATTACCAAAAGCAGCTGCACGTTTTCGCTCAAGCAAAGTAATATCAAAATCTCGTCCTTTTTGGGTCCACTGAAGAATCATATCAATGACACCAACAACTGGACGCTTCGTGGCAAAATCTGTAATCATGGCAGAGCTGCCTGGTGGGTTAATATGATAAACAAGTCGCTTGCGGCTTGTTTGGCGATCTGTTATTGCCACATAAAACTCTTTACCATCAGCAGCCCAATCAATAATATCTTTAATTGCATTACTTGACTTATAAGTCTGTTTGAGAGTATGTCTCCACTGCCCTGAATGAGTCGTGCCCGATACAGAACGTTTTATAAAGTAAACCTTTTTCAAGGAAAGCTCCTTCACTATTTTCCAGCCTGATATCTTTCATAAGGCCTAAGCCTTTACCCTGATCGACTGCTCTTGACAAAAAGTGAAGTGATTTCACAACTCTTTTTCAGAACTTAAAGGTTAGCAAACAAAAGCCTGAGTACCCCTGCTTTGTAAGTGAAATTAAAACAGAATGAATTAAGAACGATAAACTGATGGACTCACTTTTTTGAAGTCGCACTCTGCCATGAAAAAGAGAATAGCTCATTTCCTTTCCAAACCTCTTACTGCTTTCAAGAAGAAAGCTTCAAGTTCGAACCTCTCTTTTAAACTTACTTTTACCGGCTATATCTCTATTGCCGTAATCCTCTTTTTCTTGACCCAAGCCCTGAGCGAAGACACTCTTGCAACAAAAAACCTGCTCTTTCTTATAGCTTCAATCCTAAGTGCTTTCTTTATTTCTACGACAATGCTTGCCTTTTTAAATATTGCAAAAATAGAACTTGATATAGATGCACCAAAGACCACTCACGCTCAAAAGGTGACTTTCCTTACCTTGAAACTCAGAAAAAAATCTTCATGGTTTCCTTCTTTCCTCCTCACCCTTTCTCCTCTTCCTCAAAAAAACCTTCGCCTCCCCCACCTCCCCCTTATATGCAATCAACTGTTGAGTTCTGCCCATGCAAAGGCTTCTTTAAAAGTAAAATTTCTTTTCAGAGGGCAAGCAAACCTGCCCACAATCAAAATTCAGTCTCTTTTTCCTTTGGGTTTTGCAGTCCTTTCAAAAAGGTTTTCTTTCGACAGGAAAATCAAAGTCTACCCCCAAGTTGTTCAGCTTCCTCAAAACCTGATAGGACAATTAGGGCTTGAAAATAAAGTATCGCACTTCGGGCAAAGGCAAAAAAGCCTGTCTGGTGAAGGAGATGTTTCCTTCTTACGAGAATATCGTCCCGGTGAAAGCATGAAACGCATCCACTGGCGAACGAGTGCACGGTTTGGAAAGCTCACGCTGATAGAACAAGAAATACCAAAAAAAAGAAGACTTCATATCATACTTGATACGTTCTTTCCCCTTAAAGACCATCAGGCAAAAATCAGACTTGAACAAAGCTTAAGCCTTTGTGCAAGCTTCATCAAAAGTCTCCAGAGCCTGCAACACACTTTCTCAAGCTTCACTTTTTCTGCTTATGGCTCTCCATCTCGCCAGAAATCTTTCGAAAGACAACCTTCTTTGGCCTTACTCAACTTTCAAAATACAATTTTAGATTGTCTTGTTGAACTTCACTTTGCTCCGATCCCACTCCAAGAATGGCTGCTCAAAAAAACTTCAAGAACAAAAGACCACCAGGAAGATACTCTCTTGCTTATCACCCCTGAAAAGACAGAACGCATAGCCAAGCACTTTACTTCTTCGCACACTCTTACTTACCCACCTCTAAAAAGAATAATAGTACCTTCTTCAAAGCCTTCGCTTTATGTAGTTTCGTTGCAGAATTTTGAAATACTTGCTCTCTTCATAAAGCAAAACCATTATACTCGTAAAGAATTCTCAAAAAGAATAGACCGAAAGCCCTAACATGCGTATCTCTTCTACTTTCATTCATGGCCTTCTGGTTTCATTTATTTTTTTAGGGATCATAGGCTGTATCGGGCTTCAATTTTCATTGCCAGAGGTAGGTTTTGTCTTGCTCTGCCTAGGGCTTCAAGAGTTTCATCTTCGTCTTTTAACATCGCGTTCACTCTTCGAAAAAATTTCGTTTTGGTTTATTTTCTTTTGTCTTACACCACTTTTTTATCTTTTTATTCGTTTTGAAAGCCTTGGTTTTTCACTTTTCAAAATCCCCCTTGCTTCTCGACCTTTCTTCTTTTTATCCTTCATCTTGATTGCTATTGCGACTCCCCTCCAAAGCTTTGCAGCCTATTTTCCCTCTAGAAAACACTCCCAATACATCATCTCTGTCTTTGTTTTGATCGAAATCTTCATCGGGATAAAAAATGGAACGTTTCTCGACTTCTTTATGTCTCCTTTACTTTTTATCACTTGCTCCCTTCTTCTTATGGGGTTATCAGTCCCTTTGGTGCTTGCAAATCACCAGCAAAATACTAAACGAAACTTTCAACATGAAGGCTGCCAAAAACCTATCCTGCTCTCAACTCAACTTCTTCTTCTCTTCTTATGCTTCTCCTTGATAACCATTACTCTTGGCTTTGCGTTTTTCACCCTCTTTCCTCGCCCCTCGCTGCCGCTTCTTTTTTCCCAGATACTCAATGATGACGAACAAAAAAAACCGTCTTCTCCATCAGAATTTTCAAGGGAAAGGAATAAGCCTTCACTCCACGCTGAAGAGCCAAAACCTCCTTTTCCAGAATCAGACTCAAGCAACAAAGGAATACTTCGATCAGAAGTAAAGCTTGGAAATTTTGGAACACTCCTTAAAGACCCCACTCCTTTTGCCAGGTTCTATCTTGACTCACCCTCTTCAGACGCTCTCCCTTCTCGTGTCTTCTTAAAAACAGCCAGCCTTGATCGTTTTGAAAATCAAACCTGGCAACCTCTTTTATCCCAAGCAAACCTGCTTCAAGCAGAGGCAAGGACAGGCAAAAAGATTTTTTTGCTTCAAAAAAGACTTACCGCTGAGCCCTCTCAAACCTTGGACTTCAAGGTTGATTTTTCAACGCCTCAACCTCTTCATTCTGGGATTTCCCTACCCCTGCCACCGCTTTCTTTATCGCTGGAAGACCTTCGCTTCTCGCATGAAAACCAACTTCAAAACAAGGATATAAAAGTCCGCTACGATACTTTTCACAAAACTTTAAGAGCTCAAAGTACGGTTTCAGACCTCTCTTTGAGCTCTTATTCTGGAAGCTTTACGCTGGACTCTGAACAACTTCCGAGAACGCTCTTAAGGCCTTTTATGCTCAAGGAATTGACAGCTTTACCTGCTCACTTTGAAACAAGACTTAAAGCAGCATGGCAAATCCCTGAAAGTCTTGCCCCCTTTACAACCGACCCCTTGCTTTTTCCTGAAGAACTTGAAGCCTGGATGAAAACAAGTGGCGCCTTTCGCTACTCTCTTGAACAACACCCACAAGGAACTTCTTCATTAATTGACTTTCTCTGCACCCCCAACCAACGCATAGGTCACTGCGAGTACTTTGCAGCTGGCATGGTTGTTCTTTTGCGAATGTATAATATTCCTGCGCGCCTTTGCATTGGCTATGCCCTGGATCTCACTCCTCTTACTTCTTTTCCTGAAGGATCAAGAGAGAAGCCATTCTGGATAATCCGCCACCAGGATGCCCATGCTTGGGTAGAAGTTTACCATCAAGAACAGGGCTGGAAAATCTATGATCCAACAAGCTATGAAAACTCTCCAGAGATCTCCTCTCACCCTTTTCCAGAAGAAGAAGGCTCACAAAAAGCTGAAACTTTGGATCCAAAACAAAAAACAAAAAACCTTATAAAGAAAGAACCCTCCAGAGATCCCTTTCTTTATTTTTCGCACGAATCCCGCTCTGATTTAGTTCAAAACGTTCAAACGTTTTTCTCTTTCCAAAATCCTCTTCTACATTCGTTCAAAGAGAAAAAAAAGTCCACTTCCCTGATCTCTCTACTTCTCCTTGCTTTCCTGCTCTTTGGAGCAGTATTAACTATCAGGAAGTACCGCTTAAAGCCTGGCACCACAACCAATAATTCTCAAAAAGGAGTCAGCGCTTCTTCTCCCCAAGAAAGGAAGCCTCCAACCCTTTACAACAAGCTCTTTTTCTTACTTCAAAAATATGGATTTTCGCACAGGCCCTCTCAAACTCCCCGAGAACTCTCCCGCAATCTTATGCATGAAAGCGGTCCACAGCTTGAGCCCCTCAAAGAAACCGTAGAACTTCTTTACCGTTTACGTTTTAGAAATTGCTCTACACAAAGAAGAAATGTAGAGGAGACGCCAGAAAAGCTGGAAAAAGAGATTCTTGAGCGTTATAAGGTGCTAGAAGCTTGTTTTAGAAAAATTCAAAAACAAAAAGAACTTTAAAACCTTAAGTCTCTATTTAACAAAAATAAAATTGAATACTTTATGAACCTCTTTATATCTTAATTGTTATGAAACCACGAATTCTTAAAGGCTTTCGAGACTACCTTCCCAAGGAAATGATTCCTCGGAAGCGCATGGTTGCAACCATTTCCGAAGTTTTCGAAAGCTTTGGTTTTTCCCCTCTCGATACTCCCTCTCTTGAGTATTCGGAAGTTCTGCTTGGAAAGTATGGCCAAGACGTCGAAAAGCTTCTCTATCGTTTTCAGGATAATGGGAAACGAGATATTTGTCTGCGCTATGATTTAACCGTACCTTTAGCACGATTTATGGGCATGCATCGCAACCTACAAAAACCCTTTAAACGCTACCAAATCGGGAATGTTTGGCGAGCTGAAAGCCCCAGCCGCGGACGGTTTCGCGAATTTTCTCAATGTGATGCAGATATTATTGGAACACAAAGTCTCACGGCTGATGCAGAGTGTCTTGCAGCAGGTTATACGGCCATGAAAAGGTTAGAAGTTGAAGTATCAATACTGCTCAATCACCGCAAAATCCTGAGGGGGCTTCAAGAAAAATTAGGAATTGAAGATCTTTTACTCATGAACTCGATTCTGCGGATCCTTGATAAAATCCTTAAAATTGGGAAAGACGGTGTACGCAAAGAACTCAGTCTTGATCTTTCTCTTCCTTCACATGTTGTTGATCAAGTCATCTCTTTTTCTGAAATTAAAGGAAAACATAAAGAAGTCTTTACTGAATTGGAGAACCTTTTCGTTGAAAGCGAAATCGGCCAAGAAGGCATCCGTGAGCTTAAGATAATTCTTGAGCAAGCTCAACTCCTGGGGCTTCCTGCTGAAACTATTGAGATTACTCCAGCTATTGCTCGCGGACTTGATTACTATACTGGCGCTGTATTCGAGACCTTTATGAATGATCTTCCTGATCTTGGAAGCGTTATGTCTGGTGGTCGCTATGATACTCTTACTGGGACCTACTCAGATCAAGCAACTCCTGCCGTTGGAATTTCCATCGGCTTAGATCGATTGCTTGCAGGTCTGCTTGAGCTTCAAAAAATAGAGAGCAACGAAGTTGTCAGCAACGTACTGGTAACCATTTTCTCTCAATCGCTGCAAAACTATGCCCTTGAAATCACTTCACTATTGCGAAGCCAGAATTTAAAGGCTGAAGTATACCTTGATCCTGTGGCTAAGTTTCGGAAGCAAATGAAATATGCTGACAGCCTGAAAATTCCTTTTGTTGTTATTGCAGGTCCAGAAGAACAAGAATTACGAAGTGCGACTTTGCGTAACATGATCAGCGGAGAACAGACAACGCTGCCTCTTGAACAGATTCCCGCTCTTATTAAAAGTGAACTTGCTCGAGCCCCCAAGCCCCCTTCATCTTCAAGCGATATAGATGAAGAACTCTAAACGGCTTAGCATTGTATCCCTCAGCTCTCTAACTCTTTAAAATCACAGTGGGATAGTGGCAGCATAATGCCCTGACTGCGTCCTTCTCTTTTTTGCTTTTGTGGCAACCTATAAGCAAAAGATTTTCCTTGTAAGAATTTTCTTCTTAACGCTTGCGGAAAGGCTCTTTCCTGACTTTCAACTTGCAATTTACCATCCGGAGAACAAGCATAAAAAATTTCTTTCTGCCTTTGGGTGGCCATGATATCGCTTATAATACGAGCTCGTTGTTTTTGATTAAACTCTCCTTGATCCTTTATTTCTTGCCGAGCATGAAGATAGCTCAGGCTAAGATTCTTCTTGGCCTTTCCGAGAAAATTGAAAGCCTGAAGATGGCTTTTATGAACCTTTATTTTAAAGCGAAAATGACACCAACTCTTTAAGTGGGTTGTAAGCAAAGGACATTCCCCCTGATGCGTGCAGGGAGCAAGAATTCTGATGCCTTTCTGGAGCATAATTGAACGCAAAACCATCAAACTCCAGGAAGAGAGTCGAGTTGCCGGTTCAACCAAAGAAAGCTCTCCTTCTGATGAAAGCTGTGATAAAGCCATAGCTAAAACGTTTTCAAGATTTTTTTCTCTTCGCCCTCTTGAAGGAGTCCATTCATTTAAAACGTTCATCATAAATAAAAGGTCATAACGCCCCTGCCCCCCTGAAAAGGTTTGTTTTTGACTGAAATTTAACTGTTGACTCAACTTCTTTAGCGAGACTGCCTTCGAAAAGCCAAGTCCTTCCATGAAACGGGCACCATAATCAATCAGGTACGGTTCTTGATCAAGAGCATGATATTCAAGTTTTCTATTTTCAATTGCCCCAGAAACCCAAAGTGCAATAAGCCCCGTCAAAGGGCCCGCTCCGAGATCAAGTATTCTCAACCTATCTTTTTGTAGACTTAAAAGAGGCGAAGTTTTCCAGGCAATAACAAGACGGTAAACATTCCAGGGCAAAAAATGTGCACAATAAGCCGCTTGAAGCCGCTTATCCTTGAGGTAGTTTTTATGCCGAACCTGTCCACGATCCTTAGTCAAAAGCTTTGAAAGATAAAAAACGGCCTCTTTCATGTCTTTTTGAGAAAAATCTTTACTTAACTCATGGACTAAAAGGTCGATAAAAAGCCCGAAGCGCTGGTAAGCTGGACTGGAAGGCTTTCCAAAAGGAGCGACCTCTTCTCCTTGAAATGATTTGTGCAGCTTCTTCAAAGACAACCTCTCTAGGCTATGCGAATAAATTATTTAAACTTCTTTTTTCCTGGTCCTTTTTGTCTTTTTAAAAACCGTTGTCTATTTTTCATTTTTTCGGGCGCATTCAAAAAAGACAGCTCATCTCCCCGATGAGCTTCTATTTTCCGAAAACGTTTAAAATAGTTTTCGAGTATTTGTCGTGCTGCTAAAGCATCGACACGCTCTTTGCGTTTTTCCCCATAAATTCCCGCATCCACCAAATCTTTTTCAGCCTGCCATGAGCTTAAACGTTCATCCTCAAAAATAATCTCAGGTGCTCCTAACTCTCTTAAACTATCAGCAAAGACATAAGTCTGTTGAACTCGCTTTCCTGCCTTGCCATCCATCGAAAGCGGAAGCCCCAGAATGAGAGTCTGAATGCCTCGTTCCTGGCACTCTTCAAGGATAACTTGGGCTAAACGCTTATGATTTTTTTCATGAATGACCTTGAGAGGAGAAGCAATCAACCCCTCCTCATCCCCCAATGCAAGCCCTGTTCGAGCATCGCCGAAATCTATGGCCAAATATGGACCAACACTCATATTCTTTTGAGACTCTTTATCTGGCTGGTTCACACCGTTCCTGTTTTTTATCACAGTTTTCATGAAGGCTTTTTAGCTTTGAAAGCTTGCTCTACTTTCTTCACCTTTTGTCCGTGCCCCTTTTTAAGGACGAGCAGTTTTGATCCTTTCTGCACAAGAATTAAATCCTCGCAACCGACAAATGCAACCTGCATCTCTCTGGCAACACGAGCTTGACAATTCTTTGAGTCAATGAAAACATTCTGCACAGATTCCAAAGGAGCATAAGAGTTCAGAACTTCCCAGGTTCCCAAGTCATCAAAATGAGCTTCAAGCTGCAATACCCCTATATTTTTAACTTTCTCCATTAATCCAAAATCCAATGATTCTTTTTGTAGCTCAGCATAAATCTGTGTACGGTTTTTTTGCTCAGCTGCTGAAAGTTTAAGGTAGTCTCTCATCGCTGCAGCCATCTCAGGATTAATGGTTCGCAGCTCTTCACGATAAGCCTTTGCATACCACGCAAAAGAACCAATATTCCATAAATACTCCTGAGAGTCACAATAGGCTTTTGCTCGCTCATAATCTGGCTTTTCAACAAAAGCTGAAGCCTCAAAAATTCCCTGATCAAATAACTTCGCTTTATGGATATATCCATAGCCAACCTCCGGTCTTGTCGGCACGACCCCAAAAGCAAAAAGTCTGTTATCATGGAAGAGCTTTTGTTCAAGAGCACGCTTAAGAGGATCATGAAAACAATCCATGGGTTCCAAAAGCGTATCCGCAGAAGTTGTTAATACGAAAGCTTCCTGATTTTTATTATATATCGTTTCGACTCCAAGACTCACAGCAGCAAGGGTATCTTTTTGGCAAGGCTCAAGAATAAGATTTTCCGTTGGAAGTTCTTGAAGTTCTCTGCGAACAAGATCTGCTTGCTTGACACTTGTTACTACAAATATCTGGTTTTCTGGCACAAAAGAGGCACAGCGTTGATAAGCAAGCCGCAAAAGGCTTTCTTTGTTCCTTGGACGAATGAAATACTTTGGTTGAGACTCCCCCTGGTAAGGCCAAAAACGACTCGACGCCCCTCCAGCAAGAATCAAGGCATAAGCAAAATCAAGTTTCATGGCCAATCCGAGCTCTATTCTGGCTGCTGCTTCAAAAACTTCAGACAGAATCTATCGTTCTAAAATTATAGCTGCAACGGTATCTCCCATTTCTTGAGTCGACAGAATCTTTGCGCCTGTCTCTTGACTCATTCCTTGCATAAGATCTTGGGTCAGATAACCCTGGGAAAGTGCCGATTCAACAGCTTCTTCAAGAGCAAAGGCTTCTTCCTTCCAGTTTTTTGCATATCGAAGAAGCAAGCCTAAAGACAAAATGGCCGCCAAAGGATTGGCAATTCCTTTGCCTGCAATATCAGGAGCTGACCCATGAACTGGCTCAAAAAGCCCTGTCTTCTTACCGAGACTTGCCGAAGGAAGCATACCAAGTGAGCCTGTAATTTGAGCGCCTATATCACTTAAAATATCACCAAACATATTACCAGCAACGATCACATCAAACTGCCCTGGATTTGCGACCAGCTGCATTGCGCAATTATCAACATACTGATGGCTAAGCTCAACTTCAGAGTAATCTTCGTGGATCTTCTTCGCAATATTTCTCCAAAACTGCATAACCTCAAGGGCATTGGCCTTATCTGCTGAGCATACTCGTTTTTTTCGTTTGATGGCTGCTTCGAAAGCAATTCTCATAATTTGCTCTACTTCTTTTTCACTATAGTGCATGGTATTATAGGCAAAATCATCTCCTTCATTTTGACCATACCCCCTTGGTTCACCAAAATAAATCCCACTGACCAGTTCACGGACAATTAAAATATCAACGTTTTGGATCACTTCCTCTTTCAGGCTACTTCTGGAAAGCAAAGCTTTGAAAGGTTTAATTGGACGCAAATTTGCAAAAAGATTGAGCCCTTTCCTGAGCTGAAGCAAAGCCCGCTCAGGCAACTGATCTGGAGGTAAATCTCCATAGCGAGGATCACCAACGGCTCCAAAAAGAATAGCATCCGCTTCAAGGCAAAGCTTCAAAGTTGATTCAGGCAATGGCTCTTGCTTATCATCTACTGCACTCGCTCCCACAAGAGCTTTTTCTGCGTTAAATGAAAAATCAAAACGCTGCGATAGAGCTTTTAAAACTTTAAGGGCTTCATCAACGACTTCCGGCCCAATTCCATCGCCACCAAGCACAGCTAAGTTAAGTACTTTTCCCACATTCTTTCCTTATGACATCAAAATTCTCATGTTTTTTTTGCAGCTTTTCAAAAAACATCACTCGCTCATAAACCTCAGAAAATCAGTATTCGGATACTGTCATCAATAAAAATTCATCCAAAACTTTTTTTGCTGAAGAACAACTCATGGGCTTTCCTTCTTTGATCCAGCTTCTTTTATGCTAGCTTCGAAATCCTTTATCAGGGTTACCCGTAGGCTGTGACTCAACAAAGGAATGAAGGTCATGCACCCCCCCCTCAACCTGAGCAGAAGGACTACGAAGTTCAAAGCGAAGTTTTCCTTGTTCTAAAGCCTGGTGAAGTTCGGATAGAGAACGTAAACCAACATCTTGAAACGCCAACTTCAGTCCTTGACTTAAATAAGCAATCAAACCTAAAACACTGCCTCGGTCAGGAACAGCTCCAGAAACTCCCTGAGCAACCTTAATACTATCTTTTTGATCATTAAAGTAACGCTTGCCACCGCCAACTTGCATGGCCTCTAAAGAAGCCATACCACGATAACGCTTTAAGCGAACACCATCTCGATAAAAATATTCACCAGGGCTTTCACTTGTACCTGCAAAGAGAGAACCACACATGACCCCTGAAGCTCCAAGAGCCAGAGCCTTCATAACATGGCCAATCCGCGAAACACCCCCATCAGCAATAGTTGGAATGCCCTTTGAACGAGCATACTTGCTGACAAAATAAACAGCTGTCCCCTGGGCTCGTCCAGTGGCCATAACTTCCTGAGTTGTACAAATTGAACCTGGCCCCATGCCAATTCGCAAAGCATCAGCTCCTGCTTCCACAAGGTTCTGAGCTTGGGCCAAAGTTACAACATTTCCTGCAATCACCTGCAAGTCCGGATATTGCCCCTTGACACGCTTAATAGCCTCAATCTGAAAGATAGAATTGCCTTGGGCTGAATCGATAACAACCACATCAACCCCTGCCTGCACAAGGGCTTCCAAGCGTTCTTGATCTTTTTCTGCGGTGGAAATAGCTGCTGCACAAAGAAGCTGACGAGAACTATCTTTACTTGCATAAGGATGATCACGGTTTTTTAAGAGATCACGACGACTTGTCAAAGCGACAAGACATCCCTCACTATCAATAACAGGCAACTTTCCTTTCTTTGAGCGACGCAAAAGTTCATTACACTGCTCAAGGGTTGCTCCCTGCTGAACCGTTAAGAGATCCTTTGTCATAATCTCAGACAACGGCTTAGAATTATCCGTTTCAAAATCAATATCACGATTCGTTACAATCCCGATTAATTTTGAGCGCAACTTCCCATCTTCCGTAATTGGAATGCCACTAAATCCTTGCTCCTTCTTAATACGTCGAACATCTTCTATCGTGTGTGTTGGCCCTAATACAACCGGTTCCGTAATCATGCCATTTTCAAAACGTTTGACTCGCCGTACAAGGCGGGCCTGTTCTTTAATCGTATTATTATAATGGATAACTCCAAGCCCTCCAGAAAGGGCAAGGGCAATAGCCATCTGATCTTCGGTAACCGTATCCATCGGCGAGGAAAGAAAAGGGCGCTTTAAGCGAATATTCCTGGTTACTTGCGTTTCAAGCGAAACATCTTCAGCTGAAAAATCAATATAACCAGGCATCAACAATATATCGTTATAGGTCAAACCCTTTCCTGACTCGAAAAGCTGCTCTGCTTTTATTCCATTATCACCCATAACAAACTCCTGTCATCTTTCTCTAAAACACGAAAAGGCCCCATAGCCAAACCTTGGGGCCTGCTTCAGAAAATTTTTCTATTTTGTAAAAACACCAGCATCGTCAAGAGATAGACCCCTTCTTTACTTTTGTCAAGTATTTTAACTCTTGCTCTGAAAAAAGCTTTATAAATAAAGACAGTAATAGAAGCCCACGTATTTGTTACGAGCAGGCTTCTATTACTGTTTTTCATATGTTTGCTATCGCTAAAACTTGATTGAAATTCTTAAATCTTCGATCTCTCAAGCTTAATAACGATAAGTTTCAGGCTTATATGGGCCACCAACTGGCACTCCAATGTAATCTGCCTGACCTTGGGATAAGCGTGTCAGCTTTGCACCCAGTTGATCGAGATGGAGACGGGCAACCTTTTCGTCAAGATGTTTTGGTAAAACATAAACCTTTTTATCGTATGTATCTTTTTTGCGCTCCTGCCAAAGTTCAAGCTGAGCAATGACTTGATTCGTAAAGCTATTGGACATCACAAAACTTGGATGACCGGTTGCACAACCAAGATTTAAGAGCCGTCCTTCAGCAAGTACAATCACTCCATGACCATCAGGAAAAATAAAGTGATCAACCTGTGGTTTAATGTTCTCTGCTTTTATGCCAGGAAAATTCTTCAGTCCAGCCATATCAATTTCATTATCAAAATGGCCAATATTCCCGACAATTGCATTATTCTTCATCTTGGCCATGTGCTCAACCATGATAATGTCACGATTACCCGTGGTCGTAATAAAGATATCTGCGCTTTCAAGCATATCATCAAGCACAACGACTTCATATCCTTCCATACAAGCCTGGAGCGCACAGATCGGATCAATTTCAGTCACATAAACCCGGGCACCCGCAGCTTTCATAGCCTGAGCACAGCCCTTACCGACATCACCATAACCACAAATAACAGCTTTTTTACCAGCAAGCATCACATCAGTTGCACGCATAATTCCATCAGGAAGAGAATGCCTGCAGCCATAAACATTGTCGAATTTAGATTTGGTCACAGAATCATTGACATTAATGACGGGGAAAAGCAAAGTTCCGTTTTCCTGTCTTTGGTAAAGGCGGTGAACTCCTGTTGTTGTTTCTTCGCTCACTCCAACAAGGCGCTCAACAATTCTATGCCACTTCTTTGGATCCTTCTGAAGCTCTTCGCGAATAATAGAAAGAACAACCTCTTCCTCTTCATTGTCAGCCTGCTGAGGGTCAGGTAAGGTTCCATCTTTCTCAAAAGCTTTTTCTGCGGCATAGCCCTCATGAATCAATAAAGTTGCATCCCCACCATCATCAACAATCAAATCAGGCTCTTGATCTTCTGGCCAGGTCAAAGCCTGTAAAGTACACCACCAGTACTCCTCAAGAGTTTCACCCTTCCAGGCAAAAACAGCGGCACTCTTTCGCTCTGCAATAGCAGCAGCAGCATGGTCCTGAGTACTGAAAATATTACATGAGCACCAACGTATTTCAGCTCCAAGCTCCTTAAGAGTTTCAATCAAAACTGCCGTTTGAATTGTCATATGAAGAGAACCCATAATTCGAGCCCCCTGAAGAGGCTTACTCGAACCATATTCCTTTCGACAAGCCATAAGCCCTGGCATTTCCTGTTCAGCAAGTTCTATCTCCTTGCGTCCAAACTTGGCAAGACCTATATCTGCGATCTTATAATCCTGGTCAACGGCTGTGGTACTCATAGATATCCTTTCTTTGGGTTGAATTCGTAATACACTCCCCCACCTCGTCCTCGTTCAATCAAACTTTTAACCTTATACACCACCTTATTTTCAATGAAGAATAGCTCTTTAAATAATCAAAAGATTTCGAATATCATTGAAAACGACAAAAAGCATCAGGCCAATAATTAAAAGAAAGCCTGCAAAATTAATCAGCCCCATCACTTTTTCATTCAAAGGAGAGCCCTTAATCTTTTCAATAGTAACAATCAAAAGCAAGCCTCCATCAAGTACAGGAACCGGCAGGATATTAATAACTGCCAGGTTAATACTGATAAAACCCAAGAAAAAAAGAAGCGTCCCAAAACCATACTCAGAAAGATCATAGCTCAACTTTGCGATCATAACAGGACCTGCCAGGTTTGAAGGCGATACTTGTCCTGAAAAAAGCCCTCCCAAGGTTTGAAAAATCTGGGTCATCTTTTTATGAGTTTGGTAAAACCCTCTTTCGATTGAGCCTACAAAGCTGAAACGCCGAGGCTCGCTTCGTACAGGCCGCCCAGCTATCGACATAAAGGCCTGATAATCCGAGCTTTCAGCCTGAAGTTTAAGCTCAATATTCCGATTACTCTCTTGAACGCTTAAAACAAGGGATTCAGACTTATCGCCTGCAACAAAATTTTGATCCAGTCGGGCAAAGGCAAGCTGCAATCTCTCTTCCAAGGTTTGTTTTTTTGCTCCTTCCTCCTGGTCTTCAGCTGCTTGGGAAAAGGGAGACAAAACATCAATAATATGCATACCTGCTTTTAAACCAGCACCCTCTGCAATACTTCCAGGAATAACATCTACGATTTCCAAAACATCGGATTTTTTTCCACCTGAAGCAGGTTGCCCATCTTTTTTATCCTGTGCAGCAGGTGAGAAAAGCACCCCGATAGATTGCTCCCGAGGAAAGACATCAAATTCTTTGATCTCTTTTCCTGAGCGCTCAACTCGGATACGTACACCGGCTTCGGAATGAGAACGAATAAAACGAATGGTTTCAGCAACACTGCGAACCTGGCGCCAGCCTTCGGAATCAGCACCTCTGATAGGTCCTGCTCCAAGAGCTTTTAAGGCTTTGATTTGATCTCCAACCTGAAGCCCAGCTTGATCTGCAGGCTTTCCTGCTTGCAGTGCAGATAAAACAACAGGACTTTCAAGGGCAAAGCCTAAAATATAATTATCGGCTCGATAAGGACGACGAAGAGGCTGATACTCAGCTTCCAGTGTTTCTCCTTTACGAAGAACTTTTACTTTTATTGCCTCTCCACTTGAAACATCTGCAAGAGCATTCTTGAGATCTGTCTGATCAACAATTTTTTTACCATTAATCGCTATTAGCTGATCCCCTTCCTGAAGCAGGTTGCCAGAACGTTTCGCTTCGTCTTCAGTTATGACTAACTCGCTTTGAGCCATCAAGGGAGGAACGCTGAGATCAAACATATGATGGGGAATAAGTGGCACCTGTGTTCGGTAGCGTTCACCATCTGGTCTTTCCAAAAGCATTTCAACGTGTTCTTTGGAAGAAAAAAGCGAGCTATAAAGTACATCTTCAAAGTCGACTATCTCTTGTCCTTCAACCTCGATAATTCTATCTCCAGGCTGGATTTCATTCTCGATCCAGGTCTTTACAGGCTCTCCTGTTTCAGTATTCAAAGCCTGTACGCTGCCAACCACGGGATCAATAAACGTTACTCCAAAAACCCAGAAAGCAAGAATAAAGAACAAAATAGCCGTAATTGCATTCATAATTACGCCGCCACAGATCACTAAAACTTTGTTGAAGTAGCTGACATTACGAAAGTCATCTTCGTCTCCACCATTTCCATCGAGCTCTTGCGGAGTATCAGACTGCCCTTTCATCTGTACATAACCACCAAAAGGAATCCAACCCAGACGGTACTCTGTCCCCTTCCATTGAAAAGCTATGATATTACGCCAGCGCTCAGGAAGCTTAAAAGTATTCGCAATAAAACCAGGCAACGGAAACCCGACAGAAAAAGCTGGACAGGTAATGCCAGCACGCTTTGCTGCTAAAAAGTGGCCCAGTTCATGAATTGCAATGATAAAACCAAAACCAACAACAACCTGAGCAATATTCCAGATACTTTCCATAAAACCTTATACCTTTTTATTTATCGTATGTACCAATAGAGGGAAAAGAAAGAGTCTCTATAAATAAAGCAAACTCCTTCCTTTTTTATATTTTTAAAATCACAGTCTCTATTTAACCCTATTTTGGGCTCAAGAACAAGAACTTGCTTGAATTTGATAAAGAATCAAAGCAAAAGAGCTAAAGAGGCGCCCCTGTCTATTCCTCCTTTAACAACAAGGTCAAACAAGAGTACAATATTCTTCTGCTTTTGAACGTGCCCAATCATCTGCTTCAAAAATATCTTCCAGCGAAGGATTTTCTTTTGGCTGATAGTGTTCAAGAACCCTGCTTACAACTTCAAAGATATTCAGAAAAGGTATTTTTTTTGCAAGAAAGGCATAGACTGCAACTTCGTTTGCAGCGTTGAAAACAGCACCCGAACTCCCTCCCCTGCGTATAACCTCAAAACCAAGCTGCAAAGAAGGGAAAAGATCGTCCTGAACAGCTTCAAAATTGAGGGTTAAAGGATCTACAAAAAGCTCTTCTCCAAAGGACATTTCCAAACGTTCCGGCCAGCTTAATGCAAGCCCTATAGGCAGGCGCATATCTGTAGGACCAAGATGGGCAAGAAATGACCCATCCTTAAACTCAACCATAGAATGAACAATACTCTGTGGGTGAACCACTGCTGCAAGCTTATCGGCCTCTAAATCAAAAAACCAATGGGCCTCGATAATTTCAAGAGCTTTATTGAAAAGGGTTGCAGAATCAATACTGATCTTTTGCCCCATATTCCACGTGGGATGACGCAAAGCCTGTTCAACGGTTACCCTTTCAAGCTCTTGCTTTTTAAAAGTTCGAAAAGGTCCACCCGAGGCAGTAAGAATAACTCTGCGAAGTTCTTTTTCGTGACTCCCTTTCAAACACTGCCAAAGTGCAGAATGCTCACTATCCACTGGAAAAATCTCTGCATTATGTTCACGAGCAAGTGTTGTCAAAATACTGCCTGCCATCACTAAGGATTCTTTGTTTGCAAGGGCAAGACGCTTACCTCGTTTGATTGCCTCAATATGAGCCCGAAGCCCTGCAACCCCCGTCATGCCAGCAAGTAAGCAGTCATATTCAAGCTCTTTTGCTACTTGAGCCAACAGCTTCTCTGAAGCACCGTCTTCCCCAACAAGTAACTCTGTCTTAACCCCAGATTTTTTAAGCTCTTCGTGAGCAGCCTTCAACGCTGCCAGACTCGGTGGACGAGCTATAATGGCAACCTCTGGCCGAAACGTCTTTATTTGGTCTAAAAGAAGTTCAAGATTCGAACCAGCAGCAAGTCCCTTAACGCTAAATTTTTCAGGAAAGCGAGCGACAAGATCCAAAGCCTGACACCCAATAGAGCCTGTTGAGCCATAGATCAAAAGCTGATAACTGCTATTTTTCATCCGACATCCCTTTTTAAGATTCTATTATTTTAGCCTTCCCTATGAGCTTTTTTGCTTTTGGCTTCTTCTTTGAGCTCCCTATAACCTTAAATCTCGTTGCTCATAAATCATGCATTTTTGCATCAGCCCAATAAGCTCCCTGCTCCCGACTATACTCAACATGCCTTTTAAAACTTTCTTTTTTCTCTGGAAAATCAAGACGGTAATGAACTCCTCTACTCTCCTCTCGACATAAAGCAGATTTTACCATTGCCGCTCCGAGCTCTAAACCGTTGCAAATTTCCCATTGCGGAGGAGTCTCTACAACGACTGTCTGAATAATAGCCTTCCAACCTTCGATACGTTTTTGCAATTCTTCCATTTTTTCTCGCTCCCGAACAACCCCTAACATTCGCAGCATTAATGTTTGAAATGACTGACGCAAATCTTGCCAATCGATATCTTGAGAAGAGCAATTTCGTTTTTTCCAAATATGAAAGGGGAAATTCTTAGTAACGCGAAGACTCTCTACGCTCTGGCCTAAACAACGTCCCATTACAACAGCTTCTAAAAGTGAATTTGAAGCAAGGCGATTAGCTCCGTGCAACCCTGTGCTTGCAACTTCTCCAACAGCATAGAGTCTCTCCTGTGAACTTGCGGAGTGAATATCAACCTTAACACCACCTATCATATAGTGTGGTCCTGGACGAACTGGAACCCAGGAAGATCCCACATCAACCCGATAGCGCTGGCAAAAATTATAAAAGGTCGGGAATTGGGCGGCGATACTCGTTCTATCAAGATGAGTAAGGTCAAGAAAAACTGCACTTTCACCCCGTTGCTTAAGCTCGGACTCAATCGCCCGCGCAACAATATCACGTGGAGCAAGTTCTGCTTGCTCGTGATAGCGCAGCATGAAGCGCTCTCCAGCAGTATTGCGTAAATAAGCTCCAGCCCCTCGTAATGCCTCCGTCACAAGCTTGCGCGGAGCTCCGGCAATATAAAAAAGTGTTGGGTGAAACTGCACCATTTCAAGATCGCGCATCACCACACCTGCCCGAATTGCAATACTATGGCCATCACCAGTTGCAAGATCTGGGTTACTGGATTCACGATAAAGCTTACCGACACCCCCACTGGCAAGTACCGTATTATCAGCCAGGCATAAAAAAAAGCCTTTACTTGCCTGATAAAGAAGAGCCCCGAAGCATTCTTCTTCATGAGCAAGCAAATCGACAACAAAAGTTTCTTCCAGGATCTTGATACTCTCTAGGCTCAAAGCTCGTGCTAAAAGACAACGCTGAATCTCTGCACCTGTCGCATCCCCTCCAGCATGGAGTACTCGGGCTTCCCGATGAGCGGCTTCAATACTTAAGTCATACTCTTCCCCTGCTCCTTGATCAAAGGAGCAACCACTTTCAACCAGAAAATCTATTGCCTCTGCGCTTTTCGGAATAACATGCTCAATCATCTCCCGATCACAAAGCCCATCCCCTGCTTGAAGTGTGTCAAGCATATGACTGTCAATACTTGATTGTTTACGATTGATGCTGGCGGCAATTCCTCCCTGTGCCCAGAAAGTATTGGAAAGGGGAAGCTTGGCTTTGCTCACAACAAGCACATCCACTCCTCGAGAGCCAGCTTCAATGGCAGTAGATAGCCCGGCAGCTCCAGAGCCAATAACCAAAAGCTCGGTTTTGCGCTGACTCAGATTTGAGAGGTCAAAATCAACAAGAAAAGAAGAAGGTGAAGGCATAGAGAACCTTAATAAAGCAAGCCAGGCACGATACTGACCCAAAATACGATACGAAAAAAGGGCTAAGAACCCCTGTTTGTTTTTTCTGAAGCCCCCTTATTAAAACTCAGCTCAACCTTCATCTTTTTGGCGATGCTCTTCCTCTCGGCGCAGATGAGGAAAAAGGATCACTTCGCGAATCGACTCCTGATCACTCAAAAGCATTACAAGACGGTCGATTCCGATTCCAAGCCCTCCAGCAGGAGGCATTCCAAATTCAAGGGCCTCAACATAGTCATAGTCAACTTCCTGAAGTCCCTCAAGATCCTGCTCCTCGTGGGCAGCTTTCACCTGTTCTTCAAAACGCTTTTGCTGTTCCACTGGATCGTTCAGTTCCGAGAACGCATTTGCAAATTCAAGCCCTTTAATAAAAAGCTCGAAACGCTCAGAAATTTCTGGCTTATCCTCACAAGGCTTTGCCAAAGGACAAAGAGGGGTCGGATAATCGATCACAAAGGTTGGATTTATCAAACCAGGCTGAACGAATTCATCAAAAAGTTTATCCGCCCGCTTCCAATGTCCTAAAGATAAAAGTTCTTTCCCTCTTGGAAGTTCCTTGATTTTAGCTGCCACTGCAGCTTCATCATAAACATCAATACCCAGCTTCTCCTTGAAGAGTTGAGCATATGGCGCACGCTTAAAAGGTGGAGAAAAATCAATCACTTCACCTCTCCATGAACGACTCAAACCCTGCGATGAACCAGCTTCAGCAGGAATTTTACTTAACAAATGAATAAATAAGGACTCTGTAAGCTCCATCATGCCGTGATAGTCAGAATACGCTTCATAGAGTTCGAGCATCGTAAATTCTGGATTATGGGTATGATCAATTCCTTCGTTACGAAAAGAACGATTAATTTCAAAAACCCGTTCAAAGCCGGCTACCAAGAGGCGTTTAAGATAAAGCTCTGGAGCAATTCGAAGATAAAGGTCCATATCAAGAGCATGGTGGTGGGTAATAAAAGGACGCGCCCGGGCTCCACCTGCAATCGAATGCATCATAGGAGTCTCAACTTCCATGTACTCAAGCTCTGTTAAAAACTGACGCATTTCGTGAAGAACTTTTGAACGCAACCGAAAAATTTGACGTTTCTCCGGACTTGCAAGCAAATCCATATAGCGCTTACGTTGTCGGGTTTCTTTGTCCTTTAAGCCTCCACTCTTTTCAAGGGGTGGGACGGCCAATGCTTTTGTAAGAAAACGGAGCTCTGTAACAAAAAGACTCACCTCTCCTGTCTTTGTCTTCCGCAGCTCTCCAGAAGCCCACACAATATCACCAAGGTCCAGGTTTCGATAAATTTCCCATTGCTCCTCACCCAACGCTTCTTTGCCAAGATAAAGCTGAAGCCGCCCGCTCTCGTCCCAAAGGTCTGCAAAACACACTTTTTTTCCCATAGCACGAAGACTGAGTAAGCGTCCTGCCACAGCCCCTTGAGGGAAACCTTCTTCGGGTTTTTCTTCCTGAGTTTTTTCTCTTTGCTCGTACGCTTCAAAAAGCTTACGCAGCTCAGCACATGATGAGTGCTCAGGCGTACGCAAAGCATAAGGTGAAACCCCCAACTCTCTGAGGTTGCCAGATTTTTGAAGACGAACATCCTTGTATTCGTTATCCATGCTTCTTTCCCGCTTTTCTTCGTAATAAATAAACTTCGAAACTTTCAAAAATTACAAGCACTTTGAGTCATGCTTTCTTGCTTATAAACCAAGATATCTCTGCAAAGTAGCATAAAATGTCAAGCCTCTACCGCTTTTCCAAAAATTCCAGCAAGACCTCCCTGGTATCAAGCGTTACAATTCTTTTACACATGCTTGTTTCTCCTTACTCATTCCTCTTTTATAATTTTATGCAAGTGATAGTCTCAGACACAAACGTTAATAAACTTAAAAAAAGCAAGCCAGGCTATACCGTATTTCATCAATGACATAATACTCTAGAAGATTGAACATCTATCAATAGACACAAGCTTTTTACGGACTTAGAGCCCTATGCCTCAAATCGCTTTAGCAGAAGATGATCTTAGCCTTCAACAAGGCCTGAGCGAAGTCCTGGAGGACGAGGGCTATCAGGTTCGCCTTTTTTCCCAAGGGGATCAAGCCCTTGGCGCGATGCAACAGACTCCGCCAGATTTACTTATCCTTGACATCATGTTACCAAAAATGGATGGAATTCAAATTTGCAAGCAACTTCGAAAGGATAACTTCCAATTCCCTATTATTATGCTGACAGCTTTAGCAAGTGAACAAGAAATTGTTAAAGGCTTAGAGGCTGGAGCTGATGATTATGTGGTAAAACCTTTTCGTCTTCAGGAATTACTTGCCCGAATTCAAGCCCAACTACGTCGTCATCAAAGCAAAACAAACACCAGCCTGACGCTTGGAAAAGTCGAAATAGATCTTGAAACAGGGAGTTTTGAAAAGTCCGGAGCCCTCCACTCCCTGACCTCTCTTGAGCTTCAGCTTTTAAATTACCTGCTAGAATCATATCCCCAGGCAGTCAGTCGAGATCAGCTTTTAAAAGAAGTCTGGGGTTATAAAGCAACCTTTTCGACCCGAGCCGTTGATATGGCCATTGCAAAATTGCGCTCAAAGCTTGAAGAGGTTCCTTCGCAGCCACGCTACATCCTGACCATTCGCGAACGAGGCTATTGTCTCCACCAAGATATTAAGGGAAAGAGTTCTCTATAAAAAGACACAAGCACATCTCAAATACTCCAGGAAAAGTCATGAATAAAATTCGCTTCGCTCTCGTGCTCTTTATCCTGGCTGGCTTGGTCCCGCTCATTGGTTCTGGATATTTATCGTTTGAACACCTTCGAGAAAGCGAGACAAAGGCCCTTGCTGAAGCTTCAAAACAAGCTAAAACAGCTCTTCGTACCGTTGAAGATCGCTATTACACTTTATTTGAACAGCTGATTCGTAAGGAAAGCGGACGTGAATTCACAGAGTTTCAGCATTGGTTTGCTCCTCTTGATATAGAGGCCAATGCCCCAAGTGTTATTCGCTCTCCTCTTTCAAGACTTCCAGAAAATCCTTTTGTGAAAGGCTATTTTCAGCTTACTGGTAAATCAGACAAGGTGCTTTTTTCTTCACCTTTACTTGCCCAAGTACGGGATTCTCAAAAGAACAAGCTGCTGAACAATTTGAAAGAAATAAAATTCGAAACACGAAAAAATCAGGTAGAGGAAATCTACCAGGAATTTCAGCAGGAATTACCAAGCTTTCTCTTATCACTTCCAAATTTTTCTTCAGAAGTTTCTCAAGACCTCAAAATACCTCACCCCCTCAAACCCTTTGAACCCAACCCAATTCATATTCCAACCGAATTCTTTGCGAAACTGAGAAGTTCAACACAGCCTTTAGAGAAGTGGTCTATCCCAAATGAAACGTTGCTCATGAACGATCAGCAATGGCAAATTATCAAAGAAGCACGCCTTGAGGCCATGGCTCGTAAAAACCTTGAGAAGAAAATGCGCTTGAAAAACCACTGGGAAAACTTAAATCATTTTGATCACAACAAACTTGATTTAACTCAAAATTCTACTGTCGAAATCGACGCCTATCAGATCTTTTGGAAACACCAGGAAAAACAAAAACCCCCTTTTTGCATGCTTTGGAGAACCGTACACAACCCCGTTGAGAAAACGCTTCAAGCACTTCAACTTGACTTTGAATTCATCTTCAATTCCTGGTTGCCACAGCAAATCAAAGAAAACCCAGACCTCCAGATACAGTTTCGAGCAAACTCCTTGAATCCTGCCAAAGTGCTTGCTTTCTTTCCCGAAGAGGAAAACTATCAAACGCTGCTTCGTAAACAGCTTCCCTCTCTACCTCTGGTAGCAGCTCCTGATTTTACTCCCATACGAGAAGGCTTTGCCACTACCCGTAAGAACTATTGGATCCTTGCACTCAGCTATTCTGGCTTGCTTTTCGTGCTGGCATTCCTCTTAGGAAAAACAATTTTGCGCCATGAAAAATTTGTCCAACAACAGCAAAGCTTTGTCGCAACCGCCTCTCACGAGTTACGCACGCCCTTAAGTTCAATTCGGCTTTATACTGAAATGCTGGAAAAGTCCCTTCAAACTTCAGAACCAAGTCAAAAAAACCAGAAGACCCAGCGCTATGTTGATAAGATCCTCCACGAACAAGAGCGTTTAACAAGACTCGTTGAAATGGTTCTGGTAAGCAATCAAATTGAGCAAGGCAGTTTTTCTCTTCGCTTAGAAGAGGCTGATCTTGAGCTTCCACTCCTTGAGGCCCTTCAGAAAGCCCAAGCTATTCATCCGGGCAAAATGATCTCATACCAAAGAAAAGAGCCCGCTTTTACTGCTTGTGATAAAACAGCAGCAAGCCAGCTTTTTTTCAACCTGCTTGATAATGCCCTTAAATATAGCCCTGCTGAACTTCAACCGGTTACTATCAGCACTTTTTCAAAACAGAATCGTTTTCATGTTGTGATTGAAGATTCAGGCAAAGGGATTCCTGAGAAAGAGCTTCATAAAATTTTCCAACCCTTTTATCGAGGTCAAGAAGCTACTTTTCAAGGTCCAGGAACAGGACTTGGCTTGTGGATTTCAAAAGCTTATGCCCAAAAGATGGGCTGGGAAATCACGCTTACTCGTTCGCAAACTTTAGGTGGAACGAAGGCTGAAGTCATTATCCCCCTTAATCAAGAAACTTCGAAGCCCTAAGAGTTCAAAAGGTTCTTCAAAGTATCAAGTCAGTCATGTATAAAAGAAAGCTATGAATTCTTCTGAACAAGCACTTGAAGTACTCAAAAAAATCATTGCCATTCCTCGTTTAAGCGGTCAGGAACAAGCTGTTAAAAACTTTCTTATTCAGGAGCTCGCTCCTCTGGGGATCAAATTTCAACAGGTTGGTGCAAACTTGATATTTGAACTTTCCCAAGGAGAGAAAAACGCTCATCTGGCACTTTGCACCCACCTTGATACTGTCCCGCCAAACCCTGGCTACAGCCAGGATCCTTATACTCCTTCAGTACAAAACAATAAACTTTACGGCTTAGGCTCAAACGATGCTGGTGGCTGTCTTGTAAGCATGGTTTTTGCGGTCAAAGAAGTGATGCAACATAAGCATTGGCAG
>CAZJPQ010000043.1:0-26493 GCA_964548115.1 uncultured Planctomycetaceae bacterium
TCTCTATCAAGGCCTACTAAAGCCCTCCCTAAAAGCGAACAATCCCAGCACACCCCAATTGGATGGCTGTTGTTCGCAGTCTTCTAAATCAGTGCACAAGCACTTGAATTGGTCGTTTGAATAAAACCGCGTATACAATTGTCGCCGGACAACTCTTGCCCGACTTAAGAACGATCTTAAACCAGAAACTCGATGAGTTCTAAACCATTCTTGAGGGCAGCATAGAATTTTAGAGCTCTTGAAGATCTCGATAAAAAGTGATTAAAATCACTTTAGGGGTAGAGGCAATAACATGGCTCAAGAAGTTTTTCCTGAAAGATGACTTTAGTCATTTTTGCCATAAGAAGAACAACACCAAATACTGTTATTCATACCACTTCCCTCGCCGATAGCAGCCAACAAAGTTTATTCAAGCTATCATAACGACCATATCTATTTGGCGCAAAAATAGTAAAGTAGGGCGTTTTATGCCAGAAACCCCAGATCAACAAAAGGGAATCAAGCCCCATGCCACGTTCCATTTTAATGGTTGCCTGCGAAGAATCAGCTGATAACTACGGAGCTCTGCTCGCCCAGGAACTTCGCGCACAAAGACCAGACCTCGAACTCTTTGGGCTTGGGGGGGATCGTATGCAAGCAGCTGGTGTCCAGCTACTGGAAAATATGCTCGAACACTCTGCAACGGGACTGGTTGAAGTTTTCCGTTCGCTTTCCTTCTTTCTTAAAACCATGAAGAAAACGGCTGAAGAAGCCTCGCAGCGAAATGCTCCGCTTGCGATTCTGATCGACTCTCCAGATTTCAACTTACGACTTGCCCCCCAGCTCAAAGCTCAGGGAATGAAGGTCGTTTATTATATCTCGCCTCAACTCTGGGCCTGGAGAGCTGGGCGTATCAAATACATAAGGCGTTTTGTCGATGCCATGGTCGTGGCCTTTCCTTTCGAACAAACCTGGTACCAGGAACGAGGAGTGCAAGCTCATTTTCCAGGTCACCCTCTGCTTGATTTGCTTCAACTGGAAGAACTAAGGTCTCAGGGAACACTCTTACGCCAAGAGCTTTCTGGACAATCACAAGGCCCTTTGATTGGGATTTTACCCGGTTCACGCAGAAATGAAGTAACCCGTCTTTTGCCGCGTTTCCTGATGGCTGCTCGTATTCTCAAGCAACACCTGCAATCAAAGGGTAAGGACCCAGATTTTGTGATCGCCTGTGCTCGCTGGCTCAATCCTGAACGCCTCAAACCCTTCTTGAACGATTACCAGGATCTTGAAATAAAAGCTGTCCATAATAAAAGCCACCAGGTCATGGCGGCCAGTGACTTTCTCTTTTGCGCCTCAGGAACGGCTACTTTAGAAGCTGGGTTGCTTGGAACTCCGCTCTTGATGGCATACCTTCTCAGCTTTCCAACCTGGCTATTAAGCCAGATTATAATTTCTCAAGACCAATACTTTTGTCTGCCCAATATCATACTTGGTAAAGAACTTGTTCCTGAAATGATTCAATTCAGAAGTAATCCTCAAACCCTGGCTTGCACTGCCATCGAAATTCTTGACTGGAAACTTGAAGATATGCGACGAGAGTTGGCTGGGCTTGAAGCTCGGCTCGGAGGACCTGGGGCCTCCCGCCGAACAGCAGAAATAATACAAGATCTGCTCTAGGGATTTTTCTCTCTCCAAAAGAAAGAGATAAAAAAGCGAAAGTCCTGGGAAAGATGCTGATCTGCTCGAATCCTGGCTTGCACTGTTTCTCCATTAAGGGCATGATGAAACCAAAGATTTTTATTTATCGTAATGATCAAGCTCAAAAGAATGGAAGCACAAGATGCCACGTATTACCTCTGGAAGCTTAAGAAACCGTAAACTTGATGTCCCCCGAACAGGTTTGATTCGGCCAATGCTGGAGCGTCCCCGTCAGGCTCTTTTTTCGATCCTTGGGCAAGATTTGAGCCATGTATCAAGAGTCTTTGATTGTTTTGCCGGGACTGGAGTTTTAGGCTTTGAAGCGCTTTCACGAGGAGCAGAACAGGCTTGCTTTTTTGATACACAACCCCAGCACATTAAAGAAATTCGAAAAAATGCTGAAAAATTCAAGCTTAGCGATCACTGCCGCATATTTTCCCAAGACGTTATGCGCTTTTTGGTTCCTGACACCCCTCTCTATTTCGAAACCCAGGGGGATCAAGAAGCTTCTCAAGCAACAGTTCCAAAAACAACCCTTGTCTTCCTTGATCCTCCCCACGCTATGAGTAATGAAACGAATGCTCCCTTTTATCAGTGGATGGGGTTGCTCTCCCAGGTGTCTTTTTTAGGACCAAGGAGTATTTGTGTTGTAGGTCATGAAAAAAGAGTTGTACCTGATGAAAAGTATGACCGCTGGGAACGCTTTGATCAGCGCATTTACGGCAAGGTTGGTCTCAGCTTCTATCACCTGGCTTAGCCTCCTGAAAAGGCGCCTGAGCATCTCATGAAAGCCGCGCTTTTTAACTGTCAGGGTTTTTATTTTATTTCAGGATAAGATAGTAAAGTCGCCCTTCAGAAAAGATGCGCCCGGCCTTTTGTCCTGCTTCTTCTCCTATTCCCATAAAAAGATCACAGCGGCCAGGTGCTCGAATGGCTCCGCCAGTATCTTGATCACAGACAAAGGCTTGATAGCGGCCCTGATCTGTATTGCTTAAAAAATCAAGAGGCAGATCAACCAGACAAAGAGCTGCCCGAGGAAAAATGCTTTTATCCGTAGCAATCGAACGTCCCGCAATCACTGGTTCATTCAAGCTGCCCCAAGGGCCTCCTTGTGATTCTTGAAAAAAAACATAGCGCTCATTAAGATTGGCATAGCGTGGAAATTCTTCAGGATGCTGCTTGAAATAACGAATCAAACTATCAAGGTTGAGCTCTTCTCGCTTAAGAGCTCCTGCTTCCAAGAGCGCCAGAGCAATAGAAGTGTATTCCCTGCCGTTTGAACCTGCATAGGAGATCTCGATCTGACGCTGATCAGATAAACGTAAAAAACCTGAACCCTGCACACCAACAACGTATGCTTCTACAGGATCTTGAAGCCATACGAGCTCGAGTCCTTCAAGTTCTCCACTCGCAAGCAATTCCTCACGGCTTGGATAAAATGGATCAACCTCTCCTGAAGCATTTCGACGGCCAAGGGTCTCACCTGTATAGGGGTCTTTCACATGGTTTGATGGTAAGCGATAAAGAGGGTAGCGAAATTTTCCCTGCTTTTTTAAGCGAGCATCAAAAATCGGGGTGTAATACCCCGTAAAGAGTACTCCACCCTTACGATCATAACCAACACTTGTATAAAAATCGAATTGCTCTTGAATTATTGATTCGAGCTGGGCTGGAGAGAGGCCTTCATGTTCTTTTAATAGGTTTTGGAAAGCAACGAGGCTTGCTTGAACCTGGCTGTGGCTTATACCACTTATGGGAAAAAAAGCTTGCGATGATGGTTTTTCCAAATAGTGAAGAGAATGCTGAATAACCTTTTGAAGCCCATTTATGTCTTGAAGAGCAGCCTGAAGAGAAGGGATCTCCTCAGGGTCAGTTATTTTATATAAAGCCTGCTCGCCTGGAAGGAGCTGACGGTAATAATCCTTCTCAGCTTCCTCTTTGACCGTTACAGGCGTTACGACAGACTGACAACCGAAAAGAATACTCAGAATAAAACCGATGCTGAAAAAGCTTCCTGCCCTCATAATAGCTCTTTGCTCCTTTTTTCACGAACGAGTCTGATCTTCTTGTATTTGTTTGCTCTCCTCCCGAAGCTATCGTCTTTTTTTAAGGAATCGTTAAGCAAAAGCGCTTGAGAGCTTACGAAAACCTCAAGTCGTTTAGGATTGTTCTTAGAATGAACAAATGAGCAAAGAAATGGGCAAGAAAGAAATGTTTTTCTAAAACAAACACAGGCACAGACTGATATTTCCACCTCCCCTTTAATCGGTGAAAATCCGATCGCCTGTGCCTGCGCTCCAAGAGGTCTCGCTTCAACTGGTCCCCTTATTTACCAGTAAAAGCCCACTGAGAACCTCTCATGCCCTTTATTATACTTTATTGTGTCACATAAATTTCATGCACTTGTATTTTATTTTAAAAATTTTTATAAAATCAAAAGAGTTGTATCATTAAGCACTAGACTCGCTCCCAAACTTCACAAGGATTACTTCTATGGCTCAAAAATCAAGATCATGGAAACGCCGCCCTGCAGTCTTTCTCGACCGTGACGGCACCATTAATCACAACGTTGGCTATATCGCTGATCCAGGAAAAATTCAATTGATTCCCCGTGCTGCTCAGGCGGTTGCCCATCTCAACGCCCTTGGTTTTTGGGTTATTATGGTAACGAATCAGTCTGCGATTGCCCGAGGGCTTGCCACAGTTGAAGAGGTTGAAAGGGTCAACTCCGAAGTTGCGCTTCAAGTAGCAAAACTCTCAGGAGGTCATTTCGATGGAGTTTACTATTGCCCTTACCACGAAGACTTCTCACATGAAAGCTATCAGGATTTTTGTGATTGGCGCAAACCTGCTCCAGGAATGCTGCTTCAAGCCGAAAAAGATTTTTGGCTTGATATGCCTCACTCCTGGCTGATTGGAGATGGGATGATTGATCACCAGGCTGCCAAAGCTGCTCACCCAAAGATTAAGACTATAGTGCTTCCAAGTCGTTATCATAACAATGAAGACGGTCCTGATTACTATGCAGACACACTTTGGGAAGCTGTTCTGATTATAGCTGAACAACATAACCTGCTCAGCTATACTTCTCATTCCAGACTTTTGAATAAAAATTGATTCTTATGCAAGCACATGTCTTCTCAGATCGGAGCTCAAGAGCACCATGATTCCAAACATGAGCCTAAGTGAAAGTCGTTTGCGTTTGATCGGCGCTGTGTTAGCCCTTATGCTAGCCTTTTTATGCTTACTTGGGGCTTTTTTCTTTTTGAAAGACTATTCCTTAGAGTTTCTTTTTGCCTGTTTAGGACTCACACTCTTAAGTGCCTTCATGTTTTTTGAAGCGAAGAAAAATTGGTGTGTTGTGAAGGCAGTCCTGGGACAAGGCCAAAAACAAGAGACACGTTTTCCAAGTAAACAACCACATCACAACAAAAATCTGAAATAACAACTAAAGCACTTGTTCTGCAAGCCAGCCTCCTGAGATATCGAGCTGGGCACCGTTGATATAGCCTGATTTCGGATCAATTAAAAAATCAAGGGCATTACAAATATCGGAATAGCTTCCACAACGATTCGACGGCAACTCTTTAGGCTTGCGAACAGAATTTTCCATAACTCCCATGCCAAGACAGTTTACCCTTACCCCTTGAGCCGCAACACAGGCCGCTAAGCTGCGAGTGAGCATATAAACCCCTGTTTTTGCAATGGCATAGGGAATCGTTTTGCGGTTATACGAAAGCTGCTGGGCTCCGGCATAGCCAATATTAACCACATGGCCATACCCTCGAGTTTCCATCTTTGGAATAATCTGGCGACAGGTGTAGTAGGAAGTGTAGAGGTTTGATTCAATCTGGTCTCGCCACTCTTCAGGGCTCATCTCAAGCAAAGGCTTGCGAATATAGTTTCCAACGTTATTCACAAGCAGATCAATACCCCCAAAAGCCTCTTCAGCTTCGAGGCAGATTCTCTCAACCTGCTCAAAGTTTGTTAAGTCACCCTGAACAAGAAATACTCGTGCACCGAGATTTTCGCAATAGGCCTGTTGTTCTTGGATTGCTTCTTTGGAAGAATGATAATGAAGCACAAGAGAAAATTTTTGAGCGGCCAGGTGGCGAGCAATTGCCGCTCCTATCCCTCGCGCTGCACCAGTTATGAATGCTCTTTGAATATTGGTTTCGTTTGTCTCGCCTTTTGATTGCAGCTGATAATCAGGGATTTCTTCCATAGGTGACTTTCCGAATCATAACTTTCTTGACTCTATAAACTTTATTTCAATGCTTCTTAAGCTCTTCTTGATAATTTGAGAGAGACCTTTCTGAATGAACAGGTTTTACTCTATCGTTTTATACCTGTCATTATAGACTTGTATTCCTTTCTTGCGATAAAAGATCGAGCGTTTATGGGAAAAGCTTGGGGATAAAAAGAAGACTATAAACCCTTGCACTCTTCTTTCATTTTTTGATAAATAGTACGTTTTTGCATAATTATAAAAATCGCAGGTAATCTCTACACACCAGGAAGAAACCCATGGCAGCCTTTATCTCGCTTATTCTTGTGCTCCTGGTTTCGATTCTTGTGATTCGAACGGCATCCACTGCGCTCCAATTAACTGGGCTCTCAAAAGATGTGGCTTCATTTCAAGCTCGTTCAGCGTTCAGCGGTGCGGGATTTACAACAAAAGAATCAGAGCTGATTACGTCTCATCCTGTGCGTCGGCGTATCGTAGGGCTTCTCATGACCCTTGGAAACGTTGGTGTGCCGACGGCTATTGCAACTTTTTTGATTTCGGTGGTCAGTGCACGAAGTAGCTCCATCAGCATGCTAAGGGTTGTTTTGGCGGTGAGTTTTTTTTCTGCCATTCTTTTTGCACTTAAAATGCAGGTTGTTGATCGCTGGTTAAACCATATGATACAAAAAGCCCTGAAGCGCTGGACAAAGCTTGAAGTTGTTGACTATCAATCTTTGCTTGAAATGAAACGCGGTTATCGAGTTGCTGAAATTTCGGTTAAGAAAGGGACTTGGCTTGGACAGGGAAAAACCTTACGCGAAATGAAACTGGCTCAGTCGGGTATTATTATCATGGGAGTGCATCGGGCAGGAGAGTACATCGGAATTCCCCATGCTGATTTGGAAGTTATGCCCGGGGACCACCTTATGTGCTACGGCAGCCAGGATGCGCTCAATGAACTTTCAACTCGCAGCACAGATGAAGATGGAGAGCGTCGGCGGAGCGCTGCAGAACGTCGCTTCACTCAAGCCCGCATGCGAGAATCAATGATTATTGAAAAAGCGAGTCTTAAAATGCGTGGACTCAAGCAAGAAGATTCGGAAAGCGTGCTTCCAAACAAATAAGTGTTTATGAAGTCGAATCTTTTTTTATCTCTGAAAGCAGAACATGGCAATCCTTGAAGCCCACGAACTTGTAATGCGCTATGGCAAACGCAGGGTCGTTCGTGGTGTTTCACTGAACGTTGATCGTGGTGAAGTGGTTGGTTTATTAGGACGAAATGGCGCTGGTAAATCAACAAGCTTCAAGATGATTATGGGAATTTTAAAACCGACACGGGGCAGGGTTGTTCTTAAAGGAGAAGATGTCACAAATTTACCGCTTTACAAGCGAGCTCGCAGAGGACTTGGTTATCTTGCCCAGGAACCCATGATTTTTCAAAAGCTTTCTGTTGAAGGAAACTTGCGGGCAATTCTTGAAACAACGTCGCTTTCACAAGATGAACAACGAGAAAAGCTTGAATCCTTACTGGCAGAATTTGGCCTTGAAAAAATTCGCAAAACCTCAGCCGTCAGCTGTTCTGGCGGAGAACGCCGACGTCTTGAGATTGCTCGAACATTGATTACAAATCCTGAGATTATTCTTTTAGATGAACCCTTTGCGGGGGTCGATCCAATTGCAAAACAGGAAATCCAGGAATTTGTGGTGGAGCTTACGAAACGTAACATCGGGGTATTGCTGACAGATCATAATGTTGAAACCGTGTTGCCTATGACATCGCGCAGTTATATTATCATTGATGGTCAGGTGTTAAAGGAAGGCAAGCCTCAAGAAATTGCCGAAGATCCGATTGTAAGGCGAGAATATTTGGGAGAAAACTTTAAGCTTTAGAGCATCTTTGTCGTAACTTGAAGTTCGAAAGCTTTACGCTCTGAGATTTTCCTTTAAGAATAAAAGCCCAAAGGGTGCTCTACTTTTTTCTGGAAAATTTATCCTTTCATGAATGGTTGAATATTGTGCAAGCACTTTATGTCCATATTCCTTTCTGCATCAGAAAATGCGGATACTGCGATTTTTATTCAGAAGTTGCAAATGATCAGGAAATGGAAGCTTTTCTGCAAGCCTTAGAACAAGAACTACACTATTACGCTCAGAAGTATCAGAACTTTCAGCCTCGAACCATCTTTTTTGGAGGAGGCACGCCAACCAAATTGGGTGCAAAAGAACTTCAAAAGCTTGGCAAAAGTATCCATGGCCTGATTGATCTCTCAAAACTTGAAGAGTGGAGCTGTGAAATTAATCCAGGCACCCTTGATCGTGAAAAAGCCCAAGTACTTGTAGATATGGGCGTCAATCGTGCAAGCTTTGGGGTGCAAAGCTTTAACCCTCAACACTTGAAAGAACTTGATCGGGAACACGAAGCAGGAAAAGTGCAGGAGGCCTTTGATTGTGCTTCTAAAGCCAGGATCAAGAATATCAGCTTTGATCTGATTTTTGGACTGCCGACCCAAACTCTTCAAGAATGGGCGACAGACCTTGAGCAGGCTTTACGCTACAAGACTCAGCACCTTTCTCTTTATGCTTTAACCTATGAAGAGCATACCCCTCTGACTCGAGCACTGGAAGCAGGAGAAATTACGGCTATCGATCCGGAACGAGAAGCCAAGATGTACCAACATGCTCTCGAAAAATGCAGAGACTCTGGCTTTGCCCGCTATGAAGTTTCAAACTTTGCTTTGCCTGGATTCGAGTCAAAACACAACCTGCTTTATTGGCAATGCGGCGATTGGCTTGGAATTGGACCGAGTGCTCATTCAGCAGAGGGGAAAAAACGTTGGGCAAATATCTCAGATCACCGTCTTTATACACAGCATTGGCACCAAAAGCGCCAGCCTCTCTTAGCGCTTGAAGAAGAAAACTCCCATGAGGCCTACGGGGATGAAATTCTCATGATGGGCTTGCGTACAAGCTATGGGGTGAACGCTGCTGATTTTCTTGAGCGCACGGGCTTAAGGCTTGAAGAGCGTTGTGGTCCAGTTCTTGATGAATTGCAAAACCAGGGACTTCTTGATTGGAACGGTAAAAGTTTGCGAGCAACAGAACAAGGAATTCTGCTGCTTGATGCCATAATACTAGAGTTAACCAGAACCCCAATGAACCTTTGCTAGATTCTCAAGAATCGCCTCTATGAATACCTCTGTTATTTCATTTATTCTGATTACGACCAAACGAAAGATACTATGACACCTCCTGCTCTCTCTGCTCAAGAATCAGAAGCTGTGCTTACCCATATTGTACGCAGCGAAGATCTGAATATGTATGGAAGTCTCTTTGGTGGTAAAATGCTAGCTTTTATGGACACCTGTGCGGCAATCTCAGCTTTGCGCCATAGTGGATATAACTGTGTTACGGCACGTATTTCTGATGTTGATTTTCTTGCTCCAGTACACTTGGGACATATTCTCACCTTACGGGCACGGGTGATTTTTACGGCTCGAAGCTCTATGGATATAGAAGTTGAAGCAAAAAGAGAAAACCATATCAGCGATGAAATCATGGTTGTTTGCCGCGCGACCTTTACTTTTGTAGCCATTGGAGAAGATAACCAACCGGCAGAAATTCCACCTGTGATTGTTTTGCCTGAAGATCAAGCACTGCACGAAGAATCAAAACAACGCTACCTTCAGCGTAAAAAGAGCAAAGGCAAGACAGACGAAGCAACGCATTCTATGGGTAATGCTTGAGAATTTTTTTCAGGCTGACTCTGCCTCAAAGCTTGTATTCAGATCTTTCAAAAAGAGATTATCTTGAAGAGAAGCTTGGAAGTTTTGAAGAAAAATATGTTATACTGAAAGCAGAAACAAAAATGTCCTGGCCTTCAAGCTTTTCTCTCATCCCTTTTCCCCTGAAGGTGATAAAAATGGAAAAGCAATCACAAGGCTCTTCTTACTGGTTTTCCCCTTCACTCGAATGAATGTTCAAAGCAAAATCTAAAGGAGTGCTATGGAAATCCTTCGTTGTGATCTCTGCAAAAAACCTTTAAGTGAAGGTGCACTTGCCAGGGGAGAGGCCAAAATCTTAAACCAGCAACTTATTTGCTCATCGTGTTTGAAACATGACCCGACTCTTCGAGAGCAAGCCCAAAACCCTTCTGCTCAAGTTTCCTCAGTCCATTTAGAAAGCGAAAAGCCTCAGCTTGATATCAGTAAGCCTCATCGATTTCTCCTTGAAACAGGAGAGGCTTTCGAGGCTCGGCTTGAACTCCAGAAGGATGGATCTTTTCGGCTTGCTTCGGTTGAAACACACATTTCAAGTGGTTCAGGTTTAGACCATAAAAACCGGGCCTCACGGGCTTCTCAGGGCATAAAGCTTCCTCAAAAGCATAAATCAAGCGCTCACTTAAACTTTCCAAAAAGATCAAACCGATGGGTAGGAGGAGAATCTCAACCAAAACCTTCAGGTCTTGAGCAAGCAAAAGTTCATACCCAAAAAGCTTCTTCGTTCTGGCGATCTCCCTATTTATTAGCGGCTGCTCTGCTAACACTCTTTATCTTGCCAGCTTTCAGTATATCCCTTTATGTTGCAATCCATTCACAAAAAGAGCGCAATCAACTTCAGGTAGAACTTGAAACGTATCGCCAAAACAAAAAACCCTCTGAAGACAAACAAAACCGCCAAACTCAAAATAATCATGGAAATACCAATACACCTGAACAAAACTTTGAACTTAAAAATTTGCACGAACCTGAACAAGGTTCTTTACGTCTTTCTCAACAGGCTCAAGAAAGTCTGGTTGCTTATGAAGCAGAACTAGCACTCCCCGTAATCAAAAAACTCAGTTCAGAGGATTACACCCAACGTTTACGGGGGCTCAAGGATGCCATTCGTCTACGGGCTGTAAGTGCCGCAGGATATATCCGTTTTTTAACAACCAGCAAAGATCTTGCGGAACGTTTATTGGCTGTACGTGCTTTAGGCAAGCTCCATGATCAACAAGCGCTGACGCTGCTTGAAAATTTAAGTCAGGATGATCCTGTGCCTGAGGTTCGGCTGGCCGCTCAGCAATCCTTGCAGACTATCCAGGGAGAGTTTCGTTCTCTTGATCTTGGATATTATACTGATGAAGAACTGAGCCGACTTGAAAGCCTTTTACTTTTCGATCCCAAACATCATGAGCAAGCTTTAAACCTGATTGAAGAAGAAAAAAAGCGGCGCTTTCAAGCCTCTCAACGATAACTTTGTTTGAGTTTTATAAAACCCGGTGCGGAACAAATTATTTTCCTGAAAATATTGCAAGAGATGAAAGCCTCTCTATCTATGCAAAGCTGTGATGATAAAACTTCTCAAGCCATCGCTTTTAAGAAAAAACAACGCTCAGAATGGCCTGCAGCTTTAATTTTTGCCATCGCGGCCCATCTGCTTTTTTTTACTTTGGCCTTAAACAGCTCCTTCTTTTTTTATATTCCAGAGAATTTTTCTGATCACGATTTCTACGAGCTTGATTTTAGCTTGCCCTCGACCATCCAAACTGAAGCAACACCTTTTGAGGATAATTCAGCAGAAAGCTCTTCTCAAGCCCAAGCATCAGCTCAAGATTTTTTTGAAGAGTTTGCAGAACCTGCTCCTTTTGCTTTAGAAAGTCCTGAGCTTCCCAGCCATAAAGTACAATTCCCCAAAAAACGTTCGTTTGAAGATCAATATCAGAAGTATTTAGATTCCATAGACTCTGCTTCACGAAATAACCAGGCACACGCTTTACGAAAAGCCTGCTATTCAGGAAGGAGTCAAGCTGGAACAAAGGCTCATTTTCTTGAAAAAGGCGGGGGCTCTCAAGAAACAGAAAGTGCTTTGCTTAAAGGGCTTCAATGGCTTGCATCTGTCCAGAGCCTTGATGGCAAGGCAAAACATGGGTCTTGGGATTCCGATGGTTTCATGCTGAATTATCTTGGGGCATCAGAAGCTGAATCCTCTTCTGATTTTCGTCGGCGTTGTGAGCTTGAAGGTGCTGGCAACTCGGCTGCAGATCTTGGGCTCAGCAGTCTTTGCTTATTAGCTTTTTCGGGAGCTGGCTACACCAGAGAGCAAGGGCCTTTCACAGAGAATATCGAGGCCGTTCTTGATTATATTGTGCGCAATCAAGACCAAGCTGGTTGCTTTCTTTCTCCTTTACGAACAGCTTCAGGCAATATGTATGACCATGCTCTTGGGCTATGGGCGCTGGCTGATTATGCGGCCATGAGTGGAGAAAAAAGCTTTCATCACGTTATCAAACAAGCATTGAAGTTTATGCTTGAACTTCAGCAGCCCTCAGGAGGGTGGGATTACAAATGCTATCCCCCTGCTGAACAGCCAGAACGTTCAGATTTGTCGATCACAGGTTTTTGTGCTATGGCACTTTTTTCTGCCCAGGCAGCAGGATTTCAGATTCCTTCAAAAACCTTTTACAAGCTTAAAAACTATCTTGGAAATGCAACGGACCCAAACGGTCATGGACTTTATGCTACAAGTTCTCCTGGTCGTGGACGTATCAGCACTGGAATGACGGCAGTCAACCTGCTTCTACGGCGTTTGCTGGGACAAAGTCAGGAGTCAACAATACAATCTCAACAAAAGACTTTCATTCTTCAAGACCTGCCTGATTATGATACGGTTCAAGATAATAACAACTGCCCATACCAGTGGTATTATGCTGCTCTTGCTTTGTTGCTTGATGGAGGAGAAGAGTGGCAGCGCTTTAATAACGCCATGAAAAAGAGCCTGCTGAGAGCCCAGGAAAGTTCAGCTGGACCAAGAAAGGGCAGCTGGCCGCCGACGAACGATCATTCAGGCAAAAGCGGCGGTAGAATTTATAGCACCGCAATCGCTTGTCTCTGTCTGGAAAGCTACTACCGTTACATTCCAGAATACCTTATGGCTTCCGGACAAGAGTTCGCATTCTTATGGGAAAATTAGCAGGCTTTCAAAGTTAAAAAAACTATGCCTTCCATCATTCAAACTACAATTCTTGCGCTTTTACTCTTTGCTTCGGTTCTTGAAGCAAAGCAGCAAGAAACCCTAGAATTTCGTCTTTCTCGAGAGATTAACTCAACTCAATGCATAAGCAGGCTTTCACGGCTGTCTTTTTTTGATTCAAGCTCTTTTCACTTAAAAGAGGTTGAAAGATCAAATATTGCTGAGTCTATGAAGTATCAAAAACCAGATTTTTCTCCATCTCAAACCCCGTTTCAAGAACAGCAGCCATTTTTTCCTAAGGCAATTTTTTCATATCACTACATTCGAGATACCCAAGGACCGGGACACTCGTTGATCAATAGTTTTGATGCCCAACTCTTCTTATCCGCAGACAAGGTAAAAAGAGGGGAACAACACTTTGGACCGTTTATCCATGCGTATTCCGAAATAGGCATAACTGACCCAGGCATGCCTTTGCCCGGCGGCATACTCCCTCTCGTTCCCAGTTTATTTGAGGATCTGGAAGAAATCCTTGTGCTCGATGGTTTAAGAGAGCGCGCCTTCATACGTCTTGGTTTTGTTCCTGGAATCTATTATAAGCCAAGTTTTTTACCCTTTCAGATGCTGTGGAAGTTTGGAATCGGTTTTGCTACTGAACAAAATTTGATTCCTCGAGAAACCAATGCAAATGCGTTGCGCTTTTATACCGCTTTTGGGCTCACAGAGTTTTCCTGGTTTCGCCCAGAATTCTCGTTTGCGACAGAAATTTTTGAAAAAAACGGCGCTGGTAAACCCTTAAATGAAGCAGGATTTACGCTAACCTTTGCAGCGCCTTCCTATGCTCCCATAGGCCTTAACCTTGGCTACCGTTATCAGCAAGCTGAATACTACAAGCTTAATGCCTGGATGCTTGGCTTTAACATCATTTTTTAGTTTGAGTGTTTCGAGAACTTTCAAAGAGATTTTTCGTAAATTCGATAGGTGCGATAATGTTCTGCTCCAAGCTTCTTTGCGAGGGAGTTCATGGCATGATTATTTTCAAGTACCCAACTCAGCTCACAGTACTCAACACCCATTTTATGCATGGGAAAGAAAATTTGAGAAATAAGTACAATTTCAATGCCCTTATTACGGTAAGCTTCTTGAACTCCCAAGAGCATAGTACGAGCACCCCGAACCTTTTTCAGTGCTTGAAGAAGTTTAAGCCAACCCAGCGGCATTAAACGCCCTGAAATCTTTTGGAGGGTTTCACTTAAGTCAGGCACACAGATAATACAGCCAATTGGCTCACCATCAAAGAGAGCAAGACAGGTAAAGGCAGGATGAACGATCATTTTTAAACCGGCTGCAATAACTTCCATTTCAGCACAGCTTATATCCGTAGCCCCCCAATTATCCTTCCAGGCCTGATTAAAAATCTTTCGTACAGCTTCCATGTCCCGCTTATAACCAGCTTTTTTGTCAATGGGACGTACTTCTAGAGCTGGAGTTCGCTTCAAAATAGCCTTGTTTAATTTTTCGAGCCTTTGACTGACAGCAGGCTCAGCATCCATCCGATAGGCATAAAGATCCATGGCTTTTGAAAAGCCCGAATCCTCAAGGTTTGAAAGGTAATAGGCAGGATTATAAGGCATGAGTAAAAGAGGAGAACCCGGACGCTTATCCTCTACAAGTAACCCCGTATTCTCGCCGTTAATATTCCATTGGAAAGGTCCGCGCAACGTATCAAAAGTCAATTCTTGCTGCTTGAGCCAGGCTTCAGCCTCACGAATCAAAGCTTTTGCAATCTCTGGGTCAGGCATGGATTCAAACCAGCCAAAAAAAGCAGCTTTATCCTGATGCTTATGGAGATGGTCATGGCAGTAATGGACACTGATTCTGCCTACAACTTCGCGATCTTTGCGGGCAAGAAAAAGCTGTCCTTCGCCATGCTCAAAGAAAGGATAGCTTTTTTTGAGCGTTTTCTTTTGGTCCACTAAAAGAGGCGGGACCCAATGGGAATCATCTTGATAAATTTTCCAGGGCAAATGGACAAAAGCTTTAAAATCCTGGCGCGATGAAACCGGCTGAACTTCAAGAACTCCCATAACTCTCCCTTTTTAAGAGACACGAAATCTTGGCGTTCCGACACAACCACACTTTCCCGTCAAGCGTGCAACACGCTTTTTAAGATGGGTTAAGCTCAAGAGCACTATAAAGATGTTTTGCTAATTCTTCAGGCTCACACAATCTTCCTTCTCCCTGCCAACCACAAGCAAGATCACCGGTATCAGGAGGAATGATTTTCATACCCCAATCCTGAAGAAGAGCAAGATTTCTCTTCGTTGCCGGGTGTTGCCACATCTGAGTATTCATGGCAGGAGCAACCAGAAAAGGTTTTTTCTCTGGTAAAACAGAAATAGCCAGTGTACTGACAACATCATCGGCAATGCCGGAAGCGAGCTTTCCAATCATATTAGCACTTGCTGGAGCAAGCATAAAAGCATCAAGCTGATCAGCAAGGTCTATATGCAAAGGCTTTATATCATCAGGCCCCCAAAGAGAAGTCAGGACAGGATTGCCCGTAAGCGATAAAAACGTTTGAGCTCCAACAAAACGTTGAGCCGAACGGGTCATGACAATCTGGACATTAAGCTTCCCTCGTACAATCGAAAGCAAATTTGCAATTTTAAAAGCTGCAATCGATCCACAAACGCCAATAACAAGTTTCTTCATTGCTTTATCCAAACTTCTCTCAACAACACAAAAGGGCCTTCCTCAAGTAAGGAAAAGGCCCTTGTCATTTCTTTTTATCCTTTTTATTCAGACGCAGTCTTGAGTTCATTATCTTCAAGCCAGACTTTGCCTGCTTGAACCTCAGCAAGGGCAACATCAATGGGATTATCCGCATTGACTTTTATCAAACGCCTTTCACCATTAACTAACTGCTGGACCCGTTTTTGCAGCATAACAGAAAATCGGAACTTACCACCGTGCTGATCGTAAAGCTCATCAAGTTCAATATGACGCATATCTCCTCCACAACCGTAAAAGAAAACTTCCTATTCCACTTTGTTTTTTACCTTTTGAACCTACAGGTTTTTAAGAAACTTTTTTAATATTGTCTTTATCTATCACGTTTTTTCCTGTGAAAACGCTTCAATACGTTTTTGAAGGTGCTTCAGTTCAGGAAAAAGGATTTTACCATTGGCTTGTTCTTTTGCCAGCTGCTGTCTTTGTACTTTAATAGCTTGCGCAACCTCTTTCACACACTCTTCGAAGTGATCATTTATGATCACCTTATCATACTCTTGGGCTGAACCGAGTTCTCGCTCAACTCGTTCAAGACGTAAACGAAGCTTTTCCTGGTCTTCTGTTGCTCTTGATTTGAGGCGTTCGATTAACTCCTGCTGAGAAGGTGGAGCCAGGAAAATGGAAAAAACATCCAAATCAAGTTTGCGTATCTGGCGAGCACCATCGATGTCAATAATTAAGAGTAAAACCTTGCTCTCTTCCAATGGGTGAATAATTGCAGAAAGTGGTGTTCCATATAACTTGCCGTGTACTTCAGCATGCTCCAGAAAAAGACCAGCCTCAAGCTCCTTTAGAAAACGTTTTTTATCATAGAAATGATAATCAACTCCATCTTTTTCTTGCCCTCGAACTTCACGAGTCGTCACCGTTATAGCCCGTGTGTAATCCTGCTGATTTTGCACTAAGCTTTCGCCAACCGTGGTTTTTCCAACACCCGCAGGACCACTTAAAATAACCAATATACCTGGAAGCTGTGGTGATGGAGAAGAATTCTTCATAACTCACACCCTGAAACTATGAACTTCCTTGAAATACCCTTCAGCTTCTTCGTATTCAAAAGTTGACTCTATTCAACGTTCTGGACCTGCTCTTTAATTTTCTCTATCTCAAGTTTCATCTGTAAAGCAAGTTGCGTCAGCTCTATATCGTTTGCTTTGTTGCTCATGGTATTTGCCTCACGCAGCATTTCCTGGGCAATAAAATCAAGTTCTCGCCCAATTTCAGATTCTTTTTTACCGCCCAGAAGCTTTGCCATACTCATGCAGTGATGACTAAAACGCGTTAACTCTTCTGAAACATCACAACGATCGGCAAAAAGGGCCACCTCACGGGAAATACTTTCTGGATCAAAATCTTGCCCTGGGTCAAGCAGCTGAGCAATCCTGTCCTCAAGCCTTTTTTTATAGTTCAGAACAACGTGAGGAGCTCGCTTTTTAGCTTGTTCATTGAGCTGAACAAGTACTTCACAACGCTTTGATAAATCTTCTGCTAAACTCTTTCCTTCAGCAATCCGCATTTGATTACAAGCATCAAGAGCCTGCGCCAACGCTTCAGAGGCATTTTCAAAAAGCTCTGCTCGATCAAAAGTTGGTTGAACCTCCTCGATAATGCCTGACAATTGGGCAAGCCTTGTAAGATCGTAGTCCTCCAGTGGAAAACCAAATCCATCAGCAAGCTGTCCTAGAGCATTCCAGTAGGCCTTTGCTTTTCCAAGCTTTACTTGAAACTTGTAATCGCCGGCGTCTTGTTTTTCGTCCTGGGGTGTATAACGAATGCGAAACTGAATACTGCCTCGTCGTAATTGTTTTTTGATTTGGGCTTCAAGGGCCGCTTCACAAGGATTAAGAATTTCTGGAAGCTTGGTTGCGACTTTAAAATAGCGATGATTAACGCTCTTGACTTCAACCCTCAAAGCACGGGTTCCCAACAAAAAACTTGCCTGACCAAAACCGGTCATACTGAGTGCCAAGGCTTTCCTCCTCTTACTCTTGCGAATTTTCGCTAGGAGTATTCTTACTTGGGCTGCTTAAGTAATCGCCGCTCTTTGAAACATAAGCGATCAGCAAGGCTAAGACGATAAAGAGTCCACACATCCAGGAAATAACACGATCAAGCACTTTATGCCCCTTGGCGCCAAAGGCGCCATCGCCGCCACCTCCGCCAAACGCGCTGGAAAGCCCACCGCTATCCGTTTGGCGAAAGAGCACAAAGATAATCAATAAAAGCGCAAGCACTATAAAAAAGATCGAGAGAATGCCCCGCCATTGGGCAATACCACCTGTTTCAAGAAGCACGCTTAGCTCTAGCATCTTATCCATAAAAGCTCTTACCTTCTCTCTTATACGTATTAAGCCCTCTAGCCTTTGAAGTCTTTCTTTTATGCTTACACTTCTCTAGCTTTATTTTTTATGGCTTTATTCTTCTTTGGGCTTTATTCTTTTAGCCTGCCATTCCTCTGTTTGAGTCACCCCAAAAGCCCACACTTTTCAGGAACTTTCAGGGCCAGACAATTTAGGCTTTTTTACAAAAACTTGCAAGTCTTAGCCTCTTTCTTCAAGCAAAAATATTTCTCTCTTTATTTATGAATAATCGCCAGTCGCTTTCTTTTCCCAAACGCCTAAGGTTTCACGAATAATCTTGGAAAAATCATTGTGTTTGAGAGAGGCACCCCCAACGAGAAAGCCATCAAGTTCTTTTTGAATTGCTAGTTCAGCGGCATTTTCAGGTTTAACACTACCACCATAAAGAATTGGGGTCTCTTTAAACCCTGCTTGCTCGAGAAGCTTGCGCAAAAATTGGTGAGTTATTTGGACTTCCTCGGGTTGAGCACTCTTTCCAGTGCCTATGGCCCAAACAGGCTCATAGGCTAAATGAAGTTGCTTGCGTTCATTCTCTGGAACTTCTTGCAAGGCTTGAAGCTGTGATCCAAGAACCTCTTCGGTTTTCCCTGATTCACGCTCTTCAAGGGTTTCTCCAATACACAACGTAACCTTCAATCCAAATTTGAGGGCCAAAAGCAGCTTTGTTTGAATCTCTTCGTGGGTTTCTCTATAATATTGGCGGCGTTCGGAATGCCCTAAAAGAACGTGCTGGATGCCTCTCGCCACAAGCTGGCCAGCAGAAACCTCACCCGTGAAAGCTCCACTCTCATGGCAGCAACAGTTTTGAGCCCCAAGCATTAAAGGAGAAGAAAGTCCGTTGCAAAGCTCTTGCAGCTCTGAAAGCTCAAGCATGCCTGGAAAAACTAATAAAGAAGCTCGAGGTTCCTCTTCGGCCAAAAGCGCAAAAGCGCAAGCAAGCTTTAAAGCCTGTCTGCGCTCTAAATTCATTTTCCAGTTAGCAGCAATCAGTGGTCGAGTCAGTGCCATTGCCCAGTACGTTCATATTCGGGAATATTAATAGAAAACTTTTCTTCAGAAAGCTCAACAAACTAAGCCTAACGTTATGATCCGTTTTCTTTGAAAAGCTTATGAAAGGGGCGAAGAAAGAATCTTAACGACGGCGACTTGGGAGAGGTTCGCCTTCTCTGAACTCACCGTTGTCCTCTTCAAATTCCCGAATAGTTTCTTCTGAAACGCCACGGAAACCATTGGGGTTTGTATCGCTGTTGTTGAGATCTGAAGCCTGACGCTCAGGTCCACCAATGCTAAGCTGCCCAGCCGCGACTTCATAAGAGGCAACACCGATTGGAGCATTACTCTTAGAAGCTTGAGACATTGCAGCATCAAGTGCGCTGTCATCACCCGCACCGATAAAAGCTCCTCCCGAAACGCCACGAACGGTACCATCATCACGAGCAGAAGAGATCGAGCCCGAAGCAACAGCAACATAGGTTCCACGGCCAGAGCTGAATCCAATAGCACTAACGTCTGTACCAGTAACAGAAGCCGTTGCATTGGGTGTAGCAATCTTCATATCCGTTGAGTAATCCGTACGCTCTTCCGTAATTTTCACCCGGATTTCACCACTTTTGACTTTAATGCGAGTAACCACAGAATCACCCGTCGTTAAAAAGCGATCAAGGGTAACATCGCTGATAGGGCGCACAGACATCAAAGCATTTTGAATCTCAACACCGTCAACGACTCCACCAAAAGCCAGGATAACCGTTGCATCACCCGTTGAAAGATTCGTGCCTTCAGGGTAACGAGCACCCTCTTCTGCGTCAGGAATATCACCATTTGGAAGTTCGACAATAACCTCATCAAGAGGACCGTCAATCTTTTGAACAACGGCAAACATACCTTCTTCAACTGAAGCTTCAGCAGCCTCCTGAGCACTTAAAAAAGAGGCAAAGAAGAGAAGAGATAAAGTCGTAAAGATATAATGAGAAGCTTTCATGTATTCTCCATTTGGGCCATTGGTATTGTTGCGCGAAGTTCCAATTGTAATGAATGTAATATTACATTATGAAATCTTTTATGAAAAGTTTCTATCACATAATATTGAACAAAAAGTAAAAATATTCATGCAATATGTTTTATTTTCTAGTGTTCCAGCTCCTGCTTAAGGTGATAATAGCTGTCACGATAAAACCCGTGAAGCGCTGGGCCACTGACGTACTGCCAGGGGTTGGTATCTGCTGGAAAGAGCCCAGCATCAACAACTTCTCGGTAGGCATAACGTTCAGACCATGGTAATAGGCTGAAAAAGATACCACCCTCAAGATCAATCGCACGGGCAAAAAGGTAGGCAGCCTCCTGATAAGTCAACAGTTCATTCCACTCCTTCTTTTCCCAGCTTTTTTCAATAATCTTTGCCTCAATCAAAACATCACGGTATTCAGCATAAGAAAGCTTTGTCCTTGAAGCCTCTTTATCTTCCAGGCGAAGCTGATAAAGGACATAAGCAAAGCGCACGGCATCGTGGACATTAGCATTTGACTTATCAAGCATCTCTTTCATGAAACGTGCATTTGATTGAGGTTTTGGCTCTACAAAAATAAAGGAGGCTTCGTCTCCTTTTGTGCACGTAGAGCTGCAGCATTCTTCGTCTCCGCAGCATTCACCACTTTCATCACATTTGCATTCTACGCACGTAGAGCAGCTTCCTTCTTCGCAAGTTTCGCACTCTTTGGATTCGCATGATGAGCAAGAAGTTTCACAACACCATACGTTTCCTCCATGGGCAACGAAAGAGCAGCCACTCAAAAGGGAGACAAGCAAGGTTCCGAATAAGGTTAAGACAAAAGCGCGCATGAACAGATCTCCACTTGACATTTCCTGGTTAGACTTAAGAGTTAGTAGACTTATTTTACTTTCATATTATACAGACAACATTTGTCGACAAGAGCGTATTGTTCCCTAGAAGCTCAGGGTCGCAAAAACACTCACATAATTGCGAATATCCTCGCGCTCATATGCATCACCAGGAGCAAAAAGCCCATAGCGAGCCCCTATATCAAGATCAGAAACAACAGCCCAATCAAGATAAATATCTGCTTCAAAACCAACATAGCGACCACCTCGATTACTTGTGAAATCTGTGATGGTGGCTCCATCATCATGGTGCTTGAAGAAGTTATAAAATGCGACTCCAAGCTTGAGGCTTTGAGTCCAACGGCAAGCATCTTCAAGTAAAGTCGATTCAAAGTTAAGGCGAATCATATGTAGGTTTGTCAAGCGCGGGGCTAATTGATAGCCAGTATTGACATATCCAAAGTAGTTCAAGGCATTGTCCCGAGTTCCTTTGCGGTTACCACCAACCGTACCAAGCTGAAGGGTGCGATCCTGATCACCTGAACCAAAGTAATAGCTTACAACTCCACGGCTTGGGAAAGGTAAGAGGTCGCCAGGTAAAACAAAGAAGTCCGTAAAAATACCCCAGGCAGAAATGCTTTCTTCATGAGTTGTACCCGTCGCAGTACTACGTCCGAACTGGATCATAACTTCTGCGCTATAAGCCAGCATTTGAGGAGGCAAGGCTTCAATAGCAATATCTCCACTGCTACCAAAACCAGCATAGTAAGCCTCATAATCCCACCCCTGGCCGCCTTGCTGATAGTTGTTATTATCAATCTCAGCTAAGAAATAAGTGTAAGCACGACGTCCTGGCATCATTGGGAATTGAAGGTTTAAGCCAGCAAAGAAACGGTCTGATTCGTCCCGATCTTCTGGTACCGTCGGATCAAAATCAGCCGAGTGCTTGAGAGTGCGGGCAATCAAAAGCTGACTTGAAAAATCACCCGAACGAATGTCCAGGCGACCGCCGTCAAGTACGTTTGAAAGCGCTGCGCCCTTCCCCAAAAAGAAGAACTGTCGTCCCAAAGTCAGATCAAGATCAACACTCTTATCAAACCCTAAGCTCTGGGCAAATTGTCCTTCATAAAAAAGCTGGTCAACGCGAAAGCGTTGCCAGTTTTCATCTTTACCATTCGGCGAGTCAGACTTATTGTAATCTGATAAGAAGCTGCGTCCGCGCCCATATACCTTATGATTCTTGCTGAAATCGAAAGAAGTCCACAGCCGCAAGTCATAATCACGCAAGGAACGATCGGTATCAGAAGCAGTGTCAAAAGAGCTATATGTCGAGCGCAACCAGCCACCAATATCAAAAAGCATCATACGACTATGTTCAAGATCTGCTGGAAGCTCTTCATCATCCCATTCGATCGGATAAAGATCTGAGGGCAAGGAAAGCCCCTTTTGCTCCGGAGCTTGATCAAGGAGCCGCTCGATCTCTTCTCTTTGCTGACGAGTATCTTGCGAGTAAAGGAGTTGCCCAAAAGTGAGGCAGGTACACAGGAGAAATACATAAAACAAGCTTTGCTTCATAGTGGCATATCCTTAACAGTGCGTGTTTTCAAAAAGCTTTCTCTACAAATGAAAACCATGAATCAAGCATGGCTCTTTTACTCATAACATTAAGCCGGGAATAAGAATAAATTAAAATCCCTTGATCGGTGCTTCTATCACCTTCCAAGAATTGGTGCAAGCTTTTCGTTCGAAAGCTTTAAGGTCTTTGTTCCGAAAAGCCTAAAACATTTTGCCACCAACACGTCGAATGGTGGTCATACAAGCATGTGCTTTACAGAAAAATACATCAGGGAGTCAAGAAAAAAAGGCCTTTTTTACTCTTCTCAGATTACCTGTACAAAAGAGGGGGGCACCATCAAGGGAAGAGCATCCTCTTTTCAAGCTTCTAAAAATTTTTACAGATTTTTTTGATAAATATAAATTTTATGGATAAGAGCTCATATTTGAACCTTAGTTTTTATGGAAGAATAAAACCCTTTTCAAGGCTGAGAAAATCGCTTTATTCTTTTGCTTCCCCAGCAATTCCTGAGCCTTGCAGCAGAGAAGCTATTCGAAGCTTTTGTACTTACTACTTATCTTTAGCCTGATGGAAAAAAAGTTATTCCTGGACTTTGCTCAAACCCTGAGCAACTCGTAATGCTCGTATGCTGGCTTCCACATCATGAACCCGCAGGATTTCAGCTCCTTTTTGCATACATAGGATTGCGGCAGCCAAAGATTCGGGCAAGCGTTCTTTATCTTCCCGGTAACCACTTAAATCAGCAAGGCTTGATTTGCGGCTTACCCCTGCCATAACACGACCAAGTTTACCGAAACCTTCGAGATTATTGATAATCGCAATATTATCTTCAAGCCGCTTCCCAAAGCCAAAGCCAGGATCAACACAGATCTGCTCAGGCAATATACCCGCATCAAGAGCTGTCTGAACCCGTTCCTGAAGGAAACTATACACCTCCTGACAAACGCCCTGATAGCGCGGATTTTCCTGCATGTTTTGAGGTGTCCCCTGCATATGCATCAAAGAGATTGAAATGCCTGCATCGGCGACAAGTTCAAAAATGCCTGGGCTTTTCCTGCCGGCGTAAATGTCATTGGCAAACGCGCACCCAAATTCCAGCGCTCGACGTAAACTTTCAAGGTGATAGCTGTCGATTGAAAAAGGAATCGTGAGCTTATCTGCCAGCAAGGGCAGAAGGTCTTTCAATCGTTCCCACTCTTGAGCTTGAGAGAGAGGCTGTGCTCCTGGACGGGAAGATTCGGCTCCAACATCAATAATATCAGCTCCTTGAGCTTGCAGCTTCAAGGCATGCTCAAGGGCTTGCTGGGGTTCTAAGAAATCACCTCCATCAGAAAAACTGTCAGGGGTGACGTTCAGAATACCCATGATAAAAGGAAGGCCATCTTCGCGTAGTAAGCTTCTATCAGCTTTTATTTGCCAGCCTTGGGTTTCCAGCTTTTGGGAAATTGGAAAAGACAGCTCTGACATTGCTCTATGATCTTTCGACAACCATGAAACACTATACGCTGATATGAAAGAAGACCTCTGCAGAGATAAGCTAAAGCATTGTTCTTCAGTTGAATAAAACGACTCAACACCACATAAGCCTCGGAATCACGCTCTTCTCCAAGCAGAACACTTGAGCTTGGAGGGATAGGCCCTTGAAGACAGTCCCATGGTTAGGGCATGAAAAACTTAAAAAGGATGTGACTCTTCAAAGATGCTTGGCAGCTCAAGGCCCAGGAGAGGGAAAAGAATCCAGAGAACCCCTACAATAACAGTCAAACCAGAAGCCAGGAACATGATGCGCCGCATAACACGTGGCCCCCGTTCCCCCAACCGAGCACTGCCAAGGCCAATGCCAGCAGCAAAAAGCATCATCGCACATAAGGTTCCGACCACAAATGTCAAAAGATAGCTATAAGATTGCAGACGATTCTCCAGCATAGCTGCCGGCAAGACTCCCAACCAGTGTCCCATCCCCGCAAGCCCATGTAAAATGCCGGCTAAAAAGGCTGTGTGCTTATGGGTGTGCTGGGAGTGGGATGCCTGTTCTTCCTCTTTCGAATGTCCTTGCCCGAAATGGACATGAGGGTGCTGGTGTCTTTGTTTTTCGCCTTTCTCGTCAAGGTGCTCATGAGTGTGGTTGTGGATACGGAGTTTTGCAACGGAACGGAAACCAAAAATCCCAAGCGCTACTAACATAACCCCTACAAGTCGTTCAGACCAATGCCCAAGGTGTTCTGCCAGCCATTCCGGTTCAAGCAACTCCTTGAACTCCAGTGCCACAACAGCAATCAAGACCACGCCAGCACTATGTCCAATGCCCCAACGAACCCCAAGCAGTGCAGCTTTCCAACGTTTGCCAACTGAAAGAGGTAAAAGAGCGGCAAGGTGGTCAATACCGGCGAAAACATGGACAAAGCCAGCCGCCAGGCCAGACCACAAGATAATGTGAAAAGCAAGATCCAAGGCTTTCTCCTTTTAATCTATAAGAGCTGCTTCAAGCTCTTCATTTGTGAGCATACTTCTTACTCAAAAAACAACGCTTGAGACTAGAGGTTCCTTTATTGTTGAAGGGAGCGCCTTGAACCCAATTTTGTCTTTATGAGAACTGGACTTGAGGAGCCTTACTCATTTCTTCAAAATCCTTAAGCTCAAAGAAGTTCGCACTACGAAACCCAAACATCTTTGCCACAATGTTAGAAGGAATGACTTCTGTCAGCGTATTATAGAGTGAAACAGCATCGTTATAGTACTGACGAGCGAAAGAGATCTTATTTTCTGTTGTTGTAATTTCTTCAGTTAGCTGCATCATGTTCGTGTTTGCTTTAAGATCTGGGTAGGCTTCAACAGAGATCATGAGACCGTGCATCTCGCGATTCAAAGTTTCTTCTGCATGAGCAAGCTCAACATTTGGCGCACCCTTTGCGTTCTGCAGAGCGCTTAAAGCTCCTGAACGAGCAGCGGTTACCCGCTCAAGCAGCTCTTTTTCGTGTTTCATATAGCCACGGGCAACTTCAACCAGGTTTGGAATAAGATCGTAACGGCGCTGGAGTTGTGCGTTGATATTTGCCCAAGCTCCATTTACTTCCATACGCTTCTTCACGAGTTTGTTGTACACACGTATAAAGTAGATCACGACAAGAACGCCTGCTCCAATCATAATATAGCTTGAAAACCCCATCTATTCCATCCCTTCGTCTTGAACTTTAATTCAAATTAAAGAATACTTTTTAGAAGTCGCACTTGATTGTAAACCCCTTAAACACCAGTGATTCTAGCTTCTTTTCTTTTGAAAAGAAAGAAATTAAAGCACTTGTATAGGGACTTATATGCCCATGAGTGGAAGGTCAGGTGGGGGCATAATCAGGGGCTATTTTGTAACCTTTCGCAGTGAGAGGAACGGTTCAACAAACAAAGAGGCTTCTTCGTTTCAGCGCGATTTTGTGATCGCGCTTCCCACTACGAAGTGTTCCGAAACGGAGACTTCGGAACGAGAGCGGAGTGCCGGGGTTGGCACTCTGCGGAGTGGAGAAGCCCCTTACCATAGCACTCAAACGAAGGGCTATTTTGCAACCACAGTACGGCATTTTTCACCCGCCCATTCAGGTGTGTAACCTATTGCTAAATAACAGCTTACAAATGCAGGCAAAAATGTTTGGCCGGTTGCAAAATGTCATAATTATTTGAGCATTTTACGCCAAGAAAAGCCTTTGCCTAAAACGTGACTTTAGTCACTTTTTGCCTCAGGAAGAAGTTAAGCTTTTGATCTTCGTGATAATCGTATCGCTGCTTTCTGGGATAACCAGCAGGTTTTCGGCGCCGCGGCTTTTGAGCTTTTTATGATGGTCCTTGTCCGGGTTATCTGTGACCACCAGCACTTTGACCTTGTGATCAGAGTTCTCGATAACCTTGCGAGCCTGATCAAAACGGTCCTCGTGAACAATCACAAGGTCAAGAGGCAGAACTTCAAGCATCGCTTCCAGGCGTTCTGGGCTCGCTGTTAGCAGAACCTGGCACTCGTTGAGATCAAAGGCCTTAAGGAAAGGGTCTTTAAAAAGTTCATAGCCATAAAGGGTGAAAAG
>CAZJPQ010000044.1:0-22969 GCA_964548115.1 uncultured Planctomycetaceae bacterium
GCGGTGGAGAGGAACAGGTGCTTGGTATCTTTACAGAATCAGGACAGGTATTGCTCTTAAAACCGAGCTAAATCAAATAGAATAGAATTTTGATTTAGCTCAGCTTTATTTCAAATCAAAACCTGAAATCAAGCACTTGCTTCGGCAAGATCTTTTTCAGGGGCTGTTTTTTGCTCTTCTTCAGCGCTTTGGAAAACGGTTTCTTTCACAGCACTATCAAGCTGGTGGAAAATTTCTCGTCCTTCTTGGCTGCGAAGAAATTCCATAGTTTTAGCTTTGCCATTACCCAGTTTCTCTTCACCAAAGATATACCAATTCCCTGATTTACTCAAGATTCCAAGTTCTGTACCTAATGTCAAAAGGTCATTAAGGTAGCTGACGCCTCGATTAAAGTAAATATCGATCAAACATTTACGGAAGGGGGGAGCAACCTTATTTTTCTTAACCGTAACTTGAGCCGTAATGCCAACGGCTTCATCGCCTTCTTTAATTTGCTTTGTGCGTCGTATCTCCATACGAACAGAGGAGAAAAATTTAAGCGCTCGACCACCAGGTGTTGTCTCTGGGCTGCCAAACATAACACCAACCTTTTCGCGAATTTGGTTAATGAAAATAACACATGTTCCGCTTCGATTTGCAGTTGCTGTTAGCTTGCGCATAGCTTTGCTCATCATACGAGCCTGTAGCCCGACTTGAGTATCTCCCATGTCTCCCTCAAGCTCTGCTCGTGGAACAAGAGCAGCAACGGAGTCAATGACTACAATATCAACACCACCTGAGCTGATCAAAATATCAGCATTATTCAATGCCTGTTCGCCGTAATCAGGTTGAGAAATAAAAAGGCGCTCAGAATCAATTCCAAGTTTTTTGCCATAAGTCGGATCATAAGCGTGCTCCGCGTCAATTAAAACTGCATAGCCTCCAGCTTTTTGGGCGTTTGCAATTGCGTGTAATGCCAGTGTTGTTTTCCCAGAACTTTCCGGCCCATAGAGTTCAATGATTCGCCCTCGTGGTACGCCGCCAACTCCAAGTGCTATATCAAGTGCCAGCGAACCGCTTGGAATAACATCTATGCGCTGATTAGGGCGATCCGTTAAGCGCATAACCGCACCTTTGCCACAACTTTTTTCAATGGCTTCAACCGCAGATTCAATTGCCTTGAGCTTTTGATCAACAGCCTTTGATGGAGAAGCAACTTTACTTTTTTTCTGTGCCATCCTTATTTTCCCTTCATGTGATGTGAAATCTTGTAGCTTTCATCATAAATGACCTTTTGAGTCTATGATATATTATTTCCTATGGGTACGACAAAATATCGCAATGCTGTATAAAAATACATGCATGAGCTGTTGCCAGTGAAAAAAAACAAAGCTCTTTCAAGATTTGTTCCAGGTTTTATCCACTTTTCAACGAAGTATAACTTGTAACGATCTTTCAACTTTATGGTATGTCAATGAAATATAAGAGAAGAGAAATTCAGAGAAACTCTAAAAAGTTCTTTTCGATTAAAAATATCTTCTTATGCTCTTGAACACCTCCTTAGAAGGGGTAAACTCGATTGATGGTTTTCTTGATTTTCAATAAAAGAAGACCATGGCTAGAGTATGCAAAAGATTCAAAAAGCTAAGGGGGTTCGGTAGCTCAGTTGGTAGAGCAACGGACTGAAAATCCGTGTGTCGCCGGTTCAAGTCCGGCCCGAACCACCACCCTGTAAAAGCACAGGAAATGTCTGATGGATGTTTCCTGTGCTTTTTGCTTTGAGCACAACTTTGGAGAAATACAGCACCCTGATAGAAGAAAAGTCAAAAGTTGAGTTCCCCCCAATAAAACTTTAGGGATCAAGCTTGAGATAGAGGTCGTGTTTTGAGAGTGGCAGTTTCGTTTTCACTTCAATATTGAGAAGCTTGAAGACACAGTCGTGACACAAGAGTATTTCGGTCTGGCTGCTCTTGATTTTAGTACTTTTTCCTTATAAAGTTAAGAGCAGATTGTTTCCCCTTCAAGGTAGTAAATATACTACGAATGGATAGATGGTAGAGGAAGGTCAGAATATCATGCTCAAAAAATTATTTTTTGGTCTTTTGCTTCTTGTAAGCAGCTTTGGTTTATCCGGCTGTTTTTCCTTGGTTGATTGGGAACACAATCTCAACCATATTAAAGTTTGGAATAGCGATCTTGATAATATGCACCGTTCAATTGACCGTTACTTCTTTAACTATGATTGGGATGATCCAAATCAGGATCTCAACTTTGAAACACCAAATACATAGAAAAACTCCATTTCCAACAAAAGCCCTGCTGAAGGTAAATCCTCAGCGGGGCTTTTGTTTTATAGAAGAAATAAAGAGCCGGAACTTGCCAGCTTAAATATGTTCACTAAGGTTTTAGAAACGTTGTGCCCAGGAAAAGATCCACAACCCCGTTGTTGTCACTGGCACTTATACTTCCATCAGCTGAAGAAAAAAGGACAAACATTCCATCAGCGCTGAGAGCAGGTTTTGTTTGGCCTATTCCATTAATTTGGTCGCCTGAGGTTTTCAAACTTACCAGGGAAATTGAACCGCTTGCAAGCTCATAGACAAAGACATCTTCTGCACCGTTGGTATCTTGAGCAACTAATGCTCCAGATAAAGAGCTAAAAATCAATGCCTGACCATTGGAACTGATAGAAGGAGCAAATGATGCTTGCTGAAGGTCTCCTTGGGTTTGAAAATCAACGCTGATTCGTTGTGTTTGTCCTGTGGTGTGATTATGCAGGAAAATATCTTTTAAACCATTTTGATCGTTCGCTACCAAGTTTGTCGCTTCTGATTCAAAAGCAATATAACGGCCACCGTGTGTAATGCTTGGGGCATACGATGCAAGATCAGCTTCAAGGCCGTTTGAATCAAGACTGATGCGTGACGTTTGGGCTAATAGCCTGTCACGAACAAAGATATCCTGAACTCCATTGCTGTCGTTTGTGACAAGATTACTGGCAAGACTTTCAAAAGCAACGTAACGTCCACTCAAGTCAATAGCAGGGCGAGAGGATGCAGCATTAGCTTCAACAGCATTCGAGTCAAGACTGATCCTTTCAAGCTTATTTGCCAGGAGGTCATGAACAAAGATGTCTGCAGCATTGTTATTGTCATTTGCTATAAGGTTTCTGGCATCTGATGCGAAAGCAACCACATGACCATTCCCACTGATGGAGGGGGTATAGCAATCACCTTTTGCTTCTGCTCCTGTTCCTGGATCAAGACTTACGAGCTCCAGATTCCCCCCAAGCCTCTTCCAGCGATAAATTTGCTGATAGGTTCCACTTGCTCCAGGCCCAAGGTTCGTCGCTTTTGAAATAAAGACAACGTATTGACCATCGGTACTGATGCTGCAGAATTCAGCATCAGCATCGGACTCAACCCCTGCGCTATTCACGCTTACAAGTTGCAGGCTTCCAAGCAGATTATCTCGTAAATAGACCTGTTTGCGTCCACTGGTTGCAGCAGGATCAAGATCGGTAGCCGAACTTACAAAAAGAGCGTAACGTCCATCACCACTCAGGCTAAAATCGTTTTCAACAGCAAAGCTTGACTCTTGAGCATTTGAAGTAAGGTTGACGCGCTCAGCTCCCAATTTATATGCTAAGGAATTGCTCTTCTTACCAGCAACCTCAACGGTTATATTTCCAGCCTTTATGCCAGCAGGCACAGTAACTTCAAGACTTGAAGAAGTTGCACTGACAACCTGGCCTGGGATACCACCAAAAAGCACGATGTTATTCTGTGCTTGAGAATCAAAATGGTAACCCCTCAGTACTATTTGCATTCCAGTAATTAATGATGGCTGGCTGATGGTAGAAAGGTTCGGAGTTGGGCAGGCATCACTTCCTAATGGAGTAACGATAAGGTCTTTTATTGAATTGCTGTCCCCTGGGACCATGTTGTCCGCTTCTGTTTCAATCACTACAGAGAGCCCATTACCTGCCATATCGGCCCAAAGGACTTCGCCATTACCAGCAGCTCCTGTGCTGTTGACACTGACTAGAGTTGTCGTATTGAGTAGGGTATCTCGCAAAAAGACATCAAAAACAGTACCATTAGTATCTGCTGTTGAGAGGTTTGTGGCCCCGGAAAGAAAAGTGATATAACGTCCATCATTACTAATATCTGCTAAAAAAGACTCATTTTGGTCTGTTTGATCACCGTTTGTATTAACGCTTACTCTTTCAATACTGCCGGTTTGGTGGTCATAGAGGAAAACATCTGTGGTAAGGTTTGTATCTCCTGGAACGAGGTTGCTGGCATTTGAAGCAAAAACCACATAACGTCCGTCTGCGCTGATACGGGATTCACCGGATTGCATATTGGCTTGATTGCCATTGGCATCAACACTGATGCGGGTCATGCTGCCATCAAGAGTATCGTGGAGAAAAATATCTGAAGCACTGTTGGTATCATTTGGAACAAGATCACGAGCTCCGCTGCTAAAAACGATATAGCGCCCATCCGCACTGATATCAGGTAAGTATGATGGTCCAAAAGTGGCTTGATTACCGTTGGCATCAACACTGATGCGCTTGGTTATAGCGGTGAACTGATCGTAAAGAAAAACATCTCCATTTTTATTGGTATCATTTGGAACAAGATTCGTAGCTTCCGAGCCATAAACGATATAGCGTCCATCTGCACTGATGTCAGGGTTAATTGACCTTTTGTTGCCCTCGGTGCCATCGCTGGCAACGCTTACTCGTTTCGTTTCTTTGGTTAAGCGATCATGAACAAAGATGTCTGCGACATTATTGTTATCGTTTGCCACAAGGTTTCGGGCGGTCGATTGAAAAACGACGTAGCGGCCATCTCCGCTGATACGCCCTTGCTTTGACTTGTCATCGGCCATGGCTCCAGAAGAGGTAACGCTTACCCGTTCGATGCTTCCAGTTTCAAGGTCTCGTACAAAAATATCAGTTTCGAAGTTGAGATCATTTGGAGTAAGGTTGCCTGCTATACTTTCAAATACGACATAACGTCCGTTATCACTGATCCCTGGGTATTCTGATATATCGGTTGCTTGGGTTCCGTTTCCATCAATGTTAATAAACTGAGGTCCGATTTTATAAGCAAGGTTGTTGCTTTTTACGCCAGCAACCTCAATGCTTAAGTTTCCGTCACTGATACCTTGGGGGACCTGGAGAATTAATTCAGTGCTTGATGCACTGAGAACGGAGCCTGAAACTCCATTAAAATCAACGATGTTTCCACTTGGTGTTGAATCAAAACCCTGACCACTGATTGCGATCGAAATCCCCTCTCGCAGGAGATTTGGATAGAAAGCTTGAAGTATAGGACCATTGAAAGCTGTAATGGTGAAACTTGTGCTCAGGGCATTCGTAAGATTTGGAGAGGATGCTGTCAAAACATAATTTCCTGGTTGATCGAGCTTGAGGTTCGAGAAACGCGCAACCCCATTGAGACTTTGAATGCTGGTTATTCCGCCCAGAGCAGCTCCTGTTGGACCACTTTGAATAGCGAGTGAAACCGTATAGCTGGCCGAGGTAACAAGGGTGTTGCTTGCGTCTCGTATCTGGACTTCAGGAGCTGGGTTTATAAAGGTGTTAATATTTGCGCCACTTGGCTGAGCCGAAAAGTGAAGCTGGGTTGCAGCGCTTGCTACTGGCAAGAATTGTATATTAAGTTTTTGATCCAGAGTTTGAGCTGTCGTACCAAGGGTAACGATTGCGCTGATGGTTTTTTGCTCGGCGAAGGTTGAACGAATACTTCCCGTTGTTTGTCCGTTTTGGTCTGTTAAAGAGGTTGGCTGGTCTATGGTGTTGCTGCTGCCACTTGCCGCTAAAGTGACGCTTTGTCCAGCTAAAGGATTGCCCTGGGTATCTAGAAGGGTGATCTGAATCGTGCTCAGGGCAATGCCATCAGCAGCAAGCGCAGTGGCTGAAGCGTTCAAACTTGAGGTACTGAGGCTGAGTGCAGCTCCTTGCCCTTGTCCACCAAGGCCGGCGTTAAAGTTAATTGGCAGATTGTTGCCGCCACCACTACCCCCACAAGCAACATAAGCAAGAAATGGCAAAACAAGGAAAGCAAACCGTACAAAAGGCGTTGTAAAGAGCATGGTTTAATCCTTCTATAAAGTATAGTTATGGTTTTAACGCAGCATAAACCCTTAAGGTTTTAAAAAGAGAAAACGTTTATATTCTCCATTACGCACAAAATAATGCGTGATTTTATCATGAAAATCAGGAGAGGAAAAGGATTTCATGCCAACCTGAAGGTAACAGCTTTGTCATGTTTTAGGAGTTATGCTTTGCATACCAGCCTTGTTGGGAGAGGAGCGATTGGTGGTTCCCACTTTCAATTATTTTCCCAGCCGCGAGGACTTGGATTTGTGTAGCATTTCTAACGCTTGAAAGGCGGCTTGACGTTAAGATGCAGCAGGTGTTGCTAAGCCGGGTTGAAAGGTTGTTTACAATTTTAGCTTCGGTTTCGCTGTCAACAGCTGAAAAGCAATCATCAAGTAAAAGTATGGGTGTGGCAGGATAAAGAGCCCGAGCGAGTGCTAAACGTTGTCTTTGTCCTCCTGAAAGGCTGAGGCCTCGCTCGCCGATGAGGGTTTGGTAGCCTTCTGGCAGCAGAGATATTTCTTGATGGATTTCGGCAATTTTTGCGACCTCTTGAATTTTATCTTGATCATGCTCAAAATCACCGTAAGCAATATTTGAAGCAACGCTTCCCGAGAAAAGAAAATCTTCTTGGGGCACTACTGCAATCTCCTGTCGTAACTGATTGAGAGAAAGATTTTTGATGTCATCCCCATGAAGAAAAATACTTTTTGGAGGAGGATCATAAAGTCGGGTTAAAAGTTTAAGAAGCGTGCTTTTGCCACTGCCCACTTCGCCAACAATTCCTAAGCATTCTCCTTGCTTTACTTCAAAGCTTATGTTGTCAAGCACTTGGGGTGATGAAGGAGTATAGCTGAAAGAAAGTTTGGAAACTTTGAGGGTTGCTTGGTTTTTAAGAGTTGAAGCTGCTCTTGTTTGGTTATTTTCTTTAACTTGTTTTTCTGTCGATTCTTCTTCTGCACTTTGTTCAAACACTTTGTCAAGACGTTTGCGGCTTGCTAAAGCTTGTTGGTAGAGCCCCAGCACAAAGCTCAGGCTGAACATCGGCATAGCCAGACGACTGAGATAGAAGAAGAAAGCAACGAATTGTTCAACTTGAAGTTTACCTGCTATGGTCAGGTATCCGCCATAGAGCAGAACAATGAACTCCATTAAGCCCACAAAGAAAAGAAAGGTTGGTTCATTCAGTGCTTTAACCTTTGCAAGTCGCAGGGAGCGTCGCATGAATTCTCGAGAGAGTTGAAAATAGCGTTTTTCTTGTTGTTTTTCCGCTCGAAAATTCTGAATGACTTCAACCCCTGAAAAACTTTCTGAGGCTTGAGCGCTCAAAGTTGAAAACTGTTCTTGGACCTGATCAAACCCTCGTTCAATTCTTCGGGCGATGGCTCGCACCACAAAGGGGGCGATAGGAATTGGAAGCATGCAGAGCAATGTAAGCTCAAGGGATTCTGATATCATCATCACAGGAGTAAAGCTCAGGTAAAAAACGATATCAAAGAGCAGCAGCATACCAATCCCCCAAAACATTCGGCAGGCATTGGTGTCATTTGTAGCCAGACTTATCAGTGATCCGATCTTTTGGTTTTGATGCCATTGGGAGGGCAGGTTTTGAACATGTTGATAAAAATCTCTGCGCATGTCATGGGCTGCTCGATTTGCTGCTCGAGCAAAGTTCATTGACATCCAATAGCGAAAAAAGCCAGTAAGGGCAACGATTCCTACATAGCTCAGTCCAAAAACCCATGTCCCCTGAATACTTGTGATAAAATGCAAGAAATCATCTTTGAAAAAATGTCGAAACCAACTTGGGAAGGCTTCCAGCTGAGCACCGCGAGCAGCCGCAACCGCCCACTTAATTAATTTTGGTGCTGCAACATCAAGCAAGTCAACGAATAAGAGTGCTATGACGCCCCAAAAATAAAGGGAACGATAGGGTTTGCAATAACGAAGAGTTTTAAAAAAATCGTTGAATGCTCCCATAGAAATGACTTTCAAAATTGCAGTTTGAGGTGTTTTATGCTTGAAGTGACTCTCTGAGGTTCTATGGGATAATGACAGACTTTTCTCATTTCTTCATACATGATCTGAAATATGATACACAATGATTTTTACTTAGCGTTTAAGATATTTCTTTTTATCCTGAGATCCTTCTCTTCAAGATTATGTGAATTTTTAGTCTTGAGCTTGTTTCTTTTAACTTTCACTTCGTATTCAATTTTGTAGAAAAGATGAAAACGCTATGTTTTCGATTGTATACAGGGTTCGTATGAAAAATTTCTTCCAATTTCTTTTGAGCTTCGGTTGCTTGAGTCTCTTAATTTTCAGCTTTCCTTTTTCGCAGGGCTGTCAGGAAGCAGATCTTGTAAGCTCAGATCCAGGCGAAAAAGTTGTTCGTCGGTACATGAGTGATAACCCGAAAGAAATTGATCCCCATCTTTCAAGTGATACACGAAGTTCGGCCCAATGTGGTATGGTTTATGAACAGCTTTATGAATACAGTTATTTTCAACGTCCCCCAAAACTGGAACCGTGCTTGGCTGCTGATATGCCGCAGGTTTCAGACGATGGCTTAGTCTATACCATACCTTTGCGTCAGGATGTTTACTTTCAAGATGATCCTTGCTTTAAAGGTGGTAAGGGCCGCCAAATGACAGCCCATGACCTTCTCTATTCTATCAAGCGCTTTGCCTCGGCCCTTAAAAGTAATGGTTGGTCTTTTTTACAGGGAAAAGTTAAAGGGCTTGATGATTTCCGTTCACTTATTGCGGTAGCCGATGAAGGTCTGAGTGATCCAGAAAAGAAAGAAGCTGCCAAACGTCAAGCTTTTAAGCAAAGAGTTTCGGGGCTTGAAGTGCTTGATGATTTTACGTTTCGTTTTACTTTGAATGATAAATATCCACAATTTATATGGGTTTTATGTCTGAGCTTTACTGCGGTTGTGCCCCATGAAGCTGTTGAGTATTATGGAGATGACTTCTTTCGCCATCCCGTTGGAACAGGCCCTTTCATGCTTGATCGCTGGGTTTATGGCCACGAAATCCTTTGGAAGCGAAATCCTCGTTATCGAGAAGTGTACTACCCTGAACCTCCGGAAGATTTAGTTGAAGATGAAAATGGTAAGCTTCCTGAAAAATATCAGGGCTTAGCTGATCGTAAACATTACTTGTCTTTGGTTGGAAAACGCCTGCCTCTGGCTGACAAGGTCCATTTTCGGATTATTAAGGAATCACAGTCTGCCTGGCTTGAGTTTTTAGCTGGTAACCTTGATATCTTTCAGCCCGATAAGGATCAGTTTACGCAAGCTATCCAGGGCGAAGAGCTTTCCCCTTCCATGGAAGCCAAAGGCCTAAGAGTCCTGAAGTATAATGAACCAACAATTGAATACATTTCTTATAACTTTACGGATCCGGTGGTTGGAAGCGATGCGGGTGAAAAGGGTAAGGCCATTCGTAAGGCTTTGGGCTATGCCATTGATCGTGATTACTTTATTGAGAAATACGAAAATGGTCAGGGAGAGCCTGCGACAACTCTGGTGCCAAAGGAAGCCTTTGGGAGCACTCTTGATACGGGTGATGCTCTTTCTTATGCCAGCTATAACCCTGAAAAAGGCCGAGAAGTCATGCGTAAGGCTGGTTTCCTTTTGGAAAAAACCGAAGACGGTTGGATTGCTCGCTATCCTGAGAATAAGAAAGAGGTTGAAATTACAGTCTTATTTCGAAGTCCGCGACTTCGAGATCATGCTATTTTCTTTGCCAGTAGTGCTCGAGAAGTCGGGATCAAACTTATTCCAGAATTTGTAATGTTCCAAGAGTTTTTACGGCGACAAAAGGAGCAAAAAGGCCAGGTCTATCACGCTGGTTGGGTACTTGATTATCCCGACGCACAAAATATTTTAGTGCTTTTGCACAGTAGCCAAGCCGGTGGAGGATATAATTCAGCAAATTTTAAACGAGTAGATTACGATACGCTATTTGAGCAAATCGAAAAACTCGATGAAAGGGTGCCACAGGAAAAGGCCGAGAAACTTCAATTAATCAAAGAGATTAATGCCGTTTTAGAAGAGCACGCTCCTTGGGCTCCCTTACGCTTTTATCGTAGCGTTGTTTTGCAGCAGAGTTGGGCTGCTGCTATCGCCCCAAATCCTTATGCTTACAACCTTGCAAAGTATCACACGAGTGATGGAAGCTTGCGAGAGCAAAAGGTTGTTGAGTGGAAGCAAAGACCTTTCTTGCCAGGCTTTTTAATCCTGGCTTTGAGCGGTCTGCTTGGTTTACTCTTTTTTGTCAAAGTTGTTCGGGGCTCATAAATACGTCAAGGGACTGTAATAGAGCAATATCTGGTTCTGAAGGAAGGTTCTTATGTGGGTTTATAGCATCCGACGCTTGCTTTATACGATTCCTATTCTTTTAGGAGTTATGCTGCTGACCTTCATGATTTTCTTCGGCATAACACCCCCTGAAACTTATGCTGCACAGGTGCTGGGAGAGAAGTCTACCAAAGATCAACGTTACCTTTGGCTCTATGAAGAAGAGTATGCCAGGCTTAACCAACAGGGGCAGGAAAAAATTAAAGCCATTGAAAAAGAAGCTTTAGAACGACAGGCTCAGCTCGAAAAGGAGTATAAAGAAAAACAAGCCCAGCCTGAACAACCAGATCAAGCCACTGAAGCCGTTCAAAAAGAAGCAGACGAATCAGAGGCAGAAAACCCTTCAGTGAAAAGTCTTGGTGCCGCTGATATTGTGATTAAAAGCTACCCTGAGCTTTTCTTCAAGTATTTGTGGGAATCCCTGCGTTTTGACTGGGGCAAGAATCGAGATAATCGCCCAGTGATTGAAGTTATCAGACAAGGCATGATTCCTTCGCTCAAACTTACTCTGCCTGCTTTTATCCTTTCTGAAATCCTTGGGGTTTTCTTTGCCCTTTTTGCAGCACTTTATCGCAATACAAAAATTGACCGAACCCTGGTGCTCTCTTCAATTGTGATGATGAGTTTTTCACCGGTTGCTATAATCTTATTTGCTCAGTATTTTCTATCGGCTCGTTGGGGTTACTTTCCTATCAGTGGCTATACTCAAGGTATAGGCGCCTATGCTTATCTAGCCTTACCAATCCTTATTTATGTTTATGTTCGTTTAGGTGAATTAATTCGCTTTAACAGGATTGTGATTCTTGATGAAATTGGTCAGGATTACGTTCGTACGGCTCGAGCCAAAGGACTTGGACAAAACAGTATGCTTTTTAAACACGTTTTGCGTAACGTCATGATTCCTTTAATTACTCGCTGGGTGATTGCAATCCCTTTCCTGTACCTAGGCTCTCTGCTTTTGGAATCGTTCTTTGGGATCCCAGGTTTAGGTGGTATTACCATCATTGCTGTTGAGAACTCTGATCTTAATATGATCCGAGCTCTTGTTTTTATTGGAACACTGATCTTTGTTTTTTCTCAGTTACTTTCGGATATTCTTTATGCTTTTGCTGACCCAAGGGTAAAGCTTGGTTAAAGCCTTGTGCTTTTGATCGAATTAAGGAAAGATCTATGCTCTATACCGATGCTTTTCATAAGCTTAGGAAAGATAAACTGAGTACGACGTGTTTTATCATCATCGTATGCATGCTGATTCTTGGTTTTCTTTCATTGATTCCTGGCTTTGCCCCAAAGCAGAGCCTTCGAGGAATTGATCCGGTGACGAAAATTGATCGACACTATCATCCACCAACACTGCTTTTAGCTTCTGGCCTTGTTCAAGAAGTCAATGGCAAGCCTTTAACTGAAGCTCAAGAGGAGGCTTTTGATGGAGGGTTTCTCAACGCTGCGGCCTGGCAAGCACCTTTAGGACGAGATCAGCATGGTCGAAGTGTGCTTGCTCTTTTGATGCACGCTATTCGTCTTGCCTTTATTATTGGTTTTGTAACAACCGTCATTTCAACCTTGATTGCTCTGCCAATTGGGGCTCTGGCGGGTTATTTTGGAGGGATCACGGATGAGATTGTTGTTTGGTTTTATACGACACTGGCTTCAATTCCTCAACTCCTGCTCTTGATTGGATTGATTGCAAGCTTACCCCAAGACCTGAGAAACGACAGCGATTGGGCTCTTTATGCTGTACTTGTTGTGATTGGAATTACGACCTGGGTTGGACTTGCACGACTGGTACGGGCCGAAGTATTAAAACATAAAAATCGCGAGTATGTTCAAGCTGCACGCAGTCTTGGCTTTAACCATGGACGTACGATTTTTGTTCATATCCTGCCGAATATTTCTCATATCGCGATCATCATGTTTACGATTAACTTTATTTCATCAGTGAACCTTGAAGTCTTCTTAAGTTTTATTGGTATTGGTATACCTGCAGAGGCTTTAACGTTTGGCCAAATGATTGCTCGAGCAAAACAGGAATTGACCCGTGATCCAAGCGTATGGTGGCCTTTAACCAGTGCCAGTATACTGCTCTTTATCCTTTCACTGGCCTTTTCGTTTTTTGGTGATGCTTTACGTGATGCCCTTGATCCGAAGTTAAGTACATCAGCATAAAAGCGTATTGATTTAAGGATGCTTGAGTTTACTTCTTCGCTTTCTTTTCAAGCCACCGGCCGATCTTTTTGAGGCTTAGGCTTATAACAAGTAAACTCAGTAAAAATCCGCCAAGGGCTAAGTAAACACTCCAGCCTTCCAGCTTGCGTATGGCTTCTCCTCCAAAATAGCCAAGTGCAGCGAAGCCGCTTGCGGCAATTAAGGATCCAGCAAGAGAAAGGAGGAAGAATCGTCCGGAGGAAAGTTTTTGAAGACCTGCTAAAGCAGGAATAAAACGACCCACCCAAGGAACGAAACGACCAAAAATAAAGAAAGCCCAGGCATAGCGCTGAACAAGCTCTTTCGTTCTTTCAAACTTTTCTTTTTTTGAAGGATGTTTTGTTCGAAAGAGACGTTCAAGCCAATTTGCTCGCCAACGCCCTAGAGCATAAAAGAAATGATCTGATAAAAGATTACCAATACTGCCGGCAATTATAACTCCGCTTAAGAAGAATTCCTCTTCCATTCCGGCAAGCACTCCTGCTGCAATAATAAAAAGTTGAAGACCAGAAGCATCTATAACGGTGCCAGCGGCAATGGCGAAATAACCGTACTCAAGAATAAATTTTTGGATACTTTCGTAGTCCACGCTCGTTCTCCAAGCTCGTAGTATATGGTTAGGGTCTGTGGAGCTTTTTTAAAAGCATAGCCTTTATCTCTTCCAATAGCTTTAAAAAATATGGGGAGCAATCCAATAGACCACTCCAAACATGATAAGCATGGCTAAAAGGTCAAGCCAGATCCCTGCCCGTAACATGTCACGAGCTTTAATCTGACCGCTGCTCAATGCGATAGCATTGGGTGGAGTTGCAACTGGCAGAGCATAACCACAAGAAGCTCCGAGGGTTCCTGCTATTAAAAAGTAGATAGGGTTGTGATCGATAGCTGAAGCAAAAGAAGCAATCACGGGTAAAAGTGTGGCCGCTGCTGCTGTATTGCTTGAAAGCTCGCCGAGGAGCGTCATGCTTACAAGAATGATAGCAATGCTGAGAAGAGGAGAAAGGCCTTCAAGCCCTGAAAAAGCAGCTTTGAGGTAGTCGTTCAAGCCGCTTGCTTCAAAAGAACCTGCCAGCGCAAAGCCTCCTCCGAAGAGGATTAAAACATCCCAGGGTAAACGTCCACGAATGAATGACCATGTTAAGAGTCGTTGTTTTTTGTCTTGTTGATCAGGTCCTGTGGTTTTCTCATCCGAATTTTTGCTTGGAAGTATGAAAAGGAATAGGGTTGCAATCAAAACGATGCTGCCATCGGAGATAAATGCTGCCTGACCTTGATTCGAAAAATAACTGTCCCAGCCTGTCAAAGGAAGCGTGAAACCAAAGAAGACCATCTCCTTGTGGCTAAGCCATAGTATGAGAGTAAGAGTGAAAATAAGCATTATAATCTTTTGATCTCGGCTTATAGGTTCTTGAGATTGTTCGTGTTCTCTTTTAAGGAAGTGAGCTTGTTTCTTAGGAGCAAGCTCCTTGGGTAAGGGCAGAAGAAAGCGTGTCATCAAAAACCAGGCTAAGGGAACCAGGCAGAGCACAATTGGAAACCCCAGCATGAACCAACGTCCAAAGGTGATTTCTTGAAGCAAACCAGCTTCAATTTCTTTGTGGTAGTGCTGATTGAAGAAGCCTTGAAAGTAGGCATTGGGTGGCGTGCCAATCAGTGTTCCAATGCCACCAATGCTTGCTCCAAAAGCAACCGCCAGGATACAGGCCTTTGCTAAATTGTTTTCTTGAGAACTTCGCTTTTCAGGAGTTGGAAGGACTTGGATGATGAAGGTGCTGGCAATAGGCAGGAGCATTAAAGAGGTTGCAGTATTACTGACCCACATGGAAAGTAAGGCTGAGAGGACGAAAAATCCAAAAACAATTCGATCAGGCTTTGTACCAAAAAGCTTAAGAATCTTTGTTGTAATGCGCTGATGCAAGGCAGATTTTTCCATGGCTAAAGCAAGACAAAAACCACCAAAGAAAAGAGCTGTGGTATCACTGAAGTAAAAGGCGGCACTATCTCCAGCCGGCATTACCCCTGAGAATGGTAAGACAATCAAGGGCAAAAGTGAGGTTATAGCTAAAGGCAAAACTTCACCTAACCACCAAAGTGCCATCCAAGCAGCAAGGCCAATGGCAGTTCTGATTTTCCAGGATGCTTCTATAAGTCCTGCTTCATGGTTAAAAGTAGGAAAAGGCAGCAAAAAGCACGAGAGAAAAGCTAGTGGCCCCACTAATAACCATAACAAATTCCACGAAGTTTTGTTTCGATATTGAGGGGAGTTTGCAGGTGAGTTCATAGCAATCAGCCCCTCAGTCTTGTGAGGCTTATGTGTATTCAGAAACAGAGTGCGCTACTTAATGAAAGCATTATAAAAAGTACTGGTGTACTCATCTTTGAAGCGAATACACCAGCGCTTTTATTGTATCACGATATTCATGAAATTAAGAAATCGTAATTCTTTTGAGTTTCTTCTCTTCTTCTTGAGGAATGCGAATGGTTAATACTCCATCCTTGAGCTGGGCTTCTACTTTGTCCTCCTGTAAAGGGCCTGGCAGGGTCAAAGCGCGGCTAAAGGAAGTGTAACGTCGTTCACGGTGAAAATACTTGTCTTTCTTTTTCTCTTCTTCTTCAGAGCGACTTGCCTTGATGGAAAGTACGCCTTTGTTTATTTCAATGTCGATGTCTTCTTTCTTAAATCCTGGCAATGAAGCTTCGACCACTATCTGTCCTTGTTCATCTTCCCACACGTCAAGAGCAAGTTCTGACTTTTCATTGTTTCCGGTGTCCAGGAAGTCAGTAAAAAAGGTTTGGAGTGCGGGATGAAAACTTCTGAACTTTGAAGCATTGAAAGGGCTTAAACTAAACATGGTATACCTCCTTGTTCTGAAAATGGGGAATTTCCCCTTTCCTCAATACATGAAAATTGTGCTTAAAGCCTTCACAGAAGCATTAAAAGCAAGTGCCATGCCAGTCCTTTGAAGAGCTTATTTTTAAGGTTGAACAAAACATTTTCTGTCAAATTTACAGGGCTCATCCGTTTCAGGCCATTCCAGGAAGTGACAAAATGACAAGCAAAGCCTTCTCTACTTCAAACAATATATTTCTTCATTGCTTCTTGAAAATTCTGGAGTGTAACCTTTCTTCTTTGCAAAGAACATAAGGATAGAAAGCCTCTAATCTTAGGCTTAAACAGGACATTTCATATCACATAGGCCCAGAATTGAATTCCAAATATCTCTGTGCTTTAGACTGAAATTTTATATAGGATTGACGTATGAGAAGGCTTTTATCAAGTCAAAGACTCTTTGATTTTGGCTTGCTCTTTGCTTTCTCTATCATAACTCATAAGGCAAGTACTGGTGGTTAAAGCTAGAAAGGGTAGGAGTTCCAATGGAAAAGCAATTTCAGAATATTCTTTTTCCAACAGATTTGAGCGAAGTTTCTCTGCGGGCCTTGCCGAGTGTTGTTGAGCTTGCTCGACGCTATCAGGCAACGCTTCACCTTCTGCATGTTGGGGATAGTTCAATATATGCTTATGCTCCCTACTTTCACGTTGCTCCTGGAGTTGATATTTTTGAGGGAGTGCAAAAGAAGCTCAATACCCTGGAGCTTCCAGCAGAAGCCCAGGAATTAAAGGTTGAACGTATCTTTCGAAGCGGCACTATAGCCGAAGAAATTGCTCATTATATCAAGGATGGAAATATCGATTTGGTTGTTATGCCAAGCCATTCGCGGGGTAGTGTTGCCCGCTTCTTTTTGGGCTCTGTTGCCGATAGGATCTTACGAACGGTTGATGCGCCTGTTTTGCTCTTACGAGAAAAATATGATGATAAAGGCAAGAATGCTCCTCCGAGCTATGAAGCACATCTTCGTGGGCTTCAAAAAATCTTAATCCCTCTTGATTTTACTGCTACTTCTTTGCTTGGGGCGAAGAGGGGAGTAGAGCTTGCCCGTGATTTCCAGGCGAATACTGCTTTTCTTCATGTATTAGAAAAGGCCCATAGTTTATCTGAAAAAGATAACCATGGCGCTCGCTATGATCATGCCCGGCAGGAGCTTTCAAAAGCAGTGGAAGCCTTGGATACAACAGGCTTTGAATCTGTACAGGAGGTTGTAGTAGGGGAGCCGGGTGAGGTCATTGCAAAGTATGCTGAAGATCACGATGTTGACCTGATTGTTGCTGGCAGTAAAGGGCGTGCTGGCTTGGGGCGCTTGATTCTTGGGAGTGTGGTTGATTCCCTTGCTCGCCAGGTGCAGTGTCCTATCCTGATAGAGCATCCTCAGGACAAGTGATTCATAGCATGTTTCGTAAAGCAGGAGAGGAACTTTCTCTTCCCTGCTCTTGATATCAGGGACTTAACGTGTTAGAAGGGAAACTGAGTGTATCTGGTCTTTCTTGGTGCATAGTAAGCTGCTCTTGGTACGAATGGCAGAGCGTCTTGAAGAGCTTTTAGGTTTTAACAATAGTTATTTTATATTATGGATGGCAGTCTTCGGAGTGGGCTTAAAGACAAGGTGAAGGAAGAGCTATGAATCCAATCAAAAAAATATTTGTTGCAACAGACTTGAGTGAACAAGGGCGAATTGCTATCGCAGATGCAGCATTTTTTGCTAAAGAATACAATGCGGAGCTTTCTATTCTCCATGTTGTTGAGAAACTCGATACCCGCTATGATTTTTTAGTCGAAGACATCCATGAAAAACTCGAGCAAGATGCTGTTCTAGCGCTTAACAAGGCGATTGAAACTCTTCCGGAAGAGCATCGTGTGAAGCTTAAAACGATTGTTAAGGTTGGCTCGCCTTTAGAAAAAATCCTTGAGACACAAGCAGAAGAGCGTGCTGATCTTTTGGTGCTTGGAAGCTCTTCGGAAGAGCTGGAAGGAAAACTCGGGCCCGTTGCGGCTAAGGTTGCAGACCTCCTGCCAATTGATGTTTTCTTTGTACGTTCGGAAATTAAGACCCCACCAAAGAAGATTGTAGTTGCCTCTGACTTCTCAGATTCTTCTACCGATGCCATTGAACGCGCTTTAGAGCTTGCTCGTCTCCACGGTGCTCCCAAGGTCCAGGTTCTTCATGCTTATCATACACCTGTTGCCTCTCATTATTATAAGTCTCCATACTCTGAAGAAGAACTCCAGCAGAAAACTCTTGATTCTGCTCGTAAGCACTATGATGAGTGGATTAAGCCTATTGATATCAAGGGCATTCGGGTGAGTCCTGTTTTCAAAGAGGGCAAACCTGCTGCAACTCTGCTTGATTATGCCCACTCAGAGAAGGTGGATTTGTTGGTGGTCGGCACCCATGGTCGAACCTCAAGCTCTGCTTTATTGCTTGGAAGCGTTGCTGAGCAGGTCGTCCGTTCGGCGCGTTGTAACGTTTGGGCCGAACGCTCTGCAGGCAAGGAGCTTAGCTTTATCAAGGCGCTTTCTCGCATTATGGGAATCGATAGCTAGAGCGGCTTTCCAGGGGCTGCTTTGCAACCCTTTGGAGTTGGGCTTTGGAGCGAGAAGGAAGTGCTGGGGCACTTCCTGAAGTGGAAAAGCTTCTTTACCCTAAGCTGCACCGAAACGGAAAAGCTGCAAGTGTTCGTTAGCATCTTTCAGGGCTATTTTGCAACCATAGTCGGGTATTTTCTGCGCGCCAATTTTAAGTCATAAGTTGTTTCTTAGTAGTGGGTTATGAATGCAACCAAAAATATCTGGGTGGTTGCATAATAGCATAATTATTTCGTTGTGCGACGACCTCAAGAAAGAGTTGGCTTTTCCGCTTCAGCTCGATTCACTGGATGGCTGCTCCCATTTCGAAGGGTTGCAAAACCCTCTCATTATTTGAGCATTTCATACTCAATAAAACTTGAGAGCTTTTCCGCTTTACGGAGAGCTTTTGGTGCTTTACTCTTAGTTGCAAAGAATAGCTTTTTTTGAGACTCACAAAAAAAAGTGAACCTCTTGAGCTTGGTTATGACAAGATCGCTATGCTCAGGCATTACAATCGCTTCGGATGCAAGCTCTTGCTCTTTCTGTGTAGAGTGCTTTGAAGTAAACATCAAGAGCCTAACTCTCCAGCCTTTCACCGTCTTCTATCAGAAGCGAATACACCCAGCCTGTCAAAAAACAGTGTCGATGTTCGCTGCTTGCTTGTAGCTGTTAGAGGACACCCGTGAGCTATTTCAGTTGGAACGCATTGACACTTGTGATCGGAGCGCATTGTCCGATTTAAGAAAGTCTGAAACTGAAGGTCTTAATCGTTCGAAACGGTTCTTGAAGGGACCGTAAACTTTATGTTCCTTGAGGAAGCCTCTTCGCATCGTGACTTTGATCACTTTTCTTGTTGTGAACCATATAAGCTGAGAGCCAGGAGGTATAAGAATTACCACAATTTTAATAATCACTTGTCTGGAAACGTCGTAGCGAAAGCCCCAGCATAAGGATCAGCCAGACAAGGGCTGTTACGAAAGTTCCCCATTCGGCTTGCGGTGTATTTATAATGCTTGCAACGGAATGGTCTTTTAAAAGTGTAAAGTTAGGAAAAATAACGCGAGTGGTTTCAGTGGCTTGATCAAGCCAGGTTATTTCTTCAAGTCTTCCCCCTTGCTGAAGCCTGAGTAAAGCTGCAAGGCCTGTATCAATAAGAATATAAAAGATATAGCCAAAAAGAATTGCCAAACCAGTGCTGCGAAAGCGTATACCAAACCAGGCGATAAAAGCATAAAGGAGCGCTGCCGTAAAAAGCACAAGCGGCAGCGATAGAAAAATTCTTGTATGCCAAATTCCTGTTCTGAAACCTAAACCGAAGAAAAGGATCAAATAGGCTATGACCATCATGCTTGAGAAGAGCACAAGACCACCAAGATACTTTCCGAAGAAAACTTTCCAGCGTTCAATCGGTTTTGAGAGGACTACGTCGATTGCTCCTTCCTTCAAAAAACCAGGGAAATAGCCGGCACTGGCCGCAATATAACCCCACATGGAAAGAGTGAAAATGACCCCCGTAGCTATCACGAACCAAAACTCTAATGATTTCTGTAATGGGCTGTAAGCTTGAATTTCTTTTTCGACCCGCTGGGAGAGTGCTTCTATTTTCTTTTGGGTTTCAAGGAACTCTTCTTGGCTTTCATAATCGTGATGAAGAAAATCTTTATGAAGTCCCTCTGCTTTTAATGAGCTCTCAAGATATGCCTCTTCCCACATATGGGTTAGAAAATCATCGGATTTTTCTAAAGGTCCTTCTGACCATAGAAAGCCAAATTTTGCTTGTCCATCTTCACTCTCAAAGATTTTGGGCAGAGTCACAAAAGTAATACTTGCAAGCAGCGTAAAGATTAAGAGCAGAATAAAAACCACTTGCTGTTTTGACTGACGCCAGGTGTCATAAACAATACTTAAAAACATACTCTCTCTCCAGTTTTTTTGCACATACTTGAACGGCGGTTTTCAAGCAGTCTTTTGCTTACAAGCTTTTGTGTTCTGTGGCTTGAGGGTCAGACTGAATCAAGCTTACGAAGGCATCTTCCAGGCTGAGAACCTTTTGTTCGATACCATAGATCAAAACATTTTCGGAACGCAGGCGGTCAACCAGCTGAGAAATAGCGGCCTGGTCAGAGATTGCTGTTATAAAGCTATCTTGTCCAAGTTGAGATGCGCCTTCTTTTTGCAATTCCTGCCATAGTGATTGTGGCAAGGAGCTGGTTTTAAAAATGACTTCGAAATTTTGGTTCCCAGAATGCTTATGAGCAATGGCATTTTTAACATCATCAATGCTGCCCTGCTGCACTAAGCTGCCCTGGTGAAGAATTGCGACTTGATCGCACATTAACTCGATTTCAGAGAGCAAATGAGAATTAATAAAGAAGGTTATGGAGTGAGTCCTGGCAACTCCCAAAATGAAATCACGGATTTCTTTACGACCAAGAGGATCAACCCCGTCGGTTGGTTCATCAAGAAAGACCAGCTCAGGATTACCGAGCAAGGCTTGCGCCAAGCCAATGCGTTGTTTCATGCCTTTTGAATACTTTGAAATTTTTGTATTACTCCAATCATGCATGCCCACAAGTCGGAGTTTCTCTGCAACCTCGGTTTTTAATTTATGGCCTCTTAAACCTGAAAGCTTTCCAAAATACTCGCAAACTTCTCGTCCTTTAAGATAACTTGGAAAGTGATGCCCTTCAGGAAGGTAGCCAACCTTTTTGCGGCAGGCCGCATGCTTGAAATTTTTCCCCAAGATTTCTGCTTCTCCAGCAGAAGCATGAACAATTGAAAGCAATGCTTTTACGAGTGTTGACTTTCCAGCACCATTTGGCCCGAGAAGCCCAAAGACGCTACCATAGGGGACTTCCAGATCAAGCGGTTTCAAGGCTTGAATTTTCCCATTTTTGTAGGTTTTAGACAGTCCTCGGGTTTGTATTGCTGCGTTCATTCCAAATCCTTTATTGCTTTTGATACTCTAAAGACTTCCTTCGAATGCTATACGAGTAGAACCGAATGCTATACGAGTAGAACGTTTTGGTATCTTAAAATGATTATTAAAGAATTCTGTTTTTTTTGGAAACAGGTTTTCATTCAATTTTTGCTGCCAAGTTAAAATAAGGCTTTAAAGCTTTGCCTCCAAAGTCTATAATTTTCTTATGCTACGGAAACACGTACTATAAGTCTATCCAATTTCTTTCCCCCTTTGCGTTTGAGCTATTTTGGAAGCCCTCTATCTTTCTTTCCCAGATAGGGATAAGTCACTTCAAGGAGGCCTCAATTTCTATGGCAAGCCCTTCTTATTCTCTTTTCATTCAAAAGAGCTCGGGAGAAAAACAAGAAATTGTGCTTGATCCTGGGCGTTCTTACACGATCGGTCGAAAAGAAGCTGATATTGAGCTTAGTGATGAGCCGGCCTGTTCGCGTCTTCATGCTACCCTTGAGTTTCAAGAACAAGGCTGGAAACTAAGCGATGATTTCAGCACAAATGGCACAAAGGTTGATGGCAAGAGGGTTAACTTTGCTTTTTTGAAGCCTGAAACTGTTGTTCATATTGGAAAGACTCGTTTGAGTCTTCTTCAAGTCTCAGGAAATCGGCCCCCTGAAAGAGTTCCTCAGAAGTCTGAAACCCAGGGAGTTCCAAAACGAGAACAGGACAAACCAACATCTAAAATAGCAGAACCCGATCAAAAGCCGGGGGTACAAAAACGCCGAAAGCTGCCTGTGCGGCGCGAAGAGAGTTCTTCGTCTGCTCTTGTTGCTGCAGGCATAGCGGCCTGTGTTCTTATTCCTCTTTTGATATGGATTCTTTCGGGGCCTTCTTCTTCCTCTGATTCTTCATCTGAACACAATCGGGCTTCAGATTCTGCAGATTCTTCTGAAAGATTGGAATTTTCTCAAAAAGAGCTTTTTGAAAAACTTCAAAGTTTAGAATACAGCCAGGAGCCTTCGGAAACGGTGCTTCAAAGTCTTGCAACCTTGGAACAAAATTCTTTCCTTGCACTCAGAGAGCACGGCCTTGAAAAACGTTTTATTTCTCTTAAGCAGAGAACTTTAAGCCAGCTTGAGCAAAATGTGAAAACTTTTTATGACAAAGAATTAAGCGTTTTACACAGCCTGAGCCTTGATCAGGACTATCAAGAGGCACAAACAAAGCTTGATGAGTTAACACAAGTTTTTGAGGGGCATAATGCTTTTTGGCAAGAGCGCGCAAAACATTTCGAATACCCCCAAAGGCTTGAAAAACTTGAAAGTCATCTTCAGCTGCAAAGCGAGAAGCTCATTACAATCACCATGGCTCAGGCAGGTTTATTGGAAGAACTCGGACGTTATCAATCAGCTTTAGAGGCTTATACAAGCCTGCTTTCCCAAGCGCTACTTGATGATTTCCAGAGAGCTGATATTACTTTTAAGCAGGAACTCCTTCAGCAAAAGATTCTCTATGAGGAAAGTCAGACCGTTGCTCTTGAGGATGAGACGACTCCCCGTGAAGAAAAAAGCGAAAAAGAAAGCGAGGAAGAAGCGAAAGAATCTGCTTTTTCTCAACCAGAAGAAGAGCAAAAAGAGTCTTTAGGTCTGCTGCCAAAAGGTGCCGAAAGTGAAGAAGCTCTTCAGTCAGACCTTTTTGAGCGGATTATTGAGGCCGCTCGTGCAAGTCAATACTATCCAATGCTTGAACTTGAAGGGGAAAGTGTTGAAATTATCAGTCTTGAAGAATCAGGTATTCAAATTGTTTCATCAGAATTTGGACTGATGAGGACTCTTTCCTGGCAGGATGTTTCTATTCAAGTCGTGGCTCAGCTTTTTGAATACTATAAGATTGAAAAAGAGGAGGCG
>CAZJPQ010000045.1:0-22107 GCA_964548115.1 uncultured Planctomycetaceae bacterium
TCTGGTTCTTTCTGATATCAGAGTGATTTTTCAAAAGCTTGACCCGTGTTAGGGGACTCAGGGAGTTACGGCATTCTGTGAAAGCACTCCGTGAAACGGAAAAACTCTAAAATTTTATGCGTATGAAACACTCAAATAATTAATGAATTATGCAACCGGCCAATCATTTTCAGTTATACTCATAAGTTATTGCTACGAAATAATTTACGACTCGAAAATATGCTTCAAAAAACACCCGAGTGTGGTTGCAAAATTGTTCCAATTTTGCTGCTCTTTGATCAGGAGCTTCTCCATTTCGAAACGAAGTACTATGTAAGGGGCTTCTCCACTCCGCAGAGTGCCAACCCCGGCACTCTGCTCTCGTTCCGAAGGGTTGCAAAATTGTTCCAATTTTGCTGCTCTTTGATCAGGAGCTTTTCCGTTTCGGTGCAGCTTGGGGGCTGCACCTCCCACTCCAAAGGGTTATAAAATAGAACCTGCAACAAGAGCTTCTGCTTCTAGCCAAGCTACTTCTTCTGGCAATTTGGGCAGTGATGAGTGCCGCGCTGGGCAACCGTTGTGCGCTGAATAGAAGTCTTACAGCGGAAGCACTCCTGACCTCCACGCCCATAAACCTGGTGTTCGCGCTGGAAGTAACCGGGAGAGCCATCAGGCAAAATATAATCGTTAATGCTTGAACCACCTTGTTTGATCGCTTGTTTTAAAACCTTTGGAACAACCTGAGCAAGGTTCTTCAGCCTTTGAGTGCTTAAAGTTCGGGCCTTTGCGGCAGGATGAATGCCCGCCATAAAGAGAGATTCATCCGCATAAATATTACCAACACCAGCATAAACACTCTGATCAAGTAAAAGCCCTTTGATAGATAAGGTTTTGTGACGTTTGCTGAAATCTCTTAAACGCTCCAGCTCCATTTCAAGAGCATCAGGGCCAAGCTTTGCTATTCGCTGATTTGTTTCAAGATCCTGCTCGGCAAAAAGAGCAAGCTTCCCAAACTTTCTAACATCGCGAAAATAGAGCGGAAAAGGAGCTTCAGAAAAATTGAGCGTTAGATGAACATGCTGGTCAGGTTTATAATCATAAGAAAAGAGCTGGCCTGTCATGCCAAGGTGAATTAAAAGCACTTCGTAAAAAGAAGAGTTCACCGCTTTAAACTTAAAAAGCAGGTACTTCCCTCTCCGGTCAATATCTTCAAGGGTTTGACCTTTGAGAGCCCGACAAAGCTTTTGAGGAGCATCAAGAAAAGCGTAATTCTTCTGGCTCGCCTTAGCTTTAAGGACTGTCTTACTGCGAATAAGAGGAAGAAGTTTTTGCCGACAAGCTTCAACTTCGGGGAGTTCTGGCATCTCAAACCTTATAAGAAATCTTTTAATAGCAACGAACAACTACTCTAAGCATCTAAAGTGTAAGCTCTGCCCAGCCGTATTCTTTCTCTGCTCCAGCCATTCCCTCTTCGAGGATTTTCACACTTACTCGGGAAAGCTGAGCCTCAGGTGCAAGTTCCGAAATCTTTGGGCTTAAAAACTCGCCAAAAAAAAGTGCCAGTGCTTCGCAAGTGGGATACCTCGCGGCATACGCCCCACTCTCTCCCTGGGCCTTGAGGAAACTATGGTCATTCAACGTTGCATTTCTGAGAATCTTAAGCTCTTCTTCTACCACAGAACGCAATTCAAGCATATCAAGGATAAATCCCGTTTCACGTTGCATATTTCCACTGACCTCCAGCACAAGCTCATAAGAGTGCATATGCTTCTCTGGCCGCACCGACAACCAGTGGTACGCCTTAAAGTGAAACGGAACTTTCAAAGCTAAAGCCACAAGAGCTTCCTTACTTCTTAGGATTCAATCTGTTTCGAAATTTAAACTTGCTCGAGAATTTCCTCAAAGGCGCCAAGCAGCTCTGCCATATCCTGATCCATTTTCACCGTCAGCCGGATTTCACTGTGGTAAAGCTCTTGAATATCCTGCCTGTACTCTTCACCCCCACAAGCGGCCAACGCCCGCAAAGCACCATGACGCAACTTTGTATTACCATCATAATCATGATAACGAGCAAACAAGGGAGCTGCAAAAGCTTCGTTCTTCATCTCCGCCATCAAACGAAAGAGTCGCAAAAGCTCTGTTTCAGTCATCCCTTCCTCAATCAGAAAGGGCAAAACACTGGTTATAGCCAGGTCTCGACGTCCAAGGAGTTCAGCTAAAAGTTCTTCCTCTTCCTCTTTACTCTCAGCATAAAGATAAACTTCAAGGTGAACATCAGGAGCTAAAGCTTTCGTTCGCCTCCGAAGCTTAGGGTTTTCTTTTTTAACTTCAAGGTTCTCTCGAAGTTCTTGTGTGTTTCGCCCTGAAAATCCTTCTCCGCCGTCTCCCCCTAATAGACTCTCAACCTTATAACGAAGCTTCGGCAAAGGAGCTGGTTTATGGAGATAAATATTAGCCCCAGCATCAAGTGCTCGGCGCATGGAATCATTGTCTCCCTTGCTTGTAAAAACAATAATTGGCAAATCTAGAAACTGAGGTAACGAACGTAAACCTTCAATCAGCTCAAAGCCATCCATTTCGGGCATGTTGAGATCAGTTAAAAGCAAATCAATAGGGTATTTCGAGACGAAGTCAAAAGCCTCTACGCCATGAACCGCCCCATGAACCTTATAGCCAAGGGAAGATAATCCTTTTACAAGGATTTTCAAAGTCGTTGGAGAATCTTCAACAACTAATATATGTTTCTCAGAAGACAAGTTCTTTATTTCCTTTCAAATTGAACGTCTCCCCTTTTTCTTAATCTTAAGGACAAAAAACAATCTAGGAATCCGACTCTCTCTCTGATAGGCTTCAGCTTACCCTTTGTCTCATATATGTATAATACAAAACCTTTCAATCAGGCTAGACTCAATAATCAACAAGCCATAACCTCAATTTAGATTTTAGCACATTATGGCGAAACTGAAACCTGAAGAATTTAGGATTCTCCAAAATAACCTTAAACAAAAGCTGAGCAATAACGGCTTTCACTTTCAAGGCACAAAACCCCTTAACTATGGTATCAGCTTGCTTTTTGAAGATGGAAAGATTCTCAATCTTTATAATGGGAAAAAAGGAGCTTCGGCTGTTCTTGCTGGAAAAATTAACCAAAGCGAACGCAAGCTTTTTGAAGAGGCAATCAGTGCAGTCCTTCAAAAAGGACCAAGCACTTTAAAGCCAAAACAATCCCCTGGCTCCTTTTCTTCTTCAGCTCAAAGAACTCCTCAACAGTCGAGCTCCTCTCCCTCAAATCTTTTCTCGTTTGATCAAACATGGGTTGGTTGCGACGAATCAGGAAAAGGTGATTTCTTTGGTCCTTTAGTTGTTTGTGCCGTAGCTTTTAAGCCTGAACAGGTCGAGCATTTTGCACAGCTCGGCATTCAAGATGGCAAAAAGCTCTCAAATGCTCGAGTTCACCACTATGCCCATATAATCCAGGACTCTTTACCCTACAAAGTTTGCAGCTTTTTTCCCGAAGAATACAACAGGGACTACCCGGGTAATTTAAATCATTTTTTGAGCGATCTTCATGCTCAGGTGATCGGCGAACTGGCCCAACAAGAAAAAATAACCCATGCGATCTCTGATCAATTTGGGAATCCTGCTCGACTGCGCAAAACTCTTCGTAATAAAGGCCCTGAAAACCTTGAGCTTATCTCCCTGCCGCGGGCTGAGCAGGATATCGCAGTAGCCGCAGCAGGAATTCTTGCTCGCTCACTCTTTCTTCAAGCCCTGGAAGAGCTGTCGAATGAGGCTGGTCAGAACCTGCCCCCAGGAGCAGGACCACAAGTTCTAGCCGCAGGCAAAACCCTTGTTCGTTCCCAAGGCGAATCAAGCCTTCGCAAATATGCAAAGCTTCACTTTAAAACAAGAGAGCAGATCCTTAGTGCTACTCATAAGCCATAAGCAAAAAATAATCGAACCAATCACTCCTGATCAAAAAACCTCTGGAAGCTGCGAAAAAGCTTTGCCCTTCAAGTCTTCCTAAAGTACCTTTAAGCTTAAACAACAATCTTAAGCTGATGCAGGCAACAAACGAGATCAAAGGTTATGGCCCAGGCAACTCAGAAAAAATTCGATGGCAAAAGCGCTTATATACTGAGCTTCGGCTGCCAGATGAACCAGCTTGACAGCGAGCTGGCTCTTTCTGTTCTTAATGAACAAGGGGCTCGACGTCTGGATGCCCCTGAAGGTGCTGACATCGTTCTGGTCAATACATGTTCTGTGCGTGAGCATGCTGAAGATAAGGCCTACAGCTTTCTTGGACGACTCAAAAAAAGAAAGCGCCAACAACCAGAACTTGTCATTGCAGTTATGGGCTGCATGGCACAAAAAGAAGGCGAAATGATTTTTCGTCGTGCCCCCTACGTTGATATCGTTGCAGGCACAAAACACTTTACTCGGATTGCTGACTACGTCGATCACGTTCAATCTAAGGGCCGACGCATTTTAGCTCTTGATCGAGATGAAGAAGTCCGAAGTGAGCTTCGCTCAGCTTCAATCCGTGAACAGGCTCATAGCGCTTTTATTGCTGTAATGCGCGGCTGCGATCACCACTGCACTTACTGTGTTGTTCCAAATACCAGAGGGATTGAAACCTCAAAGCCTTTAGAAGACGTTGTACGAGAAGCAGAAATTCTGGTCGGTGATGGCGTTACAGAAATAACCCTTTTAGGCCAAAACATTGATAGCTATGGCAAGCGTTTAAAACCTCGGCGTACACTGGCTGAACTTTTGCATGCTGTGGGAGAAATCCCTGGTCTTAAACGTCTGCGTTTTATTACCTCCCACCCAGCTGATATCAAACCTGAACTCATAGAGTGCTTCCGTGAAGGCGAAATTCCAAGCCTTATGCCCTATTTTCATTTCCCTGCTCAATCTGGAAGCAATCGCATTCTCAAAGCCATGCGTCGGGGTTATACGTTTGAACGTTATTTAGAACTCGTTGAGCAGATGCGCGCTCTTCGCCCTGATATCGGTATTGCGGGCGATACCATCGTAGGTTTTTGCGATGAGAGTGACCAGGACTTTGAAGCAACCCTTGAGCTGCATCGTCAGGTACGCTACCAACAGTGTTTCATGTTCACCTATTCCGAACGCTCTCATACACCAGCAGTAAAGCTTGAAATGAAAGACAACCTTCCTCTCAAGGTAAAAAAGGAACGGCATCAACGCCTGCTTGAACTTCAACGAAATATTCAACTCGAAGATAATCAAAAGAAAAAAGGTCTTTCCTACGATGTTCTCGTCGAAGGCCCTTCAAAAAATGATCAGGAAGTCTTCACCGGTCGTACCCCTCAAAATCAGATCGTTCATTTCCGTAGTGGACGCAAAGATCTTAAAGGACAATACCTTCGAGTGAAGATTACAAATGTAAGTGATCTGGTTCTTTACGGTGAGTTGCTCTAAACTTCAAGCTTTTTACGAGTTATCGTCAGTTAGCTCTCTGCAGCATCGAGACGTTTTGTAAAACGACGACGATTAATGCCACGCTTTGATGTTTCAATAAAATGACAAAAATGCTTCACATGCTTATCTTCAGGGTAACGCTTACGAAGCTCTGCAAGGATTTGCTCTTGAGGACCACCCTCTTCAAAAAAAAGACGGTACACTTCCTTCAGGTTCTGAAGTTCCTGATTGCTGAAGTTCCCCAAGCGCTTCATTCCAACCTTATTTAAACCAGAAACATTGCAGCCATAGCCTGCAACCCGGATAAAAGGTGGAATATCGTTACCCGCAGCACTCGCGCCAGCAATCATAGAGTGACACCCAAGTTTAATAAACTGATGCAAAGCCACATGTCCGCCGATATAAACATGATCTTCGATTTCCACATGCCCTGCAACAGCAGCGTAACTTGCAATTGTAATATGGTTTGAAAGGACGCAATCATGGGCTATATGAGTATAGCTCATGATGAAATTATCATCTCCAATACGAGTTGCTCGATCATCTGATTTTAAAGTGCCACGACAAACTTGGGAAAAATCACCAAAAAAGTTACGATCTCCCACGACAAGATATGTCTCTTCACCCTTATAGCCTTTATCCTGGGGGTCTGCTCCAATGCAGGCATGACGCCCAATCAGATTCTCTTCGCCTATGACCGTATGCCCATCAATACAAGCATGAGAACCAATTTTTGTCCCTTGACCAACCTTAACCTTTTCTCCAATGACAGCATAGGGGCCGATCTCAACTCCTTCTGCAATTTGAGCACCTTCTGCTATAAGAGCCTTTGGACTTATTCTTTGTTCTGCCATAAACTTCTTCTCACCTACCACAATTCTGCTTCAATCAAAACTCTACGTCTTTTACGACCTGAAGATACAACTCTCCTTTATTATATTGAAAGACCTGGACTCTGGTAGAAACCCTTCTTTCAAAACGAACTTCTTAAGAAGCCGCAGGAGGGCGAGGCGGCTGTTGTGCAAGTCGCCCGGATTGTTGAGCAGAACTACTGCCCGGTTCAACTTTTGAAAGGATCGCGGCAAGTTGAGCTCGCTGAAGATTTAGCTGCTCAACAATTTGAGCAAAGGTTTTTTGCATGCCAGGAGGAATTCCCACCTGAGGCTTAGCCTGCAAAAACTGTCGTACCTCTTCAAACCAACGTGATTCAGGAAGACTTACGAGCAGCTTATCGGTCAACTCGCGAACAGCTTTGCTTTGCGTTGTCATCTGACGGGTGATGGTATAGGCTAGCTCTGAGCTCTCTTCGCCAAAAGCCATTGGCATCCCACCCTCACGTATTTTTCGGACTTCCTGGGAAAGCCCCAAAATACCGTCTCGAATCTCTCCCAACACTTGATGAAGAGGAGAAAGATCAAAACTGACCGCCTGAGAAGCCGAACCTGAAGCAACCCCTACTTGCGGTGACTGAGAAGATGCTTGAACAGGGGGAGCAGGATTTGGTACAGGAGTCGCTCCCGGATTTGCCTGAGAAGCTTGATTTTCATCGCTTCCCTCTTGTCCTCCCCCAGGTGCAACCGTGATTTTTGTTTGCTTCATACGCTGCGAAAGACTTGCCAGTTTTCCAAGATCAGGCATTTTTGACTCCTTCAGGTTTTACACTTCGTGTCATGCTTTATTGACTGAATTATGAGTTAACTTTGACGACGGTCAAAACCGACCTGAACTGGATTAAGAGTTTCCAAAGCCTCACTCACAGCATTTAAGAAATTCGCAGCTAAAGCACCATCGATTAAACGATGATCAAAAGAAAGCGCATTATACATCATCCAGCGCGCTGCAATACCCCCATCCTTAATGACAGCCCGCTGCTGAACAGCCCCGCAACCAAGAATGGCAACTTCAGGCTGACTGATAATCGGCATACCAAAGATACTGCCATAGCCCCCCATATTCGTTAAGGTGAACGTCCCCCCCTGAAGCTCATCAGGTGAGAGTTTTGAGGCGCGAGCACGGTTTGCAAGATCATTCAGCTTTCGCTGAATTCCTGTAATCGTTAAATTTTCAGCTTCTTTTATCTTAGGCACAACAAGACCGTTTTCAGGTAAAGACACCGCCACTCCAAAATTCACATAGCTTGGAATAAGAATCTCATCCCCGTTAAATCGAGCATTAACCAAAGGATACTGTCGCAAAGCCCGACAAGCAGCCCAGATAATAAAAGAGGTATACGTAAGACTAAAACCATATTCCTGCTTAAATTCATCCTTCACTCGATTACGCAGTTCAACGACAGTTGTCATATCCACTTCATGAACCTGATAAACGTGAGCAGAAGTATCGAGACTTGCACGCATATGCTGAGCAATCTTTTTGCGCATATGGCCCATTTTTTCAACCTTAACTCGGGCAGGATCAAGTCCAAGCTCTTCCAGGCTTTTCTTCTCCCCAAAAGAAGAAACTTTTTGAGGAGCTGAAACCTGATTTGAAGAAGCGGATTTTTGAGCGGTCTGAATACCTGCTTGAGAGACACTTCCTTGGGAAGGCTTCGATTCAAGATAAGCTAAAATATCAGCTTTGGTAACACGATTTCCCTTACCAGATCCTGGAATATTTCTGACCTGCTCCAGACTAAGGCCATTTTCTGCCGCAAGCTTGCGAACCAAAGGACTATAAAAACGCTCATTATCTCGACGCGGAATGGCGGTTGGAGTTGTTCCCCCCGACTGAGAAGATGGCGGCGAAACGGCGGCAGGACTTGCGGTCGCTGCTTTTGGAGGGGTTGCATTCGAAGGCGCAGAAACGGAATTTCCTTGACTGATTCTGGCAATCACCGCTCCGACTTCAACCGTTTCATCCGGTCCAGCCAGAATCTCAGCAAGAGTTCCACTTGCAGGCGATGGCACTTCTGTATCAACTTTATCCGTTGCTATATCAAGCAGGATCTGGTCTTTTTCAACCTTATCACCGACCTGAACCTTCCAAGAGATAACCGTACCTTCTTGTACTGATTCACCCATCTTGGGCATAACCATATCAAAAAAGCCACCACCACTTACTGCATTTGAAGCTTGCTGAACAGGTTCGGCTGGCGCCTCCTGCACAGGTTCTGAAGGCTCTGGATTTGACTGAGGAGTCTCCTTAGATGGAGAAGGGCTTCCTCCCTCCGTGTCAATCCGAGCAATTGGGACTCCGACTTCAACCGTTTCATCTGGAGCCGTAAGAATTTCAACTAAAGTCCCGCTGGCAGGCGCCGGAACTTCTGAATCGACCTTATCCGTTGCTATATCAAGCAGGATCTGGTCTTTTTCAACCTTATCACCGACCTGAACTTTCCAGCCAATAACAGTACCCTCTTGTACTGATTCGCCCATCTTGGGCATAACCATATCTATAATTGCCATATGTTTCGCTCCAGTATTTTCTTCGGTCCCTCTTACTCTCCTACCATGAAATCCTTAACTTCCTTATGACCTTCTTGCTTCAAAAGTCCTGCTCTCAGGTAAAGAACTCTCGATAGGCTTCCATCAAAACTGGAAAATACTTACGCCTCATACTCAAGCTCTATCAAATCAAGCTCACGCCATAGGTCTGAACTTACCATGAAGAACGCTTTTGGACTAGCGAGAACCTATCCCCATAATCCCTTTTTTTGTTTGATAAAAAGCCTCTTCAATAACACTAAAAAAGGGAACTCAATAAAGGCATAAACCTTGTTACTGAAAACCTTCATCCTCTTTACTCAAAAGAGCATAAAGGTTTTATACGTGCAAAAATTTCAAGAGCCTTCTCTTTGGAAGGACATTCTAAAAAATATTTTCTTCGCAGCTTTTCAAAAATCAGATCGTGGTGTCTTTCCGCTTTGTTTGAAGCCGTTTCTATGAACTGATCATCAAATTCATCGGCATCAACATAAAGCGTCGTTATTTCTGAACAGGGCAAAATAAAAGGCTTTGAAGCTTTATGCTTGCGCAAAAAAAGCAAGCCCGCCTTTAAATCGACTTCAAGTTCACGATACCTGTGTTTATTATTGCCTTTAACAATTACTATAATCACAAGCATGATACTGAGGAGAATAAAAGCAACCAGCCCAAAGACCTGCCTGGCATTTTCAAAGCTCTCAGCATGCGGCAGGGTGATTGAATTATAATTACGAAACGAAGTATAGAGAAAGAAGCCGCTTACGATAAAAGCAAGCAGCGTTGCAAAAAAAACAAAACTCTTCCCTTGTTTGTGACAAGCAAGCAACACAACCCGTTCCTGAGAATTGCTTTCATTATCTTGGGTTCGATTCGAACTCATGAGCATTTCTCCAGATGCCCGAGATTCAGGATTATCATCGATCAATTGCCAGTATAAATCTTCAGTCAATCAGAATAAAAAAAGAAAAGCGACCGCAGCTCTATGTTCATGATTTTTTATCAGCAGCCTTTATTTTTTCAATTGCACGATCAAGACGCTCAGCATAGGGAATCTCTTTACTCAGATTAAACATATCCACAAGCAGCCGCATCTTAGGATGCATAACAGCATAAAAAGGCGTTCCAAGCTGCTTGTACTCTTCTGCAATTTTAACCATGGCAAGTAGAAAAAGGCTTGAAACATAGGTCGGTGTCGGCAAGTGAAGAATAACTCCCTCTATTTTTTCTTCTAAAATTTCACCAATAACTTCCTTCAGTGCCTCATGTTCGGAAAGTTTAGCCGAAAGACTTTCTATTACAATCACACCAGAAACCCGTCGCAAACGGAAAACCGGAGATCCCCCAGATGTCTCTTTCGTTCTCAACGTAACCTTCCTTACCATAATAATGTAGACAAAGTCCAAGACCAGCGCTTAGACTATAAATGATTTTCACTGAATTCAAGTAGACAATAAAGCTCTCACGGATCTTTTTTTTGAATCATTGCTTTAAACTAGCTTAAAATTGTCCAAAGGCTTATAAATATATTCCAACCGCAACTTTATACCAAAACTAAAACGACTCTCATAGCCTCTGAACGTCCCACCTGGAAGACCATCTTCCCCTCTTCCCACTCCCATAAATTCTGCTTGCTCACGCTTTGAATAATGGATGCTTCCCCCGATGAAAAACCCTCTTAACAAGGCTAAATGAAGTGAAAAAACATGGGCAACAACGTTGGTTTGCAGGCTATCACTGTTAAATTCTGGGATTAGAGCATCAGCTGGAATATCGTAATACCTATACCCTATTTGAAAGTCACCCTGGGTCTGAAGTTCAACAGCCCCCCACTGCACTCCAACACCTAATCCCAAAGCCTCTTTCGACGAATTGAGCGTTTCTTCAATCCGCCCATTGGCTGCATCGAAATTCCATGTAAGATGAGAAAACAAGAGTAAAGATGCCACCCGTTCCTCAAAGAAAATGGCCTGCCAGTAAAGTTCTGCGATTCGAAATTCTTTCCCCACTAACCCCGCGCCATTCAGGGTGTTTGTGGTTGATACTGTTGAGCCGGTACCAATATTGGTAGCAATCGCTTCCTCACCCTCAAAATAATGAAACCCTGGAGCTAAGAAAAAAGAGGTATCACTCTGAGCAATATGAGCCTTGGCCAACACCTGAAATGAAGCACCATGAGGGACTCTTGAAGCATCAGGACTGGCAAGCCCGATATTATTTTGAGCTAAATAATAAAAAGCTGTGCGAAACTGAAGAAGTTGAACAACCTGATTTTCATAATCCCAGGAAAAAGAATCAAATGAACCTCGCTCATAAATGCCAGTCAGCCTGCCAAGGTCAACAAAACTATAGAGCCCGGTCAATCCAAAATCAGGATCAAAAAGCATTGAGCTGCCTTCAAAAGGGCTTGAAAACTTCCCTGCCCCGAGAAGTAAAGTCTGCTTATAAGCATAGGAAAAATTCCAGCGATCAAAAGTAACCTCGGTGCTCGTTCCAAAAGCATCAACGGGCCTCCAGGCGACTGTTGGCGTTCCTAAAGGGGCTGTGTCAAACTCTCCCAGACCTTCATTTGCAAGTCGTAAGTCATAGCGCAGACGATGCTTCTCTGTATCAATCAAAAAACCTGTCATCCCAAGGCGAATGCGGTATTCTGGTCGACTGATCTCATTTCCTCCGGGAAGGTTGTTGACCCGCTTCCCATCACTGAAAACTCCCTGATAACGGATTCCTAAATCTCCGTATAAAAGAAGAGAACGCTTTCGAAGGAGTTCTGTACGCTCTTTTTTCTTATGGTAGAATTCGGTTTCTTGACGCAAATCTTTAAATTCTTGTCTGAGCTTTTTTATCTCCTGGTTAAGACTTTTTTGCTCTGTTTTGAGTTTTACAGAAGCATCATCTCCTTCAACAGGCTGAGACCAAAGCTCAATAGAGCACATGAGAGCCAATAAAAAAATAAGAGAAAGCCGCATACGCATCATAAAGACCACTCATACAATATCTATGGATTACAATAGTATAAAAACGATCTGGATTTCTTTAACCAGCCATAATAGCCAGCCACAATGCTTTTATACATTAATGATCATACCAAAAGATCTTAATCTCATGATTTTAAACTTCTAGCATTAAAACTCGGCCATCGGGCATGAACGAATAAAAGTCGAATAAAAAACAGCTTCCTCCTGCTCTTTCATTCACCATGCACCCAAGAAATAAAACCAGAAGTTGCATTTCTTTACTGTACTCTTGCCCCCCTTGAGATAGGCTTAATGGCATGCTTAAAAAAAATAAATCTCTTCTGCTTTCAGCGGATTTTCGGCGACGGCTGGAAAAACTCTATTTTGCAACTCAGCGTTTTTCCACAAGCCAACACCGAGGACATCATTTTTCCCGCTGGTCAGGGCAAGGCGTTGAATTTCGGGAACATCGTCCCTATAGCCCTGGCGATGATATTCGCCATCTTGACTGGAGCGCCCATGCCCGTTCAGGCCAGTTGATCCTCAAAGAATACCAGGCCCATAGTAATTCGACATTGATTCTGGTTCCGGATTGCTCTCCAACCATGGATTTTGGCGAGCCTGATAAATTCTTCTATGCCCAAAAATTTCTTGCTGCCTTAGGGTTTATTGGTCTTCAGGCAGCCGACCGTGTGCGCCTCTTCCCCCTCAGCCCAGCATATAAACAAAGTCAAAGTTTTCTGGGGGCATCGGCAATTATCCCTTTCCTTGAAGCTCTGGAAAGGCTCGCTCCCTCAAGTCAGAAGCAAGGAAAAACACACTCCTGGTTTGAAGGATTGCGGGCAAAAGAAGGGGAAACAAAAGTTATTATGATCAGCGATCTCCAGAAACCAGAGCTCTTCCTCAAAACGATTCAAAAATTGCGGCGACACTCTTTTGATGTCCTGCTTTTTCACGTTTTTGCTCCCCAAGAACTTAACCCTCCTTTAGAAGGCAAGACATTGCTCCAGTTTCTGATGCCACATCGACGCTCTCAGCTTAAACTTGATATCAACCTGGAACTTCTTCAGAAGTATCGCAAGGAACTCCATCGTTCGAAACTGGCAATTGCCCAAACGTGCAAACGCCTTCGTGTACAATACTTTGAAGTCAACACCCTTACTCCTGTGGAAGATTATATCCTTGAACTTGCAGCCAAAGGATTTCTCAAAAGCAACAACCTCTAGCAACCAAGAGAGCCCTTTTTCTTGAAACTCAGCCCCTCGATCCAGGACTCTTCTATTGAAATCACTTCTTTGCCAGAACTCCTTTGTATGAGTATACTCTAAAAGCACTAAAGGGTCTTAAGCCAGGAAGCGTGATAACGACTATGAGCTTTGAACATACACAAGCCTTCTTGCTCTTCTTTCTGGTTCTGCTTTACCTTCTGATCTACCTTCTTCCTCGGCGTTATACTCCTGTTCCCTTCACCTATGCTGAAGTTTGGGAAAAGGTGCATGCGAATAAAGGAAAAAAATCTATCAATATCGATATCAAACGTCTTCTGACAATCTTGATCGCTCTTTTAATCCTCAGCTCAGTTATACTTTCTCTTGCAAATCCACAATTGAAACCTCAGGCTGAAAAACCCACAGAACTCTTTATACTCATTGATAACTCTCCCAGCACCTTACGTCGTACAGAAACACAAAGCCCGCTCTTTTTTGAACTCCTTGATCAAGCCTACCAAAGTTTTGAATGGCTCCAAGAGGATGAACAAGCCTGGTTTATCACAATGAAGCGAGGAAAGCCGATATTGCTTGGTCCTTTTTCAGCCCATGAAAAAGATCAGGCCTACCAAGCGCTGCAAGAGTTTCGTATTGACTTCTATCCCCAGCAACCTGAAGATTATGTCAAGGCCCTTCACAACCTCTTAAGCTCCCAAAAGCAAAGTATATTCTCAGAGAACTTTGCGGACAGATCATCAAAAGCACACACTCACTTACAACCAAAGCTTTTGATTTTAAGTGATGATAAACCCGAGCTTGCTCACTTACCCTGGCCCCAAATTTTCAAAGGCCAGGTCTTTCTTGATCTCTGGGGACGCCATGGCTACGACGCTCACTTTCTTTCTGTTGAGAAAGTGGGAGGTGAACGGGCGCGAGTCTTAGCCCGAGGGGGAAAACGCATGAACGCCCGCTACCTTGAAGGGGGAGATGCATCAGCTCTCCTCGCCCAAGACCCCGATGGCGGCTTGCTGGTCGAGCTTGAAATGCCAAGAGGAAAGAGTGGTATTCGTTTGCATCTTGACTCGGAAGAGGATCAGATTCCTGAGAATAATGAAATCATTCTTTATGGTAACCCTCGTTCTGCCTTCTCTATTGGAATTGTAAGCGAGGATGAACTCAGCCAGCTTTATCTCCAGGATTTCGTTGCTGACCTTAAAGTGCCCAAGCTTGAAATCAAAGCTCGCGCTCGTGGAGGTAAAATCAACGACCCTATCATTTTAAGCCATAACGTTTCAAACTTTGAAATAGGCCCTGATGTCCAGGCCGTAGTTTCATTTGGAACGCTTCCTCAACAGCTTGGCAAAACAGCTGCTGCTCAAACTGGAGGAATTTTCTCAGGACGCCTTACCATTCCAGCCTGGTTAACTGGCGAAGAAAGCTCTTTGAATGTCTCAAATTTTTACGTTGATACCTTTTCACCTTTAGCAAAAGAAGAAAAAGGCTGGGCCCCTCTTTTAAGCGATCTTGAAAAAGGAACTTTAATCGCCATCAAACGCTTTGATACGCTCGATGCCCTTTATATCGCAAGTGATGTTATGAAAAGCGAGCTCTTTTCTGCTCCCCCCCTGGCCCTTTTCTTGAAACGTTGGTTTGAACAACTCAGTCTTCCTCAAAGCGAACGTCTAAGCCAACTCCCTGGCCTTATCCGTGGTGACACTATTGAACTCAAAGGAGAGAGCCCTCTCGAAGTTAGGCTTGAATCGTCTATTCTCGGCTTCAAAGAAAGCTGGCAACTTTACCCTCAAGCTGGCAAGCTCGGTTTTACGGAAACATGGATTCCAGGAAAATATCATTTCTTTCAACCTGAAGCTTTTGATCAACCGGAACATAAACCCATGGCAACAAAAGAGGTTGACTGGCTTGTGGATGAAAAAGAGGTTGCCTACAGCCCAATGCCTTCCAGACGGTTCCAGCTTCCGAAACGCAAAATAAAAAAAGATCCGTTACCAGCATGGCTTGAGAACCTTTCTGAAACGCTCTTATTCTTTGCTTTTTGGCTTTTATTTCTTGAATGGATACTCTATTGGCTCAAAATAACGGATTGAAAAGTTTCGCCTGACAAGCATGTTTGTATAACACGTACAAAGAAAAGTCTTAGCACATGAAGCTCAATAAAAAGAATATCTCTATATTATTTTTAGAAACTTCCGAACAATGAAAAAAAAATACCACTTTGGAAATAATGACACGGATTATGAGCGTTATGTTCACAGCTCAGAACTTTATAACCTGATTAAAGATTCCGAATCCTGGGCAAACGAAGACGAAGGGCTCTTTCAAGTCACCCATATGTCCATGGAGTTATGGTTTGTCATTGTAATTCAGCACCTTGATCAAATAAGTCTTTGGCTTCAAGCTAACCAATTAGATCGCGCCACAGGCTTTCTCAAACGAGTATCTGCAATTGTTGATATGATCTGCAACAGCTTGCGTCACCTTGAGAACATGAGCCCCTGGAATTACCATGGTATCCGCATGGGACTTGGACAAGGCTCGGGCCAGCAATCCCCCACCTATAATCACCTTCTCAACTTCATGCCGCAACTCTGGCAAAACTATCAAGAAATTCTTAAGCAAAAAGAAGTAACCCTTGACCAGATCCACCAAGACCCTCATCAATATAGCGAGCTCTACCAGCTCACAAGCGCACTGATGCTTTTTGATGAAAACTTTATGCGCTGGAAATTCTGCCATTTCCAACTGGTCAAACGTATTATTGGAGATGCTGTTCTCAGTCTTAAAGGTGTTCCAGCGAGTGCTCTTGAAAAAACCTGTCACGAACCAGCCTTTCCAGAGCTTTGGGCTGTCATCAATCGTACCACTCAGGCTTATAACGAAACACATGGCACCCCTGGCCTCAGTGGAGGCTATAAGATACCGACCAAGGATTAAGTCATTATGGAAATTAAAGCTTTCCAAGCCATGATTGAAGATCTTTACGGCGCTCGAGACAAAGCACGAGGTCAAGCCGCAACTTTTCAGTGGTTCGTGGAAGAGATTGGAGAACTTGCCCAAGCTTTGCGCAAGGGGAGTCGTGAAAATGTAGAAGAAGAATTTGCCGATGTGCTTGCCTGGCTGACAACCCTTGCAAGCATGAACGATATTGACCTTGAAAAAGCCGCAAGCAAAAAATATCCGGGTTTTTGTATTCGTTGCAAGAATATTCCCTGCTCATGTCCATGACCTGAAGCGCCCAACAAACCTTTTCCTCTTTTGAGATCCCCAACACATACAACTATAAAATAGAACTGGATAGTCATGTCAAAACGAGCCCTTTTTCTTCTTTTTGGATCTATAGCTTTCTTAGCTTCCTGTGGGTTTCAGGTTTATGAAGTCAAAAAAGGGCGGCTTTACCGCAGCCAACAGCCCCTTCGCAGTGAGCTGCGCCAGGCCATCAAAACCCATGAGCTCAAAAGCGTCTTGCGCTTACGAGGAGGAGAAGATAATGATTACTGGTATCAACAATCGCTTTTGCCCACCCGGGAAGCTGGTATTGATTTTTTCCAGTTACCCCTTTCTGCCAGTCGTTTTCCAAAGAAGTGGGAGCTTCAACGGCTCTTAGAAGTCTTTGATCAGGCAGAAGCTCCTCTCTTAATTCACTGCAAAGCAGGGGCTGATCGAACCGGTCTTGCTGCAGCCCTTTACTGGCTTCACACCGAAGAAAATATGGAAAAAGCTCGCAAAGAATTAGCCCTTATGCCTTATGGTCATACTGGTTGGTTTAAGAGTGCTGCTATGGGAAAAACCCTTGATATGTACGAGCCCTGGCTTGGAGTTATCACTCTTCAAGAATGGGTTGAAGAAGTTTACCAGCGCCCTGAAAATGATCAGCTGAGCGATGATTTTTTTGAACGTGAACAAGCAAGAGTTCAGAATTATCAGCAAAAGAAAAAGCTTGAAGAGGAGCAGAACCAATCGTGAAGTTTAAAAGAAAAGCTCTTCAAGCCTGAGGATATCTAAACGGCCTAAAGCCGTAAGTAAAAAAGTAAAGCCAATCAGCGTAATCACAAGTGCCCCAAATGCTGGAGCATAAGCTTCGAAAAGTCGATACCATTTGCCTTTCGAAATTTCTTTCTTTTCAAGATAGCTCTTTGAAAGCAGCAATGCCATGCCGATAGCGCTAAGAACACAAGCCAGGCCTGCACTAAAAACCAAAAGCAAAAAGAGACCAAGCACAAGCTCTCCCTGACTAATCATAATCAAACCAATCACAAAAGCTGTGGGGCAAGGCAAGAGTCCCCCTAAAATACCCAAACGAATAACCTCCCAGGAACGTAGTGTTGCCTGAGGGTGTTCTTCGTGATGATGATGGTGTTCATGGTGATGGTGTCCATGTTCGTGATGATGGTGGTGAGTGTGGCTGTGCGCTTCTCCAGAAGAAATATGGCGGCCAAAAATATCATGATGGTGGCCCACTTCAGCTCGCACACGCTTTAAAACTAAAGTTACTCCCAGCACAAAAATAAAAGCTCCAACTCCCAGAAATATCAAATCTTGAGCCTTGCCGGCAGGGTTCAAGCTGGGGTAAAAACGCTGCAAAATCCAGATAACTCCTAGAAGCAGAAAAACCCCGCTGGTATGGGCAAAAGTCGTTGTAAGTCCCAAAATAATACTGTCTCTCGCTCTTCCACGACTTCCAATCAAATAGGCCGCCACAAGTGTTTTGCCATGCCCCGGCTGTAAGGCATGCCAGGCTCCTAAAAAGAAAAGCGCAAAGATAGCCCAGAACATACCCATGCCACCAGACTTAATATCTCGAATATAACTGAGAACGAGCTGCTCGCTACGTTCGTTCTCACTCTGGGCTTCAGGGTTATAAAGCTCCTGTGCACGCTTAACAGCACTCTTTTCCTTTTTATTTTCATTCGTTATGGCTCCCTGATTATCACTTTGGTTTTCAGCGACGAAAGGTTGTGTTTGAGCTTGAAAATCAAAACCAATACGATCAACCCGCGCTTCTCCAAGGCTTAAACTATCGTAACGAGTTTCAAAAACTTCAATCCATTCATATACTTGTTGCTGCTGGTTAAAGGTTCGAATAGAAGCTCGCATACTTTCGGAAAGCTTGCGCACCTGCTGGATACGAGTTTCGGCATTATAAAAGGTAAGGCTGTTCTTACCTTCAAGCAAACGCTCTGAAAATCCTTCTGCTCGTACCACAAGCGCATAACCCAAAAGCCAATTGCCAACCCCACTGATATTTGAATCAGAAGTATCCAAACGATAGGCATCAGATTCTTCAGGAATACTTTCCAGGTCAAGCTTTTGACCATTAAGTTCAAGCACTGCCAAAGCCTGAACTTCCTGAAGGTATTCAGCCACTCGTTCACGCCGCTCCTGCTCACTGATAAAACCATCGCCGTTTTTATCAAGGCCTAAGTCGCCATTTTGCTGTTCAAGCAAAGAAGCAGCTAGTGTGCGGTAGTGAAAAAAGTACTCAACCTGGACAGATGGAACTTCAGGATCGACTCGAACGTGAATTTTCGGGACCACTTGATCAAAGGGGTGAGAAAATAAACCTTGAGCAAAGCATAAGGTTAATACCCCTAACCATAGATAGTATTTGAGCTTCAAGCTTTTACCCCCAGGATATTTTCAAATTGCAGCTTTAAACATTTTTTACTTCGCAATACCCCAAAATTGGAGCTTACAACCTTGAGGCGACAATGTGTCTCGTAAAGCTTCAACTTTTTCCTTTGTAAGCCCTGAGCAACCTGCAAAGCTCAAATACTCAAGCTTTGATAATGCGCTGAAGTTACTCAATGCAGAATCTTTGATCTCGGTTCCTTCTATTTTAAGTACTCGTAATTCTGCAAGTTTGGAAAGTTCTTTGATGCCCTTATTCGTAATTGGCGAAGGCTCTTGACCGGGAATAACTGTTTTTTTACCTGTGATTGAGACCTCTCTGCCAATAAAAAGCTCTTCAAGCCCAGAAAGCTTAGCAATATTTTTAAGTCCTTTATTGGTAATCAGGTGGTTATCAGAACAATCAAGTACTCTTAGCTTTGAAAATTTCTTGATGACTTTTGTTCCTTCATCGCTTATTTGAGCCCCTTTAAGTTTTAATACTTCAAGCTCAGAAAGCTTTTTCAAAGCGCTTATGCCTTGGTCACTGATGCGGGAACAGCCATTACAATCAAGCTCTTGAAGATTTTCATGTTCTCCAAGCTTTTCAAGCAGCGGATCATCTGCTGCCGTATTTTTTAAATAGAGACGCTTGAGATTCTTTAAGTTCGCTAATGTATAAAGCCCTTCGGAGGACAACCCCCAAAGATTTTCAAGACTCAAAGCTTCAAGCTTTTCAAAAGTCATAAGCGTATCAAGTCCGGCATTTGTGATGCGTGTGTCACTTAAGTCAAGTCCTTGTAACTTTAAACTTTGCAAGTGGACAAGACCAGCATCGCTCAAGCTAACGCAGGCGTTTAAGTCAAGCTCTTCAAGGTTTTCAGCTGCACCCAGGTTTTTGAGTCCTACATCACTAAGCCCTGTCAAATAGCGCAACCCAAGCTTTTTAAGACTGGGAATCTTTGCAAGCTCAAGAATTCCTGCATCACTGATATTCTGACACTTCCATAAACGCAAGCCTTCAAGCTTTTTGAGTTCCTGAAGATTCTTCAACCCCTGGTCACTGATTGAACACTGATTCAGTTCAAGGCTCACAATCTCTTTAAAAGCCTTTAATGCTTCAAGTTCCTGATCCCCGAGCTTACGCCCATCAACGTATACAACATCCGCTGGCAAGGCTTTGATCTGCTTAAGATTTTGAACAATCTCTTTTTCAACTTCTGAACTCGGTGTTATATCGACCAGCTCTTCAGCCAAGCAAAGGGGCAGAGCACTTAAAACAAATGTCATTACCAAAGCTTTAAAGACCATTAGTTTTTTATGGCCAAAGCTTAATCGGCCTCCGAATTCACAGCGATAAAAAGATAATAAAGTCATACTCTTCCTCCTCTCTTTTTGAATCTGCTTGAACGTAAATTCAACGACAAAGGTCATCTCTCTCTCTTTAATTTATAGTAGCTCTAGAAAAGCTTTTGTTCACTGACCTTTGTCCGCCAGAACCTCTTGATAAAAAGTTTCCCAACGAGGAAGCAGAATATCTTTCGCAAAGGTTTGCTCGCTGCGCTTACGGGCAGCTGCTCCCAAGCTATCCCTTAAATCCTGACTCCTTAAAATTTGTTCGATAGCTTGCGCCAAAGCTTCAATATTTCCTAAAGGATAAAGCAACCCCGTTTCGCCATGCTTGACGACTTCAGGAATCCCTCCCACATCGGAAGCAACGACTGGAACTCCACAGCTCATGGCTTCCAGGGCAGCAAGCCCGAAACTCTCATACTCACTTGGCAAAGCAAAGAGATCGGCTTGAGGCAAGAGCTCCCAGGGAGTATCAATGGTTCCTAAAAAGCGTACTCGATCTCCTACTCCAAGTTCTTGGGCAAGCTCTTTACAAGGGCGCAATAAAGGGCCATCCCCCAGAAATATCAGTCGTGCTTTAAGCCGCTTTACAACCTGAGCAAAAGCCTTCACAAGGTCAAAAGGCCGCTTCACTTTACGAAAATTGGAAAGATGCATGACGATTTTTTCATCCGCAAAAGCCAAAGTTGCCCGCTTGTTTGGACAACAATCAGGATGAAAACGCTTTGTATCAATAAAGTTTGGAATAACCTTAAGGGCCTCTGGAGGGCACTGAAAAAGCTCGGCACTTCGTCCTCTGAGCTCCTCGCTGACGACACTCACAGCATCGGATTGTTGAATTCCAAAACGCGTTACGCGCCGATAGCCTCTCTCTTTTCCAACAATCGTAACATCTGTTCCATGAAGAGTTGTTATGATTTTAAGATCACGCCCCTGCTGACCAAGCATTTCCTTGGCAAGGTAAGCACTCATCGTATGGGGAATAGCATAATGGGCATGCAGGATTTCAAGCCCAATCGACTCTGTAACTTCCATAATGGCATTCGCAAGAGCCAGGTCATAGGGAGGATAACGAAAGAGGGGGTAAGCTGAAACGTGAACCTCATGAAAGTGAAAGTTCTCCTGAAAAGGCTGAAAGCGAAAAGGACTTTCATAAGAAAAAAGGTGCACCTGATGCCCCTTCATGGCCATGGCATGGCCTATTTCTGTAGCGATAACCCCTGAACCACCATGGGTTGGATAACAGATAACCCCAATTTTCATTGGTCTTGCCCTTGATAAAGAAACGTGATTATAAAAGCACTCAAATGTTTAAAGTGATGATTTTAACAAACCTGGCACTACGATGCAGAAAAATTGTGGCGATGATCTTTGCTAAAACTGCACCTGCTGATTGTGACAACAAAAGTTTTGAGCAAAGTAATTCTCTGAGTGTGACTAAAGTCACCTTTTGGAATTCGAAACGCCTTTTAGTATGACTTTTGTCACACTTCAGATCATTCTTCAAAGCGGAAGTGCTTCGGAATGAAAAAGTCCAAGAAAGGGTGAAGGGAGCGTGTGCTATAATAAACAAAGAGGCTTTTTTATTCTAGGCACGCTTGAGCTGTACAGAAATGGAAAAATTTCTTGTGTTATGGGATCGTTTTGATTCGAGGTTCGAGAGTACTCTCTTTTTACTTTTGAGAGCGTCTTTACTTTGAGACGATTCGCCCCCCAGCCTCTAGTGTGATAAAAGTCACTTTAGGAGGAGATCCAGGCTGCCGAGGCTTTGAAGTGGGGTTTCGCAGTGGGAAGACTTTGGAACGAGACTTCGCAGTGGGAAGAGAGTGCCGGGGTTGGCACTCTCTGGAATGGAGAAGCATTCAATCTTCCTGAAGTGGAAAAGCTTCTTTACCCCAGAATCGAGCTGAAGTGGAGACTTTGGAGTGAGAAGAACAGTCTGGGAGACTGTTCTGAAACGGAAAAGCCGTCGTACAAATAATACCTCACTCCTAAAGTGACTTTTATCACTTTTCAAAGTTGGAAACAGGGTGCCGAGACTTTGGAGTATGACTTTTATCACCTTTTGAACTGAGCGTGGAAAAGTTTCCCTGAACTTACGGGGGAGCTATCGCCTCA
>CAZJPQ010000046.1:0-17701 GCA_964548115.1 uncultured Planctomycetaceae bacterium
AGCGGAGCGCCGGGGCCTTGAAGTAACCAAAGCCACTTTTAAGGGGGAAGAACAAAGAACAACATAATGTAAGAAGTCTTCGGATCCGTTTGAGGACTGCGCTCCCTGCCTCACAAGAAAGGTCATACTTCATAACTTATGAAGTTGCGGGGAATCGTTTTGATCTCAGCAACGGTAGTAACGCTACGAGCTCCACGGGGCTTCAGCTTTTCATGGTAGTCAAGGTCGTGGTTGAGAATTACCAGGTAAGAATCAAGGAGCTGGGTACTTTCGACGACTCGGACAATTATTTTTTCTCTGCGCAGGGGCTGGGCAAAAGTGGTTCGAAAGATTTTGTCGAGATGAAAGCTTTTCCACTTCAGCTCGACTCACTGGATCGAGCTTCCCACTCCGAAAAGTGATTGAAATCACACTAGGAAGCGACCCCGAGGCATGACTTTTGTCACTTTAGAGACGATGTGCTCCTCACAAGCTTTTGAGCAGAGAGCCAACTTAAGAGCCCTATTTTGTCCCCCTTTGAAGCAGGAGCAAAGCGCCGGGGGTTGGCACTCCGTGAAACGGAAAAGCTTGAATTTCTGCGAAGCGGAAAAGTACAAAACTATTCTATCAAAGAGATCTAGAGTTGGAGCGGGCGATGGGATTTGAACCCACGGCCTTTTGCTTGGGAAGCAAATGCTCTACCAGCTGAGCTACGCCCGCATTCATAAAACCAATTTATAGCCTGCTACAATACAGCCATCAAGCTTCACACCATGACCTTTTAAGACCAACGAACAAGTTTGAAAACGCTTGTCTCTACGGAAATACTCTCATAATCTTTTTTATGATTTCACCATCACTTGCAGGCAGGATGATCAGCTCATCAGCGCCACGCTCTCTTAGTTTTTTATGGTAGTCTTTATGAGGATGATCAGTGAACACAAAGAGCTTGGTCTTCGGATAACGCTTATGAACTTTGCGATAGATTTTATCCAAAGCAGGTTCATGGAGTAAGAGCAGGTTGACCCGTAACCCCGTGAAAATATCTTCCAAAGCTTTCAGGGTGTTGACTGGGCAAATGAAATAATCGTAAGCATCAAGGGTTTCAAGAAGAGAAAGCTTGAAATCCTTGGGCTTATAAACCATCAGGAAATAACGCTTCGGCATCACTCAGCCTCCTTAAAAAGGTTTGGCGGTAAGCGAAGCTGGGTGCCGCAAAGAGCCTCAAACAAAGAGGCCAAAACGAAAGGGCGCACCAGGCATCGCTCCCTCATAGGCCGACCAAAGCCCTCCACAGAAGCGAACATCCCAATGCACCCAAAAGTGCAGGGTTATTCGCAGTCTGTGGATCAAACGCAAAAGCGCTTGAATTGGTCGTTTATGAGGACCGCGTATACAATTGTCGTCGAGCAACTCTTGCCCGACTTGGGAACGATCTTAAATAAAGAGGCTAGACACTTCTAAATGATTCTTTGGGGGAGCTTAAGATTTTATAGCTTTGAGAAGACCTCAGAAAAAGTGACTTTTATCACTTTAGGGTAGGGGCGACAACACAGCTCAAGAAGTTTTTTCCTGAAGTGTGACTTTAGTCACTTTAGGGCAATGGGCTTCTCGTTCCCTTATGGCTTTACGATTTCTATACCGTAATATGATGAAAAATATGATGAAAATCACACTTTAGAGCGATGCCTTGGAGCAAGAAGCGAGGCCGAAAGCGTTTTGGGTAGTGTTGAGAGAGGTCTAAAACAAAAGAATGTGTCAGAAGCTACTTTTTGTCTGGGCGGCAACAACTTCTTGTTCCAGCCCGATAGTTTTAGCACACTCAAAGTCAGGACATCAAGCATTCTGAAATTGCGAATCGAATCTAAGAGGTCGAATTTTAAAATTCGGATAAAGCAGCATCCATGTACACTTGCAATGCCCAACCCCAAGTGCTTGAAGATCCTCTGAAATTATCGAGTTTTACTATCGGCGGGATCGGCGGGGTCGTGAAGAAGAGCGTCGGCTACTGCTGCTTCTTCTAGAAGAAGAACCGCTAGTCTCAAAGCGGGGCCGAGGCTGATCTTTATAGATATCTTCGGGGTTCAGCTCAGGATATTTTGCGTAATACCAGTCTCGCCATTCTTCAGAAGAATTACTGAGTATCTGGCCCGTAACATTTTTAAGACCACGATAGGCAGCTAAAACAATTTCAGGATCCCCATCGTCAAGGAAAGCTACGAGAGGAAAGACGGTTTTTTCACTTTTTCGTGGAGTAACTTCTCCAAGGGTTTGAATAACCTCTATGCGAACACGATCACTTCGGTCGCTGAGGGCCTGGACCAAAGCTTGTTGAACAGAGGGAGAGCTATCTAACTTCTTTGCAGCAACAGCAGCAGCGCGCCGGATTGATTCGTTAAAATCCGTCAGGCTTGTAAGGACGAGCTCTTCAACAACTTGAGAATTCACTGCCTTTTGATAAGGAAGAGCATAAACGGCTTGAATGCGAACTTGAGCTTCTGTGTCATCTTCCAATGTTTGCTCAAGGGCTTCAAGGGCCCGTGGATCAGGAAGCTTACTCAATGCTAAGGCTGCAGAAGCACGAATATCAGGGCTTGGGTCGGACAGGGCTATGCGGGTGATTTCAGGAATAACCGAAACTTCACCAATCTCTTTAAATTCAATCAAAACCTGACGGCGTACATGAGGGTCGGAATCCTGAATCAAAACCTCTGTCAAGGGTAAAAGCGTATCGCCTTTTTCCGGAGCATAGGCTCGAGCGTAAATTGTTACAGCGTTTAATCGAATCGAACTAGAGTATTCGCTGGGAAGCAGCATCTTTTTAACAAGGGCTAAGATTTCTTTCCTGTCAGGACTTCTGTTAATGTGTCTGCCAAGTTCAAAAAGTCCAATGGTAGCGTAAAGAGCAATGATTTCAGATTCTTCGCTTTTATCTGCTGCCAGCTTTGCAAGCCGAAGCCCGTAGCTTGGGTTTGCTGTAAATCCAAGCATGGCGGCGCTGATTGCTCGTCGTCGTAAACTCTCTTCGTCATAAAGTCCTGACTCAAGTGCTGAATTATAGCGCAATGCTTCACTTGTTAAACGGGCACGTAAGCTTGTTACTTCCCGCTCTTCGCCTCGTTCAATCGCGGTCGCAAGTTCAAGAAGTTGTCGCTCAAAATTTTGAACGCTTTCTTCGCTCAAATAGTGATATTCGCGGCTCAAGGCTTCTCTATAAGACTCTTCTCCGTTGTCTTGAATCTCAGGCGAGCTGCCACAAGCGCTTATGAAAACAAAAGGAATAATCAAGCATCCATATCCGAAAAGAATCTTTCCTCTTTTTCTTGTCTTCACCATGATGATATTCCCGTTTTGTTTTGTTTATTTATGATTAAAAAAATCTTTGTGAGCACCTTTGAGTTCTATTCGCTATTCAAATTTTATTTACTTCTTTCGCTGCTGCCAGGCTTTGAAGCTCTTTCTGATTTGAACTTGTCAGCCTTTATATACAGAACCTCAACCAGAACCTCAACGAGTATCCCCAACAGAAAGTTGGTTTTTTATTATCAATCATAAGCATCAGATATTCATGGGGTGTTGATTGGGCTTTCTGAGGCACGAAATTACAGGATATTTTGTCCCCTTGATTTCTCGTTTCAGCAAGAGGGTAGAATCCTGAGACATTTCCATGAATAAGCCTCTTTTGCACTAAAGAATGATCGAATAGTTTGCTTCAAACTGTTATAATAGGCACAACAGGAGTAAAACCTGTTTTACAGGCGAAAGTACGAAGAGCATTCGTGTTGCTAAACAATAAACGGGTATTTTTATGTCAACCTTTCGGTTTTTAACGCGGTTTATACTTTGTTTGCCCTTGCTCCTGGGGTTTTGGAGCGTTGTCCCTGCAATTGCTCAAGATTCTTCACCTCAGGGTTCAGAGAAAAAAAGAGAAGAAACAGCCACAAAAAAAAGCAATGGGGATGCCTCTGATAGCGTATCTCGTCCATTGCGTTTTCGTTGGCCGAAACGCCAATACCGTCTGCCAAGCGGAGAAGAAGTCAGCGTCTCCAGCATCGCCTATATGATTGATTGGTCAACTTTTATGGCTGAGAAATATCTAGACGATACTGGAAGTGAGAAGCTCAAACTTGAAAGTGTGAAGAAAACACTTCGCTCAAGCCTTGAGCTGCTTACCCCTGCTATGAGCTTTAATTTGGTGACTTACGGTCTTGAGCAGGATTTTCGCTCAGAGCCTGTACTTGGTTCTCAGGATTCTATCAAAGAGGCTACAGCCTGGCTTGACGAGCTTAACACGCCTGAAAACCAACCGGATTTTTATCAGACTCTGAAAAGCGTATTAAAGGACTTGCCTGACGCTATTGTATTAGTCGTTTCCAGCGCCCCCATGAAATCAACCCTTTGTCCTGAGACACAAGAATTTTCTCAATGGCTTGGGGAAGAGGTTAAGACCTGGATAGGAGAAAAAGAGGTTCGTATTGACATTCTTGGCTATGGAATGAGTGAAGAAGATCAGCGTTTCTTCCGTGATTTTGCAACCCATACGAATGCAACTCTTGTTCACTATGGAAAACCTATCGAAAAAGAAAACAAAGCAAAAAATGAGAGAGAAGAAGAGCTTGAGAAGCTTAAGCCAGAGTCTGCTGAAAAATCGAAAGAAAAGATGAGTGAAGAAAGTGCGAAGAGTAACCAGCAAGAATAATATCAAAAGCTCTTTCATGCTGAACCGAGGAGAGATTTCGTTTTTGTTAGTTAATATTGAATAGCATCATAGGCTTTAGTCACAACCTACTGTGTACTCAGAGACATAGAAAATAAGGAACCAAAATATTGTGCTCAATAGATACCTTTTGAGGGAGTTTGAAACGGTGAATATCCAACTTTTCCAAATCAATACGAACAAAGCTTTTAAAGTGAAACCAAGCCAACGATCCAGACAGCGAGGAGCCCTTCTTGTTATTGTATTGGGGTTGCTTGTGGTCTTGAGCCTGATAGGTATTGCTTTTGGTTATTTAGTGATCGCTGAGCAGCGTTCGTCAGAAAATGCCTTGAATCGTTTCAAAGCTGTCAGTGCCGCAGAAGACGGAGAAGCTTATGCCGTTGCGCGTTTGCGTTCTCAAGCTCTTCAACGGCACTATGAGGGGGAAGGCAGCTGGAGTTTTAATACCCATTTTGATCCTGCAGGACAGCGTATTGGGCCGGATGGTACACTTGAGAGCTATCAAAAATATCTTGAACGTTATGCGGAAAACTCAAAGCTTGATAGCGATCAGCTAATCGTTTCCTTTTCAAAAGCCGGCAAAACGAACTCACAGAAAAAACCAGACTATAACTGGGTTGACTTTAATGGTAACGGCAGGATTGACAGCGGTGAAGACCGCCTGGCTTCAGACTTAATGGCAAGTGCTGAAGGCAGAAAAGTGTTGAAGAGAGTAAGTTACTTCGTTGGTGATGGCATCGATTTGAGCATGTACAAAAGCGGCATTGAGGGAGGGAGCTATCGAGAACTTGGAGATCGAGCCAGTTTAAAAATCATCGATACGAACTCTCAGCTTAATATTAATGATTTCGGAGGCATTCAGCTTGCTTATATGCTGCAGGTTCTTGGCAATGAAATCGCTCTCCTTTTGGGGGATCCTGCCAAGAATCCATTCCCACTTGGTACCGTAGAAGAAATTGTGCGCTTTCAAGAACAAACCCCAGGCGGTATTCGATCAAAGAATGATCTTCGTCAATTTTTTGATGATAGCGAACTTTATCATTTTACGATGGATCTGATAGCGGTAAAATCATGGCCGCAACGAGTTGAAAATTCAACCCAGCCTTATTTTGCAAGCAAACGTAATCCAGCACTAGCCGAAAAAATAGATGATAGAGAGCAGGATAACTTTGTTCCTAAGGCTCCCTTTCGCGACACCTATGGAAATAAGAGGGCTGCTGGACAGAGTGGCACGGATGGCAACGCCGAAATCCAACCAGAAGGGGAGCGCTCGGAGCGTTCTCCCGTTAACATTAATACGGTTACAAAACCTGTTTTAACAGCTATGCTGGCTGGACTTGAGGCAGAGGCTCGTTTTCTTTACTATCCAAAACTTGACCGGATTACAAGAGAGGATCAGTATTGGCTCAACGAGCTCGGGGTTTCCGGTCCTCAGCAAATGCTGGAAGGGACGACCGATGCTGCAATGCAACCAATCATCGAGCCAGGGCGTCCAAATGATGAATCGAACGCAGCTTTAAGCAATCATACAAGTTTAAAAAATCTGGCTTCTTATCAGGCTGTACCAGTAGGGCCTTTGGGGTACAATGTTGCTCCTGCCTGGAAAAGTGGGGGCTATGGATCCGTCGATATTTTAAACCCCTGGGTTGCGGATGGAAGTGAGGCTTCGAATCTGGCTGATGCTATTCTGCGTGAACGTGAAGAGAGAGGCCCTTTTCGATCCTGGATGGATTTTGATTACCGAATTTGTCACCAGATTTTATCAGGTTTTCAAGCTGGAGTTTCTGAAAACAGTGCAGACCTCGTCAATACGGGGCGTTCAAATCGGCTTGGAAGTCTTCCTCGTTCATTAGCACATATGCCAGCTGGAAAAGGCCAAAGCCTCTTGCCTGATCCCGGTGCAGTTGATCATCCTGTTTCAGGCAAGAATCAATCATCTCAGCACTCCTATAGTGCTCAAGAGTTTGATGCCTGGTACTGGAGGGCATGTGTTGACATGATTCGGGCAAATTTCAATCCAAACGGCTATCTTAATAAAACAAACCCCGATAGTGCTTATTATACCAGCGTTGATACAACAGATCTTAAGTATGCAACAGCTCCTCTTTGTTTCAGCTCTATGGGGGTTTATGAAATTACTTCCCAGGGAGAAGTTGCAGCAATCCAGCTTAATGCGGCTAATAGAGGAAGCTCTCTTGAGAAGAGTCAAAGCCTTGATTTTCCTCTGGCACGTCGTACGGTCCGTTCAATCGTTGAAGTTTATACGACCTTTGAGCATACGACCCAAAAGGATTTCTTAACGTCAATAGATCCCGATAGCTTTAAGCCTCAAAGCAAAACGACCAGCGTTCAACAGGGAAAAGAAACAACCCGCAGCGTTGTAACTCATGATCTTTATGGTACCCAAACTTATCCAAACTCAATTGATCATGGAATCTATGGATACCGTGATCAAATTACGAATGAGCGCAATAAATACTTTGGAACGCCAATTGGGGCGCTTGATGACAATGGAAAACTTTTAACTTTATACCGTGGGTATTACTCTTCGACTGCGGCCGATGAGCGTTTTGGGTGGGTTGGTCTTTATCCTCAAGATCGTACTCCAAATGCTCATTTACGTACTAACGAGCAGGCTTTAAATTTTCATGCCCACTATTCTTACAGCCTGGAAGGATTAAGCGATCTCAGTAATGGTAATCAGCACCGGCATGGCCATGTTCCTTATAGCGAAGCGGCTGAGCCAGAGCTTGCTCATACGGTGAGTTCAGCTTCTCCCCATCCAAACCAAAAGGATACTCAAGGTTGGAAGGGCTATGAGGCTGCAGCTGACAGGCATTCAGCAGAAGCTGCCCGTTATGCAACCTTGCGCCCAGATGGGGTGTTGCTTCGCGGTTGGCATTTGAATCCAATTTATAGGACAGGTGGTAGTGGTGCGAAAACAAGGACTTTTGGCGTAAGAAGAACAAATCGTATGAGTCGATTGGCTTCACTTCGTTATCGGGCAGGAGCGGCTGGAGCAAGTCCTTTTGCCCCTATTAATGGTAAAAACCCTGATGATTCAAAGCAGGTGCTGCCAGGCAAAGAATTTGACCAGCCTCCTCACGGTGTGGCCGTTCGTCTCTTTGGACAAGGAAATGGCGCCACCCCTGGAGAGGGGGGAGGTCAGGGGACTGATCAGCACAATATCGAAATGCAAAGCATTCGTCAGACTGAAACGAATTTCCCTTACTACGAAGGATGGGTGGACTTTTGGATTAAATGGGAGCTGCCTCCTCAGGGAAAAAGCGGAAAAGTTGTGAGTGCGGGGGAGATTGATCCTGGCAGTGGTAATTTTTCAGGTTTACTCGGTGCAACGAGCTATGGTCGAATGATGCGAGATGGGGCCAGCCAAAATGATAAAGAAGTAGCCTATGATCGGCTTGGGATAGACACTGATTTCGAAGGGGCTGAGTTCTTCATCTTTAAAGAGCCTGGAGGTATTTTGCGTATTTCGCACCTTTATTTTACAAGGGCTTATACTGCAACTTACAGTTCAACGACTGGGCCTGGTGGCTACATTCCTCCAACAGGTTCAGAGCAGATGGGAAACCGTGCCCGAATAACAGGCAAGCAGGTGGCTTCAGCGGATCCGGCAACTCAAGAAGAGCTGATGGTATTTGATGAGTATGTTGGAAGTAATGATATTGCTTCAGCTTCAGATGATCTTGGTTTCAGTTATGCCCGTACAGAGAGTTATGTTGATCTTTCAGAGCTACCGGGCAATTCAGATGTTAATCTGGTGACTCATAACTGGTACCGCTTTACACTGAAGTATCGTTCTAATTCGAGAAATACAGGGGTTTCTGATCCAACTCGCCCACCTCACGAGCTCTTCATTGATGGCCGAACTCTTCCATTAATTTTTAAAGAGCCCTCCTTAAGTGACCAACACGCTGTCAATACCGGAGAAATAACGGACACACTCGGATCAGCAAAGAATTTCACCTGGAATTCCTCCAGCGATGAGGAATATATTATTCACCGTTCATCAACGGCTCTTTTAGAAGTCGATCCAGAAGATCGTCTTACCATCGGTTGTCTTACCCGCAGGCAGGATCCAACTCGCCTTGATGCTGCTCGCATTAATAATGACCCAAGTGTTCAGCCACTCTTTCTTTTTGATTCAAACCTGGTTGCGCCTGCGAATGCAACACTTGATGATGTTCGAATCTTTCATCAGCTGAGCAGTTCAGCTGCTGGAAGTACAGGGGCCTTTACGGAAAGTGAATATCGCGATTATAGCCGTTATCAAAGTATTCCATCTGCAGGTGGAGGGGCTTCACAGAAAGTTCCAGAACTTCGGGGAACCTATGAAAACGGTTTTCTTGCTGGGCAAATAGGCGCAGATACTTTTCAGCTTTTTCCCGCACCCGTCCGAGTGGCAAGTATTGCATGGACGGAGTACCGGCCTTTTTGGGATAGCTATGGAAACAAGCGACTTGATGGCAGCGCCGAAAATTGGGCAAATGCGCCCCATATCAGCCTTGGCTTTGAAGTGGTTCCAAATATTCTTGCAGCCAATGAGACAGGTGGGATTGTGGAGTATGTTCCAGGGAGTTTCTCCGAGACCAATCGTGAAGACTTGCGTTATTGGAATGCTGGAGGCTATAGTCTTGAATCACTTGCCGGGCAGCCAGTTTATTTAATGAATGATATTTCTCGTCCAGAACAACCAAGTGTTGCAATGCTGAAGTATCAGGCTTTCTTTATTAATCCAACCAAGGGGGGGCTTAAAGTATTAAATAGCTCGCCAGTTCTTGATGATGTCAGAATAACTCTTATGACTCCACCTCGCCGACTTGTGAGCGAGGAAGTTTTTAAGTAAACATATATTAGAGAGAGGTTTACCACATGTTCCATTCACTTTCCCAAGTTCGAAAAATCTTCTTAACGCTCAATATATTCTTTTTGGTGTTGTCTGCTTTTCTTTTTTCCTCTCAGGCATTTGCTCAGGATCGTCTTGATCTTGAAAGATTTATGAGGTTAAGCCTGGTTGCTGAAGACCAAAAACCGGAGATTGATTTAAGTGGAAAGGTTTTTATCCAAGATGCTACTTATGGAAAAGACAAGGGAGTTGAAATAGACGTTTTTATTCCCTGGTTCAATGCTGAAGGCCGTTTCATTCCTGAGATTATGGTAGCTGCTTCTTTGCTTTATAGGGATGAGAACAGCACTGTTGGTAACGAAACAGTTTTCAGAACACTTCAGTCAAAGACAGACAATCAGGGAGTTGTTCGCTTTTCAATGCCTTTTGAGCGAGGGCGTTTTTTAGCTCCTGGTCAATACACCCTTAAAGTTGAAATTCCTTTACGTTCTCAAGCAGAGGAAGTTCAGACCCTTATGCTCTCTCACCCGAACCTTTTTGGTTCATATCTTAATAGTGATGGTGAGCGGGTGAAGATTCAGAGTGAAGAAGAAAAACAAGCTGCTTTTCAGCGTTTGTTGGCTGATTATTTCAATCCTCCTCAAACGATGGGAAAGCTCTTTGTTCTAGAAGACCAGAGTTTTTGGCTTGATGATGGGAGTCTAGGAGCGTGCGAAGAAATAATCCTCCGTGAACGCAATATCGATGATTTACGAAAGGAACTTGATGAAGCAAAGAAGGCTAAAGCTTCTCAATCAGAGCTTAAGCTTTACGAGCAAAATTTAAAAGAGGCAGTCAGTAGTCTTGAGCTGGCAGGAGGCAAGCTTTCAAAACAAGAAGAAGAAATTTTTCAAGCTGCTCAAAAGAAAAGAGGCGAAGCCCGAGCATCAATTCTTCGTTTTCAAGATAAGATTATAGCAGGGTATCTTGAAATGCTTGAAGGTGATTTGAAGTATTGGCGTTGGAAGAGTGTTGAGCTTTATGGTTATGCTCTTTACACTTCACTTGAAAGCGGTAAGTTTCCCTGGGAGCAGCAGTATACTCTTGATGATAGTCCTTTTTATATTGGTAAGCAGGCTCAAGATCTTAGTTCCTGGAGAAAGTATCTGATTGAAAAATATACTATTGCTGTAAAAGGGGGAAGCCTTTACAGCAAAAACCAGGCTGGAAAGTGGGAAAAAGATCAAGCAAGTAAAATTGAAGGAGGAGAGTACAGTGAACTTCTTCTTGATCTTATGATTCAAGATATCAAAGCTTTTGATCCTGAAAAATATCTTGAAAAGATTGGTAAAAAGATGCGTATTCAGGAAGAAAACTGGCAAGAATTTGAACGACTTCATCGAGTACTCATTGGTCTTGAGAGTGATGCTGAAGGCCAGCAAAAGCCTTTGCAATTCCGAACTTTCAAATCAAATAAACAAAAGCTTTCAACTGTTGAGCGGCTTGATCTTCTGACCTCAGACGGGGCGTATTACAATAACTTGCCCTTTCCGAATTCTTTTGAAAAAATTCGTAGTGCCTTTGAAGCCTTGAGCTTGTTTCCCATGAGCTGTCGATATACGTATTATACGAACCTTTTGGAGCTGGAGGGGGATAGTCTTGACGAAGCCCTGGGGGATAAGGATGTTTTCCCAGTTGAGGCTCGCCTTAGTGCTCATCAAAAGGATTCTCAGCAAAACCAGGCAGCGAATGATATCTATGCTTACTTGAAAATATATGATCATCCAGTATATGCTCTCTGGTATTGGGAAGAAGGCCCAGGGCGTACTCATTCTCAAGCCGCTGAAAAAGCAAAAGCAGCTTTGGCGAACAAAGAAGAACGTTACGAAAAAGTCAAAGTATATAAGTCTGAGACTCAGGATGAAGGGGAATCTGATCTGGTCGTGAAGTCTGGTGGTACAGGTGGATCTCAGGATGGCGAGTAGAGCTTGATCTATTCTTACAAAAAATCTGGGGCTCAAAACCCCAGATTTTTTTATTTATCAAATTTTAAGACTTAAAAATCAATCCAGATTATAGCTCTTCAAAGCTGAACACCGATCCTTGTTCCCAAGCGAACATAACTTTCGATTCCTTGGGAACTGGCTTCAATGAGGTCTTGATCAAAAAGGATTCGTTCTGGTTCAAAAAGCAGAATGACCGTTGAGCCTCCGAAATGAAAAAGACCTTTTTCCTGACCTCGTTCAACGTTTCCGGGCAGATAGCTTTGCTCAATACAACCAACGAAGAGCGCTCCAACTTCGATGATACAAATAGAGCCGAAGTTTTGGCTTTTCAAAATACTGATATGACGATGGTTTAAGAAGCTTTTTGTGCCAGCAGAAAGCGCAATGGAATGAACAGAGTAAAGACCCCAGCCTAGATCGCGGGCTGGTTTTGCTTCACCAGCATCAGGGAAATGAAAACGGTGATAATCAGCTGGAGCGAGACGCACAACCAAGGCAGAGCCGTTTTGAAATTGAGTGGTAAGGTGCTGGTCTTGAAGCAACTCCGAGACTTCAACTTCGGACCCTTTAACAGAAAGTTTGTGTTCTTCAAGTTTTGGATAGACAAGAACCCGTCCATCGGCAGGAGTGATGAGATGCTTCGGATTGGGGTCAATAGGGCGTGCTTCAGGCTTGAGTTTACGGGTGAAAAAGTCATCAAGGCTTTGGTAGTCAGCGAGAGGACGGATTGCTTCTTCAAGATTAATGCCGAGGCGCTGGACAAAGCCAGCTATTTTCTTTCGGCTTTTTGGGCTTTTTGCTTGTCGGCCATAAAGCTTGCTTACCCAGTGAAAACGCAGAAAGCAAGAACTTATGAAACGTCCAATCGGATTATGATAAAGAAAAAACAAAGACTTCTGGCTAAAAACAGGTTCTTCGATCAGATCCCCAGTTTCACGATCACGAAAGTAAGTCTTGGGTAGTGGCACAATGATTCCGGGTTTTTGAGTTCAAATTTTTAAAGTTATGAAATTTGCAACTACAAGAATTGATGAGTGCTAAGCATAGTTTAAAACGATTCGCTTAAAAGAGTTTTCTTTTGCTCTCTATTTTATCGACTAAACCTCCATAGCGTCGTTCTCGTGTTTGATAGCTTTCAATGGCATCGTGCAGGTCTGCTTCTCGAAAATCTGGCCATAGGACATCGGTAATATAAAGCTCACTGTAGCTTAGCTGCCAAAGCAAAAAGTTTGAAACTCGCATTTCACCAGCAGTACGAATGACAAGGTCAAGCTCAGGCATATCGGGTTGGTACAGATGCTCACTGATGGTGTGCTCGTTAATCAATTCAGGTTCGAGGTCTCCAGAAGCTACTTTCATGGCAATTTCTCGACATGCATCAGCAATTTCTTGTCTGCCTCCATAGCTTAAGGCTAAGCAAAGTACTAATCCCTGGTTACCGGCACTCATTTCTCGGGTTGTATCAAGGGCGTGGCGCACGGATTTTGGCAGGCGCCCTTCGTGTCCAATAGCTGTCAGGCGTACATCGTTCTCCATGATAGTTCTGCGTTCACCAATTAAAAAGCGTTCTAACTGGCGCATCAGGGTTTTGACTTCATAACGAGGACGCTTCCAATTTTCAGAAGAAAAGGCGTAAAGGGTCAGTTCTTGGAGTTTAAGCCGGGCGCATTCTTCTGTGACTGCTCGCACAGAGTCAACCCCTGCCTCATGGCCACGAGCCCTTGAAAGGCCTTGCCCTTGAGCCCAACGGCCGTTTCCGTCCATAATAATGCCAATGTGCTGAGGAAGCTCTGGTTTCTTCATGGTTGCTATTCTTTGCTATACTTTTATTTTCTTGCTGCTTTGGTCTTCGGGGCGTAAGGCATTATTTTAAAGCGACTTTATCAGATTTTGAAACCTGAGGGTGGAAGAAAATAGTAAAGAACCTGAAGATGTTATTTTTGTGGTTTCTTTATGGGTTCAAGATTGTTTCAGGGAGCCCTTGGAAAATTTTAAGAACGGAAAGGGAGGTCTGGGGCGTAAAGTTCTCGAAAAGGCGTTGGAATAGGCTTTGCTGCTTTCATCTCAGGGTCCGTAAAGCAAATTGTCGTTTCACCATCACAAACGAGTTGTGAAGCTTTCAAGCTATTGCTTTCAGTTTTAATACCACTTTGGTTCGGAGTTTTATAAATATTTTGACTGAAGGTTACACTGGTGCGTCCAAACTTCTTGACTTTTGTTGTAATACAGACTGAATCAGCGAGCCCCAGCTGGGAGCGGTAGTTAATCGTTGTTGCAAGCGTTACAAGACGGACATTCCAAGCATCTGCAATAGTAAGGTAGGTATAGCCTTTGTCCTGAAGAATTTGGGAACGCCCATGCTCAAGCCAGTTCATGTAAACGGCATTGTTGACATGGCCATAGATATCAAGCTCGTAGCTTTTAACACGATGGTAAAAAATTGCGGTATAGAGCATAATCAAAAGTTATTAGAGTTTTTCTTGAAGTGGCTAGTCAGACTTTGTTGGGGTTGTAGAGAGAGGGACAAACAACTTTTGTTCTATCTTTTTGTAAGGAAAACCTCAAAGTCTATTTTTAATTCTTTTTTTTGAGAGCATGTTTTGAGATGTTTTTATGCCTCTTGATGGGATTTCTTTATATTGATGGCCTAGAGCTTTATGGGGCTCAATTGTCTGTGTGAAAATCAGGAATCTTGGAAGAGTTTTGTCAACGAAACCTTGAGCTTATACTTGACCTTTGGGTAGAGTATGATAACGTGCTTCGTTTCTTCCACTTTCTGGCAGAGGGCCATGGTGGATTTGGAAGAGCAAAAGAGCCTGCTTCGATGGCAAAATGCCGAGAGAGGCCCTATTGTTTGTTTGAATAAGGTGAAGTGAAATGTACGCGATTGTTGTTGATGGTTCAAAGCAGTTACGTTTAAGCGAGGGTGATCAGGTACGGATAGATCAGCTTGGTCTTAATCCTGGTGATAAGGTGACCTTTGATAAGGTTCTTATGGTTGGGGGAAAAGATCAGGTCCAGGTCGGAAAACCCATGCTTGAAGGAGCAAAGGTAGAGGCCGAGGTCCTGCGTGAGGTTAAGGACGAAAAAGTCTGGGCCTTTACGTACCGTCGCAGGAAGGCAAATAGTAAGCGTAAAAAAGGACATCGCCAGCGCTATACTTTAGTTAAGGTGACTTCGGTCAAAGCTTAGTTTTGTGCGATAGTTTATATCTTTATTGTTGGTAGTAAAAACAACGTGTATTTTTTGTAAACAAGGAAATCAAATAAATGGCACATAAAAAAGGACAGGGTTCTTCTAAAAACGGTCGCGACTCAAACCCTCAGTATCGGGGGGTAAAGGCTTACGGTGGTCAGCGCGTGAGAGCTGGATCAATTCTTGTGCGTCAGGTTGGAAGCAGCTTTCATGCTGGAACCCATGTTGGTCGTGGTCGTGATTATACTCTTTATGCTTTAGTTGATGGGGAAGTTTGCTTCTCTGGAACGAAGCGCAGAAAAATTTCTATTCGACCTCTTCAAAGTGCATAGGCACTTTTGAGTCTTTTGGTGAGAAACATAAAGAAGATACCTGTGGGGGACGTGTTTTATCTGCCGCAGGTATTTATGTTTTAGTGATTCTTGTGGGGGCTTAAGTTGCCCAAAGTTGCGCATCTTTTAATAATAAGAGTCGTAGGGCGTTAAGAAGTTTTAAGGTAGAGATGAATGACAAAAGAATGGGTTGCAATTCTTGATAATGGTTCGCAATACACTCAGCTGATTGCTCGTAGAACTCGTGAGCTTGGGGTGTATTCTGAGATCCTGTCCCACCAGACGAGTGCTGCAGAGCTCCAGGAGCGTGCGCCTATAGGTATTATTCTGTCCGGAGGGCCTGCTTCAGTCTATGGTGAACATGCGCCGAAGCTTGATGAAGCCATTTTTCAGGGCCAGATTCCTGTGCTTGGAATTTGTTATGGCATGCAGTATGGGGTGAAGGTCTTGGGTGGTCAGGTGAGTGGGGGAGAGACTCGAGAATTTGGTTATGCGAACCTTAAACTTGATCAGGCAGGCCAGCTCTTTCAAGGTTTAGCTGGAGATTTTAAGGTCTGGATGAGTCATGGTGATAAAGTTCAGAACCTGGATGAAGATCAATGGTTTGTTCTCGCCCATACTGATGGTTGTGAATTTGCTGCTGTTCAACATCGTCAATATCCTTTTTGGGGTGTGCAATTCCATCCGGAAGTGCACCATACAGAGCATGGTAAAGATATCTTGCGTTCATTTCTTTTTGGGGCTTGTGGAGCCCAAGGGGAATGGGAGATTCGTTCCTTCATTGAAGAGCAGATTCAGTTGATACAGGAGCAGGTTGGTCCCGATGGTCATGTTTTATGTGGACTCTCTGGAGGCATTGATAGTTCTGTGGTGGCGGCACTTGTTTCGAAAGCAATCGGCCAGAGGCTAGTCTGTGTAATGGTTGATAACGGTTTACTGCGGGCAAATGAGGTTGAGGGTATTCGTGAGGCTTTTCAAAATGGCTTTGATATGCATTTTATCGTGGCTGATGAGGAAGAACTCTTTTTGACAAAGCTCAAAGGCGTTTACGATCCTGATGAGAAGCGAAAAATTATTGGACATGAGTTTATACGAGTTTTTGAAAAGCATGCTCAAAGCTTTAAGAATGCGGAGTTTTTAGCTCAGGGCACTCTTTATCCAGATGTTATTGAATCAGTAGCAGCCCACGATGGTCCAACAGCTAAGATTAAACGACATCATAATGTTGGTGGCTTGCCAGAAGATATGCACTTTAAGTTGGTTGAGCCTTTGCGTTTTCTCTTTAAGGATGAAGTCCGAGAAGTTGCAAAAGAGTTGGGACTTCCGGACCATTTGGTTTGGCGTCAGCCTTTTCCTGGCCCAGGTTTAGCGGTGCGTTGCCTTGGTGAAGTGTCGCAAGAACGTTTGAATGTTTTGCGCAAAGCTGATGCAATTGTTCGACAGGAAATTGAGAGTGCGGGACTTACTCGTAGTATTTGGCAATCGTTTGCCGTGCTTTTGCCTGTGAAGACGGTGGGAGTGATGGGTGATGAGCAAACGTATGAAGAGGTTTGCGCGTTGCGTGCCGTTGAGTCTGTTGATGGTATGACGGCAGATTGGGTTCGACTTGATTATGATCTTTTGCAGAAAATCAGCAATCGGATTATTAATGAAGTTCGTGGAATTAACCGTGTTGTTTATGATATTTCCTCTAAACCTCCTGCAACTATTGAGTGGGAATAGCAGTAAAAATGGGGCTTCGTGACCAGAAGTAAAAGAAAGAATAAAAGAATTTAAAAAAAAAGTAAAAAGAGTTTGACTTCCTGAAGAAGAAGGGCATAGTGACTCGTTCCCACTTAGGAAAAGATTGGGGCCTTTTCGCAGAGAAAGTTTTACTGAGTCTTTGCTGAGAAGGAAAAGATCACTCTTTCAGAAGCTTTGATTTTGAAAGTTATGGACGAGTGAGCTATACGTTCTTTGACATAATAAAGCCAAGCATAACAAGATTGCGTAGGCGCTCTATTTTTGGCCCAGACCAAAATAGTTTTGGTCATGTCAAGCCAAGAATAAGAGTGCGCTGACGCCCTAAGGTTCTTTTCTTTTGCAAAAGAATTTTAACGGCGGCAGAAAATAGAGAATAAACATACCCGGGTGCAGAGCTTTTGGAGTACGAGGAGAAGGTGACTTTTCTGAGGAATGCCAGAATGTTTCTGTGCTTTTGAGCAAAAAAAATGAGCTCTACCTTTAAGGTCTTGAGATTGGGTTTCTTTCGAGAAATTTCAATCCCAGATGTTAAAGGTAAGAGAATCAAGCTTTTCTATGAAGAGTTTGATCCTGGCTCAGAGTGAACGTTAGCGGCGTGGATGAGGCATGCAAGTCGAGCGGAAAGGTCTCCTTCGGGAGATACTCGAGCGGCGAAAGGGTGAGTAATGAATGGTTAACGTACCCTGAAATGGGGGATAGCCTTGGGAAACTAAGGGTAATACCGCATAAGACCACAATATCATATGATAAAGGGGTCAAAGGCGCTTTTGTGTCGTTTCAGGAGCGGACCATTTGATATCAGCTAGTTGGTAGGGTAACGGCCTACCAAGGCTACGACGTCTAGCCGGTCTGAGAGGATGGTCGGCCACACCGGGACTGAGAC
>CAZJPQ010000047.1:0-13808 GCA_964548115.1 uncultured Planctomycetaceae bacterium
CTAAGTTTAAAAAGAAACGAAAAAGATTTTAAAGAGCGTGACTTACCTCACAAAAGCCTTCTCATCAGCAAAACTAGTTACGTTTATTGCGCAGCGCTGCTTACGAAAGTCCCAAGGTTGCACCTGCCAAAAACCGAAAATGGCTATGCAACTAACGCTCTTCAAATTTAAGAAGAATCCTCTACCAAGATATAATTTAAAGAGTCTCCATGCACTTCACACCAGATCTACCGATGAAATTGAAAGCGTGCTGTGAAACACCCCCTTGAGTCTACGCATGGAGTTGACCAAGTCGTTCAGATGTCTTGCCTCCCCCTTGACCATAATCATCTCAGCACATACATCATGTGTTACATGGAGGTGGGTCGTCGCAAGCACCGAGTCTTCATGGTCATGCTGAAGCCGCGTTAACTCTCGGGTTAAGGTTGGAATATGGTGGTCGTAGACAAGCATGATAGTACCGAGAACTTCTTGTCCTGAATCGCGATGACCTTCCACAAGCTTGTCACGCAAGACATCACGCACAAATTCGGATCGGTTCGAATAACCTTGTGCGCGAAACGCCTTCTCTACCCTTTGATAGAGTTCACGCTCAACAGAAAAACTCATTCGGATCAGTTCGCTCATGCTCCCTCTCTGACTCTGTAGCTGCCAAAATTCTAGCTTTAAAATCGCGCAAGTCAAAAATAACTCCCGCACCATCAACCAGAACAGACCACAAAAAATATTACGAATTGACAAATCGTAATACTCATGGCATTGTGCAAACATATAAACAACCACATCCTATGAACTCTTCAAGCGAAAGGATACCTATGCGAATCACGATGCTTATTTTGATCTCCATTTTCAGCACCTCTGCGCTGCACGCACAAGACGGGCCAACATCCCCGAAGAATAACAAACCCGCCGACACACCTGTTCCAGAATCCATTGTGATTGTTGGACGAGCGGACGATCTCGCCGGAGACGCCGATTCCGCCAGCGAGGGGCATGTCGGTTCCAAAGATCTTAAACGACGACCAATCTCACGTGTGGGCGAGTTGATCGAAGTCGTTCCTGGCTTTGTGGCCACACAGCACAGTGGTAACGGTAAAGCGAATCAATTTTTTGTGCGTGGATTTAACCTCGACCACGGCACAGACTTCGCCGCATCGATTCTTGGCATGCCCATCAACATGCCTACTCACGCCCACGGCCAAGGCTATACCGACCTCAATTTTATCATTCCTGAGTTTGTTTCATCAATTCACTACCGCAAAGGTCCTTATTATGCAGATGTTGGTGACTTCGGTTCCGCAGCAAATGTCGCATATAACTATGTATCTCGGCTTGATCGCTCCTTTGCCTCGCTTAGCACTGGCAGCTATGAATACCAGCGCGCAGTAATGGGAACCTCACTGAAGCTCTTCGATGGTCATCTGCTTTTTGGTGGCGAGCTGATGGCCAACGAAGGACCGTGGATCGTAGAAGAGGACTTACAGAAGTTCAACGGCCTGATGCGCTACTCGATCGGAGACTTCTCGTTTACGGCTATGGGCTACGAAAGCGAATGGACCTCCACCGATCAGATTCCAGAACGTGCTCTTCAATCCAACCTGATATCCCGATTCGGAAGTCTTGCCCCCAGTGACGGCGGCGACACACGGCGCTACAGCTTCAGCGGGCAGTGGGAACACAGCGGATTAAACGTTGAACATACTATACATGCCTATGTGATTGACTACCAACTCGACCTCTTTTCAAACTTTACCTACGTTCTCGACGATCCTGCCAACGGTGATCAGTTTGAGCAACGAGACCGGCGGATCATAACTGGCGCACGCAGCCACCATGCTTTTACCCTCTCCGACATGTGGGAGCTTAGTGGCGGCAGCGACATTCGCTATGACGCTATTCACGAAGTTGCGCTCTATGCTACCCGTGAGCGCGAGAGGATCGGGACAACCCGCTCGTCCGAGGTCAATCAAACCAGCATCTCACCCTACGTTCAAACATTGACCACCTGGACGCCTTGGCTCCGCTCCACCCTTGGAGTACGGGGAGAGCTCTACTTTTTCGACATCAACGATACACTGCCCAATAATGAAGGCAGCGAATTTTCAGGCATGATCAGCCCAAAAGCATCGCTCGTCTTCGGTCCTTGGTCAAAAACCGAGTATTACCTCAACGCGGGCATGGGCTTTCACAGCAACGATGCGCGTGGCGCAACCACCACCATCGATCCGAAAAGCCTTGCCCCCGTTAGTCCCGTTGATCCACTGGTACGCAGCCACGGTGCTGACGTCGGTGTGCGTACACAAGCTCTTGACAATCTAACCACGACCCTCTCGCTGTGGATGCTCAACATTCAAAGCGAGCTCCTCTTCGTTGGTGATGCTGGAACCACCGAAGCCTCACGACCAAGCCGACGCATGGGAATTGAGCTGACAAACTTTTACCGCTTTAATGACTGGCTGAACGCAGACCTCGACCTCGCCTTTTCAAACGCAAGGTTTCGCGACGATGATCCAGCTGGAGATCGAATTCCTGGTGCGGTAGAGACAGTAATAAGTGCTGGAATATCCGTCGAAAATCTGTCCGGCATCTTCGCATCGCTTCGGCTGCGCCACTTTGGCCCGCGTCCACTGCTAGAAGACAATAGCCAACGCTCGAAGGAATCTACAATCATGAACGCCCGCATTGGCTATCAAGTAAACGATTCCGTCAGCGTCATGCTTGAAGCTTTCAACCTTTTTGACGCACGGGTTAACGACATCGAGTATTACTATAAGTCGCAGCTTCCTGGAGAAGGCGGTCCTGTTGCAGATAAACACTTTCATCCAGCAGAACCATTTGCGCTTCGGTTCACCTTATCCGCCAAGTTTTAAAAGCCCAGAAGAAGAACAAGGCACAAAAAACACCCCTGCTTTTCTGCCACATTCATTTGCAGTGGAGACCTTCGAACAAGCTTGCGTACATGAGTTCAAGTATTCATGGATCGAAGAAAGCGAGTATGGATTGCTGACAACTTCTACTCCCAATGACGAGCTCCTCTTCGTTTGTGTCAAATTAAAACAGAGAGTTTAGGATTGTTTCGATTTTTTGCTTTCGAGGAGCATATAATTAACCGGAATAAGCAATAGAGTTATAACAGTAGCAAAGAGAATCCCGTAAGCCAGTGAAACCGCCATAGGAAGGAGGTATTGGGCTTGAGTTGACTTATCAAAGAAAAGCGGAACAAGACCAATAAATGTCGTTAAACTGGTCAGTATGACTGGTCGAAAACGTGCCACTCCAGCAGAAAGCACCACTTCACGAAGGCTTTGCGAGCCCTTCCTTTTCTTGTTCATATAATCCACAAGAACCAAAGAATCATTCACCACCACACCAACAAGCGCCATCATCCCCATCACGCTCAACAACGTAAGCCCCATTCCCATAATCCAGTGCCCCACCAGAGCTCCCACAATTCCAAATGGAATAACACTCAGCACAATAAGTGGTTGAATATAAGACTTAAAAGAAATAGCAAGCAAAACATAAATTGCAAAAAGCACAAATCCAAGTGCCACAGCCATAGAACTGAAAGCTTCCTCCTGCTCCTTTGCCTCACCCTCTAAAGAATAGCTTATGCCTGGATACTGAGTATTAAGTGTGTCAAGAAACTCGACAAGTTCACGGTTCATAAGATTCGCATCTGTCTTCGCTTTATTAAAATCGGCCGTCACATTAACAGTACGGTATCTATTGACTCGTTTAATGCTTGAAGGCCCTTTTCCTGGAACAAGTTTTGCGATATGAGAAAGAGGAACCAATAATTCACCAGGCCCTTTGATCAACAAACCCTCCAAATCACTGAGTGACTGACGCTCTTCCAAAGGAAGGCGAACTGTAATACGAACATCATCACGCCCTCGCTGAATACGCTGCACTTCAGTCCCAAAATAAGCCTGGCGTACTTGCCTGGATACTTCTGCTAAAGAAAAACCTAAGGCCTTGCCCTGATCAAGGAGTTCAACTTGTATTTCTTCTTTTCCATCAGACAAGCTATCTGAAATATCAAATACCGTTTCATACGTGTGAAGTTTTGCTTTAACGGCATTTGAAGCTTCCTCCAGCATTTTCATGTCACCGCCAGACAATTGAATATTAACAGGAGGATTATTGCGCCCCCAGGAAGACCTATAGGAAATATTTTCAGCACCCGGAATGTCCCCCATCAATTCACGCCATTCATTTGCCAACTGCATGGCATCAACCTTTAAGGTTCTGACCTCAGGTGGAGTAATCTCAAAACGCACTCTTCCAATCGAACTTGTCCTGGTCATCGACAATATATTGATAACAACACTTTCATTTGTTTCAGGGTCTCGATACTTTTCTTGAAGTACTTGTGCTTTTTCAGTAAGTTTTTCAACATGACGATCTGTAATTTCAAAAGCCGTCCCTGCAGGCATATTTAAATCTGCTCTCACCGTCTCACTGGGAACACGAGGGAAGAAAGTGAATTTAGTGTGGCCACTTAAAACAATAGATACTGTGATCAAAAACACAAAAAGGAAGAGTGAAAGTGTTGTTAGCTTATTCCTGAGACACCAGCCAAGTGTAGGTCGATAAAATTTGAAAATGGCACTTTCAAAACCATCAGCAATACTTTTTTGAAAACGTTCAAAACGATTTAAGCTCTCTGCCGAACGAGGTTTAATTTTCTTCAAATGCGAGGGCAAAACAAACTTTGATTCAATAAGGGAAAAAAGCAAAACAGGAATCACAACATAAGGCATAGGGTTGAATAAAGCTGCTCGATCTCCCTCAATAAAGGCTAAAGGCAAAAAGGCAACAATCGTGGTAAGAACCCCAAAGGTAACAGGAAGAGCAATCTCTTTGGTTCCATTTATGGCAGCAATTTCCCCATTTTTCGATTTCCCCAGGTGGTTATAAATATTTTCCCCAGTTACGATGGCATCATCCACCACAATACCGAGCACCAAAATAAATCCGAACAAACTCATGACATTAAGTGTCACATCGAAAAAGGGCATCATCAAGAAAGCCCCCATAAATGACACGGGAATTCCAACGAAGACCCAAAAAGCAATAATTGGTCTCAGGAAAAGAGACAAAAAAATAAGAACTAAAATACCGCCTTGGATAGCACTCTGCGCTAAAGTCCCGATGCGATTTTTTACAATGACAGAGTCATCATCCCAAAATTGAAGCTCATACCCTTTAGGCAAGTCTTTTTGTTTAGAATTAATGTAGTCACGTACCTTACGCCCCACGTCAATCGCATTTTGTTGGCCTATACGGTACACATCAAGAAAAACGGCATTCTTGCCATTGAAACGCGAACGAATTGGCGTCTCTTCAAACCCGTCGTTAATTTCAGCAAGATCTTCAAGCTTAATGATTGAACCATCAGATGAGGTTTTAATGGGAATACCTGCAAACTCATCCTTGCGATAGGCCTGACCTTTCGAGCGAATGAGTACATCTCCTGCCACTGTTTTTAAGTTCCCGGACGAAAGATCTAAGCTTGAACGCCCAACTGCAAGTGCAACCTCTTCAACGCTTAAGTCATATTGACGCAGTTTATCCTGGGATGTTTCGATAATGATCTCATAGTTTCTTGTACCATTAAGCTCTACAAGGGTAATTCCGTCAATTTGGAGAAGCTCATCACGGATGACTTCACCATACTCCCGCATTTCCTTTTCACTATAATCACTGGCCAAGGTTACAACAATAACTTCACGCTTCCTCTGCTCTATTGCAATATTGGCCTTTTCTGCATCTGAGGGGAACCCATTGATAGCATCAACCCGACTTTTGATGTCGGACAACATATCTCTTGAATCATATCGATCATCAATTTCAATATTAACAGAAGCTCTGCCTTCAGAAGAGGTGCTGGTAATTTTTTTAATGCCTTGTAAATCCTGCACAGATTCTTCAATTCGAATCGTTAGACTTTTTTCCACATCCTCTGGCGTGGCGCCTCGCAAAGACATGCCAACTGTAATAATATCCTTTTCATAGGTCGGAAATATCTCAAGAGGAATTCGATAGATAAGGCTGTAAGCACCCAAAGCCAAAATAGTAAACATCAAAAGATTGGCAGCGACCCCATTACGAGCAAACCAGGCGATCATGACTCTACCTCCTCTTTTCTGCTTTTCACTTTCACTGCCGTCCCTGAGCTCACACGCCCCAGAGGAGTTAAAACAAGTTCATCTCCACCCTGAAGCCCCCTGGCAATCATAGCTTCATTTGAGTTTTGCCATCTCATTTCTATCTCGCGTCGTTCAACCACACCATCCTTGACAACATAGACATAGCTTCCTTGATAAATACATTGATTTGGAATGATGATAGCCTTGTCCACAGTCTTTCCCGTAATTTCCGCATTCACGTATTGTCCAACCTTGATTGAACCTTCACGGCCATGCTTCACCTTAAATGGATCATGCACCTGAGCCACAACATAAAGCTGCTGAGATTCATCATTAATCACACCTTCTGTACGCACAATATCCGCAGACCATTCTTGCACCCCCACAAGGTTTGAAGATAAAACAGCTTTGATATTTTCTTCTGATTCCGGAAACTTGATAAAGGGTAAGTCTCTATTTTTTACAGGCAGGCGCACTTCAACATGATCAGTAGCATAGATGTCCGCCACAATATGATTTGCAGAGACAACCTGGCCAATATCTACTTTTTTATGGAGAATCCGCCCATCGTAAGGTGCGATAATTTCCGTACGCTCCAAGTCAAGATTGGCTTTTTGAAGTCTCGCCTCTGCTGACACGACCATTGCCTTGGCTGTATTAAGTTGCGGGATGCGCAACACCAGTTCGTTAGGCTCTTCCCTGCTATCTTTATGAAGACGCTTCCAGTCTTCCTGAGCCTGCTGACTACGAGCTTCTTCTTCCAGCAGGGTCTGTTGAGCCACCGTTAATTCAGACTCAGCAATCTTGACTTCAGCTCTGTAGTCACGGTCATCCAACTTGATCAGGACATCGTCCTTTTTAAAAAAACTGCCATCACTCAGGCTTTTGCTCACATCAACAATCTGACCTGAAACTTGCGTGATCAATTGACTTTGTACTTTTGGACGCACATTGCCATAACTTTGAACCAATACCGTATAGGAGCGCGGCTTAATGGCAAGAATATCAACCAGGAGTTTTGAGACTCCCTTGTCCTGTTCTTCGATCTTCTTGGGAGGGTTCTTAAAAATGGAATACGATATGGCAATTGCCACCCCAAGGATAATGAAAGGCACAGTTATTTTCAGTAATTTAGGAAGCATCTCATCTTTCCTTAATTTTCAGTTTTCTTTGTGTAGCTCCCACCTAAAGCTAAATAAAGTTGAATCCGGTTGCTGACCAACTGCTTTTTTAATTGAATGACTCTTTCTTGAGCTTCATACGAGCGTTTTTGCGACTCAAGGACCGTCGTATATGGCTGCAATCCCTTTTGATATTGATCAAAAGAAATTTCAGCTGAGTTCTTGGCATCCTCTTCAGCCTGAAGTCTATGGTGATACTGTTCGTTAAGTGCTTCTTCTTGAGCCAGAGTATTCGAGACCTTCATAAAAGTTTCATAGACTTGGTTTAAATACTCCAACTCCAACCGCTTCAATTCAAGTCGCTCAAATTCTTCATTAGCCTTTAATTTTTGAGCATCAAAAAGCGGATAAACGACACCCCCCAGCAAAGACCATGCTGTCGTCGATGCAGAGGAAAAGAGTTTACTGACCTGGCTACTGTTTTCTTGCAAAGAAGCTCCCAGTGTTAAACTGGGCAAACGCTGGCGATGAGCAAAAGCTAAAGTTGCATTTTGGGATAAAAGTTTGTTCCACGTTGCTGAGAGCTCAGGGCTTCGTTCAATGAGGTCCTTTGGCAATCCCGCTTTGGGTTCTCCCTTTAATTTCGGGATATCGTCACGGACCTTCAAATGACCTTGAGCTGGCCCATCCCAAAAGCGCTCCAAAGTTCTTACATTTCGTTTTAATACTGCTTTTTGCTGACTAACTCGAGCCTTTTCAGCATTGAGTTCATTACGAACAAGGTAAACATCCAGAGCATTTTCTAATCCACGTTTATAGCTGGCTTCAATAACTTCACGATTTTCTTCAACATTCATTACTCTTTTCTCATAGAGCGCTAATAGCTTCTGAGCTTCGATCACATCAAGCCAACTTTGAGTGACATCAACAGCTAACTTCTGCCGAGCCTGTTCATACTGTGATTTTAATTGGAGCAATTCGAGATTGGCCGCCTGATTTTGAGCCGACAGCTTCCCCCAAAGATCCAACTCATAACTTAGATCCAAACCAATTGAGGTTGTTTGGGCGTGACTATCGAACTCTAAAGTCCCCCCATCACGCCGACCGACTTCAAGATCTAGCTGGGGCCATAAATCTGCACCTTCTGATATGACCTTCTGCTTGAGCGCCCTTACACTATAAGCTAATTGTCGCAACTCAAGGTTTTCCTTTAAAGCGCGGTCGATATAACCTGCAAGGTTACGAGAGTCCATTTCCCTTAACCAACCGTCTTCTACAGATGATACATCTTCAGCTTCGCCCCAGGAATCCAGCAGCTTGATTCGGTTTTGTGTGTTCAGTTCCGCCAGATTTCCATTACAAGAAGAGAGTACAAACAAACAAATCAAATGGAGAAGCTGGTTCGGCACTCTTTTTTTTCTTTTCCCCATCGTGCGCTTCTCAATAACGAACCAACTGCCTCATAGATATGTCTGTGGTTTTCAACAATTAAGGCATGGCGCAATCATCAGCACCACCATCATCTTCCATAGCTATATAATTTTACGATCAAGTGTGCTACAAACGACATCTGAATATAAAAATTATTTCTCTTTTTTCCGCATTCTAGCTTTAAAAGCTCTCATAGTCCATATTGCCCCTATAGAGTGATCTTCATATTCCCAAACAGACACCTTTCACTCTTTATCACTGACAATAGAATAGTGCTCTTAGCAATGCCTTATTCTTAAGGAGCTTCTGGAAAAGCATTGCAACAACACCCTCCTCTTCATCAACAAAGGAAACAACGATTTCCGCAGGTTTTAAAACGAGTTCCTCAGGATCCTTGACAGAAAATAGTCTCCCAAGTTCTGAATCTTCATCAAGTCTTAATCTTTTATTTATCTTAGGATCAAATAGGCATTTTCCAGGCTCTTGATGGTCTCTTTATAGAGCGCTCTTTCGAACCGCTTCTATGGACTCGACAAAACAAGACTATAGAGCCCCCAAATCCCCTTCTACAAGCAAAACGTTCATGAGAACATCGGCTGGCTCCTCATGAAAGCGGCTTCCATCATTCAGCGGGCTTTAAAGTAGTCCACTTTTTCAATCCATTCAAGACAGATTTTTGGCAAAACAGCTTGTATCGGGGCTTCATCTGCTTGCCCCCAATAATCTTGATCAGCAGCTTTGAAATCAAAAATTCTTTCCCATGATTTTTCAATTTCTTCTTTTGACAGTTTTTCTTCATCTCTATTCGATTCTTCTTTTTCATTTTTAAAAAGATAATTTCTGTTTAACACAGCATGCCACATATCGAAACGTGAGAGAAGAACCATCTCATCTTCAACTCTCAGCTTAAGTCGTACACCTTGAGTTCCTGAAGACAAATGTCCTGAACACCTTAAATCTGGTTTTCGACATTTTTCTCCAGCGTAATACGAATACCATGCCCACATAGGGCATGACATCTTCATTGATATTTGTCTTCTTTTTATAAGTTGCCTCGTCATCCAGCAATAGGCGAGGTGCTCATCTCTTGGAACCCTATCCAAATTTCCACAAAGATACCCATTCCTTCTCAAAAGGTTATAAGCTTGAAGAGTTTGGATGCTCCAGAGAATCATTTTCACTCCCCAGTCAATCGCTTTCTCATTCATACCTGCATACGAAAGTACGCACTCTTAATGCTTTCTGAATGAGTTCAGATTTCGACACATTATGAAACAACCGATGATCCACAGAGAATCTTGGACCAATTCTTTCTCAAGCTTAATTGTGACGGCTTAAGATCACCAAGTTTCACCCCTTCTTGTACAAGTTTATCAATATATTTCTTTTTAGAATTCGCTTTCGTTTTCAGCACCTTCGATGGAGATAACTGTCCCAACGCAACACAGTATTTATAGTGAGGATTATCTGAATGCAATGACTCTAAAGCTTTATCCAGGTCAGGGGGAAGTTTAGCGGTCGACTCTATAAAGAGCGTGTACCATGTTTGACGCTCGTTGCATTCGGGCGCAAGCAGCACGAAGCGTGGCTCTATTTTATACTTTTCAAACAAGTTTTGGAGTACCGTAGAAACAAACCCTTCGCTTAATTTCTCACCATACAGATCAGAGACCTGCTTTTCCTTACCAACAAATTCAACCGTAGAAGTATTCTTGAATTTTCCTCTAACCCTTATTCGATCGTGCAATCGAGAGCGATAAAGTCCACCGCCTGTAGTCATCACAACAGGAATATTCCTTTGTCGATACTCACTGGCAATTTGATAAGCCCTCCTGGCAGTATATGTTTCAACGCTTATAGCGACCAAATCTGTTGGCTGATCAAAGGGAATCAGATCCATGCGGTCATCGTAGAGTTGAATTTTGACATTTCGTGGAGTAAGTCCAGCAATAGCCGCCGCTGGCAATGGCTCCATTTGCCAGGTGCGTATATAACTTCGATCTCCCTCATTACGTCCAATGCATGGATGAATAATGGTTAAGCGAAACGTGCTTGCTCGAATCATAATTTACTCTTAGCCTTATCTTGATCTGTGAAATCTTTGGGGCTTTTCTGTCTGGATGAGCTATCTGGCCCTATGAACCAATCACAGGTATAAAACTTATCCAGGTTTCTGCCGTAAAAACGGTAACCAAGGTTCGCTGCAATCCTCACTAAAAGAGGGGCTGGCGATCGAGCAATACGCTTCAATATTGATGAATATTTGTACCCCTGCCTCCAGGCTCGACCAGTTCCATCTTGAAGCTGTTTGACGCTAAGCTTTTTGGGTTGGAATACGACATGCTGGCCGTCATAGAGCTCCCAACTTCTGGTAAGAATACGCTCTTCTGACTCAAATCGGGAAAATAAGGGGGGCCCTGGGAATGGTGTTAAGGTAGCAAAACGAGGAAGGTCAATCTTTGCCTCTATTGCTAATTTTGCAGTCTCGAGAAAAGTATCGGGAGTATCATGATCGTATCCAAAAACAAAGCAGCCCATAAGCGATATGCCATAGTTGTGGAGCAACCTTGTTAATTCAAGATAGTTGTCAGGGCGATTAAACCCTTTTTTTGTACTCTTCAGACTCTCCGCATTGATCGACTCCAGGACGATCAACAAGCCCTTGCAGCCACTGCGCGCCATCGACTCTAATAAAGCTACATCGTCAGCAAGCAAGGTTGTAGCCAACCCAAACCATTTAATTTTAAGAGGGACCAAGGCTGCAAATAACTCAGTCGCATACTGACGGTCTGCAATCAGGTTGAGATCAATGAATAGAGCCTTCTTTGCCCCGTGCTGCTTCAGATCAGCAACAACATCACCCACAGGCTTTTGATACGGTTTTCGCCCCCATGCTGATGGAACAACACAAAATTCACATGCGTGGATACAGCCGCGTGTCGCCTCAAATACATTCGTTGTGGTATATCGTTTTTCCGGCAGCATGTCACGGCGAGCAAAAGGAAGATTCTTAAGCTTCAGATCTGGGGATTGGTCGTACCGGTTCTTCAAGGCGCCACTCACAAAGTCTCGAAGAAGTTGAGGCCAAGTTTCTTCGGCATATCCAACAACGACACTATCTGCATGCGGTTTTGCATCTTCGGGAACAAGAGTTACATGCGGTCCCCCAAGTACAAGAGGAATCCCACGTGCCCTGAATTTATCCGAAAGTTCGTAAGCACGAAAAGCAGATCCAGTGATTACCGTCATACCTACGATATCTGCATGAATAGAGGTATCCACATCCTCAATTCCTTCGTCAATAATCTTAATTTTGGCATTGAGTTATGGAGGAACCAGGGATGCCAGCGTAGTTAAAGTCAAAGGAGCATACCGAAGTGATTTCTTGAATACACCACCACGATGACGGTAAAGAGGCCCTTTCGGCGATATCAACAAGATAGATAAGGAACGTTGACTTGAAGGTGCTGGAAGTATCATCTCATTCATCTCCAAAGCATTTTGCAAATATTTGAGCAACGCATTTTTCTAACCGTTTCCATCCTTTATCTGTCTTAAGCTCAAGATCAATAAAGGGGTCATGATTTCGTGAGCTAATGACCAGGTGCTGAACTCCTGCGCTTACAAGCGCAATGATTCCGCCGACATCAACACTACTTCGCTTTGCACCTGCCCCAATATCAATAAGAAGGCGCACCGCTTTATCACGCCTCACCTCTTCAAGGCTATTGGCCTCATGCCCAGGGCAGAAAATCCGTCGCGATCAATAACTTCACCTACAGCCTTGATGAGTGCCTGCTCTGTTGCGAGTTATCGCTAATTGTTTATGTTTTGTTGTCATACGCATCATGTCTCCAGCCGGAGACATGATGATAGTCACCACCTGGAGACAAATTAAGATCATTTCAGGAGCTGTTGTGCCAAAAGATACCTATCAAGTTCTTCATAGTTTATAATAGCTTATAGTTAAAGATTTGTTCGCCTGTTCAGGAACACGAGCAGGAACGAATATCTCAAGAACAAAATCACAAAAGCGTCATAGCTCAATATATTAGGTCATTGACCTTTTGTTCTAAAATCGCTCTAATGGAGGTTTCAAAAAAGAGAAGAAAAATCTTCTTTAATAAATGTCTCTTTTTCAAAGTGCGAAAAGACCTTGTGGAGCACCCCTTTAAAAGTATTGATAAAGCGTTTTGCAAAATTCTATCGCCCCTTCCCCACTTTCGACATCATTTGTGAAGGATATACTTATGAACAATCGGATTTTCTCAATTTTGAATCTTTGTTTGCTCTATTTTTGCATAAGTTTTACAGGCGGCTGTAAAGAGTATCCAGAGAACCAAGCCAAAAATTCAGAGGCTAATGCTGACATGAAGCTTTTGCTTCAGGAGCTGGTAAGTACTTCAGCGAACAAAAACGCCCCAGATCAATATGCTCTGAATAAAGAGCTGCAGGATATTCAGGAAGAAATCGCGAAACTTCGAAATCAAAGCCTTGAGCAATACGCCGATATTTCAGATGAGTTTGAAACAAATATTGGTGATCTTGCAATCCGTATGAAAGCCCTGGAAGAAGAGCTTCAGCCCCAAGGTGGTCTGCTTGAAGACGTTACGAATCAACTTGAAAAAATCACTCAGCAAGAAGAGTCATTGGCTGCCCTTGAACAAAAGCTTAAAGGTTTGGAAGAGCTTGATCTTGAGAAACACTTCGAATTGCTTAAGGATCTGGCTGAAAAAGAAGGCGAGCTGATTAAAGCCAACTACGAGCTTGAAAACGCCGCTGAGAAAGCACAAGGTCTGAAAGACCTTCTAGAGCAACAAAAGATCACCATTTCTGAGCTTCAAGAAAAAATTGCAACTTTAGGAAACGCAGACCTTAGTCAGCATCCTCAATACCAGGAGCTCCAGAAGAAGCTTCAGGAAGTCCAAAGCTCACTTGAACGCAGTGAAAAAGACTATACCAAGATGAAGGAGTGGGCAAGCTCTCTAGAAAAAGAAAACCAGGAGCTCAAGGAAAACGCAGGCAAGTATCCTGTCTTGCCTAAGAGCGGTGCTGGTGAACCCGAGGTCATGGCTAGTGATTTCAAGGGCATCATACGTAC
>CAZJPQ010000048.1:0-6993 GCA_964548115.1 uncultured Planctomycetaceae bacterium
GCAAGCTTACTCTTGCTCTTGTGGTAGAAGAAGAGATAAGTGGTTCAAATGGAGCCCATGCCTTTGTTCAGCATATGGGTTTACCCGATGCTGTTATTGTTGGAGAACCCACAGCCTTAAACGTAGCAGTAGCCCAAAAAGGTCGGCTTGTTGTTCAGTGTACAAACCACGGCCTTGCTTGCCACGCAGCAAATGCTTACCGAGTGGAACACCGCAATGCTTTGCTTGAAGCTCTTCAGGACATTCAAAACCTGGCAACAATTTCATTTCAAGCTCAAGACCCAAGCCTTGGGCCCACCACATTACATGCCACAACCATAAAAGCTGGAAGTGCGCCAAACGTTATTCCTGACCGCTGCCACTGGACTATTGACATTCGCCTTAATCCAGCCCAGGAACCTGAAGACCTGCTGAAACTTCTACGTTCAAAACTTAAAGCAGAGATCTCTATTCAACCTCCAGCCTTACCCGCTATCAGCACACGCTTAGACAGCCCTCTTGTTCAGGCTACGCTCAAAGCAAACCCCAAGAGCGAAACCTTTGGAAGTGATACGATGAGTGATGCTGTATTCTTTCGCGAAACAGATGTGATTAAGGCTGGCCCTGGCAGAACCGAAATGAGCCATAAGCCCGATGAGTATATTGAAATTGAGTGGCTTGCCCGAGGCATTGATTTTTACCGTGAAAGCACGTTGGCTTATTTTTCTCAACCCCCTTCATAAAGTACTTTCTTTTCTACAAGAAAGACTTCCTGAAGAAGTAAACTTCATGCTTCTCTTTATGCTAAAAGCTCAGGCTGAGATCGATGCGCGTTTTAAGCGGTCATTAATAGCTCTTCCTAACCCTTGGTCTGGAAATCTTTGAGCATAAATACTTTTAAGCCCTGCCTGATCAAGCTTTCTCATAGCCGCAAAGAGCCGTTTTGCAGCTGCTTCCAGAGAACCTTCAGAAGAAAGAACTTCTGTACAGCCAAAATCAAGTTCTGCCTCTTGAAAAGCTAACAAACCAGAACTTGCTTTCTCCTCTGAACTCAAGCTTGCAAGCAGAGCTTGGTCTGGATCAAAGTATAAAGGCGTGCGAGGGGCATAATGTTTGGTTAAACGCCCCGGTGCTTCGGGACGGTCAGGCGAACTTTGCTTTTGATAGGGTATGCTCCGACCTAAAGCTTCCTCAAGCTCTTCCCCTTTGACAGCTCCGTAGCGAAGCAAGCTTACTTCTCCATCATGAAAAGAAACGATGCTTGATTCAATACCACATTGACACTCTCCTCCGTCAAGAATCAGCTCGATACTATCGCCTAAAGAAGCTTGAACATGCTCTGCCCGGGTCGGGCTGATATAACCAAAGGGATTAGCGCTCGGAGCAGCCAGAGCAAGGCCTGAAGCCTCAAGCAACTGACGCGCTAAAGTATGGCTCGGCAAGCGTAAACCAACATGAGGAAGCCCCGAAGTGACAATATCTGGAATAACAGAACGTCGTGGCAGCACTAAAGTTAAAGGACCTGGCCAGAAACGCTCTGCCAGCAGCTCTGCTTCCCTTGTAAAATGGGCAAGGCTTTCCGCCTGCTCAATACTTGCAACGTGAACAATCAGAGGATCAAAGGCAGGCCTTTTTTTAACCTGGAAAATACGTAATACAGCGTCACTCTTTTGAGCATCAGCCCCTAGCCCATAGACTGTTTCTGTTGGAAAAGCGACCAGCCCTCCTGCACGAAGAATTTTCACTGCTCTTTCAATGTTATTTGCATCGTTCTTCATAGAGACTCTTTATGAAAACTCTTGGCTGAAGCTTCTCACTTCAATAGTCTTTTCTTAAAAAACCTTAGCTGCTTCCAGGTAATCATAGCTCAAGCGTAATGTTTGCTCTGAAAGGTTTCTATAACAATCTAACGTCCGCAAAGTGCTACTACCAAGAGCTGAAGACATTCCCTTAAAATCAACTTCTCCCATACCTGGGGGATGCCCCTTTTCATGGATAATTAAATCGTTGAGAGAAAGTCCTGCCATCGAGCTTCCAAAACGATTGAACCACTCCGCATGCTCTAAGAGACCTAACTTCTCAAGCCATAAAGCAGCAGCAGAATCATGCCAATAGCCTCGATAAGCCTGATAACTATCGTTTAAAACCTGTTCCAGAGCTTCAGGAAAACACACTCCAAAAGGAGAGTTCGGTGTTCGTAAAAGAATCTTTACGTTCTGATACTGTTTTGAAAGCTGATAGCAGGAACGGCATAAAGCATCCAAATAAACATCAAGACAAGCCGCTCGTTGCTCACTCCATGCTCTAATCTCTTGTTGTTGAGGAATTTTACCTTTTTGTAAAGAATCCTGATAAATCTTTTTTTCTGGAAGATCAACTTCTCCCCCATCAAATACCAGACTTTGAACCCTGCTTACGGAAAGTTTTGAAAGTGTATTCTTGATATGAGCAAGACTTGCTTCGCGAAGAGTCTGGTCTGGTGAAGATAGCTTCGAATAATCAAAATGCTCTTCATTTTCACTTTGAGCTTCTGGTGCTAAAAAACAAAGCTGAACAATCTTTGCTGCCTGGGTACGAGCAAGCTGAAAGAGAGTGTCAAGCTCAGTATTTCCAGCTCGAAGCCGTAAACTGAAAGCCTCAAAGCCAAGCTCCTGACCAAACTTTATAGCTTGAAGAAAATGCTCATGCCCCTGCCCTCTTTTAGGACACTCTAAAGCTAAAACCTTCATACCTCTAACCTCAAGCGAACTCTCTTGAACCTGTTCATTGTTTGAATATCTTTTATTTCTGCATGAAAAAATGTATCACAAAACTTCCAAAGCGTACACACAAAAGCCCAAGCACTAAACTCACAAAGATATTGAGAAGACCAAGCCAAAACCTTTCCGAATTCAATAAAAATGAGGATTGGAGCATAAAAGTCGAAAAAGTCGTTAAGCTTCCCAAGTATCCCGTGACAAGAGCTGTATAAAGAACATGGTAAGTGGTAGTGCGTTCACCCACTCCAAACCAGGCAGCACATAACCCTATCAAAAAACAACCTAAAAGGTTTGAGCCTAAGGTAGCGAAAGGAAACTTTTCCTCCCAACCAAAACGCTGACTGAAAAGCGTCAGGCCATAACGCTGCAAAGTCCCGAGAATGCCACCTAAAGCAATATAAAAAACCTGTAGCAAACTTGCCCTCCAATTCCTGCTCTCATGTCTTCTGAAAGATCTCTTTCTATAAGCTTTATCTTAAGAAAACAAATCAACAACTTCTTTATGTATCGTCGTATCGTTATAATTTTGAATTATTCTGCACTTCAAATAAAACCTGGAATGTGGTAGGTTTAATGTATCCTCTTTTTGAATTCTTCACAATAACACGATTTTGATGATGGCAACCGACAGTATAACAATAATTAAAGAGCAATAATTGAACCTTATGCTTAAAACCCTTAAAGCCGATTTTCATTCTCATACCCATGCCAGCGATGGCACTCTTTCCCCCAGTGAACTCGTCCACGAGGCAGCAAAACGAGGGCTCACCCATCTGGCCATCAGTGATCATGACACAATGGCTGGAATTCCTGAAGCAGAGAGGAGCGCTGAAACACTTGAAATTACAATAATTCCCAGTATTGAACTAACCTGCAATGCTTATGGGACCACGGTTCATATGCTTGGGATTAATCTGCGAACTCCAAGTCAAGAGCTTCAAGATTTCATCACCCACACTCTTGAACAACGCCGCAACCGCTATCAAGAAATGCTTGATAAGCTTCGAAACGTTTGCGGCCTTGAGCTTGAAGAAAAAGAAGTAGGCTTGGATTCATCTTCACTTGGCAGGCCCCAACTTGCCCACTTACTCTTTGAACAAGGTTATGTTCGTCACCCCCAAGAAGCTTTTAACCGCTGGCTTGGAAAAGGCAAGCAGGCTTTCGTCCCCCACCAGGCACTTGATGTCCAGCAAGCAATCACTGCCATTCGCTCTTCCCAGGGTATTCCTGTATTAGCCCATTGTGGAAAGTATAAAGAAGGCTTAGGGCTTGCCGAAAAACTTCTCACTCAAGGTTTGATGGGGATCGAAGTCTACCATCCCGATCACAGCAAAAGTTTTTCTCAACAATTACTTGGTCTCTGTAACCAGCACGATGCACTGATCAGTGCTGGAGCTGATTTTCACGGATTTTCTCACGCTCGTTCAAACCTCTTTGGAAAAATTTATCTCTCTAACCCCTGGTTAGATCGCTTGTTAGAGGCCTACCCTTCTTAGAAGATCCAGGATCACTGGTTCAGGATCGTCACATGGCCTTTTAACTTCTGTTCATTCTTTCTCTTCTTTGCGAAAACCACTTATAACGAAACTCTGCCGGCGTGCGCTTCTGATAAGCATCAAAAGCTTTTTTCTCTTCTTTCAGCCTGCGCTGCTCAAAAGCCTGATTGATTTCTGCTCGAAGCTCTTCACCCACACTTTGCAACCAGCGCCTTCTCTCTTTTCGCTGATGCTTTGAGGTCTCAGGGTCATCTTGTTGGGCTTCTGGTTTTCCAGGTTTTTGCTGATGCCCCTGTTCAAAGGACCTGCGAAGGGATAGTTCAAGCTCAGCCTGAAGAGTATCGGCCTGCTTGCCTTGACTTGAAATCTTCCGGGCTGGGTGAAAAAGAATTGTTATCGGTTGAAAAAGACGTGGTAACAACTTTGCAGCTGGCCAGGCCCGGTCCATTCCAAGAACGGTAACTGGCAGGATCAATGGATCAACAGAAGCAGCAATGCTCAAAGCTCCCGGTTTCCACTTGCCCATGAAGGCGGACTGGCTTCTTCCTCCTTCTGGAAAAATGCCAACTATCCCCCCTTTGCGAAGCTTCTCAAGCATTGTTTCAAGAGAACTCGGAGTTGGACGCTTTAAACTTACAGGAAAAGCCTCGTAAATTCGGCACAAAGCTCCAACCAAAGGCAAACGAAATAATTTATCCCAAGCCATAAAGTGAATCTTACGCCCAGCATACATCTCAAGAACACCAATCAGAAGCACCGGGTCAAGATAACTCGGATGATTTGAAACCAGCAGTACAGGGCCATTAGCGGGCACATTATTCAGCCCGTAAACACGAAAAGGAAAAAAGAAACGTGTTAAAAAAAGGATAAAGGGAGAAAGTAGTCGTCTCATAAAATCATTTCGAATTGATATGATTAAAGCTCGCGTTTGACTCTTACCCAAAAGGTTGAGATACTTCCGCAACGAAAGTTATTCTACTCCAATCATTCTCAAGAATAAAGCTTTAAGGCCGAAAGACCTTCTCTGATAAAACTTTCTATGCTGATCTTGCTCGATAATTATGACTCCTTTACCTACAACATCGCCCAGTACTTTTGGGAGCTTGGAGAAGATGTTCAGGTTTATCGTAACGACCAGATTACTCTTTCCGAAATGGATCAGCTGGCTCCTTCCGCGCTCTGTATCTCCCCTGGTCCAGGCCGTCCAGAACAGGCAGGCATCACCCTTGAAGCCATCGCCCATTACACAAAACCAGGAAACACCCTGCCAATACTTGGCGTATGCCTTGGACACCAGGCCTTAGCCTTTCACTACGGCGCAAGCATTATATCCGCTCCTCTTCTGATGCACGGCAAGACTTCGCAGATTGAGCACAGTACAAGTGGGATTTTTGAAGGCCTGACCAACCCTCTTCAAGTTTGCCGTTATCATTCATTAACCGTTGAGCCAGCTTCTTTGCCAGCGTGTCTTGAGGTCGAAGCTTTTTGTGTTGAGAACAATCAGAAGGTTGTGATGGGAATCCGCCATAGATCACTTCCTTTGTGGGGGGTTCAATTCCATCCAGAGTCAATTCTGAGTCAGGAAGGATTGGCTCTCTTCAAGAATTTTCTCATACTGGCCAAAAGCTTTCAGTAAGGGCTATTTTTCACTCTCTTCTGAGTCGGAACTGTTCCGAAGCGGAAAAGCTTGAATTTCCGCGAAGTGGAAAAGCCCTTGTACAAACAATACCTACCTCTAAAGTGACTAAAGTCACTTTTTGAGCTGAGGGTGAGAGATCCCGTTTTTGCATCTCCAAGGTGTGACTAAAGTCACTTTATATGAGGGCTTCTCAGAGCTCTAAAATCCTAAACTCCCGCAAAGAATCATTGAGAAGTGTCTGGCTTCTTTGTTTAAGATCGTTCTTAAGTCGGGCAAGAGTTGCACGACGACAATTTTATGAGCGGCTACTCGCAAACAGCTACGTTTCCATGCTGTCCGTCACATCGTGAATACTACGCATCTTGGGTACGTCAGTTATTCGCTTGTGATGCTTACACTCAATCATGACCTTGGCTACCATGAAAAGCTGAAAATTCGCGGAGCTCGTGGCGTTCCCGCGGCGACTGAAACCAAAACAATTCTTCAGGAATTTCATAAGTTATGAAGTTTTGTGCTTCCTTTGGAGTAGAGGCGCAGTGCTTAAACAGGGCTGGAAAACTTCTTACGTTATGTTGTTCTCTTCGCTCTTTAAAGTGACTTTTATCTCTTTGCAAAGTTGGAAACAGGGCGCCGAAAATTTGAAGTATGACTTTTATCACTCTTTGAGTTGAGCGTGGAAAAGCCTCCCTGAACTTGCGGGGGAGCTATCGCCCCAAAAGTGGCCTTGGTTACTTCGAGGCCCCGGCACTCCGCTCTCGCTCCGAAGTGTCCTGATGAACCTCGCTCCCAATGTGACTAAGGTCACTTTAGGGAATTCGAATTGCCCCTCCAATGTGACAAAAGTCACTTTAGCTCAGGCCTCTCAGAGCTATAAAATCCCAAACTCTCCCAAAGAATCATTGAGAAGTGTCTGGCTTCTTTGTTTAAGATCGTTCTTAAGTCGGGCAAGAGTTGCACGACGACAATTGTATACGCGGTTTTGCTTAAACTACTAAATCAAGCGCTTTTGCGTTTGTCCTATAAACCGCGAATAGCCCTGCACTTTTGGGTGCATTGGGACTTTGGAGTGGGACTTTGGAACGAGAAGGAAGTGCTGGGGGCACTTCCTAAAGTGGAAAAG
>CAZJPQ010000049.1:0-6825 GCA_964548115.1 uncultured Planctomycetaceae bacterium
CACTTCAAAGCCTCTCACTTCAAAGCCTCTCACTTCAAAGCCTCTCACTTCAAAGGGTTACATAATAGACCTTGAAAGATACCAGCGAGTACTTGGAGCTTCTCCATTCCAGAGAGCGTCACCCCCTCCGCTCTCCGAAAAGCCAAGGCAACGAAACGAACTAAGGCTTCATCTCAAGGTTTACAACGTGAAGAGCCCCCTGCTCATCTTTAATCAAAAGCCCCTTCTGGTCCGCAAAAACAAGGGTGCCATCAATACCAAGAAGGTTTTTTACCTTTTTATCAAAGCTTAGAAGCTTCAGGTCATCATCAATCTTAACCCAAACGCCTTTCATTGTTCGTTTAAAGCTTTGAATCATAAGCTTCTCTGAACTGAGAGCACGGCTGCGTTGCTCTACACGTTCGATTAAAGCTGGGCTTTGTTGCTCGCGCTTTGCGATTTGATGGTGCAGATACCGGTTTAAGACTAGATCTTCGACCTTACGAGAAGGCTCGTCCTCAATCAGCTCAAAGTTAGGTTCAAAGGAAGACCCTACTTGATAAACAAGCATTTGCCCACCATTAAGCTGGTGGCTTTTGTAGTCAGCAGCCTTTACCTCTGCACTCCCCTCAAGCACACTGACTTCAAAACGAGAGGCATGGAAAGCCTTGCTCATATCACCTCGCCAATCAATGGCTTCCAAGAACAACAGGCTTGGGTCCTCTTCTGATGCCTGAAGCTTAAGGCCAAAATTTTCCAACGCCTGAAGGTATCCAGAACGATCAAGCCCTTGGGCCTGCCAGTCCAGAAAGATATTATCAAGCTTATGCGCTACAGCTTGTTCTGGAACCTGGATTTCCAAGTTATAACCAGCGGCAAGTTCTAAAACCTGATTCAACGACTGGCGCTCATAATCAAGGAACAAGCGCCCCTGTTTCCATTTCGTCTTTGCCACTGGGCCACGGTATTCAAAAGCAGCCAGCACACTTCCACCCTGAAGATTCATAGCTCCAAGGTAGTCCTGGTTGCCTCCACCCCAAACGGTGAGGCTTTCAATGGGCTGACCTTTTTCTTCAAAATCCTGTTTGCCGCTCAGCCAGTCTTGTCTTGTTTCTTCATGCACATCTTGTTTTTCAACCAAAAGATTACCGCGTTCCAACAGAACCACTAAAGAGCCCGGGGCATCCTCTGGACGGTTAAAGCGTGCTACAGTATTCTCTCCAAGCTGTAAACGAACCCCACTTCCAAGATGAAGAGCATAGGTCGCTCCAAGGCCTGTCACCAAAGGCTTATCCGAACGCAATAACCGCCGCTCCTCCTTGCCTGTTTGGTGATGAACCACATGCACAAGTCCAAGGCTTTGGGGCATGCTTGAAGCTGGGCGAAAAATTGCGAAATAGCCCAAGGTAAGCCCAAAAGAAAGCAATAAAGCTGCTGCAATCTTCCAGTTCTTCTGATACCAGCGTTTGAATTCAAGGCTTGGGCTGACTTCCACCTCACCTTGTTCAAGCTCAGCTTGAGCCTTTTTGAAAAGCGAATCAAGCACGCCTTCACTGAGCTCTGGCTCCGGTTGCGAAAGCACGGGTAAAAACTGACGATAATAACGCTGGTGATACCACTGAGCCGTGGGATCAACATCAATATGCCCTTCCAGAATAGCCTGCTCTTTTGGCGTTAAATCACCAATTAAATAAGGACGTATTTGCTTTATTGCCTCTTCTGTTGTCATACAAGCCTCGTTTACTCATTTCTCTTTAAGCTAATAAACTTCTGAAGGATTTTGCTTATGAGCTCCTTAATCAACCCTGCACTTCCCTGCTCTCAAAACCTGCCTGGCTTTTTTGAAGTATCTCAATATAAATTTTTCATCTGCCCATGCAGGACTCAAAGCCATTCTGCCGACCTAAACAATGCCGCCTCTTTCCAAATAGTTTGAGAGGTTCTTTACCGCCTCATGGACCCAGTACTTTACCGTCCCTTCCGGGGCTTCTAAAATCTTGGCAATCTCGTTGTAGGGCATCTCTTGATAAACCCTGAAAACAAAAGCCTCTTGCTGTTTGATCGGTAAACGCCTCACAGCTTTATGAACCTGTTCCAACACCTCTTTCGAAAGTAAAACTTCTTCAGGCTGCGGTCCCTTCGAAGGCACGAGGCTTTTCATGCTAAGCTCATCATTGGCCACTGGCAAATCAAGTGAAACATGAGAGCGCAAATTCTCACGTTTAAAGTAATCAAGCACCGTATTGCGAGCAACCTTAAATACCCACGTGCTGAACTTGGCCTTTGGTTGATAGGTATGAGCTTTTTTAAGCACCTTAAGCCAAAGGTCCTGAAAAAGGTCATCCGCAGCCTGCTGGTTGCCCACCATATGATAAATAAACCGAAACGTCCTCTGCTTATGCCGAAGCACCAGAGCCTCAAAAGCCAGCGCATCGCCATTCCGAAACTTTTTTATCAGCTGATAATCGGACAAATCAGCCAGCGCTGGATCGTTCATGGCTTTTAATACGCTTTTCTTTTCTGCTTGGTTGGAAAAAAGCATTTTTTCTTGCAAGGCTGAAGATTGATCCACCGTTTGAGCTCCTATAAATAATGACAATATATCTGCTCTTTTGCTGCTCTTTTTTTATTTGGCTCTACCTGTATTAAAACAATATAGCCTTTACTTATACTTTCAGGTTATCGTAAAAAATTCTTAATCCGTCTCAGATAAGCTTGTCCATCATCATAGATATCCTGCTCACTAGTGCTATCATTGTTTTTAGAGCCTGCGGCTTTTTTTGATCTTTTACGTTTTACACTCTAGTTTTTGCTGCTGCCACCCCACTATCCAAAAACTTTTTGATAAAGCATATACACAAAGTAGCCTATAGTTTATGATTATGAGAATGATAAAAGTTTAAAACAACTTCAAAAGCAAGAAGACCATATGTCCCCTCCCATCCCTCTAATCATTGTTACCGGCTATCTTGGCGCAGGAAAAACAACATTTGTGCGCAGATTGATCCCCCAGCTTGACCAGCTTGGTTTGCGAGGGCTGCTGCTTGTAAACGAAATCGGAAAAATCAACGTTGACGGCCCCTTGCTTTCCCAAAATAAGCTGGAGCAGCTGGAGCTCCTAGGAGGCTGTGTTTGTTGCTCCCTGCGGGGTGATCTTTATGATGCTCTTAATGAAGGAGTTAATGAATACCAGCCTGACTACATCTTGATTGAAACAAGTGGGCTTTCTGATCCTGCTGAAATGATTGATGCAACAACCTTAGCCCCTTTACCAGAAAAACTCTTTGTAAGTGATGTGGTTACGCTTGTCGATGCTGCTGGCCTGGGCCAACAACTTAAACTCAGCATGCTTGCAAAGCTGCAAATTCGTTTTGCATCGGCTTTAATTCTCAATAAATGCGATACCATCCCCCCTAAAGAACAAGCACAACTGACACAAGCCCTGCAAGAAATGAATCCCCAAGCAACGCTTCTGGCAACACAAGAGGCCGAAATTGATTTTGAAAAATGCTTCTCTTCACTTTTCAGCTTTTTCAAAAAACCAAAAGACCAGCGCTCATGGCCTCAAAACAACTTCAACGATCAAACAATATCCCACGATCACGACCATCAACACCATCAGCACGCGGGGCATTATGCTTTTAATATTAAACTGCCTGACGAGCTTGAAGAAGATCAACTCCTTGACGTCTTAAGATCATTGCCTCCCCGGGCTTATAGGGTTAAAGGCTTTGCCCGCATCAAAGGACAAGAACACCCCTGGGTTTTTCAACGGGTTGGTGAACTATCACCCCAAGCCTCTCCCTTTGTACTTGAAGGAATTGACGTTCCCATAGAAATGGTGGTGATAGGCCCCGGGCTTTCTGAACAGTTATTAGATCCCGCTTTGGCAAAAATCGATGCCCAGGTTCTTCATAAGACCCAATGATTTTTCGCTTGTTCTTCGATTCCTGCTTTTTACGCTTAAGCTCAAATTTATTTCTTCTCTATTGAATGACTCGACAGAAAGATTCTGATCATGAATGCTCAAGACAACACTTCTGGAGACTATGGCTTTTCGACCAAAGCTATTCACGCCGGCTTTGATCCTTACCAGCATTTTGGGGCTGTAAACCCTCCTGTTTTTCTGACCTCGACCTTTGCCCAAGAAGTGCCTGGGAAACATCAGGGTTTTGAATACTCACGAAGCGCAAACCCTACACGTTCAGCCCTTGAAGGGCTCCTGGCAGCCATCGAAGGAGGAGACCAGGGATTTGCCTTTTCTTCCGGGCTTGCGGCCTGTGATACACTCTTAAAAGCTATTCTAAAACCTGGCGATAAGGTTGTTTATGCCGACGATGTTTACGGAGGGACCTACCGGCTCTTTGATAAAACTTTTGAAAGCTTCGGCATACACTTTGAACAAGTTGATACAACGAAGCTTGAAGCTGTTGAAGCTGCCCTTAAAAGCCCAACCAAACTGGTATGGCTTGAATCCCCTTCAAACCCTTTGCTCAAAATTTCTGATATTCAAGCTGTTGCAAAGTTAGCCCATGACAACGGCGCTTTGCTGGCGGTTGATAACACCTTTGCAACTCCTTATCTTCAACAACCACTCAAGCTTGGCGCTGACGTTGTCCTCCACTCAGCAACCAAATACCTTGGTGGACACTCCGACGTGGTGCTTGGAGCTTTAATCTGCAACGACAGCCCCATGCTCGAAGATCCAAAGCTCGGAAAAATCTCACTCGCCGATGCCATTCGTTTTCACCAAAACGCAAGCGGCGGAGTACCAGGGCCTTTAGATGCTTACCTTGTCCATCGAGGCATCAAAACCCTTGGCGTTCGTATGGATCGTCATTGTGAAAGCGCTCTAAAAATTGTGGAATTCTTAAGCGCTCACGAACGGGTTCAAAAGGTTTATTATCCCGGCCTGGAATCTGACCCTGGATATCAGGTTGCCCAAAAACAAATGAAAGCTTTTGGAGGAATGATCAGCTTTGAAATTGAAGGCTCAATTGAAGATGGGGTAAACGTTGTTTCGGGACGACGTTTCTGGACCCTCGGCGAAAGTCTTGGTGGCGTTGAAAGTTTGCTTGAACACCCATGCTCTATGACCCATGCCAGCATTCCGCCAGAACTCCGCAAAAAAGCTGGGCTTGACGATGGCTTGATACGGCTTTCGGTCGGAATAGAGGATGTTCAGGACTTAATAGAGGATCTGGACCAGGGCTTGAAGAGTTATTAAAAACTTTTTCATCTGCTTAAAAACTCTTTGGTTTTTTCTAATTATAAAATAGTCCTCAGAGGCCAGCTCACTCTTCGGTCTATGAAATTAAAGCTTGAATGTTTCAAAATAGTTACAATAGTTTATACTTAGAGCAAGGGGGAAAAGCATATCCAGGAGGGCACTATGATTTTAAATGCCAAGCTGCTAAAGCAAAGTTTTCAAAACCTCACACATAAAACTCAAGAATTAGCAGATATTTTCTATCAAACTCTGTTCGAAAGATATCCCAGTGTTAAGCCGCTTTTCTCAAAAACAGACCTTTCCGAACAAAAGAAAAAATTAACTCAAACAATTGCTACTATTATTCATGGTGTTGATCAAATTGAAACCCTCGTTCCTGCCATCAAAAAGCTTGGGCTCAATCACAATGCTTATCAAGCAAAAGAAGAGCATTACCCAGCTGTCGGCGAATGTTTAATGTATGCACTTGAGCAAACTATGGAAGACAAGTGGAACCCAGAAATAAAAAAGGCATGGGTAGATGCTTATGAAGTAATATCAACAACGATGATTGCTGGCTCTAAAAATCAATAACGATATCTCTTTGCCCTTGAGGCCTTTTATTTTTATATGCTTCAAAGCGAGCTTAAGAGCTGCTTGACTTTAACTTCAATCTGATCATAGATTTGAGAAAACTCTTCCAAGTCCATATCCCGAGGGTCAGGAAGTTGCCAATCTTCGCGGTGCTTTCCAGGCACATGGGGGCAAGCATCTCCACACCCCATAGAGATTACATAATCAAAGGAAACTGGAGGAATCTCGTTTAAGGATTTTGAACGGTGTTTTGTTAAGTCGTAGCCCTTTGTTTCCATAAGCTGAATGGCCTTTGGGTTTATTGTTCCCGATGCCTGCGAGCCTGCACTAAAAACTTCAACGCTTTCTTTATTATGCATGCGCGTGCAGGCTTCTGCCATTTGGCTACGGCAGGAGTTCTCGGTACACACAAAAAGAATTCGAATTTTTTCATGGTCACTTTTCATAACGCAGCCTTTATCGTTATTGCTCTGGAAAGCGTAGAAAAAAACAAGCCCCGGCAGCAAACAATGCCCCTGATACAGGCGCTAAAATATAAAGCCAAATATGTTCTAAACGCCCGGAAACAAGCGCTGGACCCAGAGAGCGAGCAGGGTTCATAGATGCTCCCGAAATTGGGCCACCAACCAATGCTTCAAAAACAATCACCGTACCAACCACAAGCCCAACAACAGCCTTGTAAGAAATGGCTGCCGGCTGGGTTATACTTAAAATCACAAACATCAAAATAAAGCTTAAGATAACCTCAAGCACAAGGGACTGAAACAATGATCCTGATGGGAGAGTGCCTCCCAGATTGCCCTGATGAAGCGGAAAGAGCCAGCTTAAACTTAAACTGGCAGCACAAGCACCCAGGCACTGGACAAGAATATAGGGCAAAACCTGCTTCCCTGAAAAACGTCCGGCAGCAAAAAAACCTAAAGTAACTGCCGGATTAATATGAGCACCGGAAACATCTCCAAGAGCATAAATCACCGCCATAACAATCAAGCCAAAGCTCAAAGAAATGCCAAGGTGCCCAAGAGAGCCATGAAGTTCATGAA
>CAZJPQ010000050.1:0-6564 GCA_964548115.1 uncultured Planctomycetaceae bacterium
TATCTCAAAAGAAGTGTTCTGGGCTGAGCCGGGTAAGCCCCCTTGCCAGACTTTTGGATTCCATAAGAAAGTATAAAGGCTGCTCCAGCTCTGAAGAATTCAGAAGAACCCTAAAAACCTAAAAATAACACAGCCCGCTAAGAAAGCGGGCTGTGGGGTACTTTATCTTTATTTCCGAGGATGACTCAAATATTAGAAGTCAATTTGGAAACGAAGCATTAAGTAGTTTGCTGTACCAACGTCTTTAAGATCAGCGTAGACGAAGTTCAGCATGGTGCGAACGTTAGGGTTGAGGTACCAGTTTAAACCAAGGGTGACGTCTGACATTTCACCGCCAGTAACGGCTCCATCATCAAGGTTGATTTGAGAGAAACGAAGTGCAACCTCAAATGCTCCCATTCCCTTCTTTTCACTACCATCTTCATTTGTTGTGGTGCTGCCGAAGTTGCTCTTTGGCTTGGTGCGGGAGTAGTTATTCCCTTTGTACTTCCTTCTTTCGCCAGTTAAGAAGTAGCTGGCATAGAGATAGAAAGCACCGAATGAAGGATCATCGCCACCGGCAAGTGAATCTACCATAGCCTGAACAAATTCACCCTGTACTGAGAATGATTCATAAACCATTGAAGCTTCAGCTGCAAATTGTGTTACACCGTCAGCAGCAATTGCTCCAGTATCAACTAAGCGTGGAGAAATGTGAGCTTCTGGGCGGGCACGATAACGAACAGCATCACCTGCAGGCTTTAAAAGGCCAATAGATGCACCGAGGTGTAAAAAGCCTTTTTCTTCCTTAAACTTTACAGGCAACCCAGTGACGCGGGCAACAATGTTATAAGCACCGTCTTCTGCACTTTCACCACGATCCCCAGAATTACGGAAGACACCGGCTGCAACGGATAAATCATCTTCAAGGAAGGTATTGTGCCACATGAAACCAGTCTTACGACCAGGCACAAAGGTTGAAACAAGGCTTCGTTCCATGAAGGTAATATATTTACTACTTGTGAGTTCTTCCAAGCCAAAAGGCTGGTTGAAGTGACCGACTCGAATACCCCCAATATTACCAACTTCTTTTAATCCGAGGTAAACATCCTTAAAGTCAGGATCACCAGCAAAATCATACTGAGCTTTAAACTCAACATTATCATAAACTGTGCCAGAAAGGTATAAACGAGCGCGGCGGAACTCCGTACCATCAGTAAGAGCACCAATAGCCTTCACCTCATCATCACCAGAGGCAAAGCTCCAATCGTTCATGATCCGGCCACCAAGTTTTAACTTGAAAGCTTCATTTGCACTATCGAGACGAATTCCCTCCTTCCAATAAACTTTTAGATCTTCGCCATGGGCTGGGGTCGCAAGACTGGCAATAAGACCAAGCCCTAAAAACGCTAGTCCTTTTTTCCAAAATCGATTCACGTGATTAATCTCCTTACAAATAACCATCTAGAAGAGAAGTAAAACCTAACGAGTCCGTACACCGTACTCGTCATTAAGCCTCTGTTCGGCAAAAGTTTAAGAATCACTTTGTGAAAATTACATAAAAAACAAATAAAAAATATTTTTATTGAACAAAATCATTTCTAATCCGTTGGGTAGTGAAGCTTTGAAAGGACATGCCTTTTAAAATCCAGGGAAAACAGGGCATCAAAGACAGAGCGCCTTACGACTCCCTTTTTACGCAACATTAGAGGCATGCTCTAAAGGATAAACATGATAAATCAAGATAGGTGTATGATTAAAAAAGTAAAAACTTTCTTTATTAAATAGTATGAGATCAGGTGTGTTGTGCTCTAAAATTATGTATTGGTATTTATGGATACGTCTTATAATAAGCTTGTAGTATCTCTATTTTCAAAGGGTGTGAGGGTTGGCAGCCTTAAGTCCCGTTTCTGAGCGCGATCGAATATGAGAATCAATGGAATCGAAGAACGATTGCCACAAAGGTTAATGAGTATGCTTGCAGAAAGAATAGAAGCTCGTCTCCGAAGAAAACCATCTTCTTATAAGTCTATGAATCGCCTTTTCATCATGGTCTTAGGGTTTTTCCTTTTAGTTGCTTTGGTTCTTCTTTTACTGCAATTTCCTGAAAACTCGCTCAAAACTTTTTTGCCCAGCCGTGAAGCTATTTATAATTTTGAAATCGTGAAAGCTCCTCAGGGGCTTCGGCCAGGCCATGTTGAAATTCAAGGCCTCTCTCAACTGCCTCCAGAACAAAATCTTGAAACAAAAGAAGAGGCTGAAAGTACTCCAAGCATTTTTCCTGAAGAAAACAAAGCTATTCAAGAAAGCAATCCAGGATCAATACAAGAAAAGCCTACTGAAGAAGGTTCAGGATCATATTTTGAACACTATCTCCAGAAAGCTGCCCAGAAGGGACTCAACCTTTCGCCTCGTCTGGCAGCTCAACTTAAGGAACTCGACAAGCTTCAGCATGATAAGCTTTTAGATGTAAAAGTTCATTTTGATATTGATACAAGCGCCATGGGCCTCGATGAAAGTATTGCTGCTAAAGCAGAAGCCCGGACCCACGACAGTCTTAATCAACATCTTAAGCAAGAGTTTTATACTGCTGAGCGTCGCCCCTTACCAGAGGCCGATCTTAAGAAAGGGCCATTCTATAGACCTTTTCAAATGGAAACTCCGTGGATTGCTTTTGATCAGCTTTTCAAGGATGTTGCTGAAACATCACCGCAACGCTTTGAGGCTTTTGATAATGGCGGCGCTTATTGCGCTGGAGATCAGGAAGAAGTTGTGCAGGAGTATCGCGGGCGAGTTTTTTCAAATAGTGGTCTCTTGTGGTCTTTACGCCAACAGCCCCTCCGAGGTGGCTCCTATCATTTTCAGGGCAAGGAGTATCAACACGCTTACTACGGGGTTTTTGTTTTTTTACGCAAGGGAACGCAAGCCGACAACCACGCGTGGGTTAACCAGGCTTGTGCTTTCACGACCTTAACTCTTCCAGAAGAACTTCAACCCTACGTCCTTAAACCAGGAGAGACCATCGATCAGGATTACGCTTTGATTCAGCAGCCTGTTTTCGTTCGAGTTCAGGGGGCTTATTTTCGGCGTATTATGTATCATGAAAAGACTCCTGAAGTTGATACTTCAACTCAAGAAGATCTTCGCTTTGATTCAGAAGTTTATATTCCCTGGCTTATAAGTCAGGGTGTAAGCGTGCTCCAAGAACCTGTCGGCTACCCACCAAAGACGGAACTTAAAGCCATCGTATCAGAGTTTTCAGAAGACAACCTGGAGCGGGTGCCTTCAAGCTTGCACCGCTTTGATGAAGCTGGTTATTATCTTCTTTTAAAAAGCCTTCAGGATTCGAAGAGCCCATTAGCTGATCTTCCAGAGGAAGAGCTTCATTTTCGCAAGCTTTTGCAGCAGAAGTATCGCGACCTCTATCGAGGTGCCCGAGTGAGGGTCATGGGAACACTTCAGAGCGAGTATCATCCCGTTGTTCTGCCTCCTAATATTTCAGGAAAGCGCATTGTTTATCGAACCTACCTGTTGGATGCCCTTAAGCGCAGCCAGGAAGATATGAAAATGCAGTGGTTTGTAGATTTGCTTGAACCGCCGTTAAACTATCGAGGCAAAGCTAAAGTTGAAGTGCAAGGCTATTATTATAGAAGCCAAATTTTTACGGGAGAACTTCAAGGGCGTAAATCTCTTTTTACGTTTCCTCTTGTGGTGGCAAAAAAGCTTCAACCTTTAAGCCAGGAAGAGTTTGCCCAAGCTTTAGAAGGGGATAAGCCTTTCAATTTCTTTTTAATTTTTGGAAGTCTCGCTATTCTTGTCATTATGAGTGGATTGTTGGTCGTTCTTATCCGCCGAGAGAATAAAAAGCGCCGTAAACTGGAAGAGTCCTACCTGCTCCCAACCCGCCGCAAAAGCCTTGAAAGAGGGAAAAATCAAAACGCTCAGTCCGGCCAGTCAGCGACTCCCACTTCTGATCAAGACTCTTAGTCTCTAACACACACCACAGATTGACTTCTAAGAAGAGAGCTTCGAATGGAGCATTCGCTAGTTCTTTGTTCCTGAAAAAGGTTACGAGTCTGCTTTCTTTAAAAGCCAGGAAAAGGTAAAAGCAGTACCGCTGCCAGAATATGTTCGAGCATCAAAACAAAAGGTCATAAGGCAAGAGAAGGGTTAAGGCAGATGGGCAAGGAGTCCTCTCAAGAAGGAAAGAGCAAAGAGAAAACAAAAAAAGCTCAGGCTCACAAAGAGCTTCCGGCTTTGCTTCGTTATGCGGATTTTGATTACGCGGCTTTCTTAAAACGTCCGAATGTACGTGTTTTGATTGTCATCTTTATCGTTTGTCTTACCCTTTGCTTCGGCTACTGGTTAAGGGGTATTTTTGTTCCCTTGCTGATCGGTTTAATGTTTGCTTATATTTTAAACCCTTTGGTACTGGCTCTTCAAAAACGGAAATTCAGTAGGGCAAAAGCCGTAGCAACTATTTTTGGCGGATTTTTCCTGAGTATAACGTTATTGCTGGTTTTGATTCTCCCTGGCATTGTGGGTAATATCCTTGAGTTTTCAAAGAATGCCAAGGACCTCCCCCAACACTTTGATCGCTTTCTTGAAAATACAGCGAAGCAGCTCAACCCCCACTTGCCTGATGGTATGAAGATCGATCCTGCCCAGGCAAACCTTCAAACACTTCTTGCTGCGCAAAGTTCTCAAGGGAACCAAACTCAAAAAAATAGCAGTGCTGCTGCAGCTGATCTTGAATCATCGCAAACTTCAAAGGATGAATCTGAAAAGGAAACTTTTGAAACCCCGGCTGGAGATAAAAGTGATGCGAACAACAATCAAGAGCAGAGCTCAGGAGTTTCAAACTTCTTGAGCAAACAAGGCGGAAGGCTTTTTTCGAACTTCGGGGATAAGACACTCTCTGTTTTTGATTTTAGCGTAGGACTTTTAGGTTCTGTTCTAAGCTGGCTTTTATTCCTGGTGCTTGTACCTCTTTACACGTTTTATTTTATGCTGGAGCTTGATCAGATCTGGACGAAGACAAAGGCTTATCTGCCAGGCCGTTATCGAAAGCGTATTCTTGAAGTGCTCTTAGAAATACATGTTATGGTATCAGCTTTTTTTCGAGGCCGCTTAATGATTTGTGTGATTGTCGCTTTGCTCACAACGCTTCTTTATCTGATTTTTGATGTTCCCTTTGCTATCATGCTGGGGTTGCTTGGTGGTTTTGGAGTTATTATTCCTTTCTTTTCCATTATTGCTTCCTGGTTGCCAGCGCTGGCTTTTATGTTCCTTTTAGGAGAGCACAGCTGGCAGAGCATCCTTTGGGTCAGCATCTGTTTTCACGTTATTCAGGCTTTAGAACAGTACTGGCTCACTCCTAAGATTTTGGGCAAAGCTGTTGAGCTTCATCCTCTTACGCTCTTTGTCGGGGTTTTTGTGATGGCCCAGCTTTTTGGTTTTTTTGGAGCCTTGTTGGCAGTGCCTTTAACAGCAATCGCCAAAATACTTGGGCGTGAATTTATTTTGCCCTATTTTAAAGCGCTCGCGGATGAACCGCCATCAGCTCAGAGCTAAAAGAGAGCCCGCCTGTTTTGTATCTGTACGTTGTTCTGGTTTTAAGCGGTGTAGCCAGCTGGTTGAGAATTGCCCGAAATCAGGTCCTTGACGATTCGAGAAGCTTGATCAGGATCAAGGTTTTCATAGTAATCATCATTCAACTGCAAGCAGGGGGCTGTGCCACACGCACCGATGCACTCAGCTTTTTTCAAACTCAGAAGCCCATCTGGTGTGGTGTTGTATTCGTTCAGCTCCAGTTCTTGTTCCAGACGTTCGTAAAGAGCCTGGCTTCCCCTGAGGGCGCAGGGCAGGGTTGAACAAACCCAAAGAATATTTTTGCCATCCTTATCGGTACGGAACGTTGAATAAAAGCTGACCATGCCATAGACTTTTGAGGCAGGGGTATCGCAAAGTTCAGCTGCAATCTTGATTGCTGGTGGGTCGAGATATTGGAACTCTTTTTCCAGCAGACGTAAAACGTTCAGCAAGGCCCCTTGTTTTTGAGGAAAACGCGCAATCATAGCTTCGCACTCAGCGCGAAGCTCCTGGCTGAGCGTTAATTCCCGTGAGGGTGGTTGTTCTTGACTTTTTTCAATCATTCTTCATCCCTTACGACTGAAGATTTTTTGATAGTTGGAATACGGTTTTGAGTTTCAAATCCCATGTCGTTCACTCCTATACTGCAAAAGCCTCTTGATAAAGCAAACTTTTTCTCTTTCTATCTTTTCTAAAGGAAGAAGAGTATCGAAAACTCTCAAAGATTTATCTCTGGTCTTCAAACACTATCTATTGTATAAGCTTTGGCTTCGAAAGGGTATTGGGCGAATAGCTCAGCTGGCTAGAGCGCCTGCCTTACAAGCAGGATGTCGGGGGTTCAAGTCCCTCTTCGCCCACCAATCCCCTGGCTTTTGGCCTTTTCTATAGAAAAGCTTTGCCCATAGGACCTTTTAGAGGGCTATTTTGCAACCCTTCGGAGTGAGAGGAACGGTTCAACAAACAAAGAGGCTTCTTCGTTTCAGCGCGATTTTG
>CAZJPQ010000051.1:0-4923 GCA_964548115.1 uncultured Planctomycetaceae bacterium
CTTAATTTGTCTGGGCTGTGTGGTCAGGGGTGCGACAGCTCATTTTGAGGTCGTTGTAAACGAGTCTGCAAAAGGGATTGCCCAGGTGATGCTTGAAACAAAGGTTCCGGTTTTAAATAGTATTCTTACGGTTGATAGTCTTGAACAGGCCATTGAGCGTGCGGGCAGCAAGATGGGCAATAAAGGTTGGGACTCTGCCATGGCTGCCCTTGAAATGGTAAACTTGCTTCGTAAGCTTGAGGCTTAAGGTTCTTTCTCGTTCGTAGTTCTAATAATATGAAAAGCTGATTAAACCCGAAGCTTTAATAGTCCAAAAGAAGTATTATACGTTAGGCCTTATATATGGGAAAAAATGTACTTGACCCTGAGACTTTGGATCCAGGTTTGCGTCATCGTTCACGGGGGCGTGAGCTTGCCATGAAGCTGCTCTATATGATTGATATTTTCGACGAAGAAGGGGTGCAGGGGAGTCTACGAGTGCTGCTTGCCGAAGAAGAGGTGAGTCGAGAATCACAGGATTTTGCGTTAAAGCTTTATCGTGGAGCAAAGGAGCGGTTTGATGAGCTTGATGCGAAAATCAGCGAAAAGGCTGAGAACTGGGAGCTTTCTCGCATGGCTTATATTGATCGGTCTTTGCTGCGGCTTGGAGCATACGAGCTTCTTTTTGTAGAAGATATCCCTCCGAAAGTTACGATTTTTGAGGCTCTTGAGCTGGCAAAGAAGTATTCCACAGAGAAATCAGCAAGCTTTATTAATGGCATCCTTGATCAGCTTTATCAAAATTATTGTCCAGACAAAAATCAGGGTAAATCGGCTTAAGAGAGCAGGAAGTGTGGAGAAAAGGTATGGGGTTATTTTCTTTTTTTAAGCGTGGCCAGAAAAAGAAAAGCGAGCAGGAGCTTGAGGCTGAGTATGCTCAGAAGCTCAATGCCCTTCCTCAAGAACACGTTGAAAAGAGTGAGCAAGAGAAAGCAGCCACTCAATCCGAATCGATAGCAGGTGTTGAGGAACCTGATCAAAGAGCAGGCGTTCAAGAATCAGAGCAAAGCCAGCCTGTAGAAGAACAAGGATCAGCAGAACCTCAAAAATCAGAACCTGAGCCAGAAGCTGTACGGCCTTCCTCGTCTTCAGAACATACCCAGAAAAAAAAGCCAAAGGGTGTTTTTGCAGCGCTTAAACAGGCTGTGACAAAGACACGGTTGAGTTTTAACCGTCGCGTTTTAGGAGTTTTGGGGCTTGGGCAGAAGATCGACGAAGATATTCTTGAGACTCTGGAAGAGGCTTTAGTTGAAGCCGATATGGGGATCAATACCAGTGAGATCTTAATCGAAGATATTCGAGAGGCCTGGAAGAAGGGGGAGCTGCTTACAACGGACGATATTTTACCTTTTTTAAAGGCAGACTTGAAGCATCGTCTTCAGGCCGAAAAGAATACTCTGAATTTTGCTAAGGAAGGCCCAAGTGTTATTCTGGTTGTTGGGGTTAATGGCTCAGGGAAAACAACGAGTATTGCCAAGCTTGCAAATATTTTGACCAGGGAGGGCAAGAAGGTGCTTTTAATCGCGGCTGATACCTTTCGAGCTGCTGCTGTAGAACAGCTTAAAACCTGGTCTGGGCGGATAGGTTGTGAGATTTATACGGCACCTCAGGGGCGGGATCCAGCTGCTGTGGTTTATGAGGGATGTGAACAAGCGCTTCAAGGGAATTTTGATGTTGTTCTTGTGGATACCGCTGGCCGCTTGCATACCCAAAAAAACCTGATGGAAGAGCTTGTGAAGGTGCATCGCGTTATGAAAAAGCTGATTCCAGATGCCCCCCATGAAACCATTATGGTACTTGATGCCACAACGGGACAAAATGCTTTGCATCAGGCCCAAGTGTTTAAGGAGTGTGTTGAGGTTTCGGGTATTTTTCTTGCAAAGCTTGATGGTACCGCTAAAGGGGGAGCTGTCCTTACGATTAACAGGCATGTTGATATTCCGGTGAAGTATGTTGGCCTTGGTGAATCTTTTGATGATGTTCAGCGTTTTAATGTCCATGCCTTTGTTGATGCTCTTTTTGATGAGTCTGAACTGGTCCATGCTTCTTAGAATTCAGCATAATTTTGATGTAGCACGATGATTGAAGAAATGAATGTATTATGATCGAGAGTGGATATTCTTTTGAGCGTTTTGTTGCAACCTGTCAGGATGTTACTGGTGCAAGTATTGGCTTGGAGCCTGCAGAAATTGTTCTGCGCCTGATGCCCCATATGCAAAAGCTTTTAAGTGATGCTCCTCTTTTCATGAAGCCTGAGCATTTTAAGGGGTCTTCTGATAAGTATACGCGGAACCTTATTTATCGATGTCCACAATCACAGTTTTCAATTTTCAGCATGGTGTGGGAGCCAGGACAATGGACTCCGATTCATGACCATGGGACCTGGGGAGTTGTGGGGGTGCTTGAAGGAATTTTTGAAGAACAGAATTTCTTGTACTTTGAAAAAGATAAGCGCTTAGTTCGCGGCAATCAGGTGATCCTTACCCAAGGTTCAATCAGTACTTTTTTACCAAACCCAGATCATATTCATCAAACAGGGGTTTCTGGGAATAATCAGCGGGCGGTCACGTTACATCTTTATGGGTGTGATATGAGCACTTATAACACCTATGAGCTTGAGTCGGGTATTCGCTCTCGGGTTGAGCTTGATTGTCAAGAAGAAGGCCATATTTAACCGCTTGAAGAATAAGGAGAAAGAGTTATGGATTCCGTTCGTGAAAAGCTTGAAGGACTTGATCTTCGCGTTTATTCAGCAACCTGGTGCCCGGATTGCAACCGCTTGAAAGATTGGCTTGACCAGCAGGGGGTGGGCTATCAGTTGGTTGAGATTGATCACGATGATGGCGCTGCTGAATTCCTTGAGAAGGAGACGGGCAAGCGGGCGATTCCTTTTGTTCATGTTAATGGGCAAGTCTGGGTGCGTGGGTATCATAAAGAAGATGCCCGTCGTTTTGTGCCTGAAGTCCTGGTCGAGGAACTTTTGGAAGCCAAAAAAGAGAATTAAGCCTTTAGAGGTCAACAATTCATTTTTAAATAAGTCTAGCTTGAGGGCTTGTTTCCTTGTGGATTCAAGTTTTTCGTTTTGTCGTCGAAAGCTTTGCTCTGACTTCATTTGGTATGGGGAGCTTTGGAGATGGAAAGTCTTGAAGAAAAAATTGCGAGGGCGCTAGCTGATGATATTGTTATAAAGCCTTATGATTCAAGCTGGCCTGAGTATTTTTGTCGTGAAAAAGAGCACTTGTATTCGTGTCTTCCAAAAGAAATGATCCGGCGGATTGAGCACTTTGGAAGCACTGCAGTTCCGAATCTAGCGGCCAAACCAATTATTGATATGCTGATAGAAGTCAGGGATTTACAGGAAACCAAAGAACGAATCGTGCCAGTTCTTGAATCCCAAGGGTATGATTATTTCTGGCGACCAACGCGGGGGGATGATGGTCCGCCCTTTTATGCTTGGTTTATTAAGCGAGACCGGGCTGGAATTCGTACCCATCATCTGCATATGGTTGAAGCAGATTTTGAACACTGGGAGCGATTGTTTTTCCGTGATTATTTGATTGAGCGGCCAGAGATCGCAGCAGAATATCAAGCGCTTAAACTTGAGCTGGCAAATTCTTATGCTTACGATAGGGTTGCTTATACTGTGGGAAAGACAGAGTTTGTGACTTGTATAACAGAGCAGGCAAAAAAGTTTTATAAGCGGGACTAAGCTGTTGGGCTCGTTTTGAAGGCTTTGTTCCAGCGGGATGAAAGCTTTCTTCGTTGCGTTCTTATTCCTTATCATTTCACTTCCAACGTGACTTTAATCACTTTATATCGAGGTCTTCCAAAGCTCTAAAATTGTATCATCCCCAAGAGAATCATTTAGAACTCATCAAGCCTTTGGTTTAAGATCGTTTTCAAGTCGGGTAAGAGTTACTCGATGACAATTAAATAGCGGCTACTCGCAAACTGCAACGTTTCTGAGCCGTCCACTACATCGTGAATGCTGCGCATCTTGGGTGCGTCAGTTATTCGCTTGTAGTGGAGGCTGTTGCAGGCCTGCGAGTAGGGCGATGGCTGGCGTGCCCTTTCGTTTTAGGCCTCTTTATTTGAGGCTCTTTGCGGCACTCGGCTTCGCTTATCCGCTTTACCTTTTATTACGAAGGAGGCCAGCGATGCCGAAGCGTTTGCGTGTTATGATTCTTTATCCGGACCCATACTTCAGAGAAACCTTTGTTGAGGCCTGCCGTAAGTATGGCCTGATTGGCCGGGCCGTGGACAGCGTAGAGCTGCTTCAAAGCTACCTTCAAGCCTTAGAAACAGACCTTGTTCTTTTGCATGAAGACTTCTTTGATGACGAACTCTATTACAACCTTCACGAAAAATATCCTGATCTCAAAATGACGCTCCTCGATCCAAGCTTTGAAAAATGGGACTACATGGGAACTGAAATTGTGATCCAACACATCTTAAAAGAGAATAGCCCTTCGGAATCAGAGTAAAACTCCAAGGTTTTTGTGTAAAACTTTAGAATCAAGCTCACTCCTAAAGTGACTTTTATCACTTTTTCTTAAGGTTTTCCAAAGCTATAAAATCTTAACCTCCCCTCAAGAATGGTTTAGAACTCATTGGGCCTTTGGTTTAAGATCGTTCTCAAGTCGGGTAAGAGTTACTCGACGACAATTGTATACGCGGTCCATTACTAACGACCAATGCAAGCGTTTTTGCGCTTGTTCTACAAACCGCGAATAACCCTGCACTCTTGGGTGCATTGGGATGTTCGCTTTTGTAGAGGGCTTTGGTCGGCCTGTAGTGGGAGCGATGCCTGGTGCATCCTTTCGTTTTAAGCCTCTTTATTTGAGGCTCTTTGCGGCACTCGGCTTCGCTTATCCGCTTTACCTT
>CAZJPQ010000052.1:0-4807 GCA_964548115.1 uncultured Planctomycetaceae bacterium
CCCCCGTCAGTCCAATCATCACTCTCACTGCCATCCCAAAGGCCAGGTGTGCCAGTTCCAACTCCGGTAAAGTTGACAACAAAAGGCGAAGTCTGACTCCCATCATTATGAGTGAAGGAGACAGCGGCGTTTTTTGTTCCTTTTGATGAAGGATTAAAACGGACCCTGAAGAAAACACTTGCTCCTGGAGCAACAACTCCAAACCAGCCAGAAGTATTAATCTGAAAGTTATCTGTAAAGCCTACTGGGACGGTAACGAAACCTAGGGTAAGATTGCTGCCACCTGTATTTTCAACATAAATTTTTGTCCAGCTAGTTGCGCCAGCGTCAACAGGCTGGTCCCCAAAATCTCGAAGACTGGCCGCTGCGTCATTATGGGCTAGAAGCAGTCCAGAGTCATCTGTTTCTCTTACATCCATGGCTTGAGCAAAAGTCATTGGTGTAAAGCAAAGCAAAACCAAAAAGGCTAAGAATTTATGAAAGCCAAAGATTTCAGGCTGTAAAAGTGCATTCATAATTTAACCTCTGCAAGGATTCTAGGTTGTATGGGCTAACAATCTTTCTGTTAAAGAGGACTTAAGGTTATATTGATTTATTTATAGAACCAGTCGTGCCCTCTAAGCTCTACCCCCTGATTATACCAAATAAACATGGATCTCTCAAAATGTATAATATTGTAGAATTCTTAAGATGAGCATTCTACAACTTTTGCTTTGAGTTCACATAAATCATTTCAGTATTCAATATAAAGGTTATATTGTTGACAAAGTGAATATTATTACGCGCCCCGTCGTAAATGTGGTGGTAGCTGATAGAATCTGTGGTTACGAATGTTAGAGATCTCTCCAGAGCTTTTTCGTTATCCCAGTCTGCCCGTTGTTTTGAGCTTTCCTGGCGATAAATCTATAAGTCATCGTGCTTTAATCTGTGCTGGATTGGCTGAAGGGACAAGCCATTTGGGCAACCTTTCAAGTGGTCAGGATGTGAATCGTACCAAAGTTATTCTTCAGAATTTAGGAGTTTCCATAACTCAAGAAGGGCAGGAAACTCAGATTGAAGGTATGGAAGCAAAGGGGTTTGTGTCTCCTGGTTGTGAGCTTGAGTGTGGTAATTCTGGTACGACGGCTCGTTTGATGCTTGGAGTTTTAGCTTCAGAAGCTGAAGGTTTTTATACTCTCAAGGGGGATCGTTCTTTGTGTCGACGTCCTATGGGACGAGTTATGGATCCTTTAGAGCGTATGGGGGCGACTTTTCTTTCTTTGGATTCAGTGGGGCATTTGCCTTTAGAGATAAAAGGCCGTGAGCTTCAGGGAATCGATTATGCTTTACCAGTTCCAAGTGCTCAGGTGAAGTCAGCGCTTTTATTGGCGGGTATTCGTAGCGAAGGTACTACGAGGGTTTATGAGGAAATTCCAACTCGAGATCATACCGAGCGTCTTCTTCAGGCCATGGGCGCAGAAATAGAGGTTTCCAGCCAGGGAAGTATTGTGGTTCGAAAAAGCAGGCTTCAAGCGCTTTCTTATACCATTCCTGGAGATTTTTCGTCAGCAGCTTATTTTTTAGCCTTGAGTATTCTCTTGCCAAATGTCGATCTCAAGCTCCAGGGCGTGGGGCTTAATCCTTACCGTTGTGGTTTTTTATCTGCTCTTGAGAAAATGGGGCTTTGTTTTGAGATCACAAACCGTGAGGAAACAAAAAGTCGAGAGCCTCTTGGCGATTTAAGCATAAAAAAATCTCAGCTCAAAGGGATCAGGCTTAGGAAAGAGGATATTCCAGGGATCATTGATGAGCTTCCTCTCTTGGCGGTGGTTGCAACTCAAGCTCAGGGAGAAACGCGTATTGAAGGTGCTTTGGAGCTTCGCATCAAAGAATCTGATCGAATTTCTGCAATTTGCAAAGAGCTTCGAAAATTGGGTGCAGATATTAAAGAGTTTGAAGATGGCTTTAGTATTCAAGGTCCGACAGCTTTATCAGGATCATCAAGTTTAGAGAGTCACGGTGATCATCGTATAGCCCTCGCATTGATAGTAGCGAGCTCCATTGCGTCAGGAAGTTCCTTATTGCAAGGCGAAGAATGGGTTGCTGTTTCTTATCCAGGTTTTTTATCCCAGATAAGGGAAATCTTAGGCAAGGAAGCCTTCAATATTGTATGAAACAAGGGCCATCACATCTGTTGCGTGGTAAAGAGAGTGGAAAATTAAAGTAGAAAATTTTGGAGTTTTATGGACCCTTATCTTATATAGGCTTTAAAGTTCTTAGATGGATTCGGGTAGGAGCTGAAACGCTTTGTTTTCAATTGAACAAAAGATTGAATAAGAAGGTAATAGAAGGTGGCTAAGAGTAGTACAAAGTCGACTCGTAACCAAATTGAGCGTTGCTCCTTTTGTGGGAAAACCCGTCGTCAGGTTGAGAGCTTGATTGCAGGACCTCCAGGGGTCTATATTTGTAATGAGTGTATTGATCTCTGTAATACCATTCTTCAGGAACAGCAGCAGAAAGAGCGGATTGAAAGTAAAAGTGGTGAAAGTTTTGAGCTTGATCCAGAAAATCTTCCTATCCCTCAAAAAATCAAATCAGAACTTGATCTTTATATTGTCGGACAGGAAGAGGCTAAAAAGGTTCTGGCGGTTTCCGTTTATAATCATTACCGGCGAATCTTAGCTACTCGTGAACAAACGGATTCTCAGGATCAAGATATTATTCTTGAGAAGTCGAATATTTTGCTGGTTGGCCCAACGGGTTCGGGGAAAACTTTATTGGCCCAAACCCTGGCAAAATTTTTGAATGTGCCTTTTGCAATAGGTGATGCAACGACCTTAACCGAAGCTGGTTATGTTGGAGAAGACGTTGAAAACCTGCTTTTAAAGCTTCTTCAGGCTGCGGACTTCAATGTCCAAAAAGCCGAACGTGGTATTATCTTTCTTGATGAGATCGATAAAATTGGGCGGACTCAGAACAATGTCAGTATTACACGCGATGTTTCTGGAGAAGGGGTACAGCAGAGTCTTTTAAAAATGCTTGAAGGCGTTGTGGCAAATGTTCCTCCTCAAGGGGGGCGCAAGCACCCAGAACAAGCCTATATTCAGATTGATACGAGCAAGATACTTTTCATTTGTGGTGGTACTTTTGTTGGCTTAAACGACATTATCGAGCGCCGGGTTGGGAAAACAACCATTGGATTTCATGGTACGCTTTCTTCTGAAAGCGACAAAGATTCTAAAGAAAAAACGGGAGAGAAATTTTTGCCTCGGGTTGAACCTGAGGATCTCGTACATTTTGGGATTATTCCTGAGTTGATTGGGCGCTTACCTGTAATTTCAGCTTTAGAAGAGCTTGATGTTGAAGCCTTGACAAAGGTTTTAACGGAGCCAAGAAATGCACTTGTAAAACAATACAAAAAACTCTTTGAACTTGAGGGTGCTGAACTTGAGTTTAGCCATGAAGCTTTAGTTGCGATTGCTCATAAAGCGGTTGAACGAAAGACTGGTGCGCGGGGCTTGAGGGCCGTGATTGAAGCCTTTATGCTCAATGCTCTTTTTGAACTTCCTGGCCAGAAATCAAGGAGTGGAGTTCGACGCTATCGTGTCGAGCCAGAAATTGTTAGGGGAAATGCTTCCTTGCTTGATAGTTTTGAGGAACTTCAAGCCCTTGAAACTCAGGATAAAAGCCAGTCAGATCGCGATAAAACCTTGCGGGAATCGGCGTAAGGCTTGTTGCATCCCTCAAATGTGGAAAAATCAATCTCAGAAGCGGGCAGTGTGGTTGTAATATCGCACTGATGCTCTATAGCCATACCTTTCGCCCTTTTGAGAGCTTTTCTACTTCAGGATGATTTTGGGGTAAAGAAGCTTCTTTATCACCAAGTCGTTTCGAAACGGAAAAGCTGCTCTCGGTTTGCGGGGAGCCTATTGCCCTAGTATGACTTTTGTCACCTTTTGAACTGGGCGTGGAAAAGCCTTCAACGTAAGAAGTTCCAAATTTTGATCGTGAGTGAAAAAGATTTAGAGAAGGTTTCTTTCAAGACGAGTCACCAGCATCAAAACCTTACGCTTGTGGTGCTTACACTCAACCATGCCCTTGATTACCACGAAAAGCTTAAGATTCGCGGAGATCGTGGTGTTCTCACGGCTGCCGAGATCAAAACAATTCTTCAGGAATTTCATAAGTTATGAAGTTTTGTGCTTCCTTTGGAGTAGAGGCGCAGTGCTTAAACAGGGCTGGAAAACTTCTTACGTTATGTTGTTCTCTTCGCCCTTTAAAGTGACTTTAATCTCTTTGCAAAGTTGGAAGCAGGGCGCCGAAAATTTGAAGTATGACTTTTATCACTTTTTGAGTTGAACATGGAAAACCCTCCTGGGTTTGCGGGGGAACCACTACCTCTAAAGTGACAAAAGTCACACTTCAGGAAAAAATTTCTTGAGCTGTGTTGTCGCCCCTGCCCTAAAGTGATAAAAGTCACATTTTCTGAGGGCTTTTCAAAGCTATAAAATCTTATACTCCCCCAAAGAATGGTTTAGAAGTGTCTAGCCTCTTTATTTAAGATCACTCTCAAGTCGGGCAAGAGTTGCCCGACGACAATTGTATACGCGGTCCTCATAAACGACCACTTCAAACGCTTTTGCGTTTGATCCTTGAACCGCGAATAACTCCACATGCCCTTGGGTGTGCTGGGATTGTTCGCTTTCAGGGAGGGCTTTGGTCGGCCTATGAGGAGGCGATGCCTGGTGCGCCCTTTCGTTTTAGGCTTCTTTATTTGAGGCTTCTTTAAGCAGGGTCAAGCAGCATCGCTTTTCCGTCAAACCTTTTT
>CAZJPQ010000053.1:0-4571 GCA_964548115.1 uncultured Planctomycetaceae bacterium
TGAGGCGATAGCTCCCCCGTAAGTTCAGGGAAACTTTTCCACGCTCAGTTCAAAAAGCGACAAAAGTCACACTTCGGAGCGAGAGCGGAGTGCCGGGGTTGGCACTCTGCGAAGCGGAGAAGCTCTAAAAAGAGCGAGAGCGGAGTGCCGGGACTTTGGAGTGAGACTTCGCAGTGGGAAGACTTTGGAACGAGAAGGAAGTGCTGGGGGCACTTCCTGAAGTGGAAAAGCTTCTTTACCCCTAAGCTGTTCTGGAATGAAGAAGCCACCAAGCCGTTTCGAAACGGAAAAGCTTGAATTTCTGCGAAGCGAAAAAACCCCTTAATTTCTAAGCTGCACCACTCCAAAGGGCCCCACCGCTCTCACGCCGAAAGAATACGTCAAGCACCATCCCACTCGTAGACCTGCAACAGTCTCCACTACAAGCAAAATAACCAATCCACCCAAAAGTACAGGGTAACAGGGGTACCCAAAGCAACACAGATCAAGCTGAAAAAAGTCAAATTGGCTGCTTACAAAACCAGCCATCTGATAAAATGGCTCACTCTTCATTCATCCTGCAATTTCCTAAAATCCCCCCATAACAAAGTTATCCCCCGAAAGAAAAGAGCAAAAACCATGTTCAATTTAGGCGTTTTTTTGGATCAATACGAACAACATTGACTTCGGTCGCACTTTATGGCTTTTATGTGCTCTGTTCTTTAAATACTGGTTAAAGAAACAATTTTATTGTTGCGAAGACCTTTCAAAAAATTATAGGCTACTCAATAATGTTAAAAAAGTCACATTTTGACTTGGTCTTTTTATAACCATCACACCATTTTTCTAAGAAAGCGATAGAAAACCATGAGCCAATCTCCAACGAATAATCATGCCTCCCGGGAAGAAAAGAAAGATCTCCAAAGACTGCTGAAAGCTGAAATCACAAAAGGGCTCAGCGTTGGCATCATGCATAATTTCTTCAGCCATTTTCAACTCATTGGAGCTGGCTGCAACCAACTTGAAAAAGATTTTCCTGATGGCCCCTGGCAGTCAATTAATATTGGCATACAACGCTGCAATGAAATTCTCTATGAACTCGTTATTCCAGTAGAAGACTCGCTCTCACTCCTTGAATGTATTGAAAAAGCCATCTCATCTTACAATACAATCTGCACCCCAATGAATCAAATTCATGTTAAAGTTGCAAGCAAAGGCAAGGGAAGAATACTCACCCCTTCTGCAGCAAACCTGCTTGAAGCCATTTGCATCCAAACATTGAAAGAAGCGGCTGAGAGACAATACTTTGAAGTCGAAATCCAGATTTTTGATGATCCGCCTCATCTTCAAAGCCCTCAACTCCAAAGCTCCTCTATTCAAGACCTTATTCTTACTATTGCAGACTCCTATGGGCTGCTTATTAAAGAAGGAAAAGAAGAGAAGCTCCACATCACTTTTAACGAAGAAGCCTTTGATAAGGAAAATGCTAAGGCCTCTTAGCCACCCATGAGCCCCCATTTTCAGGATACACGTTTCATGCAACAAGTTCAGCACCCTTATATTTCGAAAACCTTTGATCTGCTCTTGATTTTAACATGTTCAAACATCTTCAACGCGCATGGACACAGGCCTAACCGCCTCTACAGTTCAAAAAGCTCCGTAAAAATGAAGGGCAGATCATTGGGATTTCACTTAATAATAGCGGCTAAACTGAAATAATACTTTGCAACAAGGCTTTTTTACTCTTTTACGACTTCTGCGCACTTTTATTGACTTCGAACTCATTCAAACCTCAAAAAATAAATTAAAAACATAGTGACTCGATTACAGAGGCTTGAAATCATTTCGTTTTACTTCCACCCTTAGCATCCAGCGTGACCCGTTCACGATTCTTAAAAGCTATTCTGAGAGGAATATGTGAAAAATCAAAGCGTTTCCGCAACTGGTTTTGAATGTAATCATTCCAGGCCCCCCGAAAGATACGACTATCGTTCACATAGATAAGAATGGTAGGTGGAGCAGCACTGACCTGGGTAGCATAGAAAAGCTTGGCTGGTTTACCATAGCGGGAACGAGGCTTGTGGCGATCAAAGGCTTCCTGGACAGCTCTATTAAGCTCACCAGTGCCTGCTCTAAAATGAGCCTGCTTATGAAGGTTCAACGTTTGTTCAAGCAGCTCAAAACAACCAAGCCCCTGATGCACACTCACCCGAGATAGAGGCGCAAAACGAAGCATCGGCAACTTCGCCTCAATATAGGTTTTAAAATCCTTAAGCTTAACCCCTGGCTCCACAAGATCCCATTTGTTAACGCCGATAACAACCGGCTTAGAGGCTTCAAGAGCAGCTTCTGCCAGTTTACGGTCAAGCTTTGAGGTTGCTTCCAGACAGTCCATCAAATGAATAACGACGTCTGCTCGCTTAATTGCTTTTAAAGCCCGAGCCTGGCTGTAAAACTCAACAGAATTCGCAATACTCCGTTTACGCTGGATCCCTGCAGTATCAATGGCTGTCAGTTCAAGGTCCTGATATTTAAAATGAACATCCACAGAGTCGCGAGTTGTGCCAGGCAACTCATTAACGATTAAACGTTGATCTTTACTGAGAAAATTAATCAGGCTTGATTTTCCAGAGTTTCTTTTACCCACAACAGCAAAACGCAATGTCGATAAAACACTTTCAATATTTTCACTCGCCCTTTTCGGAGGCAAACTTTCAAAGATTAATTCTTCAAGCTCATCACGTCCCCGCCTTTCTCGGGCAGAAAAGGTAAGAGGTTCTCCTAATCCTAAACGGTGAAAAACTCCTGCAAGATTGTCCTGGTGTGGTGCATCTGCTTTATTTGCCACCACAATCACAGGCTTTGATTGCTTGCGCACGAGCCTTGCAACCTGCATATCAAGGGGAACAAGACCTTCCTTTATGTCGGTAACCATAATTAAAAGATCTGCCCTTTCGAGCGCAAAAGTAATTTGCTCTTCAACATGCTCTTCCAGACGCTGCTCATCAACCAATCCAACTCCAGCAGCATCAACAAGCTCAAAAACCCGATCCATAAGCCTGTACTGAAAACTTATGCGGTCACGAGTCGTTCCCGGGATTGGATCTTCGATAGCGATACGAGAGCGCACAAGCTGGTTAAAAATACTTGATTTACCAACGTTAGGACGCCCAAGAATCACAACCATTGGCAAAGGCTGGTTGTGCTCAGAAACTTCCTCTCTATGCTGCTCATCATCCATGATTTTGATCCACGTACAGGTGAAATTGAACCCGTTCTTTCATTCATTACGGTTTTCTCTTCCACTTCAAAACTTCTTTTATTACCTCAAAAACAAGGAAACCGTTTTGAAGTGAGAGAGCGAAAAACTCTTATAAATAAGAGTCATAAAGATAATTTCAGGAAGAACCCCCAGATGAGGCCTATGAAAACTCCCAGGCCCGCTCAAAAACTTCTTCAAAGTCAAAAACTCCAGAAAAAAGCTCTGGCGAATCTTCTTCATTCTGCTTCATCAAGCCAGCATCAATCAGGTTATAAACAACATTCCCCCAATCATCAGTAGATCCTATTCCCCAACTCTCCCAAACATAACGAGCCATATAACCAAAGTGCTTAATAGCATACTCCTTCATCCCATCTAAAAGCTCCTGGGCACTGACATGGCGACGCTTATCTTCATCAAGTTGAAGAAAACTCTTCATGGTATATTCAAGAGCTTGAAAGGCGAAAAGGTAAGCGTTACGAGAATAACGCGAATCACGCTCGAGAATTCCATAAAGTTCTTGCTCAAAATTAAGCTCAGACATAATGCTCCCCATACCAACCCCCTACAAGCTTTTATCTCTTTGTTTTGAACTTGAATACAAAGCAAAAAGGCATGCAAAGGATCCTTTCCAGAATAAACTCTTTGCTGAACGAGTGCAAAGCTTTTGTGAAAGAGTGTTTAACACAAAGCTTTTCACTATCACCTCAGAAAGTGTGAAATTGAAAGTTGGTCCTCTGCCCAAAAAGTGACTTTAATCTCTTTTTTCTGAGGGTTTTCCAGAGCTCTAAAATCTTAAACTCTCCCAAAGAATCATTTAGAACGATTAAGACCTTTGGTTTATGATCGCTCCTAAGTCGGGCAAGAGTTGCTCGACGACAATTATATTAGCGGTACGATCCGAACTGCAACGTTTCCGAGCCGCTTGCAACACTGTGAACACAGGACACCTTCTGGGTGCGCTGGCGTATTCGCTTGTTGCAAGGGCTGTTGCAGGCCTGGATCGTAGGCGGTAGCTGGTGCGCCCTTTTGTTTTAGGCCTCTTTATCTGAGGCTTTTTGAGGCACTCGGCTTCGCTTTACCGCCAAACCTTTTTAAGGAGGCCAGCGATGCCGAAGCGTTATTTCCTGATGGTTTATAAGCCCAAGGATTTCAAGCTTTCTCTTCTTGAAACCCTTGATGCTTACGATTATTTCATTTGTCCAGTCAATACCCTGAAAGCTTTGGAAGATATTTTCACGGGGTTACGGGTCAACCTGGTCTTACTCCATGAACCTGCTTTGGATAAAATCTATCGCAAAGTTCACAAGCGTTATCCGAAGACCAAGCT